>NZ_CP011786.1:1220040-1830060 GCF_001263395.1 Bifidobacterium actinocoloniiforme DSM 22766 | reverse complement strand
ACCGTCAGCTTCCAACTGGGCGGGGCGCCGGGAACCCCGCCCGCCAGCCAGTACTCGTACCCGGACGACCCGCAGCCCATCAACTGGCCGGTCCCCGACCCGGTTTGGGCGGGCCACTGGTTCGACGGGTGGGCCAAACCCGACGGCAGCCCCTGGGACTTCACCCAACCCGTCAGAAACGACCTGACCCTGACCGCCACATGGAGGACCCCACGGTTCACCATGACCCCCACCCGGGGCCCGGACACCGGCGGCACCACCGTCCACATCACACCACCCGACCCGCCCCAACCCCTCCGGTTCACCCAAATCAGCGCGGGCAGCTTCCACAGCCTGGCCATCGGCACCGACGGCAACACCTACGCCTGGGGGTACAACTTCAACGGCCAGCTCGGCGACGGCACCCGCGCCAGCCGCAGCGCGCCCGTGCGGGTGAGCACGCCCCCGGGCGTGCGGTTCACCGCCGTCAGCGCCGGCGGCTACCACAGCCTCGCCATCAGCAGCGACGGCCGCCTCTACAGCTGGGGATCCAACAGCAACGGCCAACTCGGCGACGGCGGCAGCAGCGACCGCAACACGCCCGCCCCCGTCAACCCGGCCACCGACAACACCGCCACCTGGAAAACCATCAGCGCCGGCGGCTACCACAACCTCGCCCTCCGCGCGGACGGCCACGCCTACAGCTGGGGAGCCAACACCCACGGGCAACTCGGCGACGGCGCCAACGACCCGAACCCCCACAGCACGCCCGCGCCCGTCAACCCCGCCGCCGACAACACCGCCACCTGGAAAACCATCAGCGCCGGCGACAGCCACAACCTCGCCCTCAACCGCGACGGCCACGCCTACAACTGGGGAGCCGACAACAACGGCCAACTCGGCGACGACAACACCACCGACCAACGACAACCCACGCCCGCCAGCCCGGCCGCCGACAACACCGACACCTGGACCGCCATCAGCGCCGGCGGCTACCACAGCCTCGCCCTCAACAGGGACGGCCACGCCTACAACTGGGGAGCCAACGGCTACGGCCAACTCGGCGACACCACCACCACCGAACGACACACCCCCACCCCAACCACACGCGCCATCACCATCACCGGCACCACCTTCGAGCCCACCAACGCCCCCACACCCACCTGGAACCCCACCACCCACACCTGGGACACCACCAGCCCAACCCACCCCGAAGGACAAGCCACCGTCACCATCCACTGGACCCTCGACGGCGCCACCCAACCCAACCACACCCTCACCTACGACTACACCCACTACTACACCCTGCCCAAAGCAGGCGGCGCCCCCACCCAACAACTCGCGGGAGCCACCCTCCTCACCCTCACCACCCTCACCGCCCTCACCCTCACCAGCCACCACATCACCCGCAAACACCACCACACCAACCAACCCACCACCAGCAGCAAATAACCAAGCAACCCCAACACACAACAGGCCCGGCAGCCACACCCAGCCGCCGGGCCATCCCATACCGCTGCCTCCCACAGCGCTTGCGGAAGCAAGGCTGACGCGCACCCCTCCTCGCCCTGCTGCTACACTCCTCCCTCAGCCGAAACGGCCGGAGATGTAGCGCTCGGTGTCCTCCTCATGGGGGTTGGAGAAAATCGTGGTGGTATCGTCCATCTCGACCAGGTGGCCGGGTTGTCCCACCGCCTTGAGGTTGAAGAAAGCCGTATAGTCGGAGACGCGGGCGGCTTGCTGCATGTTGTGGGTCACAATCACAATCGTATACTCCCGCTTCAACTCGTTAATCAAATCCTCCACCGCCAAGGTGGAAATCGGGTCGAGCGCCGAGCACGGCTCATCCATCAGCAGGACCTGCGGGTGCACGGCGACCGCGCGCGCGATGCACAGACGTTGCTGCTGGCCGCCCGACAGACCCACGCCAGGTTTGTCCAACCGGTCCTTGACCTCGTTCCACAGGTTGGCGCCGCGCAGGGCCCACTCCACCAAATCGTCCGCGTCCGACTTGGAGATGCGCTTGTTATTCAGCGTGATGCCAGCCAGTACGTTCTGGCGGATCGACATGGTCGGGAAGGGGTTGGCCCGTTGGAAAACCATGCCCACATCGCGCCGCACCGAGACCGGGTCCACATCCGGCGCATACAAGTCCTGACCTTCCAGGAGCACCTGGCCCTCGACCCGGGCGCCGGGCGTGATCTCATGCATCCGGTCCAAGGTGCGCAAGACCGTGGACTTGCCGCAGCCGGAGGGCCCGATGAAAGCGGTGACCTGGTTGGGCCGTATGGTCATGTTCACGTCCTGCACGGCCAGGAAGTCGCCGTAGTAGACGTTCAGGTGGTTGATGTCGATTCGCTGGCCCATATCACCGCACCGCCTTCCGCTCGGCGCCGCTCCGGGCGCCCCGCTCCCCCGCGCCGGGCTGGCGCAGGCAGAATCGCATGATTGAATCCATCATCATTCACTGGCTTTCGCAGAGAAGACCCGCGAGACCAAGCGCCCCAGCAGGTTCAACAAGAGGACTACGACTATCAACGCGAGCGCCGCGGACCAGGCCCGCTCCATGCGGATGCCTGCCACGCAGCCCGGGACCGCGCCGGGCCCGCAAACCGCCAGCCCCTGGGAGAACTCATTGTAGACATAGACCGGCAGGGTGGTCATGCGCCCGGAGAACAAGTTCGGGTTGGTGGAGGCGATGAAGCCCGAAGCGATCAGCAGGGGCGCCGTCTCGCCGATCACGCGGGCGGTGGCCAGGATCACGCCGGAGACGATGCCAGGCAGGGCCGTGCGCAAGACTATTCGGGTGATCGTGCGCTGCTTGCTGACGCCCAGGGCGTAAGCCGCCTCGCGCAAATCGTCGGGCACCACCCGGAGCATATCCTCCGAGGTCTTGACCACAGTGGGCACCATCAGCAGGCTGAGGGCCACCGAACCCGAGAAACCGTTGACCGTGCCGGGGCCCGCGAGCGCGGCGAACATGGAGAAGGCGAACAGGCCGGCCACAATCGAGGGGATGCCGCTCATCACGTCCACCAGCAGGGAGACTGCGCGGGCCAAGCGGGAACCGGAGGCGTACTCGACCAGGAAGACCGCGCACATGACCCCGATGGGCACCGAGATGACCATGGCTCCAGCCGTGACCTCCAAGGTGCCGATGATCGCATGGAGGATGCCGCCGTGGCCGCCGGTGGCCGTAGGGTTGCCACCCACCACGCCGGACATGTTGTGGGTCAGGAAATCCCAGTTCAAGCGCTTGACCCCGCGCGAGACGCTGACCCACAGGACCGAAGCCAGGGGGACCAAGGCGATCAGGAAGGAGCAGGCGATCAGGGCGGTCATGACCCCGTCGTGGCGCTTGCGGGCCCGGATGGAGGAGCGTGTGGGGCGGAAGCGGTCGAAGTCGATGACCGGCCTGGCCTCTGGGACCGTTTCCGCTCCCGGTTCGCGCGCGGAGCGGCCGTCATCGGAGACCTGGTTTAGCTCCTTGGGATTGGCTATGTCCGACTGTCTCATCGCGCACCCCCCTTCCGCGTGATGCGCCGGGCTAGATAGTTGACCAGGAAGGTGATGGCGAAGAGGACCAGGCCGCTGGCGATCAGGGTGGACACGCCCATCGAATTGGCCTCCGGGAACTGGGCGGCGATGTTGGCGGCGATGGTCTGGTTGGTCGAGGCCCTCAGCAGGCGCACCGAGTAGGTCAGGCCGGGAGAGAGGATCATCAGCACGGCCATGGTCTCGCCCAGGGCGCGGCCCAGGCCCAGCATCGAGGCGGAAATCAGCCCTGCACGGCCGAAGGGCAGGACGGCCAGGCGGATGGTCTCCCACTTGGTGGCGCCCAGGGCCAAGGCGGCCTCCTGCTGGAGACGGGGTGCTTGAGCGAAGATGTCTCGGGCCACCGAGCTGATGATTGGGATGATCATGACAGCCAGAACCAGGGCGACTGTGGCGACCGAGCGGGCGGGCGCCGCTGCGGGCCCAGCGAAGATTGGAATCCAGCCCAGCCAGCGCGCCACCCATGCCCAGAAGCCGGTGATCGCGGGCACCAGGACCAGCGCCCCCCACAGGCCGTAAATCACTGACGGGATGGCGGCCAGGAGGTCGATCACGGCCGACAGCGCCGAGGACAGGCGGCGGGGGGCGTAGTGGGTGATGAAGAGGGCGATGCCGGTCGAAATCGGGAAGGCGACCAGCAGGGCCAGGCCTGCGATCAGGACCGTACCGAACAAGAGAGGCCCCACGTACGACAGGAAGCCGTGGGCACGCCCGCCGGACAGGGAGTCCAAGGCCGAGGCGCGCGCCGCCGGATCGCCGGTGAAGGCGGGCAAGGCCCGCAAGACCAGGAAGAGGGTGACAGCGGCCAAGGCCACAAGAATCAGCAGTCCTGCCCCCCAAGCGCAAGCCTTGAAGGCTTTATCGGCCACACGGCCCGACGACGCACCATCCGCTGATCCGCCTCGCTTACCGGATGGTGCGGGCTCCGCGAGCTCGGGCGGCGCTGAGGTTTTCAATGATTCATCCGACCGGTCCATGTCATCCCGACTTTCCCGTCCCGCGCTCATGCGCCCTCGATCGCTCGCACGGAGCCCATGATCCGCTCGCGCACGGCCGGGCTCAGGGGGGCCGATCCGGCGTTGGACGCAGCCTGGGCCTGCCCGTCCTCAGAGGCCAAGTAAGTCAGCCAGGCCTTGGCGAACGTGGCCTTACGCCGGTCTGGATCGCGCTTGTAAGCCTGGCAGACCACGTCGTAGGAGACCAGGAGGACCGGGTAGGCGCCCGGGGTCTGGCTGGCGTAGTCCACATCGATCACTTGACGCAAGGATCCCGCAGGCTGCGGCAGGAAGGAGGAGTGGTCCAGGGCCTTGGCGGCGCCCTTGGCCGAGGCCGGTTCGTATCCCTCGCCCACCTTGACCGCGACCGTGCCCAAGCCTGTGGTCTGGGCGGCGTCGGCGTAGCCGAACGTGCCCTCAGCCTGGGTCAGCGTCATCACCAGGCCCGAGGTGCCCTTCGCGCCCTGGCCCACATCGTTGGGCCAGTTCTCGCCCGGCTTGTGGGGCCAAGCGTCGCCAGCCGCGGCCTTGAGGTAGGAAGTCAGGCTCTTGGTGGTGCCGGATTTGTCGGAGCGGTGAATCACGGTGATTGGCAAGTCAGGCAGGTCCACCCCAGGGTTGAGCCGGACCAAGCGGGGGTCGTTCCAGCGGGTGATGCGCCCGTCGAAAATCCGCGCCACGGTGGCCGGGTCCATCTTGAGGTGGCGGCCGGCCTGGTTCAGCCCGGCCGAAGGCAGATTATAAGCGAAGGCGATCGGGGTGGCGTAGACCGGCAGGTCAAAGGCGGAACCGGTCGCGCAGACGGACCGGGAGGCCTCCACCTGGTCCTGGGTCAAGGGCTCGTCGGTGCCGGCCCAGACGACCGCGCCGGACAGGAAGGCGGTGACGCCAGCCCCGGAGCCCGCCGGGTCGTAGGAGATTCGGGACGAGGGATGCCCGGCATGGAAGGAGGCGATCCAAGCTTCGTCGGCCGATTGCTGGGAGGAGGCCCCCGAGCCCGCGTATTCGCCGGGCAAATCCACCGCCGCCGGCTGCCCGGACCGCTGGGGCGCGGAAGCCGGCTCATTGTCCCCGCATGCGGCAAGGGACAGCGTCAGGGCGAAAGCGGTCAGCAGGGCCGCGCCTCGAACGAAGGCAGGCTTGCTCATGTTTCTCCTTGACTGGTCATCAGAAAGAGCCACATGAACCAGCTTAACCGAACCTGATGATGAATGGCGCCAGCCGGCCCTAATCCAGCCCAAGTACTAGGGTGAAATTGTGTTGGACGAATCTTTTCACAGGGTTCGCGGCGGAGGAGCAAGAACTGTCCTCCCTTTTCCCATGGGCGGAATTCTGGACGAGCGGTCCACCATTACTACGTATCACGAGACGAAACACCGCGTTAACACGCATGGTAGAACTGATGAATCTGGGAAAATCCGCACTCAGCGGTCCAGTTAATCGGACACGAGAAAAGGAAGTGGTTGTGCATGAGGAAGCCGGAGCTGACTGCAAGCAAGCAGGCGCTCACTAGGGAGGCGGCTTACACCGACGGGCATTTAACAAGGACGGCCCTGATTTCCCTATCCATCCTTACCGCCATCACCTTTTTGGGCAACTTTACCCAGCTCCAGTTGGCTTCAGCCCTGCCCACCATCGTGGGCGAATTCCACATCACCCTGACCACCGGTCAGTGGATGACCTCGGTCTTCCAGCTGGTGATGGGCGTCATGGTGCCGCTGACCGGCTTCCTGACCAAGCGCTTCTCCACCAGGCAGATCGTGATCACCTCGATGACGATCTTCACCATCGGCTCCCTGCTGAGCTGGCAGTCCACATCGTTCGCGCTGGTCCTCCTAGGCCGCGTCCTGGAAGCGGTCGGCACCGGCGCCATGTGGCCGGTCCTGCAGATCACGGTCTTCTCCATCTACCCGCTGGCCAAGCGCGGCATGGCCATGGGGACGGTCGGCGTAGCCATGAGCGTGGCCCCGGCCATCGGCCCCACCTTCGGCGGCTGGCAGACCGACTCCCACGGCTGGCGCTCCATCTTCCTCTCCCTCGCGGCGCTGGGCGCCTTGGCGCTGATCGTCTCCATCCTGTGGCTGCGCGATTTCGGCAGTACTGACAAGTCCATCAAGACCGACTTCTTCTCGGTGGCCCTGTCGATCTTCGGCTTCGGCGGGCTGATGTTCGGATTCACCAACATCGAGACCTTCTCGCTGTCCAGCCCGATGTTCTGGCTACCGACGGCGATCGGTCTGGTCGGCATCGTCTGGTTCTGCCTGCGTCAGCTCCACCAGGCCAAGCCCCTGCTGGACCTGCGGGTGCTTAAGGTCAAGAACTTCACGGTCGGCACCGCCATCGCCTCCCTCTCCTTCTTCGCCTTCAGCTCCGTGACGGTGATCCTGCCCCTGTACATCCAGACCGACCGAGGCTTCTCGGCCACCATGTCGGGCCTGGTCATGCTGCCCGGCGCGATCGGCACCGCCATCGCCCAGTTCTTCGGCGGCCGCCTCCTGGACCGAATGGGGGCCCGGCCTGTGGCCCTGACCGGCTGCACCATCCTCTTCCTGGGCACCTTGGGCATGAGCATGATCGGAGCGACCACCTGGATCGGCATGGTCTCCATCCTCCAGTTCATCCGCCAGATCGGCATGGGCTTCACGCTGATGCCGCTGACCACCTGGTCTCTGAACAACCTGCCGCCCAAGAATCTGTCCGCCGGGTCCGCCGTGACCAACACAGCCCGCCAGATAGCCGGAGCGGTCGGCGCGCCGGTCCTGGTCATCCTGATGGAGACGATCACCTCCATCCACCACCAGGCCATCGGCGGTGGCGCCTCCACCCAGGTCGCCTCGAATATCTTCGGCGTCCAGTGGGCCCTGCGCATCTCCGCCATCATCTGCTTCTGCATGTTGGCCCTGGTCTACTTCGGCGTGCGCGGCGAGGACGCGGGCTCGGGCCGGGCCATGACCCGCATGGTCCTGCGCCACATCCGTTTCGTCCATGTGCCTGGGGCCGCTTCCGCCCGCAGCTCTTCCACCAGCGAGGAAGAAGCCGATCAGAAGGAGGAGGCCGCGGCCACACAGATGACCACGCCCCCGCTCAACGCTCCCGCCAAGCCCATCGGTAAGGACTGATCAGCCCCTTATCGGGCGCGAGCCCACGCTCACTTACTGGGCACCGGCTGCCCAGGGCAGGAGTGCAGGACCATCATCATGGCGTCCTTCTCCTGGGAGGTGACACTCAGCTCGTACTTGGACTTGACCCCGATCTGCCGGGCTACGTAGTCGCAGCGGTAGCTGGCCTGGGGCGGCAGCCAGTAGGCGGCTGAGGCTGAGCCCTTCTCCTGGTTGGAAGGACCATCCACGGCCAGGAGGTTGTACGGGTCGTTGCCCAGCTGGTAGCGCCGGGCCTGGTCCCACTCGCTAGCCCCGGACTGCCAGGCGTCCTCCAAGGCTACAACATGGTCGATCTGCACCTGGGCGCTGGTGCGCGCCCCCCGGGTGAAAGCGATCGTCTTGCCGGTGTAGGGGTCGTGCAAAATCCCGCTGGCGACCTTGCAGCCGCCGGGCGTGGTGGTGCGCACGTCCTTTAAATCCCTGGTGAGCACATCCTCGCGGATGTTGCAGCCGTTGCCATCCTCGTCGGTCATCTTGAAGCCAAAGCTGTCGCGGTTGTAATGGTGGTGGGGTTTGGGTCGGTCCACGACGCTCAAGGTCCCCAGGGTGTTCGCCGCGTCGCCGCTCGCCGTATAGCCCCCGGTCATCCGCGAGACCTGCGGGCTCAGGCGAGGCAGGAGCAAGCCGATGGTGACGCCGATGACGACAGCGACCACCAGCGCGATCAGCAGGCGCTCGCCTAGGCTGGAGGAGCGGAAACGGGCCGATCCCGGGCTCCGGCGGCCGCGCCTGGAGCCGCCGCTTGGTCTATAAGCGCCCATAATCAGGCGTAAGTGAAAGTCAACGGATCGTGGCCGGCTCGGGTCGGCCCGTCCAGGGCGTCGATTTGGACGTGCTCACCCTGGCTCAGCGAGAAGGAGAAGAGATCCAGGTTCTCCACTTGCCGTGCGCGGCGGACGGACTTGGGGATGATGATGGTCCCGTTCTCAATATGCCAGCGCAGAATCACCTGGGCGGGACTGACCCCGTGGGCGCGGGCTATGGCGGCTATCAGGCCTCCTCCGGCCTCCAGGTCGGCGCCGCGCGCCAGGGGCGAGTACGCTTCCACCGCTATGCCATGCTCTCGGCAGTAAGCGACCGTCTCCCGCTGCTGCCAGCTGGGGTGAAGCTCGATCTGGTTGACGACCGGGTACTCGCCGGTCTCCTTATGAAGGCGATCCAGATGTTCGGGCAGAAAATTGCACACGCCCAGCGAGCGCGCGCGGCCCTCCTGGCGCAGGCGGTCGAAGGCCCGCCAGGTCCGGTCCGCCCGCCAGTTAAAGGGCGTGGGCCAGTGGATCATGTACAGGTCCACGTAGTCGGTGCCCAGCAGACCAAGTTGGCGGTCGAAGGCCTTCAGCGCGTTGTCATAGCCCTGCTCGGAGTCTTTGAGCTTGGTCGTCAGCCACAAATCCTCCCGCTCCGGCCAATCGGCGAGACCCGCCTGGGCCAGCCCCTGGCCCACGCCTCGCTCATTGCCGTAGCCCGCCGCCGTGTCGATATGCCGGTAGCCCACTTCCAGGGCGGATGCCACCACCCCGGCGGTGCGCTCGTCCTCCACCCGCAACACGCCCAGGCCTACCTGGGGAATCGTCCTACCGTCCCGCAACGCGATACCCGGCACTTGGCCCATAGTCGCTTCCTCCGCCCGTCCGCGCGCACGCCGCGCGCTTCGTCTCCGTCGGTTCCAGGGACCACTCTAGTCGGCCACCCGCCGCCGGACTAGGGGCCTGTCAGCCATGTGGTCGAATCTCGCGCAAACGCGCTAGGAAGCGCTCTCGGACCCTCGCGCGCACCGCCTCCAGGCACGCGAAGGGCCGGCCGCCACAATCGACGACCGGCCCCTTGTCGGCTACTGGGCTGCTCAGGCCCGACTCAGGCCGAACTCAGCGCTGGTTATCCAACCGATGGTAGATTTCCTCCATCATCATGTCCTTCTCGAACCGATCCGGCGTGGTGTCCTGGTCGATCACAGCCAGCTCCACCCCAGCGATGCGGGCGAAGTCCTCCCAGGCCTCGCGCCCCACCGAGGTGGTCATGCAGGTGTGGTGGGCGGCGCCGGAGCGCAGCCAGCACTCAGCGGACACCTTCAAGCTGGGCTGCGGCTTCCACAGGGCGCGCGCGGTCGGCAGCACCTTCAAGGAGCCGCCGGGCTCCACTACGTCGACCACGTTCATGACCAGGCGGAAACGCTCGCGCATGTCGGCCATCGAGACCACGACCGCGTCCCTGCGCGGAGCGACCGAGAAGACCAGGCGCACAGGGTCGGCCTTGCCGCCGATGCCCAGCGGGTGGATCTCCAGCTTGGGCTTGGCCATCGAACCCACCGAAGGCGAAACCTCCAGCATGTGCGAGCCCATGATCTCCTCCTGGCCCTGCACGAAGTTGTAGGAGTAGTCCTCCATCAGCGAGGCGCCGCCGTCCAGGCCTGCGCCCATCACCGAGCCGATGCGCACGAGCATGGAGGTCTTCCAGTCGCCCTCGGCGGAGAAGCCGTAGCCGTGCTCGGAGGGGAGCCGCTGGGCGCCGACGCCAGGCAGCTGGCTCAGGGTGCCGAGGTCCTCGAAGTTGTCGACGGCAGCGGTGGCGCCGTAGTCCTCCATCATGTTCACCATGCCGGCCTCCTCCTTGGCGGCGGTGAACAGGGAGTCGTAACGCTTGTCCAGGAGCTCGGGGGCCACGTCGTACTTGGCCTTATAGTCCTCGATCAGGTCCTTCACCTGGTCGTCCTTGACCTTGTCCACATAGGAGACCAGCTCGTTGACGGCCCAGGTGTTGACCTGGGTGCCGAAGACCCGTTCGGCCTCGGTCTTGTCGCCCTCGGTCACGGCCACGTTGCGCATGTTGTCGCCCCAGCGCATCACGCGCATGTTCTGGGCGGCGTCCCATCCGGCGCAGGCGCGGGCCCAGGTGCCGATCTGCTCGGCCACCTGCGGGTCGGTGTAGTGACCGACCACGATCTTGCGCGGCACGCCCATGCGGGTCAGGATGTAGCCGAACTCGCGGTCGCCGTGGGCCGACTGGTTCAGGTTCATGAAGTCCATGTCAATCGTGTCCCAGGGGATCTCGAAGTGATGCTGGGTGTTGAGCTGAAGCAGGGGCTTGGTCAGCGCCTCCAGGCCGCGTATCCACATCTTCGCCGGCGAGAAGGTGTGCATCCAGGCCACCACGCCGATGCAGTCGGGATCTGCCGAGGCCTCGACCATGAACCGCTTGATGCCGTCAGAGGACTTCAGCGTGGGTTTGAGGACCAGCTTGACTGGAATCCTGCCGGTCTTGTTCCAAGCGTCCACGATTTCGGCGGACTGGGCGGCCACCTGCCGCAGGGTGTCCTCACCGTAGAGGTCCTGCGATCCGACGCCGAACCAGATTTCCTTGCCTTCAAAGGGGTTTTCCATGGGTGTGCTCTCTTTCCCGCCCCCTGCCCGCCGCTCCGGGTGGCGAGGGGGCTGATTGTACTGCTGGGTATTTCAGGTTTCCACCGGTCTGCGCGTCCTGGCGGGGCTCAGGCCCGAACCAAGGCGCTAGGCGAGGTGGCGGGGGCAGCGTCAGTGCTGGCCGTAGACGTTCTGGTAGCGATCGTTGAGCTTGTCGATGTCATCCGGGTCAAGCTCGATGATCTTGCCCAGCTGGCTGGCGGCCCACATGGTGTGCGCCACCTCCTCGGTCATCGCAGCAGCCTTGACCGCGTCCTCCGCGTCCTTGCCTATCGTGAACGGCCCGTGGTTGCGCATCAGCACGGCGGGCGAATGGGGGTAGCGCTCCAGGGTCTCCACCACGCCCTTGCCGATTTGCTCGGAGCCGATCAGCTCAAAGGGGCCGACCGGCACTGGACCGCCGAACTCGTCGCCCATCATCGTCAACCCGCAGGGGATCTCCTTGCCGGTGGCCGCCCAGGCGGTGGCGTAAGTGGAGTGGGTGTGCACCACGCCGTACACGTTCGGCATGTGCCGGTAGATGTAGGCGTGTGAGGCCGTGTCCGAGCTGGGGGCCTCCAGGCCGTCCACCACGTTGCCCTCCAGGTCGGTGACCACCATGGACTGCGGGGTCAGGAAATCATAGCGCACCCCGGAAGGCTTGATGACCATCAGGTCCGCGCTGCGCAGACGCTGGGAGACGTTCCCGGCCGTCCACACCACCAGGTTCCACTTAATCAGCTGCTCGTGCAGGGTCGCCACCTGCTCGCGCACCTGTTTGACCTCAGCCCGCACCTCGGGTGAATAGTCTGCCAATGTAGCCATTTCAGCTCCTATCGCTGTCTTGTGGCGCCCTATCCAGACACCGTTTACACGCTTCTTCGCCAGGTAAGCCCCGGCTGGCTCAGGATTGCAGGGGAATCGCCCCAATCGCGGCCCGTTCGATCGGCAGACCTTGCCGCCAGCGGTCGAAGAAGGCCTCGAAGCCCTTCACATCCTGGGGATCAGGCTCTTCGGTGGTGGAAGCGACCCCGGCGAAGACCCGCGAATCCAGGTAATCCGCCAGGCTCTGATCCCTGTGGCCCAGGTAATCGGCCAGGACGGCCATCCCCCAAGCGCCGCCTTCGGCCGCGGTCGCCATGACCTTGATCGGGGCGTCGAAGGCGGCAGCCAGGATTTTTTGCGCCACCTTGGGCGTAGCGAAGACACCGCCGTGACCTACCAGAGAATCCACCTGCACCCCCTCCTGCTTGGTCATCACATCCATGCCGATTTTGACTGGCGAGAAGGCGGAGAAGAGCTGGGCGCGCATGAAGTTGGACAGGCTCATCCGGGACTCAGGGCCCCGGGCGAAAACCGGCCGACCTTGCTCCAGGCCAGCCAGGAACTCACCCGAGTAGAAGCAGTAGTTGACCAATCCGCCTGCGTCCGCGTCCCCCTCCAGGGCCGACCGGAAGAGCGTGGCGTACAAGTCGCCTTCGCTCATCGACAGTCCGGATGCTTGGGCGAAATCGGAGAAGACTTTCACCCAGGCGTTCAGATCGGAGGTGAAGTTGTTAGCATGGCTCATGCCCGCCGGGTCGCCGGCCGGCGTGGTGACCGGGTCCACTTCCGGGTGCAGGGCGACCAGGCGGCGTTCCAGGACGACCATAGCGAAGATCGAAGTGCCGGCCGAGACGTTGCCGGTGCGGGGCCTGACCGCGTTGGTGGCCACCATGCCCGTGCCCGCGTCGCCCTCGGGCGGGGCCAACGGCGAGCCGGGCTGGAGGGCGCCGGTCGGGTCGAGGAGCTTGGCCCCCTCGGCGCTCAGGCTGCCAGCGTCCTGGCCAGCGACCAGGGGCTCAGGCAGCAGGTCGGCTATGTCCCAAGGCTGGGCCGCCACCTCGGGCAGGCCCCGGAAGGCGTCGAGCATGGCCTGGTCGAACTGGCGGGTGGTCGAATCGATCGGGAACATGCCCGAGGCGTCGCCGATGCCGATGACCTTGCGACCGGTCAGCTTCCAGTGCACGTAGCCGGCAAGGGTCGTGAAAAAGCCAAGCCGGGGCACATGAGGCTCATCATCCAGGATCGCCTGGTAGAGGTGGGCGATCGACCAGCGCTCGGGGATGTTGAAGCGGAAGAGCTCGGAGAGCCGCTCGTGGGCCTGGCCGGTGTTGGTGTTGCGCCAGGTGCGGAAGGGCACCAGGAGCTCACCGGAACGGTCGAAGGCCAGGTAGCCGTGCATCATCGCGGAAAAGCCCATAGCGCCTATACGCGTCAGCCCCAGACCGTAGCGGGAGCGCACGTCCTCGGCCAAGGCGGCGTATGCGGCCTGCAAGCCCCGCCAAACCTCTTCCAGCGGATAGGTCCACAGCCCATCAACCAGCTGGTTCTCCCAGCCGTAATCGCCCGAAGCCAAGGTCCGGCAGTCCTCGTCGATCAGGACGGCCTTGATGCGGGTGGAGCCCAGCTCGATGCCCAGGCGGGTCCTGCCTTCCCTTATGGCTTGGGCCGCGCCCTGGGGCGTGGGCTTGCTCTCATTCGGATTCGTCATGGCGCAACTCCCTTGTGACCAATCAACGCCTGCGCGCTCGACCCCCGTCAGCGGCCGGGTATTCAGCCGTCTGAGCATGGATTGTGAGCGCTCACATTCTATGGTCAGATTATAGTCGCTCAATCCCGCTTGAGCAAACGCGGAGGCGGGGGACGGTATGGGCTAGAGCCGGCTGACGGCGTGGCCCAGAGAGGAGCGCAGGACCAGGTCGGCCTGGATCAGCCCCACCCCGTGGCGCGTGACCGGAAGCTCAACCGGGGCGCCCTGGTTCGTCAATGCCAGGGCCTGGCGCATGGTGGCGACCCCAAGGTCAGCGAAGCGGGGGCGGACCGTGGTCAGCGGGGGGTACATGTTATCCACAGTCGGTATGTCGTCGAATCCCACCAGGGATATGTCCTGCGGGATGCGCAAGCCGTGCTCGTGCAGGGCCCGGGCC
Source organism: Bifidobacterium actinocoloniiforme DSM 22766 (assembly GCF_001263395.1). NCBI lineage: Bacteria > Bacillati > Actinomycetota > Actinomycetes > Bifidobacteriales > Bifidobacteriaceae > Bifidobacterium > Bifidobacterium actinocoloniiforme. The sequence goes on along the minus strand of NZ_CP011786.1, from coordinate 1,816,006 downwards.
GCCCCCACGGCCTGGTTGTCGTCGGCGGTGACCACGACCGACGGCAGGGAGCTCCCGTTCATCCCCCGCTCGTCGATCAGGTGGTTCATCAGGGCGTAGGACTCGCGGGCCCGCCAACTGCCGGAGCGCACCACCACGGTGCGAATCCTGTAGTGCTTGGCCGCCGCCCTCCAGGAATCCAAGCGGGTGGCCGCATCCCGCCACTCCGTAGGGCCAGCCATATACAAGGCGGTCCTGTGGCCTCGGGCGTGAAGGAGCCGGGCCACTTCCTGCACGGCCCCCCACTGGTCGATGCCGGTCATGGCGATAGGCCGGGAGTCGCGCACCAGGCTTAGGCCCTCGTCGGCGCGCATGGCCCCGTGGGTCGAGGTGACGATCACCCTGGGCTGGCTGACCTGCGCCTTGCAAGCCGCCTCGAACATGGCATCGGTCGGGGTCAGGAAAATGAACGCGTCCACGTTCTGCTGGAGGAAGCTCTCGCACATGGACTCGAAGTCGGCCTGGGTGCAGCTGGCCTCGTCCACCATCATGACCGACATGAACAGGCCGTGTTGCCGGGCGATCGATTCGATCGAAGTGATCGAGGAGACCGGGCCGAAGTGGTCCACCCCGCCGGCGATCAGGCCGATCGTGCGGGAGCGGGCCGAAGCCAGGGCGCGGGCTGAGTTGCTGGGCCGGTAGCCCAGGCGATTGATCGCGTCCTGGACCTTAGCGCGGGTGGGCGCGGAGACGTCGGGCGAATGGTTGATGACACGCGAGACGGTCTGGTGGGACACCCCTGCCAGATGCGCCACCTGAAAGATGGATGGACGATTGCTCCCTCGCCTGGTCGCCGGCATGGCCACCTCCTTCGCTCCCGCCTATCAAGGCCCTTACGAGCTTACTCCCCCACTGGCCCTCAATGCAGGAGTCAAACCAGGTGCCAGCTGACCCGATGGAGGTCGGTGGGGCCAAGGCTGGCGATCGCCGCCTGGTGCTTGGGCGAGCCGTAACCCTTGTTATTGGCCCAATCGTAGGGGGCGAACTCGGGGTGGGTCCGCGCTAAATCCACCATCAGCCGGTCGCGGGTCACCTTGGCCAGGACCGAGGCGCAAGCCACGCTGGCGCAGGAGGCATCGGCCTTGACTTGCACGCTCACTTCCGCCGGAAGCTGGGGAACCGGGGCGTCCAGGGTGCCCAGGGCCTTGGATATGTAGTCGTAAGGGCCGTCCAGGATCGCGGCCAAGGTCCGCGAAGCCGAAGCGCCGGACCGGCACCCGCAGGGCCCCGCCAGGCCCAGGCCCTCCTCCACGCTGGCCAGGGCCCGCAAAGCGGCCAGGCCCAGAGCGTGCATGATCCCCCACTGGTCAATCTCCTGATTGCTGGCCGAACCCACAGCCCAGGCATCCGCCCAGGTCTCCAGACCTGGGACAAGGCCCTCGCGCGCGGCTGGGCTCAGCCGCTTGGAGTCGGCCAGCCCTTCCGGCACCGCCAAATCCGGCAGGCGGTCGGCGCGCAGGGCGGCGGCACCGACCATGACCGGCCCCGCCAGGGCTCCCCGTCCCACCTCGTCAAACCCGACCACCCAGCGGGCGCCCAGGTCCGCCAGGGAGCGTTCCAGGGCCAGGGTGGGTTTCACCCGACGCGCCGTCATTGACCCTCCGAACGAACGCTGGCACTGGAAGCGGAACCGGCTTGCGAGGCGGGGCCGTCGGCAGCGTCCGACGCAACAGACTGATTGATATCGGGCACCGAAGCGAAGGGCCCATGCTGGTTGTCCAGCCGCTTGAAACGGCTCAAGGGCCAGCAGGTGGCCAGCGCCACGCCCGCCACGTTCTCCACCGGCACCGTGCCTTGGGCGCCATCATCGACGTGATAGCGCGAATCCGCTGAATCGGCGCGGTTGTCGCCCAGCACGAACAGGTGCCCGGCCGGCACCGTCACGGCGAAAGCGAATGAGCTCGGCTGCACGCCCGCCTTTACGTAAGAGGATTCATCAATGGCCACGCCGTTGACCTTGACCGGCTCTCCCCTGCCCGCGCAGGAGACCCTGTCCCCCGGCAGGCCGATCAGCCGCTTGATCAGGAAATCATCGCCCGCGTTCGAGGCGCTCTCGCCGCTGAGCCAATCGGCCGGGTCATGGAAGACGATCACGTCGCCACGCTGGAGCTTAGCCAGGTTGAGGGTCAGGTTTTGGCTCGTGAGCACGCGGTCTTCGACCTCCAGCGTGTTCTCCATCGAACCGGAGGGAATCATGTACTGCCCAACCAGAAAGACGCGCACCGTCAGGACCAGCAGGATCGGAATCAGGACGGCCAGCATGAAGTTGCGCACAGTGTCGACCAACTCATAGCGGATGGATTCAGGCAGGACCATCCGTGTAGCGTGGCGGGGGTGGAGTTCGAAGGCCTCACGAACCTCGTCGCCGGACTTGGGCTTGGCATAGGGCGCGGAAAGCCGGTTGGGACGCGACTGGTCCCTCAAGCCACCGCCCTTCCTGGCCATGTAAGTTCCTTCCCCTGGGTTCCAACGACCCCGCCTACCGACACGACGCGAGCGGGCACAAGGGCCCGGACCCCGAGCGAGGTCCGCCGCTCTTGGCAGCTTAGCGCAGAAAGGGTCCGAAAGCCGTCAGACTTTCGGACCCTCCACATGATAGGCGACCTCGTTCAAAAGCCACCCGACCAGACCCTCAGGGCCTGGAGCGAACTCAGCGCTGATCTTCCTTGGCGTCACGACGCTCGGGGATGCGGGCCGCCTTACCACGCAGGTTGCGCAGGTAGTAGAGCTTGGCGCGTCGGACGCGGCCACGGCGGGTGACCTTAATCGAATCGATCTGCGGGGAGTGCAGGGGGAAGCGACGCTCCACACCTACTCCGAAGCTGACCTTGCGCACCAGGACGGTCTCGCGCACGCCCTTGCCCGACAAGGCGATGACGACGCCGGTGAAAGTCTGAATACGAGTGTGATCACCCTCGCGGATGTTCACGTTCACCTCGATGGTGTCACCGGGGCGGAAGGACGGAATCGCGTCCGCATCCTTCATGTGCTTGGCGTCGAATTGATCAATCGCGTTCATAATCTGCCTCCGTCGCCGCCGCATATCAGCGCACTGTCCTTGGGCACGGCCCGGTTCGACCACCGTCCTGCCTCTGCTTAACCCCGTGGGTCAGCCCACGAGGAGCGCCGATCCGCCGGACGAACCGGCTGGACCTTGAGGGAGGGGACCTATGCGGCGGCCCGTCTCCCGGCACAACATCTCTTAACCTTACCCCACCGACCGGACCCCGCGCACGCGATCCCGCGCCAGGACCCCAACCGGTGGGTTCGCGCCTTTCCTTGGCGGTGGCCCCTGAAACTCGCGACGGCGGACCGACGGCGCCGCCCCGCGAGTTTCAGGCCACCGCGAGGCCTTAGTGACGGTGGGCCCGGTAGAAGGCGATCAGGGACTTGGTGGACTGGTCCTGGGCCGCCAGGGCCGCATCGTCCTTGGAGATGGCCGGGGTGATCTCCTGGGCCAGCTTCTTGCCCAGCTCCACGCCCCACTGGTCGAAGGAGTCCACGCCCCAGACGGAGCCCTCGGTCAGCGTGATGTGCTCGTACAGGGCGATCAGCTCACCCAAGGAGTATGGGGTGAGAGCCTCGCCGAAGATGGAGGTCGTCGGGCGGTTGCCAGTGAACACACGAGCCGGGACGATGGCCTCGGGCGTGCCCTCGGAGCGTACCTCGTCAGCCGTCTTGCCGAAGGCCAGGGCCTTGGTCTGAGCGAAGTAGTTGGCCAGGAAGAGCTCGTGCACATCCTGGTCGCCGTCCTTGGCCGGGTTGGGCGTATTGGCGAAAGCGATGAAATCGGCCGGAATCAGACGGGTCCCTTGATGGATCAACTGGTAGAAGGCGTGCTGTCCGTTGGTGCCGGGCTCGCCCCAGAAAATCTCGCCGGTCTGGGTGGTGACGGGAGTGCCGTCCCAGCGCACGGACTTGCCGTTGGACTCCATCGTCAGCTGCTGCAGGTAGGCCGGGAAGCGGTGCAGGTACTGGTCGTAGGGCAGCACGGCGTGGGAGTGAGCCCCGAAGAAGTTGACGTACCACACGTTCATGAGCCCCATCAGCGCCACCACATTGCGCTCGAACGGCGTGGTGCGGTAGTAGGTGTCGATCGCGTGGAAGCCCTTGAGGAACTCCTCGAAGCGCGTGGGGCCGAAGACGATGGCCAGCGAGGTGCCCACGGCGGAATCGACCGAGTAGCGGCCGCCCACCCAGTTCCAGAAGCCGAACGCGTTGGCCGGGTCGATGCCGAAGGCCTCCACCTTGTCCAGGGCGGTGGAGACGGCGACGAAGTGCTGCTTGACGGCCTGGGCGCGGGAGGCGTCGGAACCGTCGATCGCGCGCTTGGCCTGGAGCTGGTCCAGGAGCCAGGCGCGGGCCTCGCGGGCGTTGGTCAGGGTCTCCAGCGTGGAGAAGGTCTTGGAAACGATCACGAACAGGGTGGTCTCGGGGTCCAGGTCGCGGGTCTTCTCGGCCAAGTCGTTGGGGTCGATGTTGGAGATGTAGCGGGCGGTGATGCCGGCGTCCGCGTAGGGCTTCAGGGCCTCGTACACCATGACCGGGCCCAGGTCGGAGCCGCCGATGCCGATGTTGACCACGGTCTCGATCCGCTTGCCCGACACGCCGCGCCACTGGCCGGTGCGCACCTGGTCGGCGAAGTCGTAGATGCGCTGAAGGGTCTCACGCACATCCTTGACCACGTCCTGGCCATCCACGATCAACTCCCCTTGTTCGGACGCGGGGCGGCGCAGGGCGGTGTGCAGCACGGCCCTGTCCTCCGTGTTGTTGATGTGCACGCCGGTGAACATTTGCTCGATCCGCTCGTCCAGGCGCACCTCCTTGGCAAGCTGGGCCAGGAGCGTCAAGGTCTGGGGCTGGATCAGGTTCTTCGACAGATCGAAGTGGAGGTCGCCGGCCTCGAAAGTCAGCTTGGCGGTGCGCTCGGGGTCGTCGTCGAACCAGCGGCGCAGGTTGATGCCCTGACTCTGCAAATCGTTGAAGTGCTGCTGGAGCTGGGCCCAGGCCGGGGTCTGGGTGGCGTCCACAGGAGGATTGATGGCCATGGAGAGGTCCTTTCATAGCAGGAAATGCCGTCTGCTGGCCGCCCGGGTATGGGCCGAGCGAACCGGTTTGATGCCATCATCCAAACTACTCACAAAAGGGGACAAAATAACACAAAAAAGCAAAGCCCGCCTAAGCGCCGCGAGCACCGCCGCGCCCCGCCTGACCCTCGCTGGTCATAACCCCAACTTGGCGAGCAAAGGCTTGCGAACCAGACGGTCAAAGAGCGTGGCCACAAGCACGAACCCCAGGCCGAACACCAGCCCCAGGACCAGGAAGAGGGCGACTGAACCCGTGCGGATGGCCCGGGACAAAAGCCTGGCGCAGAAGGGGTCCCAGAGCCCATACATCAAGGACTGCACGATGTAAAAGCCCAAGATGCCGGAAGCCAGAGCGCTCACCGCCAGCGGCGCGAAACCACGGGCCCGCGCCCTGACCTGGCCCCGATCCCGGCCGCTTGGACTGGAGACTGAGCCGCTCAGCGCGCACCAGAAGAGCGCCGCGAACGCCAGCGCGAACGCCAGCAAAGAAGTGGATTTGAACGACAAGTCATACAGGGCTTCGGGGAGCCTGCCCCACACCAGGGCGCCGGTGATCGCCAGCGCAGCCAGCAGTATGACGCTCAAAGCGCGGCCCCAGAACCGAGGGGACGCCAGGCGGCTGGCCCCGCCCCGCGCGGCCGAGCGGCGGACCCGACAGCTCAGGGCACCGGACAGCATGAAGGAAAGCAAGTAGGTGACGGCGCTCATCTGCTTGCGCCAATCAAGCAGGCCTCGCTGGTTTACGTCACCCTGAGACAGGAAAGCGACATAGAAGTTCACCGCGTACACGAGGAAAGCGAAGAACGCCAGAAGCGCCTGGGCCCAACGCCGCCCCCCATAACGGCGCACCAGCCAGGCCCAGGACGGCGCCAAGAGGATGAAGAGCATGTAGAGCCAGATGAACTCAAGCCCCTGTCCAATCCAATCCAGGGAGCCAGCCCCGGGCACCGGGCGCGCCAGACGGCTGAAAAGCAGCACAAGCACGGCGTAGAAGACCACTGCGGCCAGCACTACCGCGCAACGATGGAGACAGGCCCTCCACTGCCTGCGCCAGTAACCAGCCGCGCCCACCTGCGCCGCCATGTCCGGGACCAGGTAAAACGCGGAAATCATATAAAAAATATGGTTGCCCCAAGCGCCCAGCAGCCCCACTAAACCCAGAATCCACAGGGGCCATCCGACGGCTGCCAAGGGGCAGATGGAGCCTGGCGCTGGATTGAGGCCCACCGCGCCAGGGGCGATGGAGGGGTGGGTGGCCCAAAAGAACCAAGGGGTGAAGACATGGAAGACGGAGATACCCACAATCGCGGCCAGGCGCAAGGCCTCTACGCGAAGGTTGCGCACCCGCTTGCCGGTTGCGACCGCGGACTGTGCGGCCGAACCGCCGGCCTGGCCCTGCGTCCACGGTTCAACCTTTCGCCGCTCCGGGCGCACCGGCTTACCCATTGCCCTACCTTCTCGCTCCACCTAGACCCCTCGCGACCGTAACCCGCGCACACCGAGCCGTTTTTCACGCCTTGAACCCTTCCGCGAAAGGCCTTACAGGATGTTCTCCCGCCCTTCCTCGGTAAGCTTGGCGACCATGTCCTTGACCTCTTGGCTGCGGGCGCGGGGGGCGATAAGCAAGGCATCGGACGTGTCCACCACGACCATGTCGTCCACCCCCAGCAGGGCCACGGTGCGATCAGCGTCGGGGACGACCACATCGCCGGCCGAATCGAGATAGACCACCCGGTCCGGGTCGCCAAGAATCTTGATGTTCCGCCGGTTGGAGGAAGGCAGCAGTGCGGCCACTGAATTGAAGTCGCCGATATCGTCCCAGCCGAAACCGCCAGGCACTACCGCCACGCCACCAGCCACGGACAGGGGCTCGGCCACAGCGTAATCGAATGCGATCTTCTCGATGCCCGCCCAGTGCTCGCGCATGGCCCGCTCGCGCGCCTCAGGGCTGACATCCCAAGCCTGGGCGATGGCCAGTACGGAGCGGTGAAGCTCGGGCTTGTAGCGGCGCAGGCAATCCAGTACCACATCGGCCCTCATCACGAACATGCCCGCATTCCAGCGGTATTCCCCCGTCGCCAGGTAGGCCTGGGCGGTGGCGGCGTCGGGTTTCTCCACGAACTCGCTGACCAGGCGGGCGTCCGGCGCGTCGGGCACCCGGTCGGCCAGGGAGCGCCCCTGATGGATGTAACCGAAAGCTGTGGAAGGACGGGAGGCCGCAATACCGATGGTGGCCACGTATCCGGCCCGGGCGGCGGCCACCGCCTGGCGCACCGACATAGCGAAGGCCCCATCGTCCCGGATCACATGGTCGGCGGCGAAGGAGCCCACGACGATATGGTCGCCGTGGCGCTTGGCCAGGACGGCGGTAGCCAGGGCGATGGCGGCGGTGGAGTCGCGCGGCACCGGTTCGGCGAAGACCGCGTTCACCCCCAGTTCGGGCAGCTGGGTGCGCACCGCGTCGACGTGCTGGGCGCCGGTCGAGACGGCCACATGGTCATCGCCGCAGATGGCCGAAAGCCGGTCGAAAGTAGCCTGGATCATGGTCCGCCCCTGGCCCGGCAGGTCGAACAGGAACTTGGGCCTCGACCGCCGGCTCAGCGGCCATAGCCTGGTGCCCACTCCCCCGGCGGGGATGATCGCGTAGAAATCGTCCGTACTCATAGGCCCCATTCTCGCAAGGGACACGTACAGGCGCCGGTTCAACCCGCCGATCTGCGCTAACTGGACAAATCGAGCCCACCCGCTACAATTTTCAATGTTGTCTCTTGAGCTCGGCGGCATGTGCGGCCGGACCCAGGCAGCAGGCCACTTTAGCTCAGTTGGCAGAGCGTCTCACTCGTAATGAGAAGGTCGACAGTTCGATTCTGTCAAGTGGCTCTTCATCGCAGGTTCGTCGTTTATTCCTTGCTTTCCCGCAAATCCTTCACCTGCACCGGCTGCCCAAGCACCAAGCAGTTACCGCTCTCGGCTATGCGTCGCTCCCAGCGATCGCCCTTGTAATCGGTATAGGCCAATCTGCTCACGTACAGTGCGCTGTCCCCATAATTCGGAACCCATTCGCCCTCCCCCAAACCGAGGGTTACCGGCACCGGATGGCTGGAAGGATATTTCACGTCAGGTTGGACCTGCCAGAATCCCGGAGGGATGACCGACCACGTGGAAGCCTTTCCAGGCAGCGTTCTCGCGCTTTTCGTGTCATGGGCCTTCTGCGGCCACACACTCCAGTGACCGCAAACGTCTATCTGCACATCCGCGATGAAATGGGCGGAATCATTCTCGATGATGACCCCGTTGGCTCCGTCGTGTTTCGCGGCCCAAGCCGTGACCCAAGCGGCCTTTTGCCTGCGGTCTTTTTCCTGATTGATTTTTTCGTCCCGGGCCCGCTTGCGGTCATCCCGGTATGTCATCAGCGCTACCACGACGCTGGCCATAGCCACGACAGTCGCTATGGCTTCGACGGCCCCCCAGCCTTGCCAAGCGAAGAAATCCATATCCGCTTCTCCTCCAACATGCATAGCTCTTTCATGCTTCTCACCCCCCCTGAAGACACTTTTACCACAGGATGAAGAATTTGGAGTTGGGGACAACACGCTCAACGCGGGAGATTCCGAAAAAAGCAGGCACTGACCATTGATGCCGTTCAAGGCGCTCCGGGCCTGGAATCATCACTTTCCTGGACGGCAGCAGCGTAGAAGGAACGTGCCGTTCCAATGCCGCAGCCGACACGATTCAGCCAGTGCGCACGAGGGGACTTGAACCCCTACGACCGAAGTCACAGGAACCTAAATCCTGCGCGTCTACCGATTCCGCCACGTACGCTTGTGCGTCAGCCCGCTCACATAATTTAGCACGGCCCTAGGCCTGAGCCCGACGGCGACGGCACGAACCAGCCAAGAGCAGGGCGCGCATCCGCCAATCGCCGCAGAACCGCGCTTACCGGACGCCAGCCCGCCGTTGCAGCAGGCCACGGACGCCCATAGCGCCCATGAAGGCCAGCAGCAGGCCGACATACACCATCCAACCATGGCCTCCTGCCAAGGGCAAAGTGCCCACGTTGGTAGCGTCATCGAGTTGAAAGTCCTGCGGGGCCGACTCGTTGCCAGCAGCGTCCACGGCGCTCGCGCTCGCCTGGCCGGAGGAGGCCGAGGCGGGCAGGGGCAGGCTCCAGGCTCCGTCGGGGCCGGAGGTGGAGGTGGCGCTAGTACCGTCTGGCCAGGAGACGCGGATGCTGACGCCCTCCTCGCCAATCCGGTCCCGGCCGCTGACCGCGCGGCCGTTCAGGTTACCGGCTCGGACGCCGGACACGCCGGGGTCTGGGGCTTCCATGTCCACCAGCTGCGTCCAGGACGTGGACGAAATCTGCTTGCCGGCCTTGTTGGTCAGCACGACCACGAAGTCGTAGTATAGGCCACGCCCGTCTGCAGGCCGGACGTCCAGGAAGAGCTGGGGATCCACCTGGGCCTGCCAGTCCATTGGCCCTACGGGCAGGTCGCTGCGCTTGTAAACCAGACCCTCGTCAGGCAGGGCGCCGGCTGGAGCGGCGGCCTCAGTCGGCACGACGGTGGATGCAGACCCAACCCCGGAAGAAGGTATAGCCCTAGGTACAGCAGCTGCACGAGCGGAAGCACCCGAAGCGGTAGCCTTGGAGCCCGCCCCGGTGGCGTCTCCACTAGCACCAGAGCCACGCGCGGCACCGGTTCCACCGGCACCACTCGCGCCTCGGTCCGTCGGCCTGGCGTAGAGGGTAAGCTCGCCCCCGGGATTCACCGGGTTCACTGCCCCCACCACCTTCACCGCGGCTCCATCCGGCAGGGCCCCACCTAGGGAGTGCGGCACGCTCACCGACTTCACGCTCGGCGCCGGGTCCTCACCGGCCAGGAAGTTCAGGCTCAGGATGTTTGAGAAGTCAGAGGTCAGCTCGTAGCCGGACTGAAGCTCCGTTTGCCAAGCATGGTAACGGCGGGAGCCGCCCGGCTTGTTGGGCTCGGGGGTCCCGTTGGCGTCATGGACCGTCCAGCGCCCATCCGGGCCGACAATCGCCGACCCCAACTCGAAACCACGGCTGGCCTTGCTGTCGCTGTCGGCGGCCGCGATCGGGTGAGTGGCGTCCTCTGCGAAGAGGGTGACCCGCTGGCCGGGACTGCCGCTGCCGGAGATGGACGGGGTCAATCCGTCCTGGTAGCTGCCGTCGGCGGGCGCGTCGATTACCGGGCGGCTGGGCTTGGGCAGCTCGTAGCGGTAGAAGGCCGTGCCGACGGTCCAACCCTTATCGATACGTTCGGCGATCATCGCCTGGTCCATGCCGGCGCTGATGCCAGCCTCGGGATTGTAGGCGTCACGGTTGATATCGGTGACGCAGCCGTCGGTGCTGCCGTTGGCATTGGTCGTCACTGGCCAAGTGACCAGTTTGAAGTAGCCGTCCAGCCCGTCGGCCAGCTTAGCCTTAGCGAAGTCGATCGAGCCGTCGGGGCGCTGGGCGGATTCGGAACCGTCGCTAGGCCCGGGCGCAATCAGGTTGTAGCCGGACTTAGGCGCGTTGTAGGCGGCGCCTTCATTCAACCCGGGGGGCGGCACGCCGGGGCCCACTGCCTTCTGCCCTTTCGCCAGCTGCCGGTTAGGGGTCAGCGCCGAGACCGGCACCCACTCGCTCCCGTCCTTAAGTCCAATCCACTGATAATAGAAGGATGTGTTGACTGAGCATGGGAAGGGCATGCCGTTGGAAATCATGCCGTAGGCGGGATTGTACCAGTAGACGAAAAAGGACTTGGCCGGGGCGACACCTGCGGGTTCGCTGCGCCCGGAGAAGCCGTGGTCGGTCACCATACCCCAGTTGGCCTGGCCCCCGCTCCACAGGAGCGGATTAGCATCCCAGCCGATGAACGACATGGGCCCATTGCAGGCGCCACCAATGCTGCCAGCCAGACAGTAGGGGGTGTACACGTAAGCCGGGAAGTCGGCGGTGATGTTAGTAGCGTAACGGGGGTCGAGCTTCGTACGAGCGTCCATAAATGGCGCGTTACCCAATTCCCAGTGCGCGGTCCCCTTGCCTGCGATCGCGTAGACATACTGGTTGAGCTTGGCGCCGCCCGGCTGTTTGTAGCTCACTTTTTCCTTTGCGGCAGCATCATAGTCGGGGGAAACGTTACTGTCCGGGTAGCCGATGTCGGCTTCCAACGAGATCGTAAGGTAGTCATAATTGCCCGAGCTCAGCACGTTATGGATCGTGAAGTAGGAGTCGATATTAGTTGCCCAGCGGGTGGCGCCGGTCTTGCCTTGGGTGTTCAGGTAGGTGGACCTGTAATACTGGGCTGGTCTGTCGCCCACCGAACTGTATGAGTAGAGGAAGGAAAGGCCGCACCGATCGCCAAGGTCTGATGTGCCCGCGGGCACGCAGTTCGTGTCGACCTGTCCGTGCTGGACGCGCAGCACGAAGTCCATGCGAAGCTCATCGTTTAGTGTATCGATGCGGTTGTTGTAAGCCAGCATCTTGTATAACCGTGGTTTAGGGTCCACAGGCACCGCAGCCAGGTCATCCCCTTGAGATGTTGGCGTGGCATGGGAGTGCGGTGCGAGCACAGCCAAGACCACCAGGATCATCGCCATTCCCATCGTCGCCGCCATAGTCAGCGTCAAACCCAACCGCTTCCTACATATGCTCATGCTCACCTGTCATCCGCATCTGGAGGCTAATCACGGGTGCACCATCTTGCCCTCGTTGGTTACTCACTGCAGCGGCGGACTCACCTCCAGCGATGCCTTCCACCTGCATCCGCCTCCATCCTTACAGTGGCAGGGCCACCATCGGACAGTGGGGAACAGGTAAGCACAAACAATTCATTTTATCAAGTATATTTTTTGAGAAAATCCTCATAAAGTCAGCAAAATCAAAAAATTTCACTGAGAATACAAGGCCTCAACGCCACCTTGTGTGAAATGGTAAACATTGACCATATCAGCTGAATGATAAGTGCCCCGAACATTGTGAGCGCGCATAGTGGGCATGCAGGGGCCTCCCCTAGCAGTCGCGGTGTTCTCTCAGCCGGCTCTCAGGCCAGGGACTCAATCAGGATGGGCATGATGGCTTTCAGAGCCTTGCCCCTGTGGGAGATGGCGTTTTTCTCTTCCGGCGTCAGCTGGGCAGAGGTGAGCTCCAGGCCGGCTTCACGCGCGCGCTCAGGCTGATTGTCGGGCACGAAAATCGGGTCGTAGCCGAATCCTTGCTCTCCCCGGGGCTCGTGAATCAGATGCCCTTCCATGCGGCCGGTGCGAATGAACTCAGTAGGGCCCTGGCGGCCGGCCGCATCTTGACGCCCCACGCCTGGCGGCAGGACCAGGGCAGCGGCGGTGACGAACCGGGCTCCCAGCTCGCTGACCGGCAGATCGTGGATCTGGGCCAACAGGAGGCGGACGTTCGCCTTATCATCGCCGTGGACGCCGGACCAGCGGGCCGAAAGGATGCCGGGAGCCGCGCCCATCACATCCACCACCAGGCCTGAGTCGTCAGCCAGGGCGGGCAGGCCGGTGCGGCGGGCCACATCCTTGGCCTTAATCAGCGCGTTCTGCTCAAATGTCACGCCGGTCTCGGCGGGGTCCGGCAGCCCGAGTCGTCCGGCTGAGACCAGCTTCAGGTCCGGAAGCACGGACCGCCCACCCCCCAGCTCCCCCAGGCTGGCTTGGAGGATGGCGCGCATCTCGATGAGCTTACCCTCGTTATGGGTGGCGACGACCACCCGTCCGCTTGGCGCGGTCACGGCTCATGCCTCCGCCCCGGTCGAGCCGACCATCTGCCCGGGCTCCGCTTCCAAGGCCCGGCGCTGGAGGGTCTGCAGGGTCTTGTTGCCCTTGGTGGCAAGGTCCAGCAAGGTCCCCAGCTCCTGGCGGTTGAAGGGGCGGTGCTCGGCCGTGCCCTGAATCTCGATGAAGTCCCCTTCACCGGTCATGGCCACGTTCATGTCGGTCATGGCCCGGCTGTCCTCCACATAGGGCAGGTCCAGCATGGGCCGCCCATCGATCACGCCGACCGACACGGCGGACACCTGCCCGGTCAGGGCGCGTTCGGCGTTCTTGATGTGCTTATGGCGTTCGGCCCACTTGAGCGCGTCGGCCAAAGCGATCCAAGCCCCGGTGACCGACGCGGTGCGGGTGCCGCCGTCGGCCTGAAGCACGTCGCAGTCGATCTGAATCTGATTCTCTCCAAGGGCCTTCATGTTCACCACCCCGCGCAGGCAGCGCCCGATCAGGCGGGAAATCTCCTGGGTGCGACCGCCCACCTTGCCGCGCACCGACTCGCGCGCGGTGCGTTCAGACGTGGCCCTAGGCAGCATCGCGTACTCAGCGGTCACCCAGCCCAGGCCGGACTCCTTGCGCCAGCGGGGCAGGCTGGGAGTGAAAGAGGCCGTGCACAGCACCCGCGTGCCGCCGCACTCGATCAGGACCGACCCCTCGGGCGCCTGGGTCCATCCGCGCGTGATCCGCACAGGCCGCAGCTGGTCCGCAGCCCGCCCGTCGGGCCGCACCACGGTGCCCTGCGCGATCATGTCCGCTATAGCCGCCATCTGAAACCGCCTTTCCCCGACCGCCGCTTGGGCCCGGAGCTCATACGCGCCCCTGCTTCCTGAAGCGCCCACGTTTTACTCTAACTCATACAGGCAGGCCTGAGCCCTAGGCTCCGCCCACGCTCAAGCCCGTACGCCTGGGCAAGATGCGATCCACCAGGAAGAGGCACAAGGCGAGCGCGAAGCAGACTAAGAGGTATTCGGCCGCGTTGACGGTCAGCCGCGCCCAGCCCAAGGCCCTCAAATCCAAACCCGGATAGGGGTAAGGGGTGGCGAGGGCGTTCGGACCTGTGCCTGAGCCGGAACCCGGCCAAATCGCGGCCCGCACCAGCACGAAGGCAAGATAGCAGGGCAAGTAGGCCATCCAGGAGAGGGGATAATGCCAGGAGAAGCGCCTGTGGGGGTCGAACAGGAGGAAATCCAGGGCGGCCATAACCGGTATCAGGACCCGGGTCATCAAGCCCACAGGGACCCCCCAGACTCGCGGACCCGAACCCAGTCCGGCGGAACCTTCCATGGCCCACGCGGCCAGGGCTCCAATCAGTGAGTACAGAATGGCGAAGCCCTTGAGCCAGGCCGGCGGCTCGACACCCTTGAGCAGGCTCGCGGCCCCGGCCCAGAGCATGACGAAGGCCAGCACCAAGCAGGCTTGGAAATCCAGGGGCGTCCAAGCCCTGCCCATGCCTTTGAGCCAGCCTTGGTAGCTAGCTGCGAGCGCGAAAGCGGCCAGGGCGAGCCTGTAGAACGAGGCCAGGAATCTCATAACGCCCAGCTTAGAGCGACGCCTTGGCAAGCGACGCGCACCTGACGGCGCAGGTGGGCGGAGCCGGCAGGCCCTATCTGGCCTGAAAGCTAAGCTGGTGCATGAACGGCCGGAGCCCTGGGCGGCGCGCCTCGACAGGGCCGGTCCGGCAGCTCTCGCGCGGGGCGCGCAGGAACGAGCGAGTCATGAGCATGTGCCCGGGGGCCGGTGCGCCCACCGCTTTGTTGACGGACATGTACGAGTACACGATGCTGGACGCGGCCTTGCAGGACGGCACGGCCGACCGGCGCTGCGTCTTCGAGGTCTACACCCGTCACCTGCCCCTGGGACGGCGCTACGGGGTCGCTGCGGGGGCGGGCCGGCTGATGGAGTCCATCGACGCTTTCCACCCCAGCGAGGACGACCTGCGCTTCCTGTCTGACCGCCATATCGTCAGCCCGCCCACGCTGCGCTGGTTGGAGGACTACCGGTTCTCCGGCTCCATCCGTGGCTACCGAGAGGGCGAGACCTTCTTCCCGGACTCCCCCATCCTCCAAGTCGAGGGCACATTCGCGCAGTGCACCCTCCTGGAGACGCTGATTCTGTCCACCTTGAACTACGATTCGGCCGTGGCTTCGGCCGCCTCCCGCATGGTCTCCGTGGCCGAGGGCCGCCCCTGCATGGACATGGGCGCCCGCCGGGCCAACGAGTGGGCGGCGGTCTCAGCGGCCCGCTCAGCGATCGTCGGCGGATTCCAGGGCACCTCCAACCTGCAAGCGGCCAAGCTCTACGACCTACCGGCCATCGGTACCGCCGCCCACTGCTTCACCCTCCTGCACGACAGCGAGCGCGACGCCTTCGCCTCGCAAATCCAAGCTCTCGGCAAGGGCACCACCCTGCTGACCGACACCTACTCGGTGCGCGAGGCCGTCCAAACCGCGGTCGAACTGGCCGGTCCCGATCTGGGCGGCGTGCGGCTGGATTCGGGCGACTTGGCCTCCCTGGCCCAGCAGGTGCGCGCCCTGCTGGACTCCCTGGGAGCCCGCAAGGCCACTATCACGGTGACCAACGACTTGGATGAGTACGCAATCGCGGCCCTGAAGACCGCGCCGGTCGACTCCTACGGCGTGGGCACGCAGCTGGTCACCGGCTCGGGCGCGCCCACCTGTGCGATGGTCTACAAGTTGGTGGAGCGTGAGGGGGCGGACGGTTCGATGGTCCCCGTGGCCAAGAGGTCCGTCGGCAAGGCCTCGATGCCCGGTCGCAAGCTGGCCTTCCGCGCCTTGGAGGACGGCCGGGCCGTCAGCGAGCAGGTCGTGGCCGGGGGTGAGGAGGCCCTGGACGCTTTCCAGCCCCCCGAGGGCTGGCGGAACCTGCTGGACACGTATATGGAGGACGGCGAGACGAACCCGGACTTTGTGGGGCGCGAGGCCCTGCTGCGGGCCAGGGACCGGCGGGCCGCCAGCCTGGCTGAGCTGCCGATCGCGGCCATGAGCCTGATGAAAGACGAGCCGGTCATTCCCACGCTCACCCAAAGTTTGGGATAGCGCAACCGGCGGAGGGCAGGCGCCGCCAAGCAGGGGCTCCTAGATCCCAGGCTCAGCGCTCCGGGCCGCTGGCCGCGCACGCGCGGCACAAGCCCCGACCGTCAGCCGCACCTGTAACGAACACGTATCGAACGCTCATAAGCGAGGGACCGTCCCCCGCTGGAAAGGAAACATGATGGACGAGTGCGCCAAGCAATACATACCCGCGCCGGATCGCTACGAGTCGATGTCCTATAGGCGTTGCGGGACCAGCGGCCTCAGACTGCCCGCCGTCTCCCTGGGCCTGTGGCACAATTTCGGCGATTTGACGCCTGTGGAGCATATGAAATCCATGCTCTTCACGGCCTTCGACCACGGCATCACCCACTTTGACCTGGCCAACAACTACGGTCCGCAACCGGGTGCCGCCGAGCGCCACGCCGGTGAGATCCTGTCCCACGACTTCGCCGGCCATCGCGATGAACTCGTCATCTCCACCAAGGCCGGCTACCTGATGTGGCCGGGGCCCTACGGCGACTGGGGCAGCCGCAAATACCTGCTCTCCAGCCTGGACCAGAGTCTGGAGCGCCTGGGCTTGGACTATGTCGACATCTTCTACCATCACCGCCCCGACCCGAACACCCCGCTGGAGGAGACCATGGGCGCCCTGGCCCAGGCGGTGAGCTCCGGCAAGGCCCTGTACGTGGGACTGTCCAACTACGACGGCCCCGCCTTGGAACGCGCCACGACCATCCTGAACGAATTGCACTGCCCCTTCATCATCTGCCAGAACCGCTATTCGATCTTCGACCGCACCGTCGAGAGGAACGGGCTCAAAGACGCGGCCAGCCGACTGGGCAAGGGGCTCATCACCTTCAGCCCCTTGGCCCAAGGGCTCCTGACCGACCGCTACCTGCAAGGCATCCCGGCCGACTCCCGCATCAAAGTGGACGGACGGTTCCTGAAGTCCGATGCCCTGACCGAGGGCCGGTTGGCGCAGATACGCGAGTTGAACCGCCTGGCCGGCGAACGCGGGCAAACCCTGGCCGAAATGGCCCTGGCCTGGATCCTGCGCGACGACAGCGTCACTTCGGTGCTGATCGGCGCCTCCAAGTCCCAGCAAATCCTCGACAACATCGGCGCCCTGTCCAACACCTCCTTCACCGCAGAGGAGCTGGCAGCCATCGACCGGGCCAGCCTGGGCTAGGCGCCCGCGAAAAGCGCTTCGCCCCACTAGCGACGAACCCCCGCAGCGGCCGCTCCTGGCCACCACGGGGGTTCGTCGCCCTGCCACGGGCTTTGCCCGCTTAGAACCCGCCCTGCTTCATCTGCTCGTAGATGCGCTTGCAGTCCGGGCACACCGGGTAGCGCGAGGGGTCGTGCTTAGGCACCCATACCTTGCCGCACAGGGCCACCACCGGCCGCCCGGTCAACTTGGATTCAGCGATCTTATCCGCCGACACATAGTGGGAGTAACGGTCGGCGTCGCCGGTGTCGCTCCGCTGCGTCTCTTCGCGCGTCTCAGGCCGCTCCAGCAGGGCCGTCCCGCGGCCCTCCTCAGGGCTGCCCGCCGGCGCGTCCTCGTCCGTCCAATCCCAAGTCATCGTCTCCATACCCCCCATCATACCGACCCAGTCAACCCTCACCACCTCATCGCCGCAGAGCGCTGGGCCAGCGGGCAGCTACACGCGAGTGGTTGGTTTCCGGGACGCGCGGTAGGCTTGAAGGCATGACTATAGCTGTGTGCCCTGGGTCCTACGACCCCGTGACCTCTGGACATCTTGACGTGATCGAGCGCTGCGCCTCCTTCTTCGAGGAGGTCCATGTGGTGGTGGCGGTCAACATGGCCAAAACGCCCCTCTTCTCGGAGGCGGAGCGCGTGGGCATGGTCCAGGAGGCGCTGGCGGCGGACGGCTACTCCAACATCAAGGTGGCATCCACGGACGGATTGATCATCGACTACTGCAAGCAGGTGGGGGCCACGGTGATCGTCAAGGGGCTGCGGCAGAACGGCGATTACGAGGCTGAGCTGGGCATGGCGCTAGTGAACCGCAAGCTCTCCGACGTGGAAACCCTCTTCCTGCCGGCCGACCCCTTGCGCGAACACATATCCAGCACGATTGTGAAGGACGTGGCCCGGCACGGGGGCGACATAGAGGGCATGGTGCCGGACAACGTGATCGGCAAACTGCAAATGGCGATGAACAAGGGAAAGAGCTGACATGACGGAAGGCACAGGCAACAAGCGTAGCGGCGAGCCGGAAGGCCAGGCCACCAAAGCCGACGCGGACCCGAACGCCCGCTTCAAGCCGGCCGATTCCGTTGCCGATATGCCCATCCAGGCCAGCGGACGCGCGCGCAGGCTGATCGCTGAGGACGACAGCACCAACTCCTCGACCGCAGTGCCCAGCAGGGTCAAGGCCCAGGAGCCAGGCGCTTCGCTCCCCGCAGCCAAGGCTTCCGAGAAAGGGAGCCCGACCCCAGTGGCGGCCAATTCCGGCGGCCCAGCCATGACAGGGTCCCTGCCCGGCTTCATGACCGGCACTGGGACCGTCGCGGCCGCCAAGGCCCGGCGGAACCGACAGCGCCCAACACCTACCAGTCCCTCCCTGCCCGCGGCTTCCGTGACTTTCGCGTCCTCCACGTCCTCGGCCGCCATGCCCGCCGCCTCCCCACAGGTCGAGCCGGACTCAGGAGCCGACGCCTCTGACTCGGACGACGCCACCAACACCGACATCCACACCGCAGCGTCCACGCCTTCAGCGGCCTTCGCCGCGTCATCGGCATCCGCGGCCGACGCAGGCAAGGCATCCAAGCGCAAACCCGCAGCAGCGGAGGGATCGCTTGCTTCCCGTGAGTTGCAGGCCATGCCTGACCTGCGTGAGAACGAGACCGCATCCGCCGCCTCCCCCACATCCAGGGCCGAGTTCACGACCGTCTACGACATCATCGACAAGATGGAGAACCTCCTTGAGGAGGCCAAGTCCTCGGTCTTCACCCCCTCCGTGGCCAAGGTGGACCGCGAGGAGTTCCTGGGGGCCCTGGCGGACCTGAAGAAGATGCTCCCAGTGCAGTTGGAACGCGCCTCGGCCTTGATGCGCGAGTCCGAGCGCCGCTTGGACGGGGCCCAGACCCAAGCCAACGCCATCATCTCGGAGGCGCAAAGCCGGGCGGCGGACGTAGTCAAAGAGGCCGGGAAGCAGGCCGAATTCCTGGCCGGCCAGGAGAACGTGGTCGCGATCGCCCAGCGCAAGGCCCAGGTCATCCTCGATAAGGCTCAAGCCCAGAGCGATAAGCTCGTCCAGGGGGCCAACCAGTATTCGTCCAAGGTGATGGAAGCGTTGGCCTCCCAACTGGAGCGTTACCAGCAAGACGTGCAGGCAGGCGTCGAAGTGCTGCGCGAACGCGAACGCGAGGCCGCCTCCAAGCTGGAGGGGTCTTACTCCGACCAGAACCCCGATCAGCATTCCGACCAATAAGCAGGCCTTGGCGGACCAAGCAGGCCCCGGCAGCACCAGGTGGCCGCCCGGGCGCGGCACATGAAGGCTAAAGGAGACGAACACTGATATGACGAGAGCAGCAGACTCACCCTGGGCTATACCAGTGGCGCAAGTGGCCCAGCGAGCCGGGCAGAGCAAGCCGATTGACGCTGATTTCCCCGCCCCCAGTGGCATCGGCGATGCCATCGTAGGCGTGACCGAGGGCGAACCGGTCCACTTGTCCGGCAGCATGGATTCGATCGTGGACGGACTGATTCTGAACGCCCGCCTCAGCGCCCCCGTGCACGCCGAGTGCACCCGCTGCCTCAAGCCGCTCTCCGGCCCACGCGAGTTGGACGTCGTGGCCTTCTTCCCCTTCGAGGACCCGCGCGAGCAGCGTCAGCTCCAGGGCGAAGTGGAGATCGTGGCCGGCGAGGAGGAAGCCGACGACGGCAACACCTACCCCTTGGCGGATTCGGGCACGGTGACGGACATCGAAGCCCTCCTGCGCGACAACCTGGTGGAGGCCCTGCCCTTCAAGGCCCTGTGCAAGCCGGATTGCCGGGGCTTGTGCCCCCAGTGCGGCGTGAACCTGAACGAGCACCCTGACCACCACCACGAGGTGAGCGACGATCGTTTCGCCGCCCTGACCTCGTTCAAGGCCCGGCTGGAGCGCGAGGCTCAAGGCCGGCAGGCTGGCCCAGCGGCCGAATAACCCCGGCGGGCCTCCAGCGCTTGTCCGGCCGCTTGGCTTTTGGGTAGGGTATGCGCTAGACTGCTCTAGGCTTAAGCTCAATGTAGTTTCGATCGGAACAGAGGAAGACAATGGCACTGCCAAAGTACAAGACTTCGCGCGCTAACACGCATTCGCGCCGCGCCAACTGGAAGACCCAGGCCGCGAGCACGGTCGCCTGCCCCAACTGCGGGGCCCCGACCCTGCCGCACATGGCTTGCCCCTCCTGCGGCACCTTCCGCGGCCGCGTCTACAAGGATGCTATGCGTTCCAAGTTCGCCGCCAAGTGAGCGCGAACCCGTCACAGGCCGGTGATCCGGCCGCTGGCGGCATCATACGGGGCCCTGCCATCGACGGGTGGCGGGGCCCTTTGATATTCGGATTAACGTACTTGGATTGATACAACGCCCGCGCGCTGGCCTGAGGAAGGCCTCGGCAGGCTGGTTAGGAGCGGGACATGACCTCATCAAGTCACGACGAAGCGCAGGGGAGCGAAACGCACGGCAGGTCGACGCAAGCCGCCATGCGGACCGAGGCGGCGGGCAGCCAGGAGGCGCAAGACGGGACCGCTAGCCAGGAGCTGCCCGCCAGGGAGCTCTTCAAGGCCCTGGGGCAATCCCTCAAGCCGGACCTGCTGATCCATGCGCTCACCCATCGTTCCTTCGCCCACGAGCACGAGGGGATGCCCAATAACGAGCGCTTGGAGTTCCTGGGCGACGCGGTGCTGGAGCTGGTCTCCACCGAAACCCTGTACAAGGACCATCCAAGCATGAACGAGGGCCAGCTGGCCAAGATGAGGGCCAAGGCCGTCTCGGAGGACTCCCTGTCCGCCATAGCCCGCAGCAAGCTCCACTTGGGCCAGTACATCCTGCTGGGCCGGGGCGAAGCGGAGTCCGGCGGATCGGACAAGAACTCGATCCTGTGCGACACAGTCGAGGCGCTGATCGGCGCGGTTTTCATCGAACACGGCATCGAGGGCGCCCGCAAGACCGTCCACACGCTGGTGGACGACACGCTGGCGGAAGTGGCCACCGAAGGCCCGGCCTTGGACTGGAAGACCTCAATCAGCGTGAAAGCCCGCCAGTCGGGATTAGGCCAACCCGAGTACCGGATGGCGGTCTCCGGACCGGACTACGCCCAGGTCTTCACAGCGGACCTGGTTTTAGAGGGCACCCACTCGGTCATCGGCCACGGACGGGCCTCCAGCAAGCGCAAGGCCCAGCTGGCCGCCGCCGAACAGGCGTGGAAGGCCTTGGATGGACCCAGCGCCCTGAAAGCGCTCAAGCAGGAGCAAGCCGAGGAGCGGGAGCTCGCCCAGGAAGAACAGTCCAAGCAGGAGGCGTAGGAGGAGAACAGCTCCGACCGCTCCTGACCCATCCCCGCCCCGTAGTCAGCCAAGGGCGCTGCCGGCTCAACCCCAGCCGGAAGCCTCCCCCCCCCCCCCCCTCACGGCCTTCCCACTATGAGGAACCGCTTCCCCATCCTGTCGGTCTGGCGTTTAGACTGTATAAAAACGAGGGGATAGGAGCTTGATGGCACTGCCGACACCTCTGCAAGCATTCAACTCGGTTCCCAAGGAGCCGTCAGACAAAGACACCGCGCGCGATGCGGAGCCCGCCGGCGAGCCGATGACCGGGGCCCAGGCCCTCGTCCGCTCCTTGGAGGACTTGGGCGTCAAGGTGGTCTTCGGCCTGCCCGGCGGCCAGATTCTGCCGACTTTCGACGCGATCGGCCCAGACACGAAGTTCCGCTTCGTCCTGACCCGCACCGAGCAGGCCGCCGGTCAGGCCGCTGAAGGCTATGCGTTGGCCGTCGGCCAGCCGGGTGTCTGCCTGGTCACCTCCGGGCCAGGGGCCACGAATATGGTGACCCCCATCGCGGAGGCGGCCCGCGACTCGGTGCCCCTGATAGTGGTCAGCGGCCAAGTGGGGGCCGAGGCCATGGGCACGGACGCCTTCCAGGAGGCGGACATACTGGGCATGACCTACCCAGTGGTCAAGCACTCCTACCTGGTCACCCAGGCCCAGGACATCCCCCGCGTGCTGACCGAGGCCTACTATGTGGCCCTCAGCGGACGGCCTGGCCCGGTGTTGATCGACTTGCCCTACACCGCCCAAACCCAAAGCATGGCTTATTCCTGGCCCCAGCGGATGATTCTGCCGGGCTACAAACCCACCACCAAGGCCCACGGGCACATGCTCCAGGACGCGGCCGAACTCCTGGCCCGCGCGTACCGGCCGGTGATCTACGTGGGCGGAGGCGCGACCCGGGCCCACGCCTCCGAGCAGGTGGCGCAGCTGGCGAAGCTGACCGGCGCCCCGGTCACGACCACCCTATCCGCCCGCGGGATCGTGCCTGACAGCGACCAGCACGTGCTCGGCATGCCCGGTATGCATGGCACAGTGGCGGCGAACGGCGCCATGCAGGAGTGCGACCTCCTGCTGGCGGTCGGCGCCCGCTTCGACGACCGGGTGACCGGCGACCTGGAGAGTTTCGCCCCTGCCGCCAAGGTGATCCACATTGACATCGACCCGGCCGAAATCGGCAAGAACCGGACCGTTGACGTGCCTATCGTAGGCGATGCTGCCCAAGTGCTGACCGACCTGAACCGGGAGTTCCCCCGCGTCCAAGAGCGCCTGGGCCGAACCGACTTGGCCCCCTGGTGGCGGCAGATCGACGCCTGGCGCTCGCGGTTCCCATCGACCTACGACCCGGCCCCCGACGGCCAGGTCGAGCCGCAGTGGGCCATTCAGGAGCTGGGCCGCCTGGCCTCGCCGGACACCCTATGGGTCACGGACGTAGGCCAGCATCAGATGTGGGCCAGCCTCTTCCTGGACTTCGAGCTCCCTGGCTCCTTCATCTCCTCCTGCGGCATGGGGACCATGGGCTTCGGGCTACCGGCCGCGATCGGCGCGACAGTGGGCGTCGCAGGCTCCCGTCCGGTCTGGCTGATCGAGGGCGACGGCGGCTTCCAGGCCTCCAGCGGCGAGCTGGCCGTGGCCCGCCAGGAGGGACTCCCCCTCAAAATCGCAATCCTCGACAACGCCTCCTACGGCCTGATTCGCCAGTGGCAGACCCTCTTCTACGGGGACCACCACATCCTGAGCGACCTGGCTTCCGGCGCAGCCGGCCCGGCGGACGGCCCGGGGCTGCCGGTGCCGGACTTCGTCAAGCTGGCCGAATCCTACGACTGCCTTGGCATCAGGGCCAGCAACCGCCAGGAGGTCACCGGCGCGATCGAGCGGGCCTTGGCCGTCAACGACCGGCCGGTCCTCATCGACATGCGCGTCTGGAAGGATGCCCAGGTGTGGCCGGTCGTGCCCCCGGGCGCCTCGAACAGCGAAATCGTCTACCGGCCGGGTGTCACCCCGCTGGCGGCCCAGGGCTCAACCCACGGGGCCGACGGCCAGGCACCGCGGCCCGAGCAGCAAGGGAAGGCTTGAACAATGGCTACGAACAACGGCACCCAGCAGCACACCCTCTCGATTCTGGCGGAGAACAGGCCGGGCGCCCTGGCCCGCATCACCGACCTGTTCGCCCGTCGCTCCTTCAACATCACCTCGCTGACCGCCTCCTCCACCGAACGCGCGGACATCTCCCGCATCACGGTCACCACGGAGGCGGAGGACGCCCCGCTGGAGCAGATCATCAAGCAGCTGAACAAGCTTCTGCATGTGCTCAAGATCGTGGAGCTGGACCCGGGCCGGACCGTGGAGCGCGAGCTGGTCCTCATCAAGGTCAAAGCCAATGAGCGCAACCGTTCCGACGTGCTGGAGATTGTCCAGCTCTTCCGCGTGCGCGTGGTGGACGTCCACCCTGAATCGCTGACGATCGAGGCTACCGGCGCCCAAGGCAAGTTGGACGCCCTGCTGGGGCTGCTGGCCCCTTTCGGCATTGTGGAGATGGTGCGCTCCGGCACGGTGGCGGTCACCCGGGGCCCCAAAGCCCTCTCGGAGAAAGTGCCGGATACCGAGATCGGCTCCCGAACGGGCCGCTGAACTGGTCCGGCGCGCTCCAGGCCGCGCGCTAGATTGGTGAATCATGCCTACCTATGACCTCGGTTTGGAAAACGTCTCCCTCTCTTTCGCCACCAAGAACATCTTCACCGATGTGACCCAAGGCGTCTTCGAAGGTGATCGGATTGGCATCGTCGGCCGCAACGGCGACGGCAAGTCCACGCTCCTGCGCTTGCTTGCAGGCGACCAGGAGCCGGATTCAGGGCGCGTGACCCGCCGGGGCGGCCTGACCTTCGGCAGGTTGGACCAGCGCGACCCCCTGCGCGACGAGGACAGCCTGCGCCAGGCGGCCCTAGGCGACCGCGAGGATTACGAGTGGGCATCCGACCCCAAGTCCCGCGAAATCGTGCAGACCTTGCTGGCCGGCATGGACCTGGACGCCCCGGTGGGCTCCCTGTCCGGCGGGCAGCGGCGGCGGGCGGACCTGGCCCGGCTCCTGCTCCAGGATTGGGACATCCTGGCCCTTGACGAACCCACTAATCATCTGGACATCCTCACCATCCACTGGCTGGCCGAGCACTTGAGGCACCGCTGGTCCAAGGGCTCGGGAGCGCTCCTGGTCGTCACCCACGACCGCTGGTTCCTGGACGAGGTCTGCACCCGCATGTGGGAGGTGCACGACGGCGCGATCGACCCCTTCGAGGGCGGCTATTCGGCCTACATGCTCCAGCGCGTGGAGCGCGACCGCCAGGCGGACGTGGCCGAGACCAAGCGCAGGAACCTCGCCCGCAAGGAGCTGGCCTGGCTGACTCGCGGCGCCCGTGCCCGCTCCACCAAACAGAAGTTCCACGTCAAGGCCGCCAACGAGTTGATCGCCGACGTACCGCCCATCCGCGATTCCCTGGAGCTCAAGCGCATGGCCACCTCCCGCCTGGGCAAGCAGGTGGTGGACCTCAAGAACGTGACCAAGTCGTATCCGCCTCGCACGGTGATCGACGACGTGACCTGGCTGATTGGCCCGGGCGACCGTTTCGGCATCGTCGGCGCCAACGGCGCAGGCAAATCCACCCTCCTGGGCCTGATTGACGGCACCGTCCAGCCCACTTCCGGCCATGTCAAAATCGGCAAGACGGTCAAGTTCGCGGTCCTCACCCAGCGTTTGGACGAGCTGGAGGAGCTGGCCCAGTACCGTATCCGTGAGGTCCTCTCCCGCTATAAGGCCACCTACGAAGTCGAGGGCAAGGAGGTCACGCCTTCCCAGCTGATGGAGCGTTTGGGCTTCTCCTCCGCCCAGCTGATGACCCGCATAGGCGACCTGTCCGGCGGCCAGAAGCGCCGTATGCAACTCCTGCTTATCCTGCTCGACGAGCCCAACGTGCTGATCATGGACGAGCCAGGCAACGACTTGGATACCGACATGCTGGCCGTCATGGAGGACCTGCTGGACTCCTGGCCTGGCACCTTGATCGTCGTCTCCCACGACCGTTTTCTGCTGGAGCGCGTGACTGACCAGCAATACGCGCTGCTGGACGGCAAGGTGATCCACCTGCCCGGCGGCGTGGATGACTACCTGGATATGGTCAAATCCGCAAAATCTGGGACAGGCTCCTCCCCCGAGATCGGCGGCGACGCGCGCGGAACCCGCAGCCCGAATTCAGCTTATAGCGCCACCGCTAAGAACGCTTCCTCCCAGGCCGGCAAATCGGGCCGCCAGGCCCAGCGGGAGCTGGGCAAACGCGCCCGCGCCATCGAGCGCAAACTCTCCAAGCTCAACACCCAGGTCCAGGACTTGCAGGCCCGGATGGCGGCTCACGACCCAGCCGATTACGAGGGCCTGGGCCAGCTCAACGAGCAAGTCAAAACCATCCAAGCCCAAATCGAGCCCCTGGAAGAGGAGTGGCTTGAGATCGGCGAGGATCTGGAGGACTGAGCCAGTCCGCCTGCCTTACTCCCCGACGGGCTGCGCCGCGCAGGTGGAGCAGCGCGCGGCGAAAGCGGAGAAGATCGAGTCCGCCAACGGTTGGACCAGGTCGTCCTTGGCCTGGAAGTCCTCCAATAGCTCGGCTATCTGCCTCTTCTTAAGCCCTTTCACCATTTGCGGCATGTCAAGCCACTGCTCGAACAGCGGTCCGGTCACTTCCAAGTGGAATTGCAGACCCAAAGCCGATCCAGCCCGGAACGCCTCGACCTTGGTGTCGGCGGATTTGGCCAGCAGTTTGGCACCTTCCGGCAGGCTTGCCGAGTCCGAATGCCATTGCAGCACCGGGGTGGTCTTGTTCGCCCAGGTGGACACAGCATCGTCGGTCGCCACCCACTTCACGGTTCCCATCCCCTGGTGCATCCCGTCGCTGGGTTGCAAGCGCGCACCGAGCGCCCGGGCCAGTATCTGGTGCCCCAAGCAGACGCCCAGCACCGGCACCTCCGCTTGCGTGGCTTCCTTGACCAGCTTGGTTTCGGCTTTGAGCCCCGGGTGGTGCTCGTAGTCATCCGCCCGCATAGGCCCGCCCATCAGGACCAACCCGGCCAGCTCGCCTGGCTTCGGCAGTTCGGGTTTATTCACGTCCACCACGCTCAGGGTCTCAATATCGAGCCCGGCGTCTTCCAAGGCCTCTCCGACTCGCCCGGCTCGTTCCCAGGGTGCATGTTGGATGACCAGCACAGTGCGTTTCGCCATACCCCCATTGTGACACGCCCACCACCCTAGCGACACACGCCCCGTCAGACAGGCTCCTCTCCCTACGCCTCCAAGCGCTGACTCTCCCCGACCATCCACCCTCCCAGGCCTCATTCCGCCTCCGACCGACACCGCATCACGCACGCCCCTCACACCGCCGCGCCCCACCCTCGCTTCCGAGTGGAAAACCGGGCGCACAATCCGCGCAAGCCTGCGCGGAACCGGGCGGATGACGCAGGGCTCGATGTCAGGCTTGGCGGGTAGCATCAACCCTATGGATATGAGCTCGAAAGCGCGCGATTTCAACGATTCTCTGAGCCGAGCGGCGGCGGGGCTGCGGCTGTATGACACAGCGACCAAGGCGGTGAGCGCCTTCGAATCCATCGAACCGGACCGGGTGGGGATCTACGTGTGCGGGGCCACGGTGCAGAGCTCGCCGCACGTGGGCCACCTGCGCACCACGCTCGCCTTCGACGTGATCCGCCGCTGGATGCTCAAGCTGGGCTACCAAGTGACGCTCGTGCGCAATGTGACCGACATCGACGACAAAATCCTGGATAAGGCGGCCGCCGCCGGCCAACAATGGTGGCAACGCGCCTACATCTATGAGCGCGAGTTCACCGCCGCTTACGACACCCTGGGGGCCCTGCCCCCCACTTACGAACCGCGCGCCACCGGGCATGTGCCGCAGATGGTTGAGCTGGTGGAACGGTTGATCGACCGGGGCCACGCCTACATCGTGCCCGACGAGGAAGGCCGCCCATCCGGCAACGTGTACTTCGACGTGGAATCCTGGCCCGAGTACGGGGCGCTCACCCACCAGGAGACCGGCACCCAAGCCGCCGACGAGCAAGCCGCCGTGGCCGACCGCATGGGGCCGAGCGTAGACGCCGAAGGGCCGGACCAGTACAAACCGGCTGACGACGCCGACCTGGCCTCAGGTAAGCGCGGACCCCGGGATTTCGCCCTTTGGAAGGCCTCCAAGCCCACCGACCCGCCGACCGCCCGCTGGACCACGCCGTTCGGCACCGGACGCCCGGGCTGGCACCTGGAATGCTCGGCCATGAGCCGGCGGTACCTGGGCGCGGATTTCGACATCCACGGTGGCGGACTGGACCTTCGCTTCCCTCATCACGAGAACGAAATGGCCCAATCCCACGCCGCTGGGTGGGGGTTCGCCCACCGCTGGATGCACACCGCCTGGGTGACGCAAAAAGGCGAGAAGATGTCCAAATCGCTGGGCAACGGGCTGGCCGCGGACGCCGTGCTGGACGCCTACCCCGCTTGGGTGGTGCGGTACGCGCTGGTTTCCACCCACTACCGCTCCATGCTGGAGTGGGGCGATCAGACCATGAACGAGGCGCAGGCGGCTTATGAGCGCATCAACGGGTTCGTGGATCGCGCCGGTAAGGCCCTGGGCTGGCAACCCTCCCGGCAGGAGGTGGCCGAGCGCACGGCCGACCAGTTGCCCGCCGATTTCGTGGCCGCCATGAACGACGACATCAAGGTGCCCGAGGCGCTGGCGGTTCTGTTCGCCACCATCCGCCGCGCTAATTCCGGCATGGCCGGGATTGCCGGTGACCCGAACGCCCGCGACGCCCAGGACGGACTGCTGCGGGACCTGCTGGACGTACGCGCCATGCTCGACGTGTTCGGCCTTGACCCTCTTGACCCCCATTGGGCCCAACCAGGACGGGGGGCCGCCGCCGATACCGCCCACGAGGCCCTGGACGCCCTGGTCTCCCAGGAGCTCGCCGCCCGCCAGACCGCGCGCTCCGCCAAGGACTTCGCCCAGGCTGACGCCATCCGCGACCGCCTGGCACAGGCCCACATCACCATAGAGGACACCCCAACCGGCCCCACTTGGCAGCTGGAAGGCTGAGCCCGGCCGGTCCTGCCGTCTTTTCCCGGGCGACCGCTAGAATTATGGGATTATGGCTGCTTTTTCTTCTTTGACCGACAGGCTGTCGAACGCCTTCACCCACTTGCGTTCCAAGGGCAAGCTGAGTGAATCCGATATCGACGGCACCATCCGCGAGATTCGCCGCGCCCTGCTGGACGCCGACGTGTCGCTCGACGTGGTGCGTTCCTTCACAGCCAAGGTGCGCGAACGCGCGTTGGGCGCCGAAGTGTCGGAGGCGCTCAATCCGGCCCAGCAGGTGGTCTCGATCGTCAACGACGAGCTCACGCAGATTCTGGGCGCCGGCGTGGACCGGCCGCTCAACTTCGCCAAGACCCCGCCCACTGTGATCATGCTCGCGGGCTTGCAGGGCGCCGGTAAGACCACCCTGGCCGGCAAGCTGGGATACTGGCTCAAAGACGCTGGCCACACCCCCCTGCTGGTGGCGGCCGACCTGCAGCGGCCGAACGCGGTGACCCAGCTGCAAGTGGTCGGCGAGCGCGCCGGTGTGCCGGTGTACGCCCCCCAGCCCGGCGTACAGACCGAAAGCTCGGACGTGGTTTCGCCTGGTCAAGCCACCGGCGACCCGGTGAAGGTGGCGCGCGACTCGATTCAAGAGGCGCAGTCCAAGCTCTACGACACGGTCATTATCGATACGGCCGGCCGTCTGGGCGTGGACCAGGAGCTGATGGCTCAGGCGCGCGACATCCGCGACGCGGTCCACCCCGACGAAATCCTGTTCGTGATCGACGCGATGATCGGCCAGGACGCGGTGCAAACCGCCAAGGCCTTCGATGAGGGCGTGGACTTCACCGGCGTGGTGCTCTCCAAGCTGGACGGCGACGCCCGTGGCGGCGCGGCCTTGTCCGTAGCCTCAGTGACCGGCAAACCGATTCTGTTCGCTTCCAACGGCGAGGGGCTCAAGGACTTCGAGGTCTTCCACCCCGATCGCATGGCCTCCCGCATCCTCGACATGGGCGATATCCTGACCCTGATCGAGCAGGCCCAACGCGAGTTCGACGAGGAGGAATCGCGCAAGGCCGCCGAGAGGATGCTCGAGGGCTCCTATGGCCTGGACGACTTCATGGACCAATTGCAGCAGGTGCGCAAGCTCGGCTCCTTGAAGTCGATTCTGGGCATGATCCCCGGCATGGCCCAGCACCGCAAGGAGCTGGAGCAGTTCGACGAGAGGGAGGTCGACCGCACGGAGGCCATCATCAATTCGATGACCCCCCAGGAGCGGCGTGACCCGAAGATCATCGACGGCTCCCGCCGCGCCCGCATCGCTTACGGAGCAGGCGTCACCGTCTCCTCGGTCAACGGCCTCCTCCAGCGCTTCGATCAGGCCGCCAAGATGATGCGGCGGATGACCAACGGCGTCCGTCAGATGCCCGGTATGCCCGGTTTTGGGGGCAAGGGGTCGAAGAAGGGCAAGAAAAGCAAGAAGAAGGGTAAATCCCGCTCCGGCAACCCAATGAAGCGCGAGGCGGAGGAGAAGGCCTTGCGCGAGCGCTTGTCCGGAGGCAAGGGCTCCGGCGCGCCCAACTCGGGTTCCGCTTTCGCGAAGCCCCAGACCACTCAGGTGCCCGATGGCATGCCCCAGATTCCACCGAACCTAGGCGGTGGCCTGGGCGGGCTCCTAGGAGCCTGACAGCCGCGTGTCCACCCTGCTCTGGGCCCTGCTGGCCCTATGCGCCCTGTGGATGGCCTTGCGCTACCTGCCCGCCGGCTGGGACTGGCACCGGCCCCTGCCCGAGCTGATAGCCCTCGTACCACTACTGAGCGCGCCTTTGATGGTGCTGCTCGTTTGGTCCCTGGTCATCACCGCCTGGCCTCAAGCGGTAGCCGCCACGCTTCTGCTGCTCCTGGAAACCATCTGGCTCCTCCCCTTCCTTCTCCACCTCCCTTCCGGGGTCCTTGCCATATCCGCCCTTCCGGGTTTCAGCCAGCCTGACGCCGCTACGGTCAGCCCAAAGCGTTTAACCGTCATGAGCTTGAACTGCAAGTATGGCCACGCCGATGCGCAGGCCATAAAGGCCGCGGTCGAGCGCCAGCATGTGGATCTGCTCGCTTTGCAAGAGGTCAGCCAGACCCTGCTCGACCGCCTCCGGGAAGCTGGACTGCCCATGGTGCTGCCCTACCAATCAGTAGGGGTCGCCACCACTGACGACAACGGCGGTTTCAATGCGGTATTCAGCCGGATCCAGCCGAAGGGCCGGCGCCCTCAATCGGTATCCTTGCCCGCTTCCGCCGTGCCGACACTGACGGTAGAAGCTTTGGGGCGCACGATACTGGTCGCGTCAGCCCACCCCAAATCCCCTCAGCGTGGCGGCAGCAACTGGGGGGCCTCGATTTTGGCTCTGGCGGGCCTGAGCCCTGCGGCCCCCTCCCCCGCCGCCCAAGCCAGCGCGCGTCGGCAGGCGGGAGACGCGGATGACGCGCTCATCATGGGCGACCTCAATTCATCAGTCCACCACCCCTCCTTCCGCCGTCTGCTGAGCGACGGCCACCTGCTTGACGCCGGCGGCGAGGCCAGCGCGGGGCTTCATCCCACGTTCCCCGCATCCTGGGCTACCCTGCCCCCGCTCATAGAGATCGACCATGTCCTGCACACCCAAGGATTGGCCTGCACCGGACTGCGTTCCTTGCGCATCCCCTCCACCGATCATATGGCCCTGGTGGCCACCCTGCAAGCAGCCTGAGGGACCTCCCGCTGGAGCCAGGGCCCGTCGCGCGGCTCAGGCGCATCGTTCACGCACGATTTATCCGGTCTGAGCGGTATACTGTTGCTGTTATTCGTGTGGACGGGCCCTCTCATACCGTCGCGCGCGAGGACACGTGGCGCCTGGATTCCATGCCCCACATGGAGTGCGGATACCGCAAACCTAGCTACAAGGAGAGCCGCTTTGGCAACCAAGATTCGCCTGAAGAGAATGGGCAAGAAGTTCTACGCCTTTTACCGCGTGGTCGTCGTCGATTCGCGTAAGAAGCGCGACGGCAAGGTGATCGAGGAGATCGGCACCTACAACCCCAACACCCAGCCTTCTACGATTAAGATCGACTCCGAGCGCGCGCAGTACTGGCTCGGTGTGGGCGCCCAGCCCAGCGAGCCGGTTTCCAACCTGCTCAAGATCACCGGCGACTGGCAGAAGTACAAGGGTCTGCCCGGCCAGGAGGGCACGCTGAAGGTGCCCCAGGCCGAGAAGGACGCCCAAGCCCGCATCGAGCAGGCAGAGGCCGAGGCCCAGAAGCTCAAGGCCAAGAAGTCCGAGGCCGAGGCGAAGGCCAAGGCCGAAGCCGAAGCCAAGGCGGCCCAGGACAGCGAGGCTGAGACCGCCGAAGCCCAGTCCGGTGAAGAGGAGAACCCCACCGCCGAGTGAGCGGCCCCAGGGGACCTGAAGCGTTTGGAGGAGTGATTGCCATGCTCGCGCAAGCAGTCGAACACCTGATTAAGAACATTGTCGATTTCCCCGACGACGTCTCCGTGCGCTCCCATGAGAACGCCCGTGGCGAACTGCTGCGGGTGCGGGTGAACCCGGAGGACATCGGGCGTGTGATCGGGCGCAACGGGCGGACGGCCAACGCCGTTCGCACCGTGGCCCAGGCCATCAGCGACCATAAGATCCGCGTCGACATCATGGACGTACGCAGGTGAGCGCGGACGCCAATCGCTCGGTTGCAGACCCTCAGCAGTCAAGACTGTTGAGGGTCTGCCGTATTGGGCGCGCTCAAGGGCTCAAGGGCGAGGTGAACGTGTTCGCGTACACCGATGAGCCCGAACGCCGCTTCTCCCCCGGTTCCGTGCTCACCACCGCCGACCGGAGCCGGGCGTTCACCGTCGTATCCTCCCGTCGATTCAAAAGCCGCTGGATTGTGCTCTTTGAGGGCGTGGCGGACCGGAACGCCTCCGAAGCCCTGAGCGGCACCGAGCTGTACGTGGAGCCCGACCCGGAAACTGAAGAACAAGACGATGCCTGGTACTTGGAGGACCTCATTGGCCTTGAAGTGCGCATGGCCCCCGGCAACGCCCTGGGATTGCCGGCTGACAAACTGGTGGGCACCGTCAAGGACGTGATTGACGCCACCGCCCAGCAGCTCCTGGAAATAGAGCTCGCCCCCACCGGCAAGGCGGGCGACCACGGCGAGAACGGGACGGACGAAGAGGCCGGACCCGTGACCGGCTTAGTGCCGTTTGTAGAGCAGCTAGTGCCCGAAGTGGACCCGGACGCGGGATACATTGGCATCGACCCGCCCAAGGGCCTCTTACCCGGCCTGGATTAGGCGGAGGCAGGGGCCACGTACCCCTCCCCTCCCAGCAGACGCACCGCGACCCCCTGCCAGGATTATTGATCCTCCGGCAGGGGGTCGCCTTATCAACGCCCAGGCTCTGCCCTACATGTCCTCGACGACCAGGTAGGTCATGTCCAAGGGACCGTGGACGCCCACGACCAGCACCATCTCGATGTCACCGGTGTTGGACGGGCCGGTGATGATGTTGATGTTGGAGGTTTTGAGCTCGCCGGACTTCATGGCCTTGTCGTAGCGGTCCATGGCCTGGCGCGAGCGCGGCAGGATGCAGGACTTGCGCACGATGGCCAGGTAGTGCACTGGCAGGAAGTGGAAGGCCCGCCCCTGCCCCGGCGTGGTGGCCGTAGTGATCGAGCAGGACTCGGCCAGCATGTAATCGGCGAAGGCGATCGCCGCCCCGGCGTGCTCAGCCGTGTCAATGTTCGCGTCCCGCCCCGCGCCCGGCTTCCAGAACGTGGGCTCCGGGTCGTGCAGGCCATCCCTCCAACCTTCCAGACCGAAGTCCGCGTACAGGTCGGATGTGGGCAGCAACAGGTGGTTGTGGCCGTTCGCCTGATACTCGTCGTCCGGGCGGTCGGAGATTTTAGCCCTGATGAAGTCGTCCAAAGCGCGTGGCAGACCGGCCTTGCTGGTGGTCTGGAAGTTCACATTAACGGCCTTGCTGTTGGCCCTGGCGATCTCCATCAGCTCGTCCTGGCTCTTGCCGGATAGTGTGGTCTCCGGCAGGTCGTTGACCGGCACCAGGGGGTTGTCGGCCAGCTGGTGGCGGGGGCGCCGGGCCTTTTCGGCCAGGTAATTCAGAAAGGTCTCGCGGTCAGTCATGCTCTTGCACTCCTTCCTGACGGGCGGCTGCCTTGGCGATGTCATCACCGTCGATGTGGCTGCCAGCCGGTACTTCCTCCTGGGAGAGCGAAGCTGCCCGTGACGCGACCCGTCCGGGCGCTGCGGCCTGCCCTTCGGCGTGCGCCCTCTCCTCGGTGATTCGATGGCCATTTTGGTAGTACCCATCGGCCTTCAGTACGGGTTCGCCGCTGGGACGGAAGGCGTTCGGATTCTTAGGCGCTTGGGGCTCAGCGGGTTGTCCGCCTCCCTGCATGGCCTGCTCCCGTTTATGCTCGCGGAACCAGGAACGGAAGTTCTTGGAGTGGGCAGGCGG
Source organism: Bifidobacterium actinocoloniiforme DSM 22766 (assembly GCF_001263395.1). Lineage (NCBI taxonomy): Bacteria > Bacillati > Actinomycetota > Actinomycetes > Bifidobacteriales > Bifidobacteriaceae > Bifidobacterium > Bifidobacterium actinocoloniiforme. Next base: position 1,781,848 of record NZ_CP011786.1, on the reverse strand, counting down.
ATCAGGCAGGTCGCGCACCTTGGTCCAACCACCGAAGACGAACGGCATCCATTCCAGGTGCTTACCGTTGGAGTAGAGGTTCTCGGCTGTTTCCGGCTTGGATTTCTGCAGGGGGGTGAGCATGGTGTGGTCCAAGCCCAAGGCCATGCGGAAGAGCGAGGAGTGGCCGGTGCCGATGCCCACCACCCGCATGACCGCGTCATCAATCAGCTTGCTCTGGTGCAGGTCGTCCATCTCAATCTCTCGGTGCTTGATCAGCAGCTTATGCAGCGGAATCTTGACCGGGCACGTGGCCGTGCAGGCCGAGCACAGGGAGCAGGCGTAGGGCAGTTCGGAGAAGTCGTCGTAATTGCCCTGCAAGACGGGCGAGAGCACGGAGCCGACCGGTCCGGGGTAGATGGAGCCGTAGCCTTCGCCGCCGATGTGGCGGTATATCGGGCAGACGTTCAGGCAGGAGGCGCAACGGATGCACTGCAGGATGGGCTCGAAGTCGGTGCCCAGGGCGTTGGAGCGGCCGTTGTCGATGATGACGACGTAGAACTCCTCAGGCCCGTCGGCCTCCCCGTCCACCTGTCGCGAGGTGAACGTGCAGTAGGTGGTGATCTTCTGGCCGACCGCCGAGCGGGCCAGCATGTTATCCATGGTCTCGGCCTCGCGCATACTCGGCACGATCCGCTCCATGCCCATGCAGACCACCTGGATCTTGGGGATGGCCATGCACAAATCGGCATTGCCCTCGTTGGTGTCCAGGTTGATCATGCCGTTGTCAGCCACCGCGAAATTGCAGCCGGTGATCGACATCTCGTTCTTCAGGAAGCGCTCACGCATGACCTTTCGGGCGAAGCGGGCCAAGTGCTGGGGGTCGTTGTCGCCCTCATAGCCCAGCTTCTTCATGAATACCTCGCGCACCTGGTCGCGGTTCTTGTGCAGGGCGGGGAACACCAGGTGGGTGGGTTCGTCCCAGTCGTCCTGCTGGAGGATGAACTCGGCCAGGTCGGTCTCCAGCAGGTTCATGCCGTCAATCTTGAGCAGGGCCTTGTCGATGCCGATCTCGGAGGTGACCATCGACTTGGACTTGACGACGTTCTTGACCTGCTTTTCCTTGGCCAGATTGACGATGAAGTCGCGCGCCTCCACGTCGGTCTGGGCGAAGAAGACGTGACCGCCGTTCTTCTCCACGTTGTCGGAGAACTCCTCCAGGTAGTCCGGCAGATAGCGCACCGAATGCTGTCGGATCTGCTCGCCCAGGTCCCGCCAGTCCTCCCAGTTGCCCAGCTCCTGGCGGGCGCCCTCGCGCTTGACCCACTGGGCGTCCTGGGCCTTGGCCACGGCCTTCTGGGCGAAGGTGTTCTTCTCGGAATCGGCGACGCGGGTCAGGAAATCATGGTCGTTATTACGAATCATCGTTGCGGTCTTCATGCCGGCACCCCTTCGTTCTCCTTGGCATCCACATAGGTCACCCGGCTCATGTCCACGTTGTGGTTGAGCACTTCCGCCAGGTGCATGATGGTGATTTTCTCGCCCCGGCGGTTAAAACGTCCGCCGATGTTCATCAGGCAGCCCGGATCGCAGGAAATCAGGACCGAGGCGTTAGTGGAGAGCACATCGTTGACTTTCTCATCCACCATCTGCCGGGAAATCTCAGGCTCCTTCATGGAGAACATGCCCCCGAACCCGCAGCAGTTCTCGATATGCGGCAGTGGAATCATCTTCAAACCCTTGACATGGTCCAGCAGCACGAAGGGGCTGGTGCGCTCCCCCAGCAGGCGGGTCATGTGGCAGGAACGGTGGTACGTGGCCACGGCGTCCAGTTCGGCGCCGGCGTTCTCGACGCCCAGGACCCGGTAGAGGAACTGGGAGAATTCGTATGTCTTGTCCGCCACAGCCTGGGCCTTAGCCTGGTACGCTGGCTCACCCTTCAGGTGGAAGGGAAGCTCCTTGAGCATGTTGACGCAGGAGCCGGCCGGGCCCACGATATAGTCCGCGTCCACGCCAAGCAGGGCGTCGACCTCGTTGTGCATCACGTGCTTGGTTTCCTTGATGTATCCGCTGTTGAACGTCGGCTGGCCGCAGCAAATCTGCTGCATGGGCATGCAGGTCTCGCAGCCGAAGCGCTCCAGGACCTCGACCATGTCCTTGCCTACATTGGGAAACATCAGGTCTACCACGCAGGTGGAGAAGATGGCCACTTTCATGTCTACCCCTTTTCCGTGAGCGTTCTCGCCTGCAGGCCCTCGACAGCCTGCGAAACCGACAGGGCGCCATCATGACTGCGCCCGAACTCGCCTGGCCTCATGCAACATTGATGAAGCCTGGTTGGGAACCACACCCTCAATCATCTCACCAACCCCGCCCCAGACACCCCCTTTCGCCCAATCTTTCCCTAACCCGACGCATGGACCTGTACCCGCCCCAACCCTCGGACGGCCTTATCCGGCCCAAGGACGGCAGGCACGCGACGCCTTACGCATATGCGCCAACGTCTCTCACCAGCCAGCGAGAGCGGGGACGACGTCGGGGAAGGCGGGGCGGGGCGACGGTTAGAGTGAGGGGCATGAAGATCGATATTGTTTCAGTGTTTCCTGAATACTTTGAGGTAGCGGGGCTGAGCCTGCTGGGCAAAGCCCAGGACAAGGGGCTGGTGACGGTCAAGGCTCACAACCTGCGCGACTGGACCCACGACGTGCATCATTCGGTGGACGATACGCCCGTGGGGGGCGGGGCCGGGATGGTGATGAAGCCGCAGGTCTGGGCCGAGTGCCTGGATGATTTGCTGGGCCTGGATGCGGCCGGCGCGGAGGAAACGGGAGACGCGCAAGCCACTCCCACGGAAAGGTCAGAGGACGCCCCTGTCCAGCAAGCCCGCGACGGGCGGGGCGGACGGCCTGTGCTCATCTTCCCCAACCCTTCAGCCCCGCTTTTCAAACAGGCCGATGCCGCCGAGCTCAGCCAGGCGGACCATCTGATCTTCGGCTGCGGCCGCTACGAAGGCTACGACGCCCGCATCCCCGACTACTACCGGGGGCAGGGCCTGGACGTGCGCGAGTACTCGATTGGCGATTACGTGCTCAACGGTGGCGAGGTGGCCGTATCGGTCATGATGGAGGCCATCGCCCGCCTGCTTCCCGGGTTCATGGGCAATCCCGCCTCAATCGAGGAGGAGTCCTACACCGGCGCGAAACCCTTGTTGGAGTACCGCCAGTACACGCGACCAACCAACTGGCGGGGCATGGAGGTGCCGCAGGTGCTGATCTCCGGCGACCACGCCAAAGTGGACCGTTTCCGCTGGGATGAAGCACTTGAGCGCACGAGTCGGATCCGGCCGGACCTGATTGAGCGCCTGGATTGCTCCCAACTGGATAAGCACGACTTAGCCAAGCTGGAGGACCTGGGCTGGAGGGTGGACGGCGATCACCCCCGCCCCCACGAGGACTGACGACCCTGGAGCGCGAGGCCTCGGGCTGGCTAGGGGCATGAGGACCAGAGCCAGTGGCCAGCCCGCCATCCCAGGAGGCGGCCCGGTCGGAGCGTTCGTTCGCGCCTCGCGCGATCAACGGGTCGCGTCGCTGGAGGTCGGCGCCCGTGCCAGGCTCGGCCGGCGCCGCCTAAACAGCCGGTTCTAGCCTGCCGCTGAGCTCGCAGGCTAGATTCTGGAGATGTAGTAGACGCGGGTCTCGCCGTAGGTCCGCTCGTCATCCAGGGACCAGCCTTCGGGCAGCTGCGGCGGCTCGGAACGGGCGGAACGCTCCAGGACGACCAGGCATCCAGACAAGGCCAGGCCGCGGGCCGCTAAGGAATCCAGGATGCGATCGCAGTCCGCCGACGGCAGCGCGTAGGGCGGGTCGATGAAAATCAGATCGAATGACCGCTCCGCGTGGCTTTCACGGGAACGTTCCACCTCCGCTTCCAGGAAGCGCTCGACCTTGACGCTCAGCACCTGGGCGCTGTCATCCTCCCCCCAGGCCGGTGAGGCCTTAAGCGCGGCCAGGGTGCGGGAAATCAAGCCTGCGGCCCGACGCGAGGCCTCAACGGCGACCAGACCGCGACCCCCACGGGAGAGAGCCTCGAAGCCGAGCGCTCCGGTGCCAGCGTAGAGGTCGAGCACCCGGGCGCCGCTCAGAGCCCCCCAAGCGTCCAACCGGGAGAACATCGCCTCTTTGGTCCGATCGGTCGTGGGCCGGGTGCCTTTGAGCGCTGACGGTATCGCCGCCCCCTTGAACCTACCGGCGATGACGCGCATGGCCGCCGCCCTCCCTCTGTCTGGCTGATGGATGATTCCTGGACCGCCCGCTGCAGGGGCGCGGCGGGCTCAGGTGGAGGTCAGGAAGGTCTCATTACCCCGGGTGAAGTCCAGGGCCGCGCCCGCCAGCTCCACATGGCCCTTAAGCTCCGGGTCCTGCTTCAGGAGCCCCTCGGCTTGTTCCCGGGCTTGGGCGATCATCTTCGCGTCCTTGACCACGCGCAAGAGCTTCAGCGATGAACGGCCGCCCGACTGGGCGTCGCCCAGCACATCGCCCGCGCCGCGCATCTCGATGTCGGCCTGGGCTATCTCGGCCCCGTCGGTTGATGCACGGATGACCTCCAGGCGCTGGGCGGCCAGGGAATCGGATTCGGCGCGCGAGACCAGGAAGGCCCAGCTGTCGGTGCCGCCGCGCCCCACCCGGCCGCGCAATTGGTGGAGCTGGGACAGGCCGAATCGGTCGGCGTCGAAGATGACGATCTGCGAAGCCTGGGGCACATCCACGCCCACCTCGATGACGGTGGTGGAAACCAGGACCTGGGTCTTGCCGGATGAGAAGTCCGCCATCACCTGGTTCTTGGTCTCATCATCGTCGCGACCGGTCAGGGTGGCCATGCTGATGCCCTGGAACTGGGGCAGCGCGGCCAGGCGATGGCTCATCTCCTCCACCGAATGCAGGCGAGGCTTAGGTTCGGCGCCCTCAGCATCCGCCTGGGCGTACGGGTCGATCTCCGGCAGGTCGCCCTCAGCCGAACGGCGGGCGGAGCCCTTGCGCTTGGCGCCAGACCCGGTTTGAGCGCCCTCCTCGTCCTCGTCGATGCGGGGGCAGACGATGTAGGCCCGTTCCCCAGCCTGGACCCGCTCGCGGATGTGCAGGAACATGGCCGCCATAGTGGGGCCATCCGCCTCCGGAACCACGAAGGTCCTGATGGGTTTGCGGCCGCCGGGCAGCTCGGTGAGCGAAGAGATGTCCAGGTCGCCGAACCACGTCATCGCGGCGGTGCGCGGGATCGGCGTGGCGGTCATGACCAGCAGGTGGGGGGAACGTTCGGACTTGCGGCGCAGGGCCTCGCGCTGCTCGACGCCGAAGCGGTGCTGTTCGTCGATGACGGCGAGGGCAAGGTGGGGGGCCTGGAAGGTCTTGGAGAAAGCAGCGTGCGTGGCGACGACGATGCAGGGCCGTCCGGAAGCGGGGATCGCCAAGGCCCGGCGACGCTCGGCCAGGCGCATGCCGCCGGTCAGCAGGACCAGCGGCACCTGGCCCGCCTCGTTTACGTGCTCAGGCTTGGACTGGCCCTCGCTTGCGTCCGCGCCACCGCTGGGCTCGGTGCCGGCGCTGGCGGCAGGGCCGGAGGCGGCCAGGGCCTGGAGCATCCGGCCGATTGATTCGAAGTGTTGTTCGGCCAGGACCTGAGTAGGCGCCACCAAGACGGCTTGGAAACCGGCGTCCACGGCCTGAAGCATGGCGGCCAGGGCGACCACGGTCTTGCCTGAGCCCACCTCGCCTTGCAAGAGGCGCTGCATCGGGTAGTCACGGGCCATGTCGCCCCCGATGCGCCCTATGACCTCTTCCTGGCCCTGGGTCAGACGAAAGGGCAGCGAGTCGACAAAGCGGGTGACCAAGGAATCCTGGCCCGGCTGGGGGCAGGGGTAGGCACGGACCCTCCGGGAGTCCTCGCGGCTGCGCAGGAGGGCCGTCTGGGAGACGAAGGCCTCCTCGAAGCGCAGGGTCCGCAAGGCCTCGCGGAAGTCCTCCACAGCGCCGGGGTCATGCATCCCCAGGAAGGCCTGGGCCCGGTGGAGGTAGTGCCCGTTGACGCGCGCCGATTCAGGCAGGATATCGGGCACAGCCCGGCCGAAAGCCTCAGCGTCGATCGCCGGTTCCATCTCGCCTTCGAAGGGCTGCCCCTGGCTCGCGCTCTGGGCTGTGCCGAGGGTCGCGCCTTGGGCCTGCTCCCCCAGAGCCGTCCCGCCGCCGTGGGCCCGGGCCAGGAGGCGGATGAAACCCAGAATCGCGTCATGGATGTGGTCTGAGGAGATGCGGGAGTTGGCGTGGTAGACCGGTCTGGGCCGCGAGACCTTGGCCAGGGCCTGTTCCTGGGAGTCCGCGTCAGGTCGAATGGAACCCGGCAGAGGGTCGGCGCCCCCCTCGCCCCCGCCCGCCTCAGGCAGCAGGAGGACGTCCGGGTGGGTGAACTGCAGCTGGCCGTTGAAGACGGAGGGCTCGCCAGCCAGCACGACCCGGGCGCCGGGGCGCAGGCGCAGGCTCATCCAGTCTATGTAGGACTTACGGTGCGAGAAGAAGACCAGGCGGGCTGAGGACGAGGCCACCCCGCACGAGGCCGCGAAGTCCTCATCGCTGACCAGCACGTCCAGGCGCAGGCCCCGCTTGCTTCCCATAGGCACCACCCGCGCCCACTTCACCCGGGCCGCGAAGGCCACTGGTGAGCCCAGGCGCACGGACCGAATCGGCAGCACCGGCACTGGCTCGCTCACCCGGAAAGGGTAGTAGGTCAGAGCCTCCCCCACGGTCGTGATTCCCAGGGATTTGAGCGCGCTGACCCGCCGTTTGTTGGGCAGTAGCGCAGAGACCGCGCTATCCAGGCTGACAGCCGGACCTTTCTCCATGGCTCCTCCTCCCTGCCCTTCCGACTCTACCGGAAGACCCGGAGGCCGAATACGAAAAAGACCTCCAGGGCCTAAGCCCTGGGAGGTCCGAAAAACAGCCGACTTCCGCCGGATGGGTCAGGCCGCGACCCGCTGCACCTTACCAGCCTTGATGCACTTGACGCACACGCGGACGCGCACGTTCTCGCCGTCGATCTGGGTGTGCACGGACTGCAGGTTGGGGCGGAAGACGCGCTTATTGCGGATATGCGAATGTGAAACACTGTAACCAGAGCGCGGGCCTTTGCCGCACACTGCGCAACGAGCTGCCATGATGACTCCCTTTGACGTCGTTCTTCCAAGTCCTACCGTGCGCTGGGCCGGCGGCTGCAAGCACCCGCTCAAACACACAACTTGTCTAAGATACCATATCCGCGAGCGACCGGCAAGCGCCCCGCGCGGCCTGTCGCGCCAGCCGCCCTAGGCCAGGAGCTCGGTTGAAGCGAACTGGCTGTTATAGAGGTCGGCGTAGAAGCCGCCCTGCTTAAGCAGCTGCTCGTGGGTGCCCCGCTCGATGATTCGGCCGTGGTCCATTACCAGAATCAGGTCGGCGTCGCGGATGGTCGACAGGCGGTGGGCGATAACCACGCTGGTCCGGCCCACGGTCAGCGCGTCCATGGCCTTCTGGATCAACTCCTCAGTTCGGGTATCCACCGAGGATGTGGCCTCGTCAAGGATCAGAATCGGCGCGTCCTGGACCATGGCCCGGGCGATGGTCAGCAACTGCCGCTGGCCTTGGGAGAGCGAGGTGTCGTCGGTCAGCACCGTGTCGTAGCCCTGGGGCAGGGTGCGGATGAAACGGTCCAACCCTACGGCCTGGCAGGCGGAGACCACCTGTTCGTCGGTGACCCCCTGCTTGGAGTAAATCACGTTCTCCTTGACCGTGCCGCGGAAGACCCAGGTGTCCTGCAGGACCATGGAGAACTGGTCGTGGACGTTCCAGCGGGGCACATCCTCGGTGGAGACCCCGTCGATGCGGATGTCGCCGGAATCCAGCTCATAGAAGCGCATCAACAGGTTCACCATCGTGGTCTTGCCAGCGCCTGTCGGCCCGACCAGGGCCACCTTCTGCCCTGGCTGGGCCTGAGCGGTGAAGTCCTTGATGATCGGATGATCCGGCTTATAGGAGAAGTTCACGTGCTCGAAGTCCAATTGCCCGCGCACCGGCTTGGGGCTTCCATCCGCCGACCGACCCAGCAGGGCCCGCTTGTCGGACTCGTCGGCCATCTCGGGTGCGTCCAGGAAGCCGAAGACGCGCTCGGATGCGGCCGCGGTGCGCTGGAGGTTCTGGAAGGCTTGCGCGAACTGGCTCAGGGGCTGCGTGAACAGGCGGATGTACATCATGAAGGCCACGATCACGCCGAAGGATATCTTGCCGTTCATGGCGAGTGAGGCGCCGACCACGCATACGGCCACGTAGCCGAAGTTGCCGACGAAGTTCATCAGCGGCATCATCAGCGAGGAGAGGAACTGGGACTTCCAGCCCGACTCGTACAGGTCCTGGTTGTACCGCTCGAACTGCTCGATCGAATCCCGCTCGCCCGAGTACGCCTTGACGATCACGTGGCCCGAGTACTTCTCCTCCACGTGGCCGTTCACGTCGCCCAGGGCGATCTGCTGGCGCACGAAGTACTTCTGGGAGACCCCCATGATGGCCATCATCAGGATGCCGCCCACGACCGCCGACCCAATCGCCACCACGGTCATGATCACGTCGTTGGCGAACATCATGATCAACGAGCCCACGAACGTAGTGATTGAGATCACCAAGGAACCCAGGCTCTGGCCCAGGGTCTGGCCGATAGCGTCCACGTCGTTGGTGATCCGTGAGAGCACGTCTCCGTAGGAGACCCTGTCGAAGTACCTGAGGGGCAGACGGTTGATCTTCTTCGAGATGGCCTCGCGCAGGCCCTGGGCGGTGCGCTGGGTGAGCGTGGCCATGATCCAGGACTGCACATAGGTCAACAAGGCGTAGCCCACGTACAGGCCCACGAGCACGAAGCAGACGCGCTCCACATAGCCCAGGTCGATCGAGGCCATGACGGGGCGCCCGTGGACGATGGCCGGCATGCCCTTAGCGATGGCATCGGTCACCCTCTTAAGCCAGTCGGGGCCCACGATCTGGCAGGCCGCGCCCACCGCGCCGAAAGCGAAAGCCACAATCACGGCTGGGATGTATCGCTTGGAGAAGCGCCCCAACTGCTTCATGGCCTGCCCGAAGCTCTCAGGTTTCTCCATGCGACCGCGCATCTGGCCGTGGCCGCCCCTGGACGGCCTGGCGGCCATCGAACGCTGTGCTGTACTCATCGTGTCCTCAAACTCCTCGCCATAGCGAACTCTGCAACTACCGCGGCTCCGGCCGCCGGGGCGCCAAGGCCCTGTAAGGACCGGATCATGCGGCCAGCTCCTTTTCGGTCAGCTGGCTCTTGGCGATCTGCTGGTAGACCGGGCAGGTCTTCAGGAGCTCCTGGTGGGTGCCCTTGCCCACCACCCTGCCCTGGTCCAGGACCAGGATTTGGTCGGCGTCCATGATCGTGCCGATGCGCTGGGCCACGATCATCATCGTGGCCCCCTTCATCTGGTCCTTCAGGGCGTCGCGCACCTGGCGGTCGGTCTTGAAGTCCAGAGCGGAGAAGGAGTCGTCGAAGATCAGGATCTCCGGCTTGCGCCACACGGCCCGGGCTATCGAGAGGCGCTGCTTCTGCCCGCCGGAGACATTGGAGCCCCCTTGCGAGATGGCCGACCGGTAGGTGTCGGGCATGCCCGAGACGAACTCCTCGGCCTGGGCCACACCCACGGCCTGCTTGACCCGCTCCAGCTTCTCCTGCTCGCTCACGCCGTCGGCCTGGTCGCCGTAAGCCACGTTGGACTCGACGGTGCCGCGGAACATGAAGGACTGCTGGGGCACGTAGCCGATCTTGTCGCGCAGGGCCTTGACCTGGTAGTCGCGCACATCCACTCCGTCGACCAGGACCTGCCCGCTGGAGACGTCGGCGAAGCGGGGCACCAGGTTAACCAGGGTGGATTTGCCTGAGCCGGTGGAGCCGATGAAGGCCACGGTCCGCCCCTGCCCCACCGAGAAGTCCACGTGCTCCAGGATGGGGGCCGAGGCTCCCGGATAGGTGAAGGACACGTCGCGGAAGGTCACCTGCCCGCGCTCGCCCGGCTTGCCGGAGGCCTGCTGGCCGTCGGCGATCGAGGGCCTGGTGTCCAGGACCTCCATGATGCGGTGGGCGGAGACGTCGGCCCTAGGCCACAGGACGAAGACCATGCTCATCAGCAGGAAGGACATGATGACCTGCACCGCGTAGGAGGAGAAGACCACCATGTTGCCGAACAGGGTGATACGGTCCATCATTCCGGCGGCGTTGATCAGGTAGGCGCCGATCCAGTAGACCGCCAGCATCAGCCCGTTCATGATCGTGTTCATCACCGGCATCATGATGCTCATGGCGCGTGTGGTGGAAAGCTGGGTGCCGGTCAGCTCGTCGTTGGCCCGGGTGAACTTATCCTCTTGGTAGTCCTCCGCGTTGTAGGCGCGCACGACTTTCAGGCCGGTCAGGTTCTCGCGGGCCACCTGGTTGATGTTGTCGGTCAGGGACTGCATCCGCTTGAACCTAGGCATGACGAAGACCATCAGCAGCCCGACGACGACCAGCAGGATGACCACGGAGATGCCGGTGGCCATAGTCCACTCATAGCCCTTGCCCGCGATCTTGCAGACCGCCCACACGGCCATGATCGGCGCCTTGATCAGCATCATCAGACCCATGGTGATGAACATCTGCACCTGGGTCACGTCGTTGGTGGAGCGCGTGATCAGCGAGGCGGTGGAGAAACGGCCCATCTCGGCTGTGGAGAAGGACTCCACCTTGGCGAACTCCAGCGAGCGCAAGCGCTGGGAGAAGGAGGAGGCCACGCGCACAGCGAAGTAGGAGGTCAATACCGCGCACACCAGGGAGAGCAGCGAGACCAGGAGCATCTTGCCTCCGGACTTCCAAATCTCGCTCATCTGGCTTCCCGGAGTCTCGACTTGGCGGGTGATGTCGGCCATATAGTCCGGCAGCTTCAGGTCCAGCCAGACCTGGGCCACGATGAAGCCGACCACCAGGACCAGCTGGCCCAGCTCCGCCTTGGACAGGTATCGACAGATTCGTATCATGCTGCTTCTTTCTGCTTATCTAAGCGTCCACTTACTGGTCGCCTGCGCCGCGTCAGCCCGCTCGTCGCCCCGCGCGAACAGGACTCGAACCGGTTCGACCAACTGTTGGCAGTACGTCTTCTCATAGGTGGGGTCAAGGACCCCGGGTTTTGTTGTCACGAAAAAGGTGCGACGGCTTGGGGCGCAAGGCCCTGCTTACGTCCGCCCATCAGGGCACAGGCCGCCTCCGGCCGGCTTGGCTTATGCGGCTTTCGCAGCGCTCAGCCACATACCTGTCGAAGAGGGCGCACAACCTCAGGAACTCGCTGGCTTGCGCCTGTCCCATCTGCCCAAAAACCCAGCATATGTCTCGTCTCATCATGCCGTAGGCCTGACGGTTACGCTCCCTGCCGACCTCGGTGATTGAGACATGCACGTTGCGGCGGTCCTCGTCGTCGGCAGTCCGGCTGACGCAGCCCTTGCCCTCCAGCGAGCGCAAGAGCGAGGAGACCCGCCCCGAGCTGAGCCGGGCGACTTTACACAGTTGCGAAGGCGTCAGTCTCCCGAACTTCTCCAAGGCCCGCAAGATGACGGCTTCCCCACGGATGGACCGGTCCACCTTCTCCGGCACGACGGCCCGGTGCTCCATGACCAGGCGCGAGAGCTCATCGAAGGCTTCCTCGGCATAGGACATCAGTTCGCCTCCTGACCCTGGCGCCTGCCGGTACCAGCCGCTGGACCGACCAATTTGGCCGCCCGCTCCCATACAGAGTATCTTCTACCCAAAACTATTTTGGGTAGAAGATACTATTACACACACTCTACACATAGTGCGATTCGCAGGTCACTACGCCCCCACGCTTTCCAATGCGAGCGGCGGAAACGAAGCCGTGCGACTAGGAGCGCTCGGGGAACCGGGTGGGGAGGGCCATACGGTCCGCCTCAGTCAGCTGGCGGGCGACACGGCAGGGGGTGCCATAGGCCAGGGAGTGGGGCGGGATGTCGTGGGTGACGACCGAGCCGGCGCCGATGACGGAGCCTTCGCCAATCGTGACGCCGCCGGTCACAGTCACATTCGCGGCCAGCCAGCAGTTGGATCCGATTGTGATGGGGGCGCCGTACTCGTAGTCGAAGAGCTCGCCGGACTCGGCCTCACGCAGGTTTCGGTCCTCCCAGCACAGGGGGTGCAGGGGCGTCATCAGGGAGACGTTCGGCCCGAACATCACGTTGCTGCCGATCGTGACCGGGCACACGTCCAGCACGCTGAAGTTGAAGTTGGCGAAGACCCGCTCCCCTATGGTCGTGAATACGCCGTAGTCAAAGAAGACCGGCCCCAGGATCTCGCTGTCCGCGCCTATGCCGCCCACCAGTTCCTTCATGATGGCCTCGCGCTCCTGGCTGGCGGCCTCAGACAGCGCGTTGTAGCGCCGGCAGAGCTCGTGGGCCTTGGCGCGCATGGCGGACAGTCCGGGGTCAGCGGCGTTGTAGGGCTCCCCGGCCAGCATCCGCTCGCGCTCTCCGCGCGCGTCCCGCTGGTTGGCTTGGTTCATCGTATCGGCTGCCATGAGCGCCCCTTCGAGTAGTCGACAATCGTCATGCATCACCTTATCGGTCACCTTGGCCAGCGCAGCGGGCAAAGCCGCGAGCGCTGACGCGGAAGCGTCCAGCCTGCGCCCAGGAGGCTTTCATGCCTGATGGTGCGGTTCAGATTAGAATGGCAGAACAGGCACGCTCCCACCCGAAAGAAGACCGACATGCGCACGCAGACCTACCGAAGGCTGCCGGACCAGGCCCGCCGCATCCGCGAGCTCGTCTTCATGCGAGAGCAGGGCTTCCACGACGAATTCGACGCGCTCGACGACCTGAGCACCCACATGCTGGCCTTCGCCGATGCAGACGGACTCGCGGGCGGCGAACAGGGCGACCCCGCCAGGCGGGAGGCCATCGCCACCTGCCGGTTCTTCCCCAGCGACCCGCAGGGCCGGTTCGACGCCGGCGGACGCTCAAGGCAGTACACCATAGGCCGCCTCGCCGTGCTCAAAGACCACCGTGGCAACCATGTGGGCGCGGCCCTGCTGACCGCGGCCGAAGCCGCGATCACCGGGCACGGGGGCGAGCGGGTGCTCCTCCACGCCCAGGAGCAGGCGGAGGGTTTCTACCGCAGTCTCGGCTATGAGCCGACCGGCTTGCGCGATTTGGACGAAGGCTGCCCGCACATGTGGATGAGCAAGCGCCTGGGCGGCGGGAGCGCCGGGCGGGCCGAGCACAGGCAAGGGCAAGAACCAGGGCGAGGGCAGGGGGAATTGGCATGAACTGGTTGCTGGCGGCGGGCGCCGAGCAGAAGGCCGAACAGACCGCTAACCTGGCGCAGACCTGGCTGGAGCGCAACTTCGGGCACATCGTCCTGCTGGCCATCGTCATCATCTGCGCAGCCCTGGCCTCCCGCTGCGTCTCGGTGGTCATGAAGCGCACCTTGGAGCACACGGTCATCCCATCGGCGTCGATTTTCGTCAACATCGTCAAGGCGGTCATCTGGATTTTCGCGGCGGCCTGCGTGTTGCAGCCGGTCTTCGGCATCAATCCGACGACGGTGGCCACGGCCCTTGGCGTCTCCGGTTTGGCCCTGTCGCTGGGCTTGAAGGACACGATCGCGAACATCGTGGGCGGCTTCGGCCTGATGCTCAGCAAGGTGATTCAGCCTGGCGACATCATCTCCATCCAGGGCATCACCGGCACGGTGGAAGACATCACCTGGCGGCACACGATCGTGGCCGATCGCACCGGCAACCAGATGTGGATTCCCAATTCGGTGCTCAACACCACCGCCCTGGAGAAGATCCCGCCCCTGAGCGAATCAGCGGCCACGGTCTCCTTCACGGTGCGCGGCGGCCAGGACCTGGACCGTTGCGCCCAGTCAATCGCCCAACGGGTCGAGACCGCCACCAGCGCCATGATGCTGCCCGGCAAGCCGCCCGTCGTCCAGTTCCAGGGCTTCTCCCCGTACGGGGCGACGGGCCAGGTGGTCATGTTCGCCAAACCGGGCGTAGCCGCCAGCGACATGCAGGACGCCGCCACCCGAGCCCTCTCCAACCAGCCCTACCTGGTCCAAGACAGCGCCGACTAGCCTTGCGCGTAAAAGCGGCCCAGGGCGGCGTGTGAAACCGTTATCATCAAAGGCCTGCGCTTGGTGTACACGGCGAGCCCCTTTTCCAGGAGCTCGCCGACATGGATTCTGACGCTCTGCTTGCTGCGCCCGAGCTCCTGAGACAAATCGCCTAAGCCGACACCCTTGCGCGTGCCCAGAACCGCCTCCCTGAAGACGCTCTCAAGGATGCGGGTGGCCGGACCCGTCAAGCCCCTCTCCCTCCCGATACTTTCGCACAGGGGGGAAATCTGGGTCCTCTCTTCAAGCTGCCTGCCAAAGGCCTTCATGAAATCATCCTGGGCTTCTTGGATGAACCCGAGGAAGGTGATTACGAACTGGGTGAGCTCGCCGCAGTTCAACTTATCCTGGGCTTCGCGAAACGCCTGGTAGTACTCGCTTCTGTGCTCCGCCATGACCCGCGACAGAGAGAGCACGACAGGCAAGGACAAATCCTCGTTGAGGTACAGGGACAGCAGGTAGCGGCCTGTCCGCCCATTGCCGTCATAGAAGGGGTGGATGTACTCAAAGAGGAAGTGGGACATGATGACTGCCGGTATGTGCGGAATCTCGCGCGAAAAGACCAGTCCCAGCATTTGCATCAGCATCGCGCCGATATTGACCTCGCCGGACACGCCTGCATGCTCCACACCCCGGGGCCCCTCTATCTCGACGCTTCCTTTGCGAAAGAGCTCTCCGTCGGGTTTGTCCGCATCGGGCACCCCGTCAAGGGCGATGGCGTCGTAGACCCGGCGAATATCAGCCAAGTCCTTCGGCATCTTCGTGCGGTCAGTGCGGGAATCGGTATCGGCGCTGTTCACCAGCTCCTTGTAGAGCCTGGCGAACTCGCCGAACCGCGGGGTCGCGGAACCCTTACGGGCGCCGTAGATGGCCTCCACCGCGGCTTTGGTCTCTTTGCGGGTGCTGCGCACCCCCTCCATCAGGTTGGTGTTCAGCAGCTCGTCGGAAATTGCCTCCTCTATGTACGAGTCGCGGAACTCGGGATAGGCGTCCTTCCACATCAAGGCGATCCGCTTGTCTGTCGTCAGAACGTCCTCAAGCTTGAGCACCAAATCGCGCGACATGGCCACGAAGAGCTCACCAAAGCTCGTTTCTATGCCCGTACGGAAGGAGGAGGTGGACTCCAACCGCTGGCGCTCGAGCTCTTTGTGATTCGACAGGATATTCGCCGACCTATCGGCGTGGTACTCCCTCGCCAATGACCTGTAAGCATCCGCCATAGTCTCACCTCTCTACCCATTCCACTAATTATAGGAGCACTATAATTATGCTCTATATTGAGCTTATTTATCCATATATTCTACTGTAACATCAAATATTCGATTCATAAGGACTCTTCAAGTCACCTTTTTAACACACAAAGCGATAAGTAACGCAGCCAATCATGTTCTCGGACATGCCCCGGAGCGCATCAGGCGCTTCGCTCCTCACCCACGACTACACCGACTCCCGCAGCGCGTAATTCCCGCAGCTATTGAGCCTGGAGCAACGGTGCAGGACGGCTTGCTGCGCTCCTTGGATCTGACGGGGCGTAAACTTGCTTGAGGCCGAGAACCCCATCATCGTGCCCATCATGTTCAGGGGCAGCGGCAGGCAGGCGCCGTCCACCCCACCAGCGGGCATGCCAACCAAGACGCCACCGCCACTTTGCCTCAACCCGCCACAGTTGTGCTAAACTTAATAATCAGAAAATGGGTTTTGCTGCCCTGAACTGGCTGGAGAGTTTTGTTCTGCCGCGCACCACCCGAATACCAACAACACACTTTTTCATGGAAGAGCGCGCATCTGTGCGCTCTTCCGCCAGCCTGTTTTGGAGGGGGCAATGAGTCGTTTCCGCGCCGCCAGCGCCGCATTCGCGGCCCTGGCCATGATCCTCCTGGGGGGCAACGCGGCGGCCCGGCCCGCCCACGCTGAACCCAACCACCTGACCCGATCAGGAGCCCCCGCCTCGCAAACCGTGAACGGCTTCACCCTCACCCCCACCAAAGGCCCCGCCAACCAAGACGCCACCGCCACACTCACACCACCAGCCCCGCCAACCAACCTGCGCTTCACCCGAATCAGCGCAGGCTGCTGGCATAACCTGGCCATCGGCTCGGACGGCAACACCTACGCATGGGGAGGCAACCTCGTTGGCCAGTTAGGCGACGACACCGCCACCGACCGCAGCACCCACAGCACGCCCACGCGAGTGCACGCGCCAGCCGGCGTGCGCTTCACCCAAATCAGCGCAGGCTACGAGTACAGCCTGGCCATCGGCTCGGACGGCAACACCTACGCCTGGGGAAGCAACGACTCCGGTCAGCTGGGCGACGAAACCGGTGGCGACAGCAGCAAACCGGTGCGCGTGCACGCGCCAACCGGCGTGACCTTCACCCAAATCAGCGCAGGCAACGATCACAGCCTCGCCATCGGCTCCGACGGCAACACCTACGCTTGGGGAAGCAACAGCTACGGCAAGCTGGGCGACGAAACCCCTAGCGACAGCAGCAAACCGGTGCGCGTGCACGCGCCAGCCGGCGTGCGCTTCACCCAAATCAGCGCAGGCAACTGGCACAGCCTGGCCATCGGATCGGACGGCAACACCTACGCATGGGGAAGCAACGTGTTCCGCCAGCTGGGCGACGAAACCGGTAGCGACAGCAACAAACCGGTGCGCGTGCACACGCCAGCCGGCGCGCGCTTCACCCAAATCAGCGCAGGCTACTACCACAGCCTGGCCATCGGATCGGACGGCAACACCTACGCATGGGGATACAACACTTACGGCCAGCTGGGCGACGAAACCGGTAGCGACAGCAACAAACCGGTGCGCGTGCACACGCCAGCCGGCGCGCGCTTCACCCAAATCAGCGCAGGCTTCTACCACAGCCTGGCCATCGGATCGGACGGCAACACCTACGCATGGGGAAACAACATGCTCAGCCAGCTGGGCGACGAAACCACTAGCAACAGCAGCAAACCGGTGCTCGTGCACGCGCCAGCCGGCGCGCGCTTCACCCAAATCAGCGCAGCCTACTATGACAGCCTGGCCCTCGACTCGGACGGCCACGCCTACAGCTGGGGATACAACGAATACGGCAAGCTGGGCGACGGCACCACCAACCCCCACAGCAAGCCCGCGACGATGCTCACGCCCCGGTATGTGATCGACAACGTCACCTTCGGCGGGGCAAGCGTCGCCAGTAAGACCGTCAACGCCACCACCGGCGCGCGGGACATGCACGTGCCCCAGCATACCCCGGGCGCCGTCGACGTGACCGTCGCCTACCATCTCGACGGCCTCGACGTGAACGGCAGGGTCGCCAGCCCCAACTACCAGTCCGGCACGGTCACCCTGAACTACACGTACGCCACAGCGTACACCGTCAGCTTCCAACTGGGCGACGCCGCCGGGCACACCACCAGCCAGGCGCCCGCCAGCCAGTACTCGTACCCGGACGACCCGCGGCCCATCACCTACCCCGAGCCCGACCCGGCCTGGGCGGGCCACTGGTTCGACGGGTGGGCCAAACCCGACGGCAGCCTGTGGAACTTCAACACGCCCGTCACTTCCAACATGACCCTGACCGCCAAATGGAGGACCCCGCAATTCACCATGACCCCCACCCGGGGCCCGGACACCGGCGGCACCACCGTCCACATCACGCCCCCCGACCCGCCGCGGCCCCTGCGGTTCACCCAGGTCAGCGCCAGCACCTACCACAGCCTGGCCATCGGCACCGACGGCAACACCTACGCCTGGGGGTACAACTTCAACGGCCAGCTCGGCGACGGCACCACCAACGACAGCAGCGCGCCCGTACGCGTGAACACGCCCCCAGGCGTGCGGTTCACCAGCGTCAGCGCAGGCAACTACCACAGCCTCGCCATCAGCAGCGACGGCCACGCCTACAGCTGGGGGCGCAACAGCAACGGCCAGCTCGGCGACGGCGGCAGCAGCGACCGCAACACGCCCGCGCCCGTCCACGCCCCCGCCAGCGGCAACCCCGCCAACACGTGGAAAACCATCAGCGCCGGCTACTACCACAGCCTCGCCATCGCGACGGACGGGCACGCCTACAGCTGGGGGCGCAACAGCAACGGCCAGCTCGGCGACGGCGGCAGCAGCGACCGCAACACGCCCGCGCCCGTCCACGCGCCCGACAGCGGCAACCCCGCCAACACGTGGAAAACCATCAGCGCAGGCAACTACCACAGCCTCGCCATCGCGACGGACGGGCACGCCTACAGCTGGGGATGGAACAGAAACGGCCAGCTCGGCGACGGCGGCAGCAGCGACCGCAACACGCCCGCGCCCGTCCACGCGCCCGACAGCGGCAACCCCGCCAACACGTGGAAAACCATCAGCGCAGGCTCCAACCACAGCCTCGCCATCGCGACGGACGGGCACGCCTACAGCTGGGGATGGAACAGAAACGGCCAACTCGGCGACGGCGGCAGCAGCGACCGCAACACGCCCGCGCCCGTCCACGCCCCCGCCAGCGGCAACCCCACCGACACCTGGACCGCCATCAGCGCAGGCGGCTGGCACAGCCTCGCCATCAGCGGCGACGGCCACGCCTACAGCTGGGGATGGAACAGCAACGGCCAGCTCGGCGACGGCGGCAGCAGCGACCGCAACACGCCCGCGCCCGCCAGCCCGGCCGCCGACGGCACCGCCACCTGGACCGCCATCAGCGCCGGCGGCTGGCACAGCCTCGCCATCGCGACGGACGGGCACGCCTACAGCTGGGGAGCCAACGGCTACGGCCAACTCGGCGACACCACCACCACCGAACGACACACCCCCACCCCAACCACACGCGCCATCACCATCACCGGCACCACCTTCGAGCCCACCAACGCCCCCACACCCACCTGGAACCCCACCACCCACACCTGGGACACCACCAGCCCAACCCACCCCGAAGGACAAGCCACCGTCACCATCCACTGGACCCTCGACGGCGCCACCCAACCCGACTACACCCTCACCTACGACTACACCCACTACTACACCCTGCCCAAAGCAGGCGGCGCCCCCACCCAACAACTCGCGGGAGCCACCCTCCTCACCCTCACCACCCTCACCGCCCTCACCCTCACCAGCCACCACATCACCCGCAAACACCACCACACCCACCAACCCACCACCACCACAACAACCACCAGCGGCAGGTGATTGATCCCAAGGCCTGCGGTCCGGCCCACCCCAAAATGGGCCGGACCGCACCCCACCCGATCACAATCACCGTCAGCGCTCGACCCACACACACCAGCCAGCGCCGGACCCACACGCCCGGCACAGACCGCATCAGTGCCAACCACCGCCAGCTCAGACAGCCCGAATCGCAAGGCAGCAACCTGGACTGTGTCCTAAACTGCAAGGGTTTGAGCTATCTTTTGCGCGAATGATGGTAAACTGGCTTCAGGAAATTGGGGTTCGTGTCAAGCGCGTAGGCGATTGGGGAACGGCAAGCCTGCGATTAGGCGCGCAAGAAACTTAAATGGGGCCACCGGGCACTACATACGGTTTGAGGAGTGCAATTATGCGACGGTTTCGCACAGCAAGCGCCATACTGGCGCTTATCTCCATGATTGTCCTGGGGGGGGGGGGGAGCAGCTAGTTCACTGATCCATCCCACTCCAGTGCGCGCTGACGAAACCTCCAACCACTTCCGGCTGTCCCCTAAATCAGGCCCTGCCGCCGGAGGCACAAGGGCTACCATCAACCCCTACACCATAGGTGGCGTGAAATTCACAACTATTAGTTCTGGTTACTATCACACGCTGGCTCTCGGCGATGATGGCAACGCTTACGCCTGGGGAGACAACCAGTACGGCCAGCTGGGCGACGACACCAACACTCAACGACTCGCACCCGTGCGCATACAAACACCAGCAGGCATCAAATTCACCGAAATAAGCGCAGGCTTTTACGGACATTCGATAGCTCTAGGCACCGATGGCTATATCTACACTTGGGGCCTGAATAATAGGGGCCAATCGGGTTTAGGAGATACTAACAACCGCCTTATTCCCACCAAAATACAGCCACTACCCGCAGGCGTGAACCGATTCACCCAAATCAATGCCGGGGCCGACTTCAACCTCGCTATCGGCGACAACGGCAAAGTCTACGCGTGGGGCTGCAACGATACATCGATTAACAACGTTTCGGGCGGTGGCCAGCTTGGAGTTGGTGATACGGTAATGCGTTCCAGCCCCACGCTGGTTGCTGGCATTCCGGGCACAGTTCGCATTATTAGCATCAGCGCAGCTGCCTATTTCAGCATGGCACTAGGCGACAATGGCGTCATCTACACCTGGGGAGACAACGAATATGGTCAGCTAGGCACCGGTGACACCACTAACCGCACTTCCGCCTTTCCGGTAAACCCTCCTAACGGCCTTCGATGGACTAGCATCACCGCAGGCGGATACACAGCCTTCGCTACCACTAATGACGGCAACAACTACGCATGGGGAGCCAATCGCATAGGTGGCCAGTATGGGGACGGAACCTCAACCTATCCAAGCGAGCCCACAGCCGAAAAACACACGCCAACACTGGTCACACTTCGCATGCCAGCTGGAGTGCATATCGTACAACGCAGCAGCAACGGCTGGCACACCCTCGTTATAGGAAGCGACCACAAAACATACGCATGGGGAAGCAACTACTATACTGAACTCGGCAACAACAGCTCAGAAAATGTTACAACACCAGTTACGGTGCAAGTACCAGTAGGAGTAACCTTTGTCAGTGTCACAGCCGGCTACTGGAACTCTTTCGCTATTGGTAGCGACGGCAACACCTACAGCTGGGGACTTGGTGAACTCGCGAATCTCGGCGACGGTAGCACCACCAATAGCAGTACTCCGGTACGTGTGGGTGGGCCGATTAGGATTACTCGGGTTACGTTTGGGGGTATCGCTACGCCGGGTACGGTGACTGATGTGTCGAGTATTTGGACAGGGAACACCCCGCCCCATGCTCCGGGGGATGTGGATGTGGTAGTGAGTTGGACCTTGAATGAGGTTGCGCAACCGAATGAGACATTGAAGTACCATTACTTGGATACGTTTACTGTCAGTTTTAACCTGGGTGCCGCTCCTGGTAGCACGCCAAGTCCTCAGCACGTGGAGGAAAACTCGAAAGCAGCATGGCCAACGCAACCATCCTGGAATGGGCATCGGTTTGTGGGCTGGTTCCTCGACAACAAGCCCTACACGTTTAACGAGCCAGTCACGAGCAACATTACCTTGACCGCTCGTTGGGAAAAACCAGCCTTCACGTTCACGATGGACCCGAATCGAGGGCCTAACAGTGGTGGCACCAGTGTCACCATCACCCCGCATCCTGCAACGTCAAGTGTGCAGTTTACCCAAGTATCAGCAGGTTGGTATCACACACTCGCTATCGGCTCTGATGGTGACCTGTACGCGTGGGGGGAAAACGATGCCGGGCAGCTTGGGGACAACAGCATCACCAGCCGGCTGCAACCCACGAAGGCAGTCACGCCAAACGGGGTGAAGTTCCTGAAAGTCAGTGCAGGCCCTAACAACTCGTTCGCACTGGGTAGCGATAACCGCTGGTACGCGTGGGGGTTTAATACGAGTGGTCAATTGGGTCTCGGGACCACTAATAACCAGTTGCAACCTCTGCCGATCAGCATGCCTGCTGGCGTGGGCGCGTACAGGCAGGTCAGTCCAGGCGTAGACCATACTCTCGCCATAGGCGACAACGGTACCACCTATGCGTGGGGAGCCAACAACAGCGGACAGCTTGGCGACAATACCACCATTAACCAGCTCAGTCCGGTAGCGGTGCAGATGCCAGCTGGCGTCTACCAGTTCACCCAAGTCAGTGCTGCCGCCGGGCACTCCATCGGCATCGGAGATAACGGGCAGGCTTATAGTTGGGGGTCCAACCAATTCGGACAACTGGGAACCAGTGTCATCAACGTGGGCGGCAGCAGCGCCGTGCCCGTACAAGTGCAACTACCCGTTGGCGTGAGCACCTTCAAGCAGGCCACCGCTACCGCGGATTGGTCACTCGCTATCAGCGACACTGGGCGCATTTACACGTGGGGGTACAACAACGACTACGAGCTCGGCAACGGCACCACCACAAATCAGCAACTACCAGCCGAACCGACCCTACCCGCTGGTATCACCTTCACCAGCGTGACCACCAGCAGCGACAGCGCCATGAGCATCGCCAGCAACGGGAGCATCTACGCATGGGGCGACAACGCCTCCGGCCAACTTGGTACCGGTAGCCAAACCACCCCAACCCGGCCCATCGTGGTTAACCCTAAGCCCGGTACCACGTTCGCCAAACTCCTCTCCGGTTGGAAACACACCATCGGAGTAGACACCACCGGTGGAGTCTGGACCTGGGGAGACAACCAATACGGACAACTCGGCGATAAGCAAGGCGGGCCAGGCAAAATAAGCCTCACCCCCGTGAGCACAGGCATGTTCTACAACATCAACATCACTGCCGTCAAGTTCGGTACTGCTCCAGCCCAAAGCGGCCCCACACCCAACGACGGTGCCAGCACCTGGAACGTCACCTCGCCCAGATACGACTCGGGAGGCCCAGTCCCCGTCATCGTCACCTGGACCTTGGATGGCGTAGCGCAAACCGACTACCCCATCCACGATTTCACCTACATCTACATTCCCTACACCCTCCCCCGAGCCGGCAGTATCCCCTTCCACGGGCTCATCGGAACAACGTTCATCGCCTTCACTTGTCTCGCAGGGGTCACTCTCGCAGGCTACCAGCTCTCGAAGGCCCGTAAACAGCGCCAAAGCCCACATACACTCCGCCTTCATCACACGCAACCTTGAGGTTAGGTATATTCAAGCCCGCGATGCGAAACGTGCTGTTGGCGGGATTCGTTGTGAAGCAATAAGCAGTTCCCTTGCTGAGCAACCAATCCCGCCAACAGCACGCCCAAAACAGAGCGAATCAACTAGAGTGTAAAAACCCAACACGCGAATCCAGACATCACCAACTCAGAGCCGGTAAAGCAAACATGCCAAAACAAGCATCAACGCTTCACTCAGCAGCCATCCCTGTAAAGGGATAGCCTAGAACACCGCTCTTCCAAAGTTGCCGACGAGAGCCTTCCTTGACAGGCGAGCCGACCTATTGCAGGACACCCTCGATGAGTTGGGTAATCAGGTCTGTGTAGGAGACGCCCGTGGCTTCCCACGCCTTGGGGTACATGGAAATCGGCGTGAAACCGGGCATGGTGTTGATCTCGTTGACCAGGACTTGGCCGTCGGGCAGCACGAAGCAGTCCACCCGGCTCAGCCCCCGCCCATCCACAGCCTTGAAGGCGCGCGCAGCTGTCCGCCTCACCCGCTGGAGCACGTCCTCATCCAACTTGGCCGGCACTTCGACATGCGATGCGGCCGCATCCATGTACTTGCTGTCGAAGTCGTAGAACGCGTCATCGGCGGGCTTGTCAAGCACGATCTCACCGGGCCAGGCGGTCCATGGCTCTTCGCCGTCAACCGGGTTCAGGACCGCGCACTCGATCTCGCGGGCCTCAATCCCCTGCTCGATCAGGACGCGCCAGTCGTGGCGCGAAGCCTCAAAGAGCGCCCGGGCCAGGTCCTTGGCATTCTCATGCTCCACCTTGGTCACCCCGAAGGAAGAGCCGGCCCTGGAAGGCTTGACGAAGACAGGGTAGGTC
This sequence comes from Bifidobacterium actinocoloniiforme DSM 22766, assembly GCF_001263395.1. NCBI lineage: Bacteria > Bacillati > Actinomycetota > Actinomycetes > Bifidobacteriales > Bifidobacteriaceae > Bifidobacterium > Bifidobacterium actinocoloniiforme. The sequence continues at coordinate 1,757,939 of NZ_CP011786.1, read as the reverse complement.
AAGTTGGCCTCGCGCACCAGGCCGACCAGCTCGTCGCCGGCCGCCTCAATGGACTCGCCCCCTGCCAGGGTGCGAGAATCCACGGTGATGCCGGGCGCGACAGGAATGCCCGCCGCGCGCAGCAGGATCTTCGTGAAGTGCTTGTCCATGCAGGCGGACGAAGCGAAGACGCCGCAACCGATGTACGGTAGGCCCATCATGTCCAGAAGACCCTGGACCGTACCGTCCTCGCCGAAGGGACCGTGCAGGACGGGAAAGACCGCGTCGATGTGCCCCAGGGGCTCCAGGGACCGGCCATTCGCGCCCGAACCCAGGACCGGCGGGCGCGAAGCCCGCGAGGCGGCCTCAAGGTCTTCGTGGGCGCCGGCATAGAAGCCGTCGGCCCCCTCGGCGATGTCGAGCAGGACCGGCCGGCTGGTCTCACGTACGAGCACCTCGGGCAGCTCAGGGCCGCCCAGGTTCCACTGGCGCGGGTCTTCACCACCGACGGTCCACACGCCATCACGGGTGATGCCAATCGGCGCCGGCTCGAACCGGTCGCGATCTATGGCATTGAGGACCCCGGCTGCGGAAACGCAGGAAATAGGGTGCTCATCCGCCCGGCCACCGTACAGTACCGCCACCCGCCGCTTACTCGCCATATCGCTTCTCATTCCTTAGATTCCTTGGCCCGCGAATCAGCGCATGCGCAATCGCGCGCCCGCTGCGCCCGCAGGCGTTCCCTTACTTGCCAGGATAGGCCCCGGCATGGCCCGGCGGCGGTTCGGCTCAAGCCCGCGCGGCGCAATCAGCGGAACCAGGGACGGACCATCCCCACCAGGCTCATTCGGCCGAAATCGGACCACCGAACAGTTCCTCGATCATTCCCGCGCAGTCCAGGCCCTGGTCCAACACATGGCTCATGGCCTGAGCCAGCGGCGTCGGCTCGCCCAGGCTCCGGCCCATGCCTACCACCGCGTTCGTGGCGGGCACGCCCTCAGCCACGCCCTGGCTGGCCTCGGTGGCCTCCTCGATGCTCATCCCACGGCCCAGATTGAATCCGAAGGTGTAGTTGCGGCTCAGGGATGAGGCACAAGTGGCGATCAGGTCCCCCACGCCGGCCAGCCCGGCGAAGGTCTTGGCATCGGCACCGGCCGCCTCGCCCAGTGCGGTCAACTCGGCCAGCCCACGGGCTTGGATCATGGCGGCGGTGTTCTCGCCGTAGCCTGCCCCGCGCGACATGCCGACAGCGAGCGCGGTCACGTTCTTCAAGGCCCCGCACAGCTCCAGCCCGATGACATCGGTGGACACGAACGGCTTGAAATACGGCGCTTCACAGGCTTGAGCCACGCGCTGCGCGGTTTCGGGGCTCACTGAGGCGACCACTGCGGCCGAAGGTTGGCGGACGGCCACCTCCCGACTCAGGTTGGGCCCGGAGACGGCGGCGAACCGCTCTTCCGGCAGCCCCAGGGCTTCGGTGACCACCTGGTCCATGCGCTTGTCGGTCGTCCGCTCGATGCCTTTCATCAGGGAGACGACGACGGCGTCCGCTCCGATTAGGGGCCGGAAGGGCTCCAGGGCCTCGCGGGCGTGCTGGGCCGCGATGGCCACGACTACGATTCCGGCGCCGTCCACGGCCTCCTCCCGGTCCAGGCTGGCGGTCATGGCATCCGGCAGACGCTCTATGGTCGGCGTACGTACGGGGTTGCGATGGTCATGGTTGATGGCGTCCACCACTGCAGGCTCAATGCCCCACATGACCACCTGGTTGCCCGCGTCCGCCAGCACCTGCCCGAAGGTGGTGCCCCACGCTCCGGCTCCTAAGACCGCAATCTTCGTCATACCGCTCCTTGTGCCTGGCCGGGTTGGCATCAATGCCACCTGACCAACTGTTTGCCGATTCTGGATGCGTTCAAACACACCCATCCTAGACTTGCGCCCATACGGCCTTCAAGTTGCGCCGAACCGAGACCGTCAGGGACCGTCACCACCCGGGGGCAGACCAATCCTTGAGGGCGCACGCGGCACAGAGCCGCCAGGCCCTTATGCTCTGGGCTTGCGCGTCATGCTCCCATAGTCGAAGTAGCCTTCGACCGGCGGGTCCTCGCCCCGGATCTCGCTCATGACGGCTTCCATCCGATCGCGCAGACGACGGCACAGCTCGTCCACCGCCTCACGCGGCGGCTCCTCCCCCCAGTCCTCCATGCCTTCCAGTAGGTCGGAGTAGTCCAGGGCCTTGTCGTAGCACATGACCACGTTTTTGCGGGGCCACGGCCACCAGTGGTTGATTGAGGCGGCCCCCCAGGTCACGCAAGGGAAGAGGGGCACCTGTCGACCCAGTATTCGCGAGGATTTGAGGGCTATGACCCCAACGCCGGGTTTCAGGGACATGGGCCACTTGAGGGGGTCACGGGTCACTGTGCCCTCAGGCCAGATGGTCAGCGGCCTGCCGGAGGTCACGATCTTGATGGATTCACGCTCGATCCGCTCGGCCTGCCCGCTCCTGCGCGGCACCGGCTGCATGCCCACCCAGCGGAACCAGCGGCCTATCAGTGGCCAGCTGGCCATCTCGGCCTTAGCCATGTACCGGGGGCGACGCCCCTGGTGGAAGAGCGAAATCATGGGGATGAACACGTCGAACTGGGTGACATGGGTGGCGGCGGTAATGAAGGGGCCGGTCTCAGCCACCTGCTCCAGCCCCCAGGCGCGCACCTTGCAGGAGGCGCGAACAACCCGGGAGGCGCCGGCCAGAAGGCGGCCCGTCGCCTTGGGGTTCTGCTCGTCGATCTCGGCCTCGTTGGGTTTACGCGGCCCTGTCGGGTAGTAGTGGGTGGGGTCCACCAGCCGATGGGCCTGGGCCAGCTTGGCCACCTGTTCGTTCGAGAGCGGGCTGACCGCCGAACGCGGTGAGGGTTTGCCTTTCGATGCCATGCCACTATTGTGCACCAGGGCAAGCCCAGGAGCTCACGGGCGCAGACAAGCAGTGGACTTTCTACACTTTTCCGCAGGACTGCGAGGAGACTCGGCTGCATGGGAGCACAAACAAGGGAGGACGGCCCCGAACGAGCCGCCCTCCCCTGCCTTCAACAAGCAATCACTGGACTTGCTACGGGACCGCCGTCAGTCTCAATCGATGTCGGCGCCCAGGGCGACCAGCTTGTCGCGGAAGTCCTCGTAGCCCCGGTCGATCAACGAGATGCCGTGCACCTCGGAGGGCCCGGAGGCCGCCAGGGCCGCAATCAGATGACTGAAGCCGCCACGCAGGTCGGGCACGTCGATGTCTTGCCCGGTCAGTGGCGTGGGGCCGAAAATCACAGCCGAATGCTCGAAGTTGCGCTGCTGGAAGCGGCAAGGCAGGGAACCCAGGCACTCCCGGTAGAGTTGGATGGTGGCGCCCATCTGCACCAGGGGCTTGGTGAAGCCGAAGCGGTTCTCGTAAACGGTCTCGTGCACGATCGACAGGCCCTTGGCCTGGGTCATGGCCACCACTAGCGGCTGTTGCCAGTCGGTCATGAACCCGGGGTGCACGTCGGTCTCGATCGCCACCGGCTTCAGGTCACCGCCCGGGTGCCAGAAACGGATGCCATCGTCGCGCACGTCGAACTCGCCGCCGATCTTGCGGAACACGTTCAGGTAAGTCATCATGTCGGGCTGGTGAGCGCCACGCACGAAGATGTCGCCGTGGGTGGCCAGGGCCGCCGAGGCCCAGGAGGCCGCCTCGATCCGGTCGGGCAGGGAGGTGTGCCGGTAGCCTTGCAGGGACTTGACGCCCTCGATGCGGATCGTGCGGTCCACATCCACGGAGATCTGCGCGCCCATCTTCTGCAGCACCGCCACCAGGTCCATGATCTCGGGCTCAGTGGCAGCGCCGGACAGCTCGGTCTTGCCTTCGGCCAAGACCGCAGCCAGCAGGGTCTGCTCAGTGGCGCCGACCGAGGGGTAGGGCAGGTGGATCTTCGCGCCATGCAGGCCGTCGGGCGCGGTGATGTGGATGCCGGCCTCGTGCTCCTTGTCCACCTTGGCCCCCAGCTTGCGCAGGGTTTCCAAGTGGAAGTCGATGGGCCGCGAGCCGATCTTGCAGCCGCCCAGGGCCGGGATGAAGGCTTCGCCCAGGCGGTGCAGGAGAGGACCGGAGAACAGGATCGGGATGCGGGAGGAACCGGATAGGGTGTCCACATCCGCCACGTCCGCCAGCTCCACGTGGGTCGCGTCGATCGTGACCACGCCCTCCTCGGGCTCCACGTCCACGCTTACCCCGTGCAGGCGCAGGAGGTCCGAGACCACCTGCACGTCACGGATCTCCGGCACGTTCTTCAGAATCGAGACGCCAGGCGCCAGCAGGGCCGCGACCATGGCCTTGGAGACGAAGTTCTTGGCCCCGCGCACATGGATGCTGCCGGTCAAAGGCTTGCCGCCCACTACGTGCAGCACGTCCGCCTTAGGGTTCACCGCTGTCATTCCCGCTCCTCTTCACGCGCCCCGGACCCACATCGGCCTGCGCGCCTCTTATACACTGAAATCCATACTCATAACACCACTAAGGAACAGTGTGCCACAGCGACTGTAAGCGCCCCGTGAAAATGCGCGCGGAGCCGAAAGCTCCCAACTGCGGGCGCAACCGCCCGAGCTCAATGGCCTCGTGGGGGGGGGGGGGATCACGACACAGACGGCGCGAACTCCATTGCCGTGACGAGGATTTGCAGGATGAGGTAGACAATGAACCACAAGCCGCCCCAGGAGGCGTAAATCCCCTTGCTGGCGCGGTTGGCCAGGATGAAGCCACGGACGCGCCCCCGGGCCAGGTAGAGGACCAAGGCGCCCAAAAGGAGGCCGCCGACCAACAGGACCGGGTCGACCCAGTCCTTGGCGGGGCCGGGCAGGCTCGACACGGCCATGGAACCCAGGTTGGAAATCAGCAGGTTGTTCGCTATGTGCAGGAGGATGGACCAGAAAATCGAGTACTCGCAGGCCACATAGCCCAGGACCAGCCCAATGCAGAAGGCGAAAAGCCCCTGGGAAATGTCGGAATGGAAGAAGGCGAACATGGTTGACGAAGTGATGATGGCGAAGACCTTGCCGTAGGGCTTGAGGCTGTTCATGATCACGCCCCGGAAAACCACTTCCTCGACGACCGGTCCAAAGAAGGAGACATAGAGGAACATGGCCGTGGAGCCGGACGCGGCCTCGATCATCTCGGAGGAGGTCGTGGCCCTGAGAGACAGTCGGTGGATGACCCAGTTGAAGCCCTGGTCGTAGATGGTGCTCAAGGACTGGCCGGTCAGGAGCAGGGCCATGCAGCCCAGGAGCACCCAGGGGGTCATCCGGCGCAGACGGCGGTGGAAGACCCCGTCGGGGCCCGGGTCGGCGATCTGACGCTTGTGGGTGGCGATCCAGAAGACGAAAGCGGTGGCCGCGCAGACGAGGTTCATCACCCCTGCGTACTTGCCGTCGATCTGCGAGACGACAGTATCGACCGACACCATCTGCTTGCGCATGCTCTGCAAGATGACGATCAGGGCCGCGGCCACAGCTGGCCCGATCAGCTGCATGACCACCAGGTAGATGATTAACGCGCCCGACTGGTCGTTCAACCTAATCCGCGCTTGCCTGGTCGTACTGCGGGAGGCCGACTCGGCCGATTGCGACGGCCAGGTTTGGGAAGGTGAGAGCTGAGGAGTCAGGCTGGATTCGGCTTGGCCTAAGGCACGCTCCCGTCCACTGGCCGCTTTCCTCGACCGCTTCATAACCACCCCTTTTCCCGTGCTTGCAGCCATCCGCTCCGACAGTCTTTCAGGCGCGGCTCTCCGAAATGTAACGATTCCCAGTCTAGCGCCACCCCTTACTGGCCTCCGGAACGCTCGCGAGCGCCTGCGGTCAGGCGCGTCAATGGACCAGGCGCCACAGAATCAGGGCCACCTGGATCCCACTGACGAACAGGAACCAGTAGGAGCCCCAAGAGGCGTAGAGGTTGGGCGCCGACCGTTCGGAGCGCAGGAAGGCGACCAAGCTGCGGCGCTGGACAAGCAAGGTCAGGGCGGCCAGGGCCGCTATCATCGCCCAGAAAGCCGCCTGCCCACCCTCCAGTCCAGCCCCCGACAGACCTCGGGCCTCCAGGGACTCTCGCAGGAGGCCTGGCAGGAAGATGGCGATCAGGTTCGAGGTGATGTGCAGGGCAATCGACCAAATCAGGCTGTGCTCGCAGGCCAGGAAACCCAGCACCAGACCCAGGCCGAAGGCGAAGAAGGACCGGGAGAGGCTGCCGTGCATCAGTGCGAACAGGAAGGAGGATGTAACGACCGCGAACCCCCGCCCGTAGCGTTTGAGGGAGCCCAGGACGGCCCCCCGGAAGACGGTCTCCTCCACCACCGGCGCCCACAGGCAGCTGTATAGGAGCATGGGCGGCGAGGCGGGCGACGAGCCCACGGTCTCCAAGGCCGAGGCTCCCAGACCGTTCAAGGTGGTCTCTCTCAGGCCACCGACGGTCCGGCTCAGGCCGAAGTCGTAGAACATGGACAGCGATTGGGCGCCTAGGGACAGGAGCAGGCAGGTCAGCATGAGCGGCGCGGTCATGGACCGGCTGGAACGACGGAAGACGCCGTAGGGTCCCGGATCAGCGACCTGCTCGCGCCGGTAAAGGACCATGAACGCGAAGGCGATGGCGGTGGAGAAGAGATAGAGCTCGGCGGTGGACGAACCGTCCAGACTGGCGACGGTGCGATCGAAGGCTATGCCGCCCGTCCGAGGCAGTTGTCGGACCGCTATCAGCATGATTCCGAGGGCGTAGCCGACCAGCTGCATGGCAACCATGTACAGGAAGACGAAGACGGCCTGGGAGCTGACCTCGTCCCGCACTTTGGCCAGGGCGCTCCGGCTCAGGGCTTGCGGATCGACCCGACCGGGCGCAGATGCCGCGACGGCTGGCACCTTGGCGAGGATGCGACGAGACCCCGGACGGGGATGACCCTTGCCGCATCCAGCGTGTCTGCCCGTCATCCACTCCCCAACTGCCGAAACCCCGGGCTGTAATGCCCAGCGCGTTCTCTCTCCCAGTCAAAGATACACCAGCTCCGCACGGCTCGCCCGCTCGGACGACCCCGGGACCGTAAGCTTCCAGTAACAAAACTGACTTCTATCGTTCACATAGTGAGATGTACCCTGTCAGGGTATGGCGCATTCTTCACATGCAGCAGCTATCGACCATACCTGGCTCCGCGAAGCCGTACAGGAAGCGCGGTACCGTGACGCAGACGAGCCTGCAACCGACGATGGCGACATACATTCCGGCGTCGGAGTGCTCGACAAAACAGTCAAAATCCTGGAAGCTCTGGAAAATGGGCCCATCACACTAGGTCAACTCGTCAAAGCCACCGGCCTCGCCCGACCCACGGCCCACCGCCTGGCCACCGCCTTGGAGAGGCACCGCTTCGTCTGCCACGACGAGCACGGGCGCTTCACGCTGGGCTCCCGCTTCGCCGAGCTGGCAGCCGCCGCTGGCGAGGACCGGCTCCTCAACGCCGCCGGTCCCATCCTGCGCACCCTGTTGAACCGGACCGGCGAATCCGCGCAAATCTTCCGCCGCCAGGGCGAGCATCGAATCTGCATAGCCGCCCTGGACCGCCCCTCCGGCTTACGTGATTCAATCCCCGTGGGCGCCGTGCTTTCCATGCAGGCGGGCGCCGCCTCGCAGATTCTACTGGCTTGGGACTCCCCCGAGCGTATCCATCAAATCCTGCTACGGGCCAAATTCAGCGCCTCCCGGCTGGCCGACGTGCGCAAACGCGGCTGGGCTGAGTCGATTAACGAGCATGAGCAGGGCGTGTGCTCAATCTCCGCCCCGATTCGCAACCCAGCGGGCCAAGTCATGGCCGCAATCGCCATATCCGGCCCGGTCGAACGCATGAGCCAAGCCCCCGGCCGCCACTACGCGCCACTGGTCATGGCTGCAGGCAAGTACTTGAGCGATGCCCTCCAACAGAGCGCTTCCAGCATAGGACCGCGCGGTTAACGGTCCGAGTGTCCCCTGCGTTCGCCGTCTCCGACAGCGCCGGAACCTGAGGATCCAAGCGAAGCGACCAGCCCCGCCGCCAAGGTGGCCAGACTGCCGGCCAGGATCCTGGGCTTACGCAGCAGGTCGAAGGCATCGCCCTTAGACACGGGCATATGACTTAAGGCGAAGGTGTAGGCCTTGTTGGAACTGGGCCGTCCGACAAGCCTTCCGAACTCCAGGAGCTGGGTGCGCGGCTGGTGGGGATGGCGGATGTCGAACTCGAACAGGCGGGCGGACCGCTTGGCCGGCACCGGGCCGTAGGAGGCGAACCCGCAGGTGGGCGTGACGCCCAGCGTGACCCCATCCACCGAGCCCACGAAACCGTTGCGGTGGTCGTGGCCCGCGAACAAGGCGAAATAGTCGGCCTTTTTCAGAATTGCGAACTCACCGCTGTCGTGGTCCGGGCAGGAGACGCCCTCGCCCAGGAATGAACCAGGCAGGGTCTTGGCCTCATCCAGGGTGTAACAGGCGGAGTCGAAGGCGCGGTAGCCCTGGATGGCGTTGGCCGTGGTCGCGGGGACCGGTTTAAGCAGCTGGTAGTACTGGGGCAGCGGCATGTGCTGGAAGACCATGGAACGCTGTCCGATGAAGCCAGGCGCCCGCCTGAGGAAGTCCAAGCCCCGCCGTGAGGGCGATCCATAGCCTCCCGTGCGCGCGTAGTCGCCCGAATCCAGCAGGACCAGCCCCAGGACGGGCGCCTCGCCTTGGACGGGGGCGACAGGCAGGGCGAAGGTGCCAGGCTCGCAAGCATAGGCCCGCTGGTCGGACATGCCGGAGGCCGGCAGGGACCGGGGCAAGTCGGATTGGGCCGCCGCCGCGGACTCCGGGTTCAAGCAGCCGGGGAACTCCCTGTAGATGGCGTCCATCCGGTCGGTGTCCAGACCGCACTGGAAGTCGTGGTTGCCGTAGGTCACGGCGAAGGGCACGCCCCGCTCGACCAGGGGTTGCACGATTTGCGCGATGGTCTGTCGCACCAGGTCCTCACTGGCCCGCAGCTCCTGCTCCCGGCGCGGGGCGGAATCGGCTTCCTGTCCGCGCGCCTGGCCAGGGACTGCGGACTGGTTGGGCCTCATGAAGCCGTGCAAGGCGTCCCCCATCCACCGGCTCATGGTCAGGCCGGTGGAATACACGGAGTCCAGGCGAGTGGACCAGCGGCGCTTGCGGAAGGTCTTCTCGAAGGCGGAGTCGTAGCCGGCGATTTGGTTGCCGGTGAAAATCACCAGATCGGGCCGGGCCGCGTCGCAGGCGGCGGCAATCAGGCGGACGGTGTCCTTGGAGACTTTGGGGCCCTCCTGAACGTCCGCGAATTGGAGGACCCGGAACTTGCCGGAACGGTGAAATTGCAGGCGTCCCAGCCGGGCGGAGACAGACAGGCGACGGTCGTCCTCGCTGACGCCGCCGGGCTGGCTGCTCAAAAATCGGTGTGCATCGCTCATGCCTCCACCCTACTTCATTCCCTCCCGCTGGGCGGCGGCCGGCCAGCGCCTCATCGGGCGCCGCCAGCCGGGACCCGCCTCTCTGTGAGCTGAGGCACAGTTGGGCGCAAGCAGGGTCGGTCGGCGGTGAATCAGGCGGGTCATCACCGCTCCTCCTTGCTATATTGGGAGCAGTCAAATCGTTTGAGAGGTTGAGTCGCTTATGACAGACAGGCAACGAGAGCTGCTCAAGGGGGACATGCAGCAGGTCATCGGTCGGCTGGAACGCGAGGAGACCTCCGTGGAGCCTTACCAGCAGGACTACCGCAGGCTCCTGAACAATCACGGCAAGATGGTGCGCGCCGCCCTGGTCCTGATTTTCGGCCGTGCCCAAGAGTCCGATGACGCCCGACCCTTCGGCCCTGACAGCCTGCTGGTGACCGGAGCGGCGGCGATAGAGATGCTCCACCTGGCCACGCTGGTCCACGACGACGTGCTCGACGGCGCGGACGTGCGGCGCGGCCAGCCCACAGTCCACAGGATCCGCGGCAACAAGGCGGCCATCTACCTGGGCGACCTGATTCTGTCCCGCTACATGGAGATTATGGCCTCGATCGCGCCCTCTACCGCGTTCATCCGCGAGCAGGCTGGCACAGTGTGCGAGATTGTGGGCGGTGAACTCCTGCAGGAGTCGGGCCGAGGAGACCTGACCGTCACCCGCGCTTACTACGAGCGCGCCATCCAGGGAAAGACCGCTGCCCTCTTCCGCCTGGCTTGCCTCACCGGCGTCAAACTGAGCGCGTCCGAGCCGGAGGAGGGTCTGCTGGCCGCTGCCAGCGCTTTCGGCGAACACTTGGGGATGGCCTTCCAAATCATCGACGACATCGGCGACTTCGACGTTGTCCACGACTCCGGCAAGCCCAAGCTGGAGGACATCCAGGACCGCATCTACACCCTGCCGGTCATCCTGGGCTTGGAGTCCGATCCCACCTTCAAACAGGTCTTGGAGGCCGACGACCCCTTGAAGGTGCTGGACTATCTCCAAGCCCATCCGGACCTGATTGAAGGCGCCAAGGCCCAGGCCCGCTCCCAGGTGTCCCAGGCCCGCCAAGCCCTAAGCTGCGCGCCAATGGCTTCCCCAGTCGCCGGACTCCTGGACCGCCTGGCAGCCAAGCTCGCCGCCCAAGCCTGATCCAGGCCGCCACCGCCACACTCACACCGCCTACGAGCACTACCACAGCCACAACCTGCCGAAAGCCAGCGGCGCCCCCGCACAATGCATGCAACGCTGTCGGCCCCAAAGCCAGGCGGTGCTACGGGCAGAACGGGATGGAAGAAACCGCGATCGCCTCCCCGGCCCGCCGGTGTCGACCCCTAGGAGCGAGCGGCGGCCTCCTGCGCCAAACGGAGCGAATCAGCGGCGTCACGCTGGAGCTGGTCGGCGAGCGCATCCCCGTCGGCGAACTTCTCCTGTGGCCGCAGGTAGGCCAGGAACTCCACCCGGACCCGGTGGCCATACAGCTCCAGCCAGTCGTCGCCGGCTATGGCGTTGACCTCCAAGACCCGCTCGTAGGTCCGCCCGTCTTCAGCGAAAGTCTCCTTGCTGCCTATCGAAATGTCGGCGGGCCAGCGCCAGGGCGATCCGGGGGCTAGCCGAGCCTCAAGGCTGCTGACGGCCACGCGCTCCTGGTCCTGGTCACCGCTGGCTGCCTTGGCATCGCGCTCGGCCTCCTCGGCGGGCCCCAAGTCCACCAACCAGCCCGCATACACCCCTTCTGCGGGCATGTATCCGCTGTAATCAGGCGAGATATTGGCGGTCGGGTAGCCAAGGGCGCGGCCCCGCTGCTCCCCGTGCACCACTTCGCCCTCAACCACGTGCGGCCGCCCCAACACAGCATCGGCGGCACCAATACGGCCCTGGTCCAGCAGCGAGCGCACGTTCGAGGAGCTCCAGGCCCGCACATGCTTGCAAGCGTGAGCCTTGGTCCAGGCCCGCCGCTCAGCCTTGTTCATCCCCTCCAGCGGGTCCGCCGGCTCGCCCGGGCCTTGGGGGACGGGGATGTGACAAGTGGGCGTCCAGGTCAGGCCAGGACCGGCATCGTCCACCACTTCCAGCCTGAATACGCCGGTGGCCTCGGCCAGCTCCTGGATGGCGCGGATGTCGCCCACGCGCCCCGAGCCCATACTCGCGTCCTGCCCGAGCACTAGCGTGCGCATACCGATTGTGCCCGCCAGCGATCCCAAGAAGTACCGGTATGATTTGGCCGCGAAGGCCAAGGAGTAACCTACGGACAGCACCCAGTCCACCCCCAGGCCGCGCATCAGACGAATCCGCTCCCCCGCAGCCATCAGCTCGTCCGGATCGGCCGAGGGCTCGCCGTCGGGCAGTTCAGCACCGCCGTGCGTGGCCGCGTAGGAGTGCACGCGCTTGGGGCTGGGGTCGAACATGATGACGACCGCATAGTCGCCCTGTTCGTGGGCCAGCTCCACCAACCGCTCAATGACGGCCCGGTGCCCTCGGTGCATCCCGTCGAACACGCCTACGCTCACCACGCTCTGTTTTCTAGTGCTCAGTGTGGGCCAGTCCACAATCCCGCTGGTATCCGGTTCCAATCTGCTGACGTTCATTCGTGTCCTTTTCCTCTCGCCGCCCGGCGATTCGCCGCTCACCGGGCAGGTGGCTTTTTCAGCCTTCGTCAAGGGTGAATACCGCGCGGGGCTTGGCCCGACCCACCCCATATGGCTCCAGTATGGCCACCAGACGCTCTTCACAGCCGTCAGTTGGAGCGAGCAGGGCCGCCGTGGGACCGGATAAGGTCAAGTCCACGAACCGCCCGTGTTGGAGCTCCTGCGCTTGCTTTGGGCTCACCGGTTGGGTCGGCATGGCGAGTTTCGCGCCCTCAGCCAGGCTCAGAGCCCGCCGATGCAGCTCCAGCCGGTCCTGGTCCAGGTCGGCCCGCTTACGGATTCTGATCTGCCCCTGCCGGTCCGTGTAGGTGCGCTCCCCTACGCGTGCAGTGAGCGCTCGTGCGCGCATGTCCGGGTCGGCCAAATCGAACCGCCCCACCCGGGTGCGGCGCAGGGCCGTCAGATGACCGCCGACGCCCAGTTCCCGGCCTAAATCCCGGGCTAGGGCGCGTATGTAGGTGCCTGACGAACAGGACACGCGAGCCCGGCAGTCAATGACCGCCGCCCCGTCCGCCGCCCGGGTGGGCTCATAGCTCAGTAGTTCGAACTCGCTGATAGTGACTGGTCGGGCTTTCAGCTTGACGTCCTGCCCCGCGCGCGCCAGGTCGTACGCCCGCTTGCCGTCCACTTTGATAGCGGAATAGACGTTCGGCACCTGCTCGATGTCCCCGGTATAGTGCTCCTTGATGACCGCTTCCACCCCTTGCCGGGTGAGTTCGGACAGCAGCTCCTCAGCGCCCGGCTCGGCCGGCAATGGTTCGCCGTCCGCATCGTCGGTGTCGGTGGCCTGACCGAGGCGGATGGTGGCCTCGTAAGTCTTGTCGTGCCCCACGATGGCGTTAAGCAGCCGCGTAGCCTGGCCGAACCCCACAATCAGGGCCCCAGTCGCCATCGGGTCCAGGGTGCCGGCATGGCCCACGCGGCGCATCCCCAGCCGGGCGCGCACCGCAGCCACCAGGTCGTGGCTGGTGACCCCTTGGGGTTTATCGACTATCAGTATTCCGCTGCGCATCCGCCCACGTCTCTTTCGCCTCGCCGCCCGCCGCCAGGGGTCGCCGTCCTCTTGAGAGCGGTTGGCGGTCAGTCCTCGACCTCTTGGGCGTGGCCGAACTCCGGGTCCAAGTCGGACCAACCAGCCTGGTCGTGCCCCTCGTCATCATCGGCGGTGCGGTCGGGGTCGTCCCCGGCCTCGTCTTCCTCGTCATCATGCTTGTATGGGTCAGGGTCGCCGGCGTATTCAGCGTCGGCCCGGGCCGCTTGGAGCTCCTGGTCGCGCTTCTGGGCGATGGTGAGCGCATCCTCGATCTCGGTGGCCTGGCTGGGCACCTCGTCGTAGATGAACCGCAGGGTCGGCGTCAACCTCAGACCGGCCTTGGCGCCCACCAGCGAGCGCAGGCGGCCGGTCGCCTGGCGCAGGGCTTGCTGGGCGCGCTTTCGCTCGCCTTGCTCGTGGCCGGGCTTGCCTATCTGGGTCCAGTAGACCTTGGCGATTTGCAGGTCGTTGGTGACCCGCACCTCGGTGATCGTCACCCCATCCAGGCGCTTGTCGTGCATCTTGGATTCCAAGGATGAGGCGATGACCCGTTGAATCAGTGCCGCGATTCGTACCGCTCTCGGGTTGCTGCCAGAGGCCATCGCCTATTCTCCTTACTCGTCCTTCGCTTGTACATCTGTCCGATCGGCGCCCTTAGGGCCCGGGCGCTTACTTGCGCTCGACTTCCCGCATCTCGTAGGTCTCGATGATGTCACCGACCTGGATGTCGTTGAAGTCGCCCAGGTTGATGCCGGCCTCGTAACCCTCGGAGACCTCGTTGACGTCGTCCTTGAACCGGCGCAGGGAGGAGATCTCCAGCTCGTTGACCGTGACCACCCCGTTGCGGGAGATGCGGGCCTTGGTGCCCCGCTTGACCGTGCCGTCCTGGACCATGACTCCGGCGATATTGCCGAACTTGGAGGAGCGGAAGATCTCGCGGATCTCCGAGTGCGAGGTTGTCGCCTCCTCGTACTCGGGCTTGAGCATGCCCTTGAGGGCGGCCTCGATGTCCTCGGTCGCCTGGTAGATGACCGAGTAGTACTTGATCTCCACGCCCTCTTGATCGGCCAGCTCCTGCACCTGCCGGTTGGGGCGGACGTTGAAGCCGATGATGACGGCCTTGTCGACCGTCGCCAGGTTCACGTCGTTCTGCGTGATGGCGCCGACGCCGCGGTGGATCACCTGGATGCCGACCTCGTCGGAGACCTCGATCTTCATCAAGGAGTCCTCCAGGGCCTCGACCGAGCCGGAGGAATCGCCCTTGATGACGATGTTCAGCATGTCCACCTCGGACTTGGCGAACTGCTCCTTCAGGCTCTCCAGGGAGACGACCTTGCGGCGCTTGGCCAGCTGAGCGGCGCGGGTGGTGGCCTCCCGCTTCTCGGCGATCTGGCGGGCCGTGCGGTCCTCGGGGGCGACCAGGAACAGGTCACCGGCCGAAGGCACGGATGTAAGCCCTAGCACCTGCACGGGCGTGGAGGGCGTAGCTTCCTTCATGGAGCGGCCGTTCTCGTCCATCATGGCGCGCACACGCCCGTAAGCCGAACCAGCCACAATCGCATCGCCCACGCGCAGGGTGCCCTGCTGGACCAGCACGGTCGCGACGGCGCCGCGGCCCTTGTCCAGACGGGCCTCGACGGTGGCTCCACGCGCGTCCATGTCCGGGTTGGCGCGCAGGTCCAGGTCGGCGTCCGCCGTCAGGAGCACGGCTTCCAGGAGCTTGTCCACATTCGTGCCCAGCTTCGCGGAGATATCGACGAACATGGTGTCGCCGCCGTACTCCTCCGAGACAAGGCCGAATTCGGTCAACTGCCCGCGCACCTTCTCGGGGTTGGCTCCCTCGACATCGATCTTGTTGACCGCCACCACGATCGGCACGTCGGCCGCTTTGGCGTGGTTGATGGCCTCGACCGTCTGCGGCATCACGCCGTCGTCCGCGGCCACCACCAGGATGGCCACATCGGTCAGCTCGGCTCCGCGGGCGCGCATGGCCGTGAAGGCCTCGTGACCGGGGGTGTCCAGGAAGGTGATCTTGCGCGGCTCGCCCTCCAGATCGACGGTCACCTGGTAAGCGCCGATGCGCTGGGTGATGCCGCCGGCCTCGTGTGCGGACGTGTTGGTCTTGCGGATGGTGTCCAGGAGTCGGGTCTTGCCGTGGTCGACATGGCCCATGACCGTCACCACCGGCGGCCGTGGCTTCAGGTCCTGATCGTCCTGACCCTCCTTCTCGGAGTCCAGGTCGATGTCGAACTGCTGCAGGAGCTCACGGTCCTCTTCCTCAGCGGAGACGATCTTGATGTTCCAACCGATCTCCTGGCCCAGCACCTCGAAGGTGGTCTCGTCCAACGACTGGGTGGCCGTGGCCATCTCGCCGAGGTGGAAGAGCACAGTGACCAGGGCGGCCGGATTGACGTTGATCTTCTCGGCCAGGTCGGACAGGGTGGCGCCTTGGCGCAGCTTAATGGTGCGCCCGTTGCCTGCGGGGATGCGCACGCCACCGATGACGGGTGCCTTCATCTCCTCGAACTCATGGCGTTTGGCCATGCGGTTCTTACGCGCCTTGGAGGACTTGCCTCCCTGACGCCCGAAAGCGCCCGCCGCTCCGCCATGACCGTGGTTGTGCCCGGCGGGGCCGGAGGTCTGGAAGCCGCCGCCGAAGCGGTTGCCGCCGGTCTGACCGGGACGGGCGCCGCCTGCGGATGCGCCGGTGTGGTTATGACCCCACTGCCCCGGCCTGCCGGTACCGGTGCCCTGTCCGGGGCGTCCGTTGCGGAAACGGCCCTTGCCGCCGCCTCGCCTGCCGTCGCTGACTGTAGGCCTGGCCATTGGGTGCGGACGAGGGATGTCGCCAGGCGTAGGGGTCCTCATACCCTGCTTGCGGCTGAAGGGATTGTTGCCCGGCCGTGGAGCGTTGGCGCCCTTCCTGGCTCCAGGCTGCTGTGGGCGCGGGCCGGGCATAGCCGCTCCGGGCGTACCGGGACGGGGCGTCTGGGCCTGCCGCCGCTGGGGCTGCTGACCAGGGCGCGCCTGGCGCTCGTGCTCCCCAGGTGCGCCTTGACGGCGGGAACCGCCAGGGGCGGGGAAACGGCGGTCGGCTGGACGGGGGGCCGCCGGGCTCGGGCTTTCAGCCTGCGCAGGGCGCTCCGGGGCCTGAGCCTGGGGCTTGGGCTGGGCTTGCGTCGGAGCCGGCGCAGGCTTCGCTGCGGGCTGCTGCTGAGGTGCGCCTGGCTTCGCGGCGGGCTTGGCGGCGGCACGGTGCTCCCCTGGAGTGGGCGTTCCCGTGCGCTGCTGGTTGGTCTTCTTGTTCCCCGCCTGCTGATCAGGCTGGGGGAAAGCGTTCTTGAGACGACGAACGACCGGCGCCTCCACTGTGGAAGAGGCGGACTTGACGAACTCCCCCATGTCCTTCAGCTTGCTCAAGACAGTCTTGCTGTCTACACCAAGCTCCTTGGCTAATTCATACACGCGCGCTTTGGGCACTTACTTCTCTCCTAACACCGACCGCGCGTATGAAGGCGCGATCACTCCTTTTCGACGGCGAACCTATCCTGCATCATCGTGCAACCATGACCGTGTTACCTCGTCTCTTTGCCGCATCCGGGCAGCTTAAAACCGCGCACTTCGGACACTGTTTTAAGCATACTCGCGCCTGCGGATGTTCGACTCAGCCCTCTTCACCTTGGGGGGAAGGCCCTGCCGACTCTTGCGATGCGGCATCCGAAGTCCGCTCGGCCGCCTCTGGCGCGGCGGCTGGCGCGGCCTGGGCCGTCTGACCTTCCTGCGCAGCCTGGGCTTCCTGCTCCTTGAGCTTGGCCTGATGGGTCTCCAGGGACTCGATGCCTATCTTCCATCCGGTCAGCTTGGCGGCCAGACGGGCGTTCTGCCCCTCTTTGCCGATGGCCAGCGAAAGCTGGGAATCGCGGATGTACGCGATCGCGGTCTGATTGCGTTCGGATACGATGGCGACCTCGCGCACGGTGGCCGGCGAGAGGGCGGAGGCGATGAACTCGTCCGGCGCTGCGGACCAGTCCACAATGTCGATTTTCTCCTCGCCCAGGTTCTCCATGACCGCGCGGACGCGTGCGCCGCCCGGGCCAATCAGAGCGCCCTTGGGGTTGACGCCCTTGGCGTTGGCTTTGACGGCTATCTTGGTACGGGCACCGGCCTCGCGGGCGATGGCCATAATCGAGACGGCCCCCGAGTTGAGCTCCGGCACCTCCAGCTCGAACAAACGGCGCACCAGGCCCGGATGGGAGCGGGAGACCACGATCTCCGGACCCCTCATACCACGCGAGACGGTGACCACGTAGACGCGGATGCGCTGCCCATGCCGGTAGCGCTCGCCCGGCACCTGCTCGCGCTTGGGCAGGATGGCCTCAACTCCGCCGACAGCCACGTGTACGTTGTTGGGGTCCAGGGCGTCCTGCTGAATCACACCGGTGATCAAGTGCTCCTTTTGACCGGCGAAAGCCCCAAAGATTCGCTTATCCTCGGCCTCGCGGAAGAGGTCGTTCAGAACGCCGCGCGCCGTGGCGGCGGCGACCCGACCGAAGTCGTTCGGCGTGTCGTCGTACTCCTCTCCCAGCTTGGGGGCGGGGTGGGAGTCTTCCTCGGTGGGTTCTTGGGGAATCTCGTCCTGGGCCCAGACGGTGAATGTCCCAGCGCGATCGTCAAGCTCGACCCGGGCGTGCTTGGCGGCATGGGGCGTCTTGGAATAGGCCAGACGCAGCGCCTCGGTAAGCGACTCGTCTAAGGTCTCGGCATCTATTCCTTGCTCTGCGGCTAACTGATGAATCTCAGCCAGGTCCAATTCCATGTCAAGACCTCCTATGAAGTTATGCTTTTGTAAGCCCGCAGGCTCGCGGTCCGCAGTCTGCAATCCATACTATTCTAGCCTTTCATGCAGACACTATTGAGGCTGGGAGCGAACGGCCGAGGCGGCCTCAATCGGCGGAGCATGGGCCGGTTCCGCCGCTGCCTCCTGCTCCTGTTGGGCGTATTCGTTACAGCCTCCGGTTGCGCTTCCCCAATCGCCATCCAGCGGGTGGATCCCCACCAGGACAACTTGAGCCTGAGCTCCTGCGACCGCGCTTGGACCGACGCCCGCTTGCTCACCCGGCGCGCCGCGGATCCCTTCTTCACCAGCGCCGCCGGTGCCCGAATCATCCTGCCCCTTGCGGCCGCCCAGACTTGGCAGGATGTGACCGTCCGCTGCCCCACCCGTTTCGACGAAGCCGTCAACCGCTCGGCCTTGGCGTGGATGACCGCCCACACCCGGGCGCAGCAGACCCCCGCCAGCCCCTTGTCCGCCACCGTCGAAGACCCAGGAACCCTGACCACACAGGCGGTACAGAGCCTGCCCGCTGCGGCCCGCCTCTTGAACCCCGTACAGGTGTCCGATGCCGCCAAGGCGGAGGACGAATCCGGTTTCTCGCTCATCCTCCTGGCCGGTCGGCGGCCAGGAGGCGACCAAGCCCTCCTATCGGTCGGCGACCGCCACCATGAGGCCGCCCAGACACTGGCCTCGGCCGACCCTACCGCAGACCCCCGTCAAGCCGTCTATTCCGTTCAGAAGCTCCTCAAGCATCCACAGACCATGACCGACCCGGCCAACGGTCTGGAAGCGCCCACCGAATCGGTGGTGGAGGTCAATTGCGCCCGCTCCCTCACCCAGGTCTTCCGCTCCGCTGTCTCCACCGTCCAGGACGCCGACGGCTTCGGCACCGCCAGCCAAGGTCGCGACGACCGTTCCGAAGGCCCAACGCCCGCCTGCCACGAGCATGAGTCCACCCTACGCACCCTCTCCCTCTTGGCTACGGCCCATACTTACACCGCCCTCAGCCAGGGCTACCCTGCCTTTCCTCAGGCCTTGCTCTCCTTCGTCCAGGAATCGACGGCCCCGAACGAGTAACGCCCCGGGACCGAGGCCATAACGGTTGCGCCCCATCCAGACTGAGATGCAGTCGGGATGGGGCGCAACCGGCGAGGACGCCTGGGTGGATGCCAGGAAGGCTACTTCGCCAATGCCGCCTTATAGGAAGCCATCAGATCCTTGATCACCTGGCGGCCGTTGGCGCCGGAGAAGGTGACGACCGTCCCCATGGGCATGGTGCGGAACAGCACCATGGTGTTCGGATCATCGGGCAGATGGACGCCATCCGCCTCCAGCTCCTTGAGCTTGGCGCTCAGGATGGGGGACCCAATCGGGTCCTCCTCCCACTCCTGCATGCTGGATTCCTCATTCAGGCGGAAAGTCTTACCGTCACCATCGATATGGATGGTGACGGTCTGGACGATATCTCGCGAGGAAGTCGCCAGTTCGATGCCGTAATCGCCGGCTTCGATATGCCAGTCCTTCATGATCCTGGACCAATAAGCGAAGTCGCGCTCATCCAAGTCCATCGAGACGGCCTTGGACTCCCCGGCCTTGAGGAAGACCTTGCTGAAGGCCTTTAACTCATGGGCGGGGCGGTTGACCTTGGCCTTGCCTGGGGCCACGTAGACCTGCAAGGTCTCGGCGCCATCCACCTGGGAGGTGTTGGTCACCGTGGCATGGACGCGGGCCGCGTTCGCGCCGGTCTTCTCCACCTGCACGCCGCTGACCTCGAAATCAGAGTAGGAGAGGCCGAATCCGAACGGGAAGAGCACAGGCTTGTCGAGGGTGTCGTAATAGCGGTAACCCACGAAGACACCCTCACCATAGTTGACATGCCCTTCCTCCCCAGGGAAGTTCAGCACTGTGGGGTCGTCGTTCAAACGGAGGGGTATGGTTTGGGCCAGCTTGCCCGAGGGGTTGGCCCGTCCGGTCAGGAGGTCGACGACGGCCTGACCCCCAGCCTGGCCCAGGAGCCAAGCCTCGAGCACTCCCTTGGCCTGTGGCAGCCAATCGGTCAGGCTGACCACGGATCCATTGGATAGGACCACGACCACATTCGGGTTGACGGCGCTGACCTTGCCCAGCAGCCCCACCTGCTTCGCCGGCATGTCAAGGCTGGTGCGGTCGAAGCCCTCGGACTCCGCCTCTTCGGGCAGGCCAAGGAAGAGCACGACCTTGTCGGCCTTGCTGGCGGCCTGCAGGGCCTCGTTGGTCAGGGCTTCATCCTGAGGCTCCTCATCCAGGGTGAACCCGGGCGCGAAACTCACCTCCATGCTGGAGTTCTCGAAGGCCTCCAAGGCTGTAGTGACCATCGTCGGCGAGATGTGTGAAGACCCGCCGCCCTGGTAACGGGGGGTCCTGGCGAACTCGCCGATGACCGCAATCTTCTCGTTGGAGCGCAAGGGCAGGATCCCGTCCTCGTTCTTGAGCATGACCACGGATTCACAGGCGGCCTGACGGGCCACCTGGTTGTGGGCCTGAACGTCGTAGCGGTAGCCGTCACGGGACATGGCGGGCTTGGCCTTCTCAATCAGATCGATCATGCCTTGGGCCATCTTGTCGAGCTGTTCCTTGCTCAGTTCGCCGGCCTTGACCGCGGCGACGACCTGATCATCGCTGTCCGAGGGCGGCATCTCCAGATTGAGACCCGCGTTGAGGGCGGCCGCGCGGTTGTGGACGGCGCCCCAGTCCGACATGACGATGCCGTCGAAGCCCCATTCGCCACGGAGGATATCGGTCATGAGTCGGCCGTCCTCGGAGCCAAAGACCCCGTTAAGCCTGTTGTAGGCGCACATGAGGGTCCAGGGCTTGGCTTTCTTGACGATGTATTCGAAAGCCGGAAGGTAAATCTCGCGCAGGGTGCGTTCATCCATGTCGGAGCTTGCCCGCAAGCGTTCGGTCTCCTGGTTGTTGGCGGCGAAGTGCTTGACTGAGGTTCCGATTCCCTGGGACTGCACGCCCTCGACCAACTCGGCCGCCTGATGCCCTGTCAGCACCGGGTCCTCGGACCAGTATTCGAAGTCGCGTCCGCCCAAGGGGCTGCGTTTGATGTTGACGCCGGGGCCCAGAATGACCGCGACCTTCTCCTGCACGCACTCCTCGCCCATGGCCTGGCCCACCTTGTAGGTCAGTTCAGGGTTCCAGGACGAGGCCAGGCCAGCGGTCGGGGGGAAACAGGTAGCGGGCACGGAGCCATACACGTCCGTGGACGAGGAGTCCTTGGCCTTGCGCAGACCATAGGGCCCATCGGTGATCATGTACCCCTCAAGCCCCCGGTCGGGCAGGCCCTGGACGTGCCAGGAGTCCGAACCCGATGTGAGGCTCGCCTCCTCCTCCAAGCTCAGGTCGCTGGAGTTCACATGCGTTGGTTCACTCATGATGTTCCTTTCCACCTGCCGCCTCCAGCAGCTGTTCGGACACGTGGGGGCGGCCTGCGAATCTCACTTGCTGCTTACTTGGATCACTTGACTTTACGGATGGTCATGATGAAGAAGGCACCCACCAACAGGAACACGATGGCCACGGGGAAGACCATCTTATACCCGCCGGTGATGGCGATGACCCTGGTGGTGAAGACCGGTGCCAGGATCTGCCCGAGTGTATTGGCCAGGTTGAGAATGCCGAGGTCCTTGCCTGCCTCATCGGGGTTGGGCAGTACGTCCACGTTGAGGGCCTGGTCCACGGACATGTAGCAGCCGTTCGCGATGCCGGCCAAGGCCGCGTAGATGTACATGCCGGTCACGGTGGGCATGAAGATGGGGACAGCCAAGCCGATGGCAAAGAGCACTGTGGAGGCGGCGACGATGATCTTGCGACGGTGCAGGAAATCAGAGAGCGGGCCGGAGATCGCCGAGGCGCCGATGGTGGTGATGACCGTAATCACGGCGATGACCTGCAAACCGGTCCGGGCATCGCTAAGGCTCAGATGGATGTACTTCTGCAGGATGAACAGCTGGTAGCCGGAGATCATGAAGGTGCCGATGACGAACACCAGACGCCCGCCGAGGGCCAGGTAGAAGTCCCGGCAGTTCTTGGTGGGAGGTATGAACGAGCGGGCGATGTCGGCCGCGGAGACCTTGGCGGCGTTCTCGGCGGCGGACTGCTCACGGGGCCAGATAAGGACCACGATGATGCCGGAGAAGAGGAAGATGACGGTGCCCACGATGCCGCCCGCGTGCGTGTTGGACAAGAAGAAGGAGCCGACGAAGGTGCCCAACTGCTGACCTACGATTGCTCCCGCGCCATAGAGGGCGGAAAAGGTGCCACGTGTTAGCTCCGGGATGCGGTCCGAGAGCACGGCCACGGCGGGGGCGATGATGCAGTTCAGACCCACCTGGACGACGCACCAGGCAACCACGATCAGGGCCAGGCTCTGCGTGTTGAAAGCGAGCAAATAGCCAACCGCCGCGATGACGCCACCCAAGACGATCCAGGGCGTGCGCTTACCCACCTTAAACCGGGACATGTCCGAGAGAGCGCCAAACACGATGTTGGCCAGCAAGGAGAAGATGGAGCTGATCGAATTGACCAGGCCAATAGCCCCTTCGGGCGAGACTCCCTTCATGCCATCGAAAATGTGGGGCAGGAGCACGCTCGCGCCCATGAAGAAGGGCAGCGCCCACAGTATGGAGACCAGCGCAAAGCCCACAGCGAACCGAAGGTTCCTTCCGACGCTCAGTGGCTTGCCCGTATCTGGGGCGAGGTTAGTGGCCAAGGCCGGCTTCCCGGACGAGGGAGCCACGGGCTCTCCGCTTGTGTTCATGTCTTGTGTATCTACCATGGATATTCCTCCACGACGACGTTTGCTTCATTGGAAACCGCCGCCGCTCCCATCCCCAGGGAGCGAACATTGGGTTCTTAGGAATGTACTTGCCCACGTATGAAATCACGGTTCGCCACCCCTGTCAACGCAGGCATCGAACCGTGTCGATACGAACGTCGCTGACGCACCCCAGTCCCGCGAGCCTCTTAGGAACGTTTAGAGGCACCCGCCGTCGCCAGAAGTTGTGACGCACATCACAGAAACGACAGGTTGAGCGCGCGGCACACCAACCACAGGAAGCAGGCTCGGCCCCAACAACGCGAAAAGGGTCCGAAGAATACTCTCCGGACCCTCTCTCAGGCGGATGAGGCGAGATTCGAACTCGCGGAGGGGTTAGCCTCACACGCTTTCGAGGCGTGCTCCTTAGACCGCTCGGACACTCATCCTTTGCTACCAACGGCTGCACCGTGGCGGCAACTTTTCCATTATGCCACAGATAGGCGACCTGTCGAACGGCGCGTCGGCCTTCACCAGAGAGCGCAAGGCCTGACCCCCCCCCACGGGCGTCAAGGCTGGTATGGAGGAGTCAGTCCTCGAGCGTGCGCTTGGCCCGTATAGAGCGGGCCCTCGAAGCCAGCTGGTTGTCAGGTGGGTAGGCCACATGCTCCAGGGTCAACCCGCAAGCAGGCGCCGGACCGGTCGAGCCCTCACGCTCGGGGTGCGCGACCTTGCCCTGGAACCAGTCGACCCTCCGCTTGCCCAGACCGACCTTCAGGCAGGCGTTGACCAGGGAGCGGACCATATTGTGGGCGAACGCATCAGCCACAATCGTGAAGCAGACCAGGCCCGACTCGGCCATCGGGGCCAAGTAGGCCGGCCCCTCGCCTGGGCCTTGCCCCTCACACAGGAGCGGGTGGGTTGGCGCGCGATCCCAACGGGCATATTTGACCTCGCGGATAGTGGTGCCACCTGGGTTCGGCGTAGCGAAGGAGCCGAAGTCATGCAAGCCAATCGCAGCGGCGGCGGCCTGGTTCATGGCCTCCAAGTCCAGGCGGCCGTCCAGGGCCAGGACGAAGCCGCGTAAACGGGGGTCCAACCGGGCGGGGTCATCGCAAACCCGGTAGATGTAGGTGCGCTCCAGGGCGGAGAAGCGGGCGTCGAAACCGCTGGGGGCATACCCCACGGAGTGAATCGCGATGTCGTCAGGTAGCAGATGCCGCAATCGGCGCTCCAAGGCCACGGGTGCAGGGACGTCCATATGCCCCACAACAGCGGAGAGGGCCTTTTGAGGCAGGTCCACGTGGCAGACCTGGCCTAAAGCGTGAACACCGGTGTCTGTGCGGCCTGCGACCACGAGCCTGGGCCTCCAAGCCTCCTCTCCTCTGCGGGCTGCGCCCCGCTCGCCGCTGAAGGGAAATGCCTCTACCCCACGGCTTTCTCCAGCGACCCCTGGGCCAATCAAGCCCGGCAGGCGCAGCAGTCGGCTCAAGGCCTCCTCGACTTTGCCTTGGACCGTGCGTAAGCCGTTCTGGCGGGCCCAGCCGTGGAAAGCTCCACCCTCGTAGGCCAGGTCAATCCTCAGCCTGGTCAGGCTACCAGGTTCGTGGTTCGCATCCGCATGTTCGCCGCCCATGCCTCGTCCTCCTTACATCAGCACCCAGGATACGAGAATGGGCTGGGGGTTTAATCCCCAGCCCATTCACACCATCCAAGCGGGCCTAACAGCCACGCCTGGTTATATGCGCCTTACTTCTCGTCGGCCTTAGCGACGTCCTCGGCCACATCGGCGTCCTCTTCAGCCTGGGCTTCAGCGGCCTCAGCCTCCTTGGACTCCTTCTGCAGGTCGACTGCGGACTGGTCGGCGGCTGCGACGTCCTCACCGGACTCATTCGCGGCCACGGCCTGGTCGGTCGCGTCCTCGGCCATACCCCCGGTAATGGCGGCTTCAGTAGCCTCAGCCATCTCATTGTCCTCATCCTTGGCGGCCTGCTTCGCGGCTGCCTCGGCCTCGCGCACCGTCGCCTGCTTAGGGGACACAGGCTCGGTCACCAGCTCGATGATCGCCTGGGGAGCGTTGTCGCCCTTACGGGGGGCGATGCGGGTGATACGGGTGTAGCCACCCTCGCGCTGCTCCATCTGCTCAGCGATCTCGGTGAAGAGCTTGTGGACCACGGACTTGTCGCGGATCACGCGCATCACGCGGCGGCGCGAAGCCAAATCCCCACGCTTGGCGAAAGTAATCATCCGCTCAGCCAGAGGGCGCAGGCGCTTGGCCTTAGGCAGGGTCGTGGTGATACGGCCGTGAGCGTACAGGCTGGTGGCCATGTTGGCCAGCATCAGACGCTCGTGGGCCGGGCTGGAAGCCAGACGCGGGCCCTTTTTCGGTTGTGGCATTGTAATTCTCCTTATGATGCTCCCGAATCCAGGTGGGCATTCGCCCGAGCATCCGAATCCGGAAGGCTTGTGTGGGGGCGGGCGTTGCTTCTCGCCGGCGCCCGCCCCACGGTTGACCCTAGTTCAAGGGTCACTGATCCTCGGGCGAGAAGAAGGTTCCGCCTTCGAGGTTGTTCGTGTCGAAGCCCAGGGGCGATGGTTTGAGCGAGAGCCCCATGTCCTGGAGCTTCTCTTTGACCTCGTCAATCGACTTCATGCCGAAGTTGCGAATGTCCAGCAGGTCTTGCTCGGTGTGTGAAACCAACTCGCCAATCGTGTGGATGCCTTCGCGCTTGAGGCAGTTGTAAGAACGCTGCGTCAGGTTGAGGTCTTCGATCGGCACGGCCATCTCCGGGTCGGCCTCCTCCTGGACCGGCTCGGGGCCGATCTCGACGCCCTCGGCCTGGTTGTTCAGGTCGCGGCACAGACCGAAGAGCTCCACAAGCGTGGAACCGGCGGAAGCCACCGCATCTCGCGGCGAAATGGCGGGCTTGGTCTCCACATCCAGCACCAGCTTGTCGAAGTCTGTGCGCTGCTCAACGCGCGTCGCCTCAACCTTGTAGGAGACCTTGAGGACCGGGGAGTAAATGGAATCGACCGGGATTCGGCCGATCTCGTCTGAGTCCTGCTTGTTGAGCTGGGCCTGCACGTATCCGCGCCCGCGCTCGACGGTGAACTCAATCTCGAGTTCGCCATCCTCGGCCAGGGAGGCGATATGCAGGTCAGGGTTCGCGACGGTGACGCCAGCGGGCGGCGTGATGTCGCCAGCCTTGGCCTCGCCTTGACCCGACTTGCGCAGGTACATGACGACCGGCTCGTCGTACTCGCTGGTGAGCACGATGTTCTTGATATTGAGCAGGATCTCGGTCACGTCCTCCTCCACGCCTGGAAGCGTGGTGAATTCGTGCAGCGCACCGGAGATGCGGACCGAAGTGACGGCCGCACCTGGAATCGAGCTCAGCAGGGTACGACGCAGGGAGTTGCCGAGAGTGTAGCCGAAACCAGGCTCCAAAGGCTCAATCGTGAACCGGGAGCGCTGGGCATTGACTACCTCTTCAGTAAGTGTCGGACGCTGTGCAATAAGCACTGTTCTTATCCTTTCAGCTCCAACCAGTGGTGCACTCACCGGTTTTCGCGGGTGGACTTATGGGTTTCTAGTGCTCAGACGCGACGGCGCTTGGGTGGGCGGACACCGTTGTGTGCCTGCGGGGTGACATCGGAGATGGAACCGACTTCCAGGCCTGCGGACTGCAAGGAACGGATGGCGGTTTCACGGCCCGAACCGGGTCCCTTGACGAAGACATCGACCTTCTTGACGCCGTGCTCCATAGCCTTGCGGGCGGCGGACTCAGCGGCCATGCCGGCAGCGTAAGGGGTCGACTTGCGGGAGCCCTTGAAACCGACGTCGCCGCCGGAAGCCCATGCCACGACCGCGCCCGAGGGGTCGGTGATCGAGATGATGGTGTTGTTGAATGTGGACTTGATATGCGCCTGCCCGACGGGAACCGACTTGCGATCCCGGCGACGAGGCTTGCGCGTGGCCTGCTTATTGGCTGCCATTGCTCCTCGTTTCCTTCCAACGATTAAATTACTTGGCTTACCAGCCTGGGGCCATACCGCCCCGAGCCTTCACGACCCTTACTTGGTCGCCTTCTTCTTTCCGGCGACGGTGCGCTTCGGACCCTTGCGGGTACGGGCGTTGGTCTTGGTTCGCTGACCCCGCACAGGCAGGCCCCTGCGGTGGCGCTGGCCCTGATAGCAATTAATCTGGATCTTCCGGCGAATATCGGCGTCGATCTCGCGACGCAAATCTCCCTCAATCTTGTAATTGCCCTCGAGGTAATCACGCAGCGTAATCAGCTGCTCATCCGTGAGATCCTTGACGCGGGTATCTGGATTCACTCCAGTGGCGGCAAGCGTTTCCTTCGCGCGAGTGCGCCCCACACCGAAGATGTAGGTGAGGGCTATCTCGATGCGCTTCTCGTTGGGGATGTCGACTCCGACAAGACGTGCCATGCTCGATTCCTTCTGTTCACGCAGGTCGTGCACCAAATCGCCCGGTCTCCCGGCCCAGGCCTGCGCACCCGGGGCTCAGCCTTGACGGCTGTGATTTGACGCCTTCTTCAGTTATGCCGCTGGAAATCTACCTCAGCCTTGCCGCTGCTTGTGGCGCGGGTTGGTGCAGATCACCATGACGCGGCCGTGACGGCGGATCACGCGGCAGTTCTCGCAGATCCTCTTCACACTAGGGCTGACCTTCATGGTTTTCCTTTGCTTCTTGTACCTTACTTGTACCGGTACGTAATCCGTCCGCGGTTCAGGTCGTAGGGGCTCATCTCCAGCACCACCCTGTCCTGGGGCAGGATGCGGATGTAGTTCTTGCGCATCTTGCCGGATATGGTGGCCAGGACGATGTGCTTGTTCTCAAGCTCGACGCGGAACATCGCGTTAGGCAACGCTTCCACTACTCGACCTTCGACTTCGATCACACCGTCTTTTGCCATGAGCCTTCAATCCGTCCGTTGGCTGGTTACACGGCGCGCCTCAAGACACGCCAACTTGCTAGTGTAGCATACTCAAATCCCTTTATTCTGCGGCGTGTTACATCTGCGCTGAACGCTGAGGCCCCTTGTTCGAGCCAAGTCGCACGGACGCGGTTGCGCGAGGCTGGCAGACGAAAGGGCCGTCGGCGGGGTATCAGACCCGTCGACGGCCCAACCGTCAAAGCTCACGCGAAATCAGTCTTCGATCGAGATCGTCTTCTTGGTCTCCACCGGCCGCACCGACTCCTTGGGCACGGACACATGCAAAGTGCCGTCGGAGAACCTGGCGCGGATGTCGTCCTCCTTAAGGCCCTCACCGACATAGAAGCTACGGGAGCAGGCGCCGGTGTAACGCTCACGACGAATCCACTTACCCTCGTCGTCCTTGGAGCCCTGCTCGCCCTTCTTTTGGGCGGAGACGATCAGGTAGCCATCCTCCAGACGCAGGGCCACGTCGTCCTTGGTGAAGCCGGGCAGGTCAATGTCCAGCTCATAGTTGCCGTCCTTCTCCCGCACGTCCGTGTTCATCAGGGCGGAGGGGGTCATCTGGGCCGAACCGTCGGACCGACGGCTGTCACGCCAGTTATTGAAGAAGGGATCGTCAAAGAAATCGCTGAAAATCGAATTGTTCATCAACGCCGGAAGCATTGTCATCATGCACACTCCTTATAAGCAATGCAGTAAGTTCATATCTTCGGCGGATGCGGCCAGGCCCCGAATGACTACCCGGGGGGAGGTCCCTCGCCGTTCACTCAATACAACCGGCCTCGGTCTGGACTATGCCCGTTTTTAACCGACAGCAAAATACTTGAGTCAAGCAAACTCAACTTTTGCTCGCATACTCGCCTAACTCTCGGCTCTTCTCCGCTATTCCGCTATCTTCACTGCCCCTGCCCCACCGGCAAGGCCGTTACCACGACCATGCAAAGGCACCCATATGAACGTGCCGACCATGACGAACCCCGGCGACGGCCTCTGGGGCTTTCCAATCGCGATTGCCGCCGTCCTCGCTGAAGCGCGGTCATCATAATGATCAAGAGCATTACGCGGTCCGCAGTCCGACCGCTGGCCGTATCAACTGAATGGCCGGTTGAATCGTGGTTCGATTCGACCGGCCATTCTCGCCATTTGCACCGAGATCAGGAACGGGCATCCAGATCGGCGATGATTGAAGCGCTGATGTCGTTGATTTCACCCACGCCATTGACCTTAATCAGCAGGCCGCGATCAGCGTAGGTCTGGAGCAGGGGTTCGGTCTCCTTGGCGTATACATCCAAACGCTTGGCGATGGCCTCAGGGGTGTCGTCGGCCCGTCCTTCGATCTGAGCCCGCTTCTGCATCCTCGCCATCAGCACATCTCGGTCGGCGTCCAAGGCCACTACAGCGCTCAAAGGCGTGTCCAGGTGCTCCAACATGGCGTCCAAGGCCTCCACCTGGGGGGCGGAACGCGGGTACCCATCCAGGATCCAACCGCCCTTGACGTCATCCATGCCCAGGCGGTCCTCCACGACCGCGTTAGTGAGTTGGTCGGGCACCAGTTCGCCCTTGTTCATGTACGACTGGGCCTGCTTACCCAGCTCGGTGCCGTTCTTCAGGTTATAGCGGAAGATGTCGCCAGTGGAAATCGCGGGAATGCCGTAATGCTCGCTCAGCAGGGCGGCCTGCGTGCCTTTGCCTACTCCCTGGGGTCCCATGATTAGCAGTCGTTGAGCCATCTTTCATCCTTTTCTCGTCAGTCGGTGTGATTGGTCTACAGCTTATAAAAAATGATGATCCGGCCTGGCGAGCTCGCCGCGACCGGATCAATGCACAGCATGTGGAGGTACCCAGGGGCTCACCCCTCCTTATGGTCGCCTTCCAGCAGGAAGCCGGTGTACTGGAACTGCTCGGTCTGCGCCTTGGCCTGGCGCAAAGTGTCGAGGCCGACGCCGGCGATAATCAGGATCGTGGTGCCGCCGAAGGGCAGTTTGCCATTGATCTTAAGCAGCATAATAAGCACGGTGGGAATCAACGCCACGAAGAGCAGGTAGATGGCGCCCACGGTGTTCAAGCGATTCATCACGTAGTTCAGGTAGCGGGAGGTGGCCCTGCCGGCGCGGATGCCAGGGATGAAGCCGCCGTACTCCTTCATGTTGTCCGCAGTCTCATCCGGGTTGAAGGTGATCGACGTGTAGAAGAAGCAGAAGAAGACGATCATGACCGAGTACAGGGCGATGTACCACACGCTCGTGGTGTTCGCCAAGTTGGTGTTGATCCACTTGACCCATGACTGATCCGCCTTGCCGAACTGTGAGACCAAGGTTGGGATTGCCAGGATCGAGGAAGCGAAGATGGGCGGAATCACGCCGGACATATTGATCTTGAGCGGCAGGTAAGTGGAGGAGCCGCCGTACATCTTGCGGCCGATCATGCGCCGGGTGTACTGCACGGGGATGCGGCGCTGCGCCAACTCCACGTAATTGACGAAAATCAGGATGGCGACCAGGACCGCTACGACGATGCCGAACTTCTTCCAATCACCGTCCTTGCCGTTGGTCCCCCAACCGATGTTCCACAGCTGCGGCAGGAAGCCGGAGCAAATGGAAGTGAAGATGAGGACGGACATGCCGTTGCCGATGCCCTTGTCGGTAATCAGCTCGGCCATCCACATGATCAGGCCGGTGCCTCCGGTCATGACCAGAATCATGACCACGAAGTTCCAGACGGACCCGTCAGGGATGACCTTCTCCGTGCATGCGTTATTGAACAGCGCTCCGGAACGGGCCGTGACCAGGATGGTCGTGGATTGGAGGACAGCCAGGCCAATGGTCAGATAACGAGTGTACTCAGTCAGCTTGGCCTCGCCGGACTGCCCTTCCTTGTGGAGGGCCTCGAAGCGGGGAATCACCACGCGCAAAAGCTGCACCACGATCGACGCGGTGATATAAGGCATGATGCCCAGCGCGAAGATCGACAGCTGGAGCAGCGCGCCTCCCGAGAAAAGGTTGACCAGACCTATGAAGTCCTCGTTACCGGCTGAGGAGACGCACCTCTGCACGGCAGGGTAATCAACCCCAGGCGTGGGTATGAAGGAACCTATCCGGTAAATGATGATCATGCCAAAGACGAAGAGGATCTTCTTCCTCAACTCTTTGGTTTTGAAGGCCTGGATTAACGTCCTCACCTGGATTCCTCCCTATAAGCGCCTCGGCCACCCCTAGCCGCGCCGACAACTTCCCGCCTCATCATAGACGATGGGCAGGTCAATACTTGCGTCCCTATACGAAATCGGCTCCCGCCCGCTGTTGCGGTGGGAGCCGATCATCAGGCCGCATTCCCAAAGCCGCCCCGATCGGTTCAGTCTTCTGAGACCGAACCTCCCGCGGCTTCTACCTTGGTCTTGGCGGAGGCGGAAACCTTCACGCCTTTCAGGACGAAGGCCGCTTTGGCCTCGCCGTCGCCGAGCACCTTGACTGGCTGCCCAGCGCGGACGGCGCCATGTTCAGCCAGGGTCTTGGCGTCAATCTCGCCACCCTGGGGGAAGAGCTCGGAAAGCCGACCCAGGTTGACCACCTGGAACTGCTTCTTGAACGGGCTCTTGAAGCCGCGCAGCTTGGGCAGGCGCATGTAGAGCGGCAGCTGGCCGCCTTCGAAACCAGGACGCACCTGGTAACGCGCCTTCGTGCCCTTCATGCCACGGCCGGAGGTCTT
Source organism: Bifidobacterium actinocoloniiforme DSM 22766 (assembly GCF_001263395.1). NCBI lineage: Bacteria > Bacillati > Actinomycetota > Actinomycetes > Bifidobacteriales > Bifidobacteriaceae > Bifidobacterium > Bifidobacterium actinocoloniiforme. The sequence continues at coordinate 1,726,473 of NZ_CP011786.1, read as the reverse complement.
ACCCTTGGAGCCTTCACCACGTCCCACGCGGATGCGATCGCGCTTGGCGCCGGGCGCCGGGTGCAAATCGTGCATGCGCAGAATCGTCGGCTGCTCGGTCTGTTCGGAGTTATTGCTAGCCATAATCAGTCTGCCTCCTCAACAGTGACCAGGTGGCGAACCTTGTCGATCATGCCGCGGTAGACCGGTGTGTCGTCGAGGACGACGCTCTGACCGATCTTGTGCAGGCCCAGGGAGCGCGCATTCACCTTCTGACGCTCGGTCTGGTTGGCGAAACCCTTGACCAGGGTAACCTTAATCTGCTTGCTCATCACTCACCGTCCTTCTGGTCGGAAGCGGCCTTGGCCTTAGCTTCCTCACGGGCCTTGCGAGCCTCGGCGATGCCGGCTGCACGGGCCTTCAGCAGGGAGTCGGGAGCGACCTCTTCCAAGGTCAGGCCACGACGGGCCGCGATCTCCTCGGGCTCCTCCAAGGACTTCAGACCAGCCACAGTGGCGCGGACCATGTTGACAGCGGTGGCCGACCCCATGGACTTGGTCAGGATGTCGGTGATGCCAGCGCACTCCATGACGGCGCGAACCGGGCCACCGGCGATAACGCCGGTGCCGGGGGCCGCAGGCCGCAGGAGGACCGTGCCGGCTGCATCGTGGCCAATCACCGGGTGGGTGATTGTGCCGCGAATGCGCGGGACGGTGAACATGTGCTTCTTGGCGTCCAGCTGGCCCTTGGCGATTGCCGCCGGTACCTCGCGGGACTTGCCGTAGCCCACGCCGACCGTGCCCTTGCCGTCGCCCACGACCACCAGGGCAGCGAAGCTGAAGGTACGGCCGCCCTTGTGGACCTTGGACACACGGTTGATCGTTACGACCTTGTCGAGCATGTCGTCGTTGCGGTCGTCGCGGCCACGGCGGCCACGGCGTCCGTCACGCCGACCATCGCCCCTGCGGCCATCGCCACGGGAACCGCCACGGCGGCCTCGACGATCCTCGCCGCCATCCCTGGCTCCAGTCTCACCCGAGCGGGTGGCCTGCGCGGTTTGCGCCTCTCCAGCCACTTGGGTCTCCTTCGTCGTCTCGTTATCGCTCACAGTGCCAAACCTCCCTCACGGGCGCCTTCCGCAACGGCTGCGACGCGACCATGATACTTGTTGCCCCCGCGGTCAAAGACCACGGCGGTAATGCCCGCATCCTTGGCCTTCTGGGCAATCAGCTCTCCGACCTTATGGGCGGCAGCGACCTTGTCGCCCTCGACCTTGGGGAAGTCGCCAGCCAGCGTGGAAGCGCTGACCAGGGTGACGCCCCGGGTGTCGTCCACAATCTGGGCGACCATGTTGCGGTTGGAACGGGTAACCACCAGGCGGGGACGCTCGGCTGTGCCCTGGATGCGCTTGCGCAGGCGGGAGTGACGGCGCAGACGGGCAACCTTCTTGCCTTTTCCGCGAATTGCGACGCTCATATCACTTACCAGCCTTTCCTGCCTTGCGTAGGATGTGCTCATCCGCGTACTTGATACCCTTGCCCTTGTAAGGCTCAGGGGCGCGCAGCTTGCGGATGTTGGCCGCTGCTTGGCCAACCCGCTGCTTGTTGATGCCACGCACGATGATCTCGTTGGCGTTGGGCAGCTCGAAGGTGATGCCTTCGGGCGCGTCGACCGTCACCGTGTGCGAGTAGCCCAGGGAGAGCTCAAGGCCCTTGCCCTTGGCGACCGCGCGGTAGCCGGTGCCGACGATCAGCAGGTGCTTCTCGAAGCCCTTGGAGACGCCTTCTACGATCGAAGCGATGATCGAACGGGACAGGCCGTGGTTGGCCCTGGTGGAGCGCTCGTCGTTCATCGGATCAAGGATGATTTCAGAGCCGTCCACCTTGCCACTGATGCCCGCAGGTAGAGTGAAGGAGTCCGACCCCTTCGGCCCCTTGGCCGAGAAGTCGCGCCCCTGGAACGATACTTCCACGCCAGCCGGAATGGTGACGGGGAGCTTACCAATATGCGATGCCATGTTCAGCTCTCCTCTCTCACCACACGTAGGCGACGATTTCGCCGCCGATGCCCCGGTCGAGGCATTCCTTTTGCGTCATCAGCCCCGAGCTCGTCGAAATGATGGCCACACCCAGGCCTCCGAGAGGCATAGGCAGGGAGTCCGACTTGGCGTAGCGCCGCAGGCCGGGCTTGGACACCCGCTTGATGCCTTCGATGCTCCGCTCGCCGTGGGGGCCGTACTTGAGCGTGATCTGCAAGGTCCGGCCCACGCGGGCCTCCTTGGCCTCAAAGTCGGCGATGTAACCTTCGCGCTTGAGAATCTGCGCGATGGCCGCCTTGAACTTTGAATACGGCATGTCCACGGTCTCATGCTTGGCCGCGCTCGCATTGCGCAGACGAGTCAGCATGTCTGCGATAGGATCTGTCATTGTCATGTGGGCTTATGCCCTTCCTCGCGGTGGTTTCCGCCGCCCGGCAGTTGCCTGCCCGGGCCGCGGACCTTCAGCGTCGATCTTTACCAACTTGACTTCGTAACACCAGGCAGCTCGCCTGCATGAGCCTTGTTGCGAAGGCAGATGCGGCACAGGCCGAACTTACGATACACGGAATGAGGACGACCGCAGACCTGGCAGCGTGTGTAAGCACGCACCTTGAACTTAGGCTTGCGCGCCGCCTTGTTCCTCAGAGCGGTTTTTGCCATATCAGTTCTCCTTGAAGGGGAAACCGAGCTGCTTCAACAACACGCTGGCCTCCTCATCGTTCTTGGTGGTGGTCACCACAGTGATGTCCATGCCACGCTGATGGTCGATCTGATCAGGGTCAATCTCATGGAAGACGGACTGCTCGGTCAGGCCGAAGTTGTAGTTGCCCTGGCCATCGAACTGCTTGCCCGAGATACCGCGGAAATCGCGGATACGGGGCAGGGCGACGGTCAGCAGGCGATCCAGGAACTCCCACATGCGCTCGCCACGCAGGGTGACGTAAGCGCCGATGGCCTGGCCTTCACGCAGGTGGAACTGGGCCACGGACTTCTTGGCCTTGGTCACCTTGGGCTTTTGGCCGGTGATCGCGGAGAGATCCTTGATGGCGCCCTCAATCAGCTTGGAGTCACGAGCGGCGGCACCCACGCCCATGGAGACGACGACCTTTTCGATCTTCGGCACCTGCATGGGGTTCGCGAACTTGAACTGCTTGACCAGCTCGGGCACGATCTGCTCGGTGTACTTCTGCTTCAAACGAGGGACTGCCGGTGCTTCAACGGTTGTATCGCTCATGACAGCTCCTTGCCTGACTTCTTGGCGACGCGAGTACGGACGCGCTTGATGCGGCCGTCACGAGCCTCCTCCTTGACCACCACGCCCACTCGAGTCGGCTGCTTGGTCTCGGGGTCGATCACCATCACGTTGGAACGGTGAATCGGCGCCTCGACCGGCACAATGCCGGACTGCTGGCCCTGCTGGGTGGCCTTCATGTGCTTCTTGACGATTTGCACGCCTTCGACGATCAGACGGTCCTTGGGCAGAATCTTGGTGACCTTGCCCTCCTTGCCGCGATCCTTGCCGCGGATGACCTTGACCTGGTCGCCGGTCTTGATCTTGGCTACCATCTCAGATCACCTCCGGTGCGAGGGACACGATCTTCATGAAGCGCCTGTCGCGCAGCTCACGACCGACCGGTCCGAAGATACGAGTGCCGCGGGGCTCGTTCCCGTTGCCAAGAATGACTGCGGCGTTCTCGTCGAACTTGATGTAGGAGCCGTCGGGACGACGGTGCTCCTTCTTGGTGCGGACGACAACGGCCTTGACGACCTCGCCCTTCTTGACCGACCCGCCGGGGATGGCGTCCTTTACGGAGGCGACGATCACATCGCCGATGCCGGCATAGCGTCGCTTCGACCCGCCGAGCACGCGGATGGCTAGAATCTCCTTAGCACCCGTGTTGTCAGCGACGCGAAGCCGCGATTCCTGCTGAATCATTGATTCTCCTTAGCCGCGCTGGTTCTCCGCAAGCACCATACCCCGGTGAGGGGACGGTGACAAGCGGAGCCTTGCCGAACTTGTTACTTGGCGCGCTCCACGATCTCTTGCAGCCGCCAACGCTTGGTCTTGCTCAGGGGCCGGGTCTCCATGATCGAGACGAAATCGCCCACATGGGCCTCATTCATCTCATCGTGGGCCTTGACCTTGCGGTTCGAGCGGACGACCTTGCCGTACAGGGGGTGGGTCGAGCGCTGCTCGATCGAGACCGTGATGGTCTTGTCCATCCCGTCGGACACGACGTAGCCGCGACGAACCTTGCGGAAGTTGCGCTCCTGCTTGTCAGCCATGCTTACTTCTCCTCAGCTTCGCTCTTGCTGCTGTCAGCACCGTCCGCCGGCGCCTGGCTGATGCCGAGCTCGCGCTCACGCAGGACTGTGTACATCCTGGCGATGTCGTGCTTGACTGCCTTGAGGCGGGAGGTGTTGTCCAGCTGGCCGGTGGCGGACTGGAAGCGCAGGTTGAAGAGCTCCTCCTTGGACTTCTTGAGGAAGTCCTCAATCTCCGCATCGGTCTTCTCGGTCAGGTTCTTGATTGAGTATTCGGCCGTTCCGACTGTCATCAGATGTCACCGCCTTCGCGCGCGATAATCCTGCACTTCATGGGGAGCTTGTCGATCGCGCGGCGCAGGGCCTCACGGGCGACGTCTTCACTCACGCCACCGATCTCGAACAAGACGCGCCCAGGATGGACGTTCGCCACCCAGTACTCAGGCGCTCCCTTACCGGAACCCATTCGGGAACCGAGGGCGTGCTTGGTCAGCGGGCGATCAGGGAAGACCGTGATCCACACACGACCGCCACGCTTGATGTAGCGGGTCATGGCGATACGAGCGGCCTCGATCTGGCGGTTGGTCAGGTAGGTCGGAGCCAATGCCTGGATACCGAAATCGCCGAAGGCAATCTCGTTGCCGCCCTTGGACATGCCCCTACGGGAGGGACGATGCTGCTTGCGGTAGTTAACCCTCTTTGGGATAAGCACAGCTCACTCCTTTGCTTCCGTGGCGACCGGCGCCTCAGCCTCGGTCTGCGCGACCTGGGCGGGAGGCGTGGCGATGCCGCTGTTCTCGTGCTCGGCGGCCTGATGCTGGCGGGCCCGACCCTCGGAGGGGCGGGTGCTGCCACCACGGCGCGGACGGCGGTCGGAACCGCGACGGCCGCGGTTGCCCTGCTGGGCCTGCTGCTCGTCGAACTCACGCTCGGTCATATCGCCCTTGTAGATCCACACCTTGACGCCGATGCGGCCGTAGGTGGTGCGGGCCTCGAAGAAGCCATAGTCAATCAGAGCGCGCAGAGTCTGCAGGGGCACACGGCCCTCGCGGTAGAACTCGGAACGGCTCATCTCGGCGCCTCCCAGGCGACCGGAGAGCTTGATCCTGATGCCCTTGGCCCCCGCGCGCATGGCGTCCTGCTCCGCCTTGCGCATGGCGCGGCGGAAGGTGACTCGGTTGGTCAGCTGCTCGGCGATGCCCTGAGCAACCAGCTGCGCGTCGATCGCGGCGTTCTTGACCTCGAAGATGTTCAGCTGAACCTGCTTGCCGGTAATCTTCTCCAGCTTGGCGCGCACGCGCTCGGCCTCCGCGCCACGGCGGCCGATGACGATGCCCGGCCGGGCGGTGTGGATGTCGACGCGGACGCGGTCGCGCGTGCGCTCGATGATGATCTTGGAGACGCCTGCGCGCTCCAGATCCTTGTTCATCTCCTTGCGGATCTTGTCGTCCTCAAGCACGAAGTCGCTGTAGCGCTCCCCCGGCTTGTGAGAGTCGGAGAACCACTTGCTGCGGTGCTCTTCGGTAATGCCGAGCCGGTAGCCAAACGGGTTGATCTTCTGCCCCATTATCGGGCTCCTTCCTTGTCGGCCACGACAACCGTGATATGGCTGGTGCGCTTGTTGATGCGAGCCGCGCGCCCCTGTGCACGGGGACGGAACCGCTTCATGGTCACGCCCTCATCCACGTAAGTCTCGCGGACAACCAGCTCGTTCTCGCGGAAGGGCTCGTTGGCCCGGTCCGCCTTGACACGCGCGTTGGCGATCGCGGACTCCAGAACCTTACGGACCGGGACGGCCGCGTCCTGGGGCGCGAACTTCAAAATCGTGACGGCTTCACTCGCACGCTTGCCTCGGATGAGGTTGACGACGCGGCGAGCCTTGCGCGGCGTCACGCGGACGTGACGGGCAATTGCTTTAGCTTCCATGTCTATGCTCTTCCTCCGCCTCAGCGGCGTGCTTTCTTGTCATCCTTCACGTGCCCCTTGAAGGTGCGCGTGGGGGCGAACTCCCCGAGCTTGTGGCCCACCATGGCCTCAGTCACGAAAACCGGGACATGCTTGCGACCATCGTGCACGGCGAACGTGTGACCGATGAAGTCGGGGGTGATCATCGAACGGCGCGACCAGGTCTTGATGACCTCATGCGTGCCCTTCTCATTCTGCGCGTCGACTTTCTTCTGCAAGTGGGCGTCGACGAATGGCCCCTTCTTGATGCTACGAGTCATCTTTCCGACACTCCCTTACTTGCGGTTCTTGCCATTGGGCCGACGGCGCACGATCATCTTGTTCGAAGCCTTCTTCGGACGGCGCGTGCGAACTTCGCCCTTGCCCCACGGAGACACCGGCGGCTTGCCACCGCGCGTACGACCGCCATGCGGGTGGTCGACCGGGTTCATGGACTCGCCTCGGGTGATCGGCCTGCGGCCCAGCCAGCGGGCGCGCCCGGCCTTGCCGAGCTGCACGTTGGCGTGCTCCGAATTACCGACCTCACCGACCGTGGCGCGGCAGCGCGCGTCCACGTTGCGAATCTCGCCGGAGGGCATACGCAGCTGGGCGTAAGCACCATCCTTGGCGACCAACTGGACGCCAGCGCCGGCCGAGCGGGCGATCTTTGCGCCGCCGAGGGGGCGGAGCTCAATCGCGTGCACGATGGTACCGGTGGGGATGTTCGCCAGGGGCAGGTTGTTGCCAGGCTTGATATCGGCCTGGGGGCCTGTCTCAATCGCGTCACCCTGCTTGATGCCTTCAGGCGCCACGATGTAGCGCTTCTCGCCGTCCGCGAAGTGCAGGAGGGCGATGCGAGCGGACCGGTTGGGGTCGTACTCGATTTCGGCAACCTTGGCTGGCACGCCGTCCTTGTCCCAACGACGGAAGTCGATCAGGCGGTACTGGCGCTTGTGACCGCCACCCCGGTGACGGCTGGTGATACGGCCGTACGAATTGCGGCCGCCAGTCTTGTTCTTCTTGCGCAGCAGCGACTTCTCGGGCTTGGAGCGCGTGATCTCGGAGAAGTCCGAAACCGAAGCGTTGCGACGGCCCGCGGTCGTCGGCTTGTATGTGCGGATAGCCATAATGTAGTTCTTCCTTAACTTTCTCGGCTAGCCTTCAGTTACCGAAGACATCGATCGACTGACCCTCAGCCACCGTGACGATGGCGCGCTTCTCCGAGACGCGCTGGCCGAAGCCTGCACGGGTGCGGGTGCGCTTGCCCTGGCGGTTGAGCGTGTTGACCGAGGTCACCTTCACCTTGAAGATCTGCTCGATGGCCTGCTTGATCGCAACCTTGTTCGCGGACGGGTCCACCACGAAGGTGTACTGGCCACGGTCGGCGTTCATGTAGCTCTTCTCGGAAACAACCGGCTTAATGATGATGTCATGCGCTGGCTTGTGAATTGCTGCCATGAAAATCAGGCCTCCTTAGCGGTCTCGGCCTCGGCCGGGCTCTTGGCTTCCAGGAAGGCGTTGAAGCCTGCCTTGGTGAAGACCACGTCCTCGGCGGTGACCACATCGTAGGTGTTGAGCTGGTCGGCGAAGAGCGTGTGGACGGTCGGCAGGTTCCTGACGGAGAGCCACTCGTTGACCTCGTCGCGAGAGAAAACAATCGTCGTGAACCGAGCGCCGACGACGGGCATGAGAGCCGCCTTCGCGCCCTTGGTCGTGGGCGTCTCGCCGATGCCGAAATCGACCACATGCGTACGGCCGGCGTTCGTGCGGTCGGACAGGATGTAGCGCAAGGCTGCGGCCTTCATCTTCTTGGGGGTGCGCTGCGAGTAATCGCGGGGCACGGGTCCATGGGCCACAGCGCCGCCGGCCCACTGTGGGGAGCGGATGGAGCCCTGGCGAGCGCGACCGGTGCCCTTTTGCTTCCAAGGCTTCTTGCCGCCGCCGGAGATGCGGGAGCGGTTCTTGACTGCGTGCGTGCCCTGACGAGCCGCCGCCAGCTGGCCGATGACGACTTGGTGAATCAGCGGGATGTGAGCTTGCACGTCTTCCTCAGGGATACCGAAAATCTCGGCCGGGGCTTCGATGGAGCCGGCGGCCTGACCCTTGGCATCGGTGATATTCAAAGTGACGCTTGCCATAAGTATCAAGCTCCCTTCACGGACGAGCGAACCACGACGATCGAGCCGCGGGGGCCGGGAATGGCGCCCTTGACTGCGATGACGCCGTTCTCGATGTCGGCGGAGACGATGGTCAGGTTCTGCACGGTGGACGTGTCGTGCCCCATGCGGCCTGCCATGCGCTTGCCCTTGAGAATGCGGCTAGGCGTGGCGCACGCGCCGACGGAGCCGGGACGACGCTCGTTCTTGTGAGAGCCGTGGGTGCGGCGGTAGGACTTGAAGCCCCAGCGCTTGATGGTGCCGGCGAAACCCTTGCCCTTGGTGGTGCCGGTGACGTCGATGCTGCTGCCTTCGGGCAGCAAGTCGACCGGCAGCTCCTGACCGGGCTCGTACTTGTCGGCGTCCTCGGTGCGCACCTCGACCAAATGACGGCGTGGGGTGACCCCTGCCTTGGCGAAGTGCCCAGCCAGAGGCTTGGTTACCTTGGTCGGATCAATCTGACCGTAACCGATTTGCACGGCGGAATATCCGTCGCTCTCTTCGGTCTTGACGGCGGTCACCACGTTGGTGGAGACGTCGACCAAGGTGACGGGGACGAAGAATCCGTTCTCGTCCCACACCTGCGACATGCCGAGCTTGCGGCCCAGCAAGGCGGTGGTGTTCTTTTGCTCGCGAGTCATGCGGTTCCCTCCTCCCTTACAGCTTGATTTCGATGTTGACGTCCGCAGGCAGGTCGATGTGCATCAGCGAATCCACAGCCTTGGGCGTGGGGTCGACGATGTCGATAAGGCGCTTGTGCGTCCGCATCTCGAAGTGCTCGCGGGAGTCCTTGTACTTGTGAGGAGAACGGATGACGACATACACGTTCTTCTCAGTCGGCAGCGGAACGGGGCCAACAACCGTTGCGCCCGCGTTCGTCACCGTCTCGACGATTTTCTTCGCCGATTGGTCGATGACCTCGTGGTCATAGGACTTAAGCCTGATGCGGATTTTCTGTCCCGCCATTGCCGTCCGCCCTTTCTAGCGATGATTAACTGTTTACCAACCTGCTCTTGAGGGCACCGGCGCTTATGGCCCAGCAGGCATAGCCCGACGAACCAGTCCACATCAATGCGCGACCGCCCGGGCAGCCGTTCAACGGCCCGTGCGCACGCTCGCTATTTTGATTACCAAAGTGCGAGCCCCAAAAGAGGCAACTTTCTTATTTAAGCACGAGGGGGCCCCTAGCATAATCCGGGCGTGTCGTCGATGTACGACCCCACACAACCCGCGCCAATGCTAGTATCGCAGGCTCTGGAATCAACTCGCTGCGGCGCCGGCTCAACTAGCGCCGTTTCCACCTCGCCCCAACAGGTTAGCACGACCAGTCCAATGATTCCACGCAGGACTCAACGCTGGCGGGCGGCCGGCGGCAAACACGGTCCCAGCAGCCGACACGCTCGATGCGCATGTCCACGAAGAGCGGAGGCAGACCAGCGCCCTCGGCGTCAACCAACGCCCGAACCGGCGACTTTTGGCCGGTCGCCGGTTACCGCGATGCAGCGACAGGATCAGCAGGGCCGCCGATATAGAAAAGAGGCCGCCGACCTTTCGCAGCCGGCAGCCTCTCGACCGTCCCTCACGTGGCTCTGAGGCAAGGCCGCCGGTGGTCGCTCGCGCCCGAAGGCAACCAGCCCGGCCTCAACACCCCTCAGCCGACGCGCTGGGAAGCCTCCTCGGTGGCGGCTTCGCCTTCGCGAGCCACCCGCCTCGCATGCCCCTCTTCCTGGGGGACGCCGTAGTAGGCGGCGATGGCGATGTCCTTCATATCCTCGATCTGCGGGACGCGGGGATTGGCGGGAGTGCACTGGTCCTCGTACGCGCGCATGCCGATCTGGTCAAGCACGCTCCAGAAGTACTCCTCATCCACGCCAGCGGACTGGAAGGAAGAGTCCATGCCCAGCTTGTTGTCTCGGTAATCCTCCAGGGCCTGCGCGTACTTCTCCACGGCATCCTGCGGGGATGAGGACTTGATGCCCAGCTCGTTCGCCAGCTCCTGGTAACGCTCGGAGGCCGTGTACTCGCTGTACTTGGGCCAGGACGTGGACTCCTGGGGCACCTGGCCGTTGTAACGCACCACATACGGCAGCAGGATGGCGTTGGTGCGGCCGTGGGCCAGATGGCACAAGGCGCCGATCGTGTGCGACATGCCGTGGCACATGCCCAGGAAAGCCGAGCCGAAAGCCATCCCGGCCATTGTGCCCGCATTATGCATCTTCTCCTGGGCCTGGGTCCGTTCACGGCCAGGAGCCGCGTTGACGGAAATGTCCAGGTTGTCCCAGATGAGTTTGGCCGCGCGCAGGGCCATCGCGTCCGTGTAATCATTGGCATACACGGATACGAACGACTCGGTGGCGTGGGTCAGCGCGTCGAAACCGGAGTCGCAAGCCAGCGTCCTGGGCTGGGTGCGCGCCAGGACCGGGTCGACGATCGCGACGGACGGGGTGAGCGCGTAATCGGTGATCGGGTACTTGTAACCGGTCTTGTGGTCGGTGATGACCGCAAAGGGCGTGACCTCGGAGCCGGTGCCGGACGAGGTGGGGATGCACACGAGCTTGGCTCTGGACCCCAGCGGCGGAATCTTGAAGGCTCGCTTGCGGATGTCGAAGAACTTCTCGCGCACATCGGAGAAGGAGATCTCCGGGTGCTCGTACAGGAGCCACATGATCTTGGCCGCGTCCATCGGGGAGCCGCCGCCCACAGCGATGATGGTGTCGGGCTTGAAATCGTCGCGCATCATCTCCGACCCGCGCTCAACGGTCTCCACGCTCGGCTCAGGCTCGATGTTGTCGATGATGCGGAAGGTGACCGGCTCGCGGCGGGCGCGCAGCTGGTCGATGATCTTGTCCACGATGCCCAGCTGCTCCATCACCTTGTCGCACACAATCACAGCACGACGGATGCCGAACATGTCACGCAGGTACTTGATTGAATTGGGCTCGAAGTAGGTCTTGGCCGGGACCTTGAACCACTGCATGTTGTTATTCCTCCGCGCGATTCGCTTGACGTTGATCAGGTTGACGGCCTGGACGTTGCCCGAGACCGAATTGCCGCCGTAGGAGCCGCAACCCAAGGTGAGCGACGGGGCGATGGAGTTGTAGATGTCGCCGATGCCGCCCAGGGATGAGGGCTGGTTCCAGATGATGCGGCAGGCATGCATCCTCAGGCCGTATTCGCGCACCAGGTCCTGGTCGTCGGTGTGGATGGCCGCGGTGTGCCCGGCGCCGAATTTCAGCATCCGCTCGCACATGTCGAAGGCCTGGTCCTTGTCCTTGGCCTTGAGCACAGCCTGGACCGGAGCCAGCTTCTCCAGGGTCAGCGGCTCCATCTCGCCGACTTCCTTGCACTCGGCGGCGATGATGGTGGCATCCTCGGGAATCTCGAAACCGGCCTCGCGGGCGATGTACTGCGGCGACTTGCCTGGCACAACCGAATTGAGCTTGGGGGCGGGAGCATCCTTACCGGGGTAGGAGGTCACGCCGAACATGTAGCGCTCCAACAGCGCCTTCTCCTCCGGGTTGACGAAGTAGGCCTTGCGGCGCTTCATCTCCTCGACCAGACGCGCGTAAATGTCCTTGTGGGCGATGATGGCCTGCTCGGTGGCGCAGATCATGCCGTAGTCGAAGTGCTTGGACAGGATCAGATCGTTGACCGCGCGGGGCACATTGACCGTCTTGTCCACGTAAGCCGGCGCATTGCCGGCGCCGACGCCAAGTGCGGGCTTACCGGACGAATAAGCGGCCTTGACCATGCCAGGTCCACCGGTGGCCAGGATGGTCGCCACACCCGGGTGCTTCATCAGCGCGCCGGTCGCTTCGACCGAAGGATGCTCGATCCACTGGATGCAGTCGGCAGGAGCCCCGGCCTCGATCGCGGCGTCGCGCACGATCTTGGCCGCGGCCGTGGAGCATCGCTGGGCGAACGGGTGGAAGCCGAACACAATCGGGCAGCGGGTCTTCAGGGCGATCAGCGACTTGAAGATAGCGGTGGAGGTGGGGTTGGTCACGGGGGTGACCCCTGCGACCACACCGACCGGCTCAGCGATCTCGACGATGCCATCCACGTCGTAGTCGTTGATCACTCCAACCGTACGCTGGTGGGCGAGGTGGTTGGTCACATGCTCGCAGGCGAAGATGTTCTTGGTGGCCTTATCCTCCACCAAGCCACGGCCCGTCTCCTCAACGGCCATCTGCGCCAGCTCCAGGTGCTTGTTGAGGGCAGCGATCGAAGCCTTGGCCACGATCCGGTCCACCTGCTCCTGGTCGAGTTTCTCGAACTCGGTCAGGGCGGCCTGCGCTTTGGTAACCAGGGCGTCCACCTCATCCTGGGCACTCTGCGCTTCCTTGATGTCTTGGATCTTCGTTGATGTCTTACGCGCCGAAACCACAGCCCCTCCTTGTGACGGTCTGGCTCGGCACCCCATCCAAGAGCACACACCCCTCGGATGCGGCGCCCTTGTCTATCCTGCTCACTGCTTGGCCAACTAGTGTGACCAGATTCACAATGTAGCGGAAAGGGGCGAGTTCGCGCCACTCGAACGGGTTTCGTGCAATTTGCGGCGTGTCATGTGCGCACAATTCAGCATATACTGTTCATTTTTATATGCAGAATGTGCGCTTTATTGTGCGACTCCCAGACGTGCGGGCCAACCCCCTTAAATCCAGATGCGCTGGCCTGAGCACATCGCGCGGCTACTTGCCCCGCGAATCGTTCACGTCGAGCATGTCTATGTTGTTGGGCACCAGACAGGACTGGGCCTGCGGGCTCATGAAATCAAAGGCCATCTTGGATTCGTCGCCATCCGAACGAGCCCGCTCCCGGTCGAACTGCTCAACCGTATAGCTTTTGGGCACGAACCCGGCCCGCTGCAGGCAATCAATCGCAGCCTGCTGGGTATCCCTATACAGACCCGGATTGCCCAGCTGGGTCTGGTAAATAGGCGAAACGTCCGCGACGTAGCGCTGCTGACACTGGGCGACGGCCTGTCCATAGGAGCTGTTTTCAGTGCGGGCGCCGGACTGGGACTCGTAGGTCAGGCTATAGATGCCGCTAGAGGTTTTATGGGGCGAATACTCAGGATACCCCTGGTCAGCCACGCACTGCCTCATTTTGGACCAGGCATCCTCGTAATCGGCCGCATTCATGGAACCGGACTGGACCGTGCGCCTCAGGATGGCGCCCTGATAATCACCGGCGCCCTGGTCCAAGGCCCGCTGAGCCAGCTCGGCGATCGAGCCGGCCTGCTTGTCTTGGCGGCGCTGGGCCGGATCCTGGTCGTGACTGGCAGCCGGGGACACCGGATCATGCTCCGCGGCCACCGGCTTAGGGTCCGAAGAGGCACCAGCGGAACCGCATGCAGCGGTGGGCAGGGCCACCAGCAGGCCCAAAGCCAAAGCGGTCAAGGCACGAGCGGCACCGCGGGAGTAGGTGTGGTCATTCATGAGGTACCACCTAATCAGGTAGAGCTATGGCCAGCGTAAAGAAAAAAAGAATGGGACCTCCCACCAGAAAAGGAAGGGACGGCCGTGTCGCGAGAGAGGTATCGTTCTTTGAGTATCCCAGTACAGCCGGTTGTTCACAACAAAACTTCACGGTATCTTCACATAATCTTCATCTTCGCACCTTTCCCCAAATATGCGGGACCCCCGCCGTCCAATGAAGGACGAGCGGGGGTTCCAGCCGTAAGCCTTGCGGCCTGGAGCAATTAGCGCTTCGAGAACTGAGGCGCGCGGCGGGCCTTGTGCAGACCGGCCTTCTTGCGCTCGACGACGCGGGCGTCGCGGGTCAGGAAGCCAGCCTTCTTGAGGGCGGCGCGGTTGGCGTCGCGGTCGATGGCGTTCAGCGCACGGGCCACGCCCAGGCGAACAGCGCCTGCCTGGCCGGTCACGCCGCCTCCGTCGACCAGCACCTTGATGTCGAACTTGCCTTCGAGCTTCAGAAGCACGATCGGCGAGTTGACCTCACGCTGGTGCAGACGGGAGGGGAAGTACTCCTCAAGCGAGTGTCCGTTGATGGACCACTGGCCGGTGCCGGGGACCAGGCGCACGCGGGCGACTGCTTCCTTGCGACGACCCGTGCCGTAGCCCGGCGCGATCGCGGAGGTGCCGGTGCCAGCGCCGGAGTTGGTCTCGGAGGTGTACACGGTCTGCTCGGCTTCAAGAACCGCGGAGCTGTTGTTGTTGTCAGCCATAGTATTCATTCCCTTCGGTTCTACTTGGCCTGCTGCGAGACCTGAGTGATCTTGAACTCGGTCGGCTGCTGGCTCTGGTGCTTGTGATCCTCGCCCGCATAGACGTGCAGACGGGTCAGCTGGACCTTGGCCAGCTTGTTCTTAGGCAGCATCCCCTTGACCGCGGTCGTGATAATCCGCTCGGGGTTGTGCTGCATGAGCTCGCCGTAGGAATCGCGACGCAGGCCGCCGGGACGGCCGGAGTGGGCGTACAGGACCTTGCCGTCCTTGTTGCCGGTCAGGGCCACTTTGGACGCATTGATGACGATCACATGGTTGCCGGAGTCGGCGTGGGGCGCGAAAGTGGGCTTGTTCTTGCCGCGCAGCAGGGTCGCGACCTGGGCGGCCAGACGGCCGAGCACCACATCGGAGGCGTCGACGACGTACCAGTCATGACTTAAGTCAGCCGGCTTTGGGGTGAACGTTTTCACAGTTTCAACCTTTTCCTTGCATTGTGTTTCGGGCTCCCCGCCACGCCGTAAGGCAACGCGCGGAAAACCGCATTATCCGTGGGCTCCCTGCAAGTCCTAGACGGCGAGTGGGAAAAGCGCTTTGAGGACCCCTGAGGGAAACACAACAATACACCATTGTAGCCTGGGCCTAGACTTGGCACAAACCCGTCAAGAGCGCGCGTCGGCGTCGGGCCGGCAGCCCTGCTTGCGAGCCCGGACCGACCGTCCGTTAACGGGATGCGGCGGCCTTGGACACCTGCGTTTCGGTATCGGACCTAAGCCGTTCGATTGTGCCCGAACCGGTTGCCGGGTTCAAGGCCACGGCCCGGCGGACCATCGTGGCCAGGACCACTGGCGCGTCAGGCTCCACGCCTACGCCCAGCTGCCCGAGGAAGTCCAAAGTATCGGCATCCGTATCCTCGCTCTGAGCACCCTCCAGGCGCATCTTCCACGAAGTCATCGGATTGGTCAGGGCGGCCGCCCGTACGCTGCCGTCCGGATCCTTGGTCAGGAGGCCCACCAGCCAATTCTTATCGGCCTTATTGGCCGCGACGGCCCGGCGCACAGCTGGCTGCGGGTCCCGGGAGAGCTTGACGAGGATGTTCGGGAAGGGCATGTTCTGGGCCAAGCTCACCCGGTCCTCCACCGGTGTGTGCTCGTTGCCGGCCACCGCCTCCAGCAGAGCCGTTGCTCGCGAGAACGCCGCCTGCTCCGAACGATCAGGGAGAGGCCGGCGGGCCAGGGCGCTCAGCTCGGCCGAATCCTCGGAGTGCCGCAGCCGCTCATACGAGACGGTCAACGCCTCACCGGGCCGGCTCTCCTCCTGCTGCTCTTGCGCATCGCTCATGACCTCAATACTAAGCAAAGCGCCAGATTTAGATGCCGTGGCGGAAAATCGCGAACGCTTGAACCCTGGGAAGAGAGCAGGCGCTTCACCCGGCGGAAATTGCGCGGATAAACGCTAGTGCCCTAGAGTAAAACCATGACGCGGCAACAAGCCACCTGAACGCTCGCAGGACGGAACCGGCGAGCGCGGAAAACAACGGTTATGCTGCTGCATTATGAAATCCTGAATGCTGCGGACAGACCGGTTCTCTGGACCCGCCGGCCTTCCAAGGAGGCAGGACCCAGCGTCCCAGGTGTCCTGCGGGCACCCAAACGCAACCAGCCGAGCTGTTTACCACCCGCCCGCTTCCTCCCGGCCCGCGAAGCAGCTGAAGATTCGTGAGAAGGTTGTTGGTGTCGGTAGAGGGGATTGGGAGTAACGAGGAGGCGGGATGCGGACGGTGTTGGACCTGCCCGGGGAGCCGGCGGTTGGGGAGCTCGAGGACCGTAAATCGGTGTTCATCGGAGCGGTCTGCCATGTAAGCGGGGCGGCCGAAGCGCTTGACTTTCTGGCCGCGCGGCGGAAGGCTGACCCCAAGGCGCGGCATGTGTGCCATTGCGCTATTTGGGGAGGGGATTCGGCCGGCCCAGCCTCACTGACCGGCTCGGACAACGCCGGCAGCGCGCACGCGGGACAGGGCTCAGGAAATCTGTCGGAGCACATGAGCGACGATGGGGAGCCATCGGGGACTGCGGGCAAGCCGATTCTGGAAGTGCTGCGGCGCAACGACATGACCGATTGCATCGTGACCGTGACCCGCTATTTCGGTGGGATTCTGCTGGGCTCAGGCGGCCTTATCCGCGCATACTCGTCCGCCGCCTCGCTGGCTCTCAAAGCGGCCAAGCAGGCGAAGATTACGCCCGCCCGACGGCTGATGGTCAGGGTGGACTACCCACGCTACGAGCGGCTCAAACAACTGGTGGAACACAGCCAGGGCCAGGTGGCCAGCGAGGAGTTCACCGACCGAGTGAGCCTGACCATCGACCTGCCCGCCGACCAACAGGAAGCCTTCACCAGGAGCCTGACCAACCTCTTCAACGGCCAGATAAGCCCCCAAGACCAAGGCCCCACCGCCTTCTACCAGCCCCTCTGAACCAGGCCGAACCCGCCACCCGCGCTCTCGGTCCCGCCCTTGCCAAATCAGGGGAGGCAAAGACGTTCGCGCCATGCCTGCCCCCTTCCTAGCCACAATCGCAGCGCGTAAGCATCGCGATTGTGGCTACGACCGTAAGCGGTGAAAACGCGGACGAATGCGTCGCCAGCTGCCCAAGCCGCTCAGAGAGCGAAGAGGGTTTTGAAGAGGAAGGCGCCTAGGATGGCGCCTAGGATCGGGGCGACGACCGGAATCCAGGCCTCGTCCCAGCGGGAGGAGCCCTTGTGGGGGATGGGGAGGAACTGGTGGAGGATGCGCGGCACCAGGTCCCGGGCCGGGTTCAGACCGGGGCCGGTGGGGCCGCCCAAGGAGGTGACCAGACCCCAGACGATGAAGCCCACCACGATGGCCGCCGAAGCCTTGTTCTTAGAGCCCCAAGCGCCCTCCAGGCAGCACAGGGCGCCCAGCACCAGCAGCAGCGTGCCAACGAACTCGTTAATGAAATAGTTGACCTTGGATTCGGAAGCGTCCGTAGTGGTGAAGGAGGCCAGAATCGCCTGGGGCGAGTCGGTCTGCATGTAGTGGGGATAGTAGACCACGTATACGATCAGCTGTCCGGCGGCCGCGCCCAGCAGCTGCACCAGGATGAACGGGGCCACCTGCGACCAGGGGAACATGCCGTTGACCGCCTGTCCGATCGTCATGGCCGGGTTAATCTGCGCGCCCGAAATACCGCCGAACATGAGCACGGGGAGCATCACGCCGAACCCGTAGCCCATCGCGATGGTGAGCCAGCCGGAATGATAGCCCTTGGTGCCCTTGAGCTCCACGTTCGCCACCGCCCCGTTACCGAAAATCATCAGTATGGCCGTACCTATGAATTCCGCCGCCAATTTGGTCGTGAATGCGATATCCATATCGTTTCCTTTATCACTGCGGCATCGCTGCCGTCGCCTTCCGCACGGCTCCAGTGCCGGCGGACCATGAGTCAAGTCTATCCCAGTTCCCCGCCTCCCCACCCCCTTCGGGAGGAGAAACCAAATGCGACTTCGACAGCGGCGACCTCAGTCACAGTCCCATCGACGACACTACCGGCCGCCGCAAAAACCCGGTAGCGCATCGCCCGCCAAGCGAGCCCATACGCAGCGCCCGATCCAAGGCCCGGCCGCCCCTCACAGCTCACCCGCTTTCTCCGTCCAGCCAGGCATAGCAAGAACCCGGGGACCGTTGGCACCAACGATTCCCAGGTTCTTACCGCTTCTTGCGGAGACGAGGAGATTCGAACTCCTGGACCGTTTGCACAGTCAACACCTTAGCAGGGTGCCCCTTTCGGCCACTCAGGCACGTCTCCGTGGCTTAGCGCAGAGTAAAGCCTGCTTAAGACCACAACAAACAAGACTATCACCTAGGGCGGTCAGACGCGCCGTAGCGTCCGGTTTCCCTTACTGCCGGCAAGCGTGGCAGGGGCTTTCTCCCACCAGGCAAGGGGCGGATATGCTGGGGCGCAGGCGGAGGATAGGATGGAGGCATGAGCACTGCACCGAGACTGGCTGCCGCTAAGCGCGACTGGGGCGGCGACGAGACCGGCTGCACTGTGCTCCATATCGATATGGATGCTTTCTACGCCTCCTGCGAAGTCGCCCGTCACCCCGAATTCAAAGGGCTGCCGCTGATCGTAGGAACCGGCCCGCGCTCAGTGGTCTCCGCCGCGTCCTACGAGGCCCGCCCCTACGGCATCAATTCGGCCATGCCGGTGGCTCGCGCCCGCCACCTATGTCCGAACGGAATCTTCCTACCGGTTGACATGAGTTACTACCGAGCCGTCTCCCGGAGCATCTTCAGCCAGGTCTTCGCCCGGGTGACCGACCAGGTGGAGCAAGTTTCGGTGGACGAATGCTACATGGATGTGTCCGCGGCCTTGCGCCGCTGGGGGCGTCCGACCAACATCGCGCGCTGGATAAGGCAGCGAGTGGCCGCCCTCTTCCATGTGACCTGTTCGGTGGGTGTGGCCTCCAACAAGTTAATCGCCAAGATGGCCTCGACCAACGCCAAACCCGACGGGATGCTGCTGATCCCACGCGCCCGTCAGGCCGAGTTCATCCAACTCATGCCCCTGCGCGCCATCCCCGGCATCGGCCAAGCCCTGGAGAAACGGCTCAAAGACTGGGGAATCGAGGATGTGGCCGCCCTCAGCCGGAGCTCCGAGGCCGAGCTGGTCCAAGCCACCGGCTCGCGCATCAGCGCCCATACGCTGGCTCTGGCCTCACAGGGGATGGACAAGCGGGTGGTGACCCCCTACACCCCAGAAAAGTCGATTGGGGCTGAGCGCACCTTCCTGGAGGACACGGCTTCGCTCAAGGCGGTCTCGGACCTCCTGCGCCAATGCAGTGACGAGGTGGCCTCATCCCTGCGGAAGCGAGGGCTCCTGGCCCGGACCATCACAGTCAAACTGCGCTTCGACGACCTGAAATACATGACGAAATCCCATACTTCCCGTGTGCCCCTCCACGCTGCCTCAGCCATCCACCCCGAGGCAATGCGACTGCTTCAGACCATGCTGAACATGACCGAGGAGCAGGTGGCCAGCGGCGAACTGCCCCGGCTGATCCGCCTGGCGGGTGTGTCCGCCTCCTCGCTGAGCAAGGCCGAGGAGACTCCGGTGCAACCTTCGCTGGATGAAGTCCTGCAAGAGGAGGAGGGCGAAACAGAGAGCCTGAGGCGGGCCCAGTTGGCGACGGCCGAGCGGGCCTTGGATTCGATTCGCGGCCGCTACGGACAGGGAGCCGTAAAGTTCGGGCTGTGAGCGCCGACCCTCCCCCCGGTCGCGGAAATCCGAAGAGCCCCCCAAAGGACCCGTGAGAACAGGCGCAGCCCGGCGCGCGTGAAGCGGGCCGGGCTGCTTGAGAAGACCACTATCGCGGCGTCACTGACCTTGCGGTGGCAGGGCTGCGACTTGGGGGTGGTCGTGGTCGTAGGGGCCGTGGGCCTGGGCGCCGCCCGCGTTGCCGACCTGGTTGAAGAAGTCGACGGCCGCGTCCTTGTACCAGGCCCAATCCTCGGGCAGGTCGTCCTCGTAGAAGATCGCCTCCACCGGGCACACCGGCTCGCACGCCCCGCAATCCACGCACTCGTCAGGATTGATGTACAGGTCACGCGGACCCTCGTAGATGCAATCCACCGGGCACTCATCCACGCAAGCCTTATCCTTCACATCCACACACGGCTGCGCAATCACATACGTCATGAGTCCCTCCTCATCCTAAGTAGTGCCAGACTAACCAGTCCCGAGGACCGTCCGGGCGCTCAGTTCAGGCCTTTGAGCGCCTCAGCGGAGATGGTGTCGCTGAGGAGCTCCTCGCCTAAGCGGGAGTGCCGGTAGGAGTAGCTGAAGTAGATGGCGAAACCGATCAGCAGCCAAATCATGAAGCGGATCCAGGTGAGCACGGTCAGGTTGAGCATGAGCCACAGGCAGGCCAAGGAGATCAGAATCGGGATGACCGGGTTGCCGGGCATCTTGAAAGAGCGCGGCAGGTCAGGGCGCTTACGGCGCATGATCGGGACGGACAGGGCCACCAGCATGAAGGCGGAGAGCGTGCCGATGTTCACCATGTCGGACAAGACGTCGATATTGAAGAAGCAGGCCACGACAGCGACCAGGATGCCGGCCATCAGCTGGATCCGGGAGGGGGTGCCAAAGCGGCCGGTCTGGCTCAGGCCGCGCGGCAGCAGACCGTCACGGCTGAGGGCGAAAACGATCCTGGTCAGCCCCAGCAGGAGGACCATGACCACGGTGGTCAGCCCCACGACGATGCCGAATGAGATCAGCTTGGCCGCCCAGCTGGCGCCCACCAGCTCGAAGCCCGTGGCAAGGGAGGGCGAGGGAGACTTGGCCAGGTCCTTGTAGGAGACCATGCCGGTGGTGACGATGGCAACCAGGACGTAGAGGATGATGACCATGACCATACCCAGGAAGATGCCGCGCGGGACGGTCCTGCGCGGGTCCTTGGCCTCCTCGGAGGTGGTGGCCACCACATCGAAGCCGATGAAGGCGAAGAAGACCAGGGCCGCGCCCGAGAGGATGCCGGGGACGCCGTAGGCTGTGGGGCTCATTCCGGTGACCCACTGCCAGAGGGGCTCGGCCATGGTCGAAGTGACCTCCAGGCCCTTGATTGACGAAGCCGGCTGCTCAGGCGGGATGAAGGGGTGGTAGTTCTCTGCCTTGATGTAGAAGAAGCCGACAATGATGACGAACAGGACGATGCCGATCTTGAGGATGGTCAGCGCGCCGTCGAAGCGGGCCGACATCTTGGTGCCCAGAATCAGCAGGACGGTGAAGAGACCGACGACGAACAGGGGCGCCAGGTCCACGTGGAAGCCGCCGAACGCGACCGTGGTCGAGAACCCCTGCCCGCCCATCAGGTGGATGAAGTCGTTCAGGTAGACACCCCAGTACTTGGAGATGACCGAGGCGGCCATCATCATCTCCAGGATTAAATCCCAGCCAATCACCCAGGCCACGATCTCGCCAATCGTCGTGTAGGTGAAGGTGTAAGCCGAACCGGAGACCGGGATCATCGAGGCGAATTCGGCGTAGCACATGACCGCCGCCCCGCAGACCACGCCGGCGATGATGAAGCTGAGAATGACCGCAGGGCCCGCATGGAAGGCCGCCGCTTGGGCACCCACCGAGAAGATGCCCGCGCCGACCGCGACCGCCACCCCCATGACAGCGAGGTCCCAAGTGGACAGGGTGCGTTTGAGCGTGCGCCCCTCCTCACCGGTCTCGGCCAAGGTCTGCTCGACGGTTTTGGTCCTGAACACATGCATGGGAAAAACTACCTCGTCTCGTACCTTGGGGGATGATCAGACCTCTATCATAGGGCAGGGAGCCGAAAACGCGGGGCGCTGGACCGAAGGAACGGCGGCGGTCAGCAGTCGGCTAATTCAATAAGCCCGTCAAAAAAATATGCCAGCGACAGATAGTCCGCGCTGCCACCCGGGCTCAAATGTCGCTCAATCAATTCCCGGTCAAAGTCCCGGAGGGCTTGAGCCAGGCAGGTGGCGGGTAATGTTTGAAGGGCGCGGGCGTTGGTTTGGACGAATACGAGTCCCGGACGGCCGCCCCGATGAAGCAGGTTGGCGTCTTCCAAGCCAGACATGAGCAGCGTCATGAGGCGCAAGTAACGCGTGTCTGCGTACTCGGGACTGGAGCGCAGATACGGCAGGACCACTAGACGCAACATTGGATACCCAGCGCAGGCTTCGCCACGCACGCCCGCCGCCCCATCGCGCAAATAAACCTCCTGCCCGTGGCTCAAACCGTCTTGCTGGTCGAGGCCGGTCAGTTCTTCCATGGAAGCGGCGGCCAGGCGGGAAACCAGGGGAAAAAGCGGAGCGAAGTCCGCCGCCGCCAGCTGGGACAGGGAGGCGGAAGCCAAGAGCCTGCCCAGGGCGCCCAATAGGAAACCCAAGGAGAAGTTGGCCCCCTTATGCGTGTTAACACCTCCGGTGACGCTCAGCATGCTCGCCTCCGCCTGACGGCCGGTCCGCCTGAGCTGATGGTAGAGATCTTGCTCGCCGGTGGACCGTCGGCCCAATTCGAGATATTCGGGGAAAAAGGGGGCGAGCGCCCCGACGCTGGCCAGGAACGTATCCACATCCATGTCGGAGTGCGCTCCATTGGAGATGGGGTCCACCAAGCCCGGCTTTGGAGCCAGCATAACCTCCGAGACCAAGGCTTGGGAGGCGAGTCGCGCTATCTCGGGTAGTTGGCTACGCAATGTTCCTTGACCTCATGACCTTGAGAATAAAATCGAGCGAATGATCCAGGTGGGTGTGGACTATCCGCTCCACCTGCTCGTGGTCCCCAGCAGCCATGCCCTGGTATATGAGCCAATGCTCCTTGATGGCCAGCTGCCGCCGGTCGTCGCCGTTGACACTGATATCCCGGAAATACACCAGATAGTTTTTGAGGCGGTTGATGATGATTTTAAGGCGTGGCATTTTGCTGGCATCGTAGATGAAATCGTTGAACTCGGTGAATTTACGGGTCACTTCCACCACCTTGCCAGCAGCGTCCAATCGGTCCGTCTGCTCAAGCGCGGCCTTAAGCTCAACGAACTGGGTCGGGCCCATCAGATCCATGGCGCGAACGGTGGCCAACGAATCGAGCTCCTGACGAATCTGAAAGATCTCATGGGCATCCTTAATGGAGATGCCCCTGACGACGACTCCCACACCGCTGCGCCTCTCCACCAGGCCCTCTTGGTCCAGGCGCTCCACCGCATGCCGGATAGGGGTTCGCGAGATGTTCAGGGCTTCGGCCATGATCTTCTCATTAATCCGACAACCCCGGGGAATCTCGCCAAGGACGATGGTTCGGCGCAAGGCCTGGTATATGGTCTCACCTATGGTCCGCTCCCTGGACGGCAGCATGTTCTTGGCGACCATCGCCGCTACAGGGTCCATCCACGCCTCCTGAATTTGATCCATCGCGGATTGAAACCGCGCCGAAACGAACGTCTCACTTCCAGCCCTCATCCACGATGGCCTCAACCACTTGAAGCACCCGCTCCAAGCCATGCCTACGCGAGCGCGAGCAGACTTTGGCATCGCCGCCGCAAATCAGACATGCCCGCGGTCCCAAGCCCAGATCGCGGCGGGACAGCTGGACCAGTCCATCATGTTCCAATTCCATCACGTCGACATCAAGCAAATCGCACAAGTCGTGCTCATTCTCGAAAGTCAGCATCTCGGTTTTGAGTGATTTCAAGTCGCCACGCACGACCATATAGGCCACTGGACCCGTCGGCAGGTGGTTCACTCGCTCATCCAGGAGCCTGTCCGCCTGACTTCGCGCTAGAAAGGCTTCGGCCTGATCAAATACGGCTTCGACCCTAGCGCCTGTCTTGACCGGACCAGGTATACGCATACTCATATGAATGAGAACGGAACCCGGGTGGGCCCGCAAGAGCTCGCGCTCCTTGGCAACGCCAGCGTCCCTAGCGGCCAGCATTTGCCCCAAATCCACCTGTGGGCCATCCAGATTACGCGTTCTTAGCATCGTCCGCCTCCTTCCCATCTTGTCCGGGTCTGGCGCAGCGCCATATCTCATCCGCAAGCCCGGGGCAGACCAGGGACTGCAACTTGTCGCGATTGCCGTCGGCAAGGGCCTGCCGTGCCTGACTGGCGCTGACCGGGACGCCGCCCACAGCCAGCCGCGGCAGCACGACCAGCTCGGGGCTGCCCTGGAGCACACGCCCAAGCTCTTCGTTATACAAGGCCGTGACCGCGCTGTATGGCTCCTGGCCTACGTACCGGTGGGAAATGGAAAGCGCGGGCGCTATGAGATCGCGAAAGATGGTGGCGTCGAGCCGGGCTTGCTCCCGGGCCACTTCCCCGCGAGCTTTGTCTTTGAGGAAATAGCTAGGGAAAGTGGCCGCCGAGACCAGATAATCACCAGTGGGCAGTACGCTCACTCCCGGCCGGTCGCGGCACATGCGTGACACTAGACGCATCCTCTCTTGGGCAGGCAGGAGCGTGTCCCGGGAAGAGAGGACGAACACATAGAGGGCGTCGTTGGCATGAGCGGCCCGTTCGATCAGGTAAGCGTGGCCTAGTGTGGGCGGATCCGCTTTCATCACGATGGCCGCCGCATCGGACCCCGGCAGCCGGCGCTCGTCCAGAGAGCGCAGGTAATCCTGGATATTGGGGTACCCCTGTTCCAACAGCACGGCCTTGTCGGTGCCAGCGACTTGGCGGAATCCCAAAGAGCGGAAAAACCCGGCGGTTTCCGGTTTGGTATAGACGAAACTATGAGTCAAGCCCTGTTCAGCCAGCCGGTCCAGGAGCGCCTGCACCACTGACGAGAGCAGGTTACCGCCCTGAGACTGGGGAGATACGGCCACTTCCTTGATGATATTTCCCAGGAGTGAGCCAGTGGCGACCAGCCGCCCCCCCTCGAACACGCCAACCGTGTAGTCCACCTGCAGGTCGGGATGAAGACCCGACTGGGTCAGCAGCCGCCTCCAGGCGGTTTCCGAGACAGGATCGAGATCCAGCCACATGCGTTGCGGAAGCGTCATTGGTGCGCCTCCCCCGGTCGTGCGGCGGTGCGCCTAGCCTGCATGAGGGAGAGCAGGTACCGCTCGGAATGCGCCAAGTGATCGCTGACCGCGTCGTTGACCTGGCGCTCGTCGCCGGCGGACATGGCCTCGTAGATGCGCCGGTGCTCCTGGATGGCCTGACTCAGCCGCTCGGTTCGGGAGAGCGCCAGCAGGCGGAAATGGCGCAGATAGTCCTCAAGCTCAAGGACTATATCCGCCAGCCGAGGCAGCTCACTCGCCCGATAGATGAAGCGGTCGAACTCGCCTATGCAATCTATGGCCTGATCGAACTGACCTCGCTCGTAACAATGCTCGGTGTGCCCGAGTAAGGTCCTGAGCTCCTGAAACTGGCTGGAATCCATGCGGCGCATCGCGGTGCGGGTGGCCAGAGCCTCCAGACGCTCGCGGATGTCGAACACCTCGCGGACGTCATCAGCGCTGACGCCCTTGACGATGACCCCCATCCTGGGACGGGAGACCAGGAGCCCTTCGTCCGCCAGGCGGTTCAAGGCGTACCGCACCGGCGTGCGGGAAACGTTGAGCTCCTGGGCCAACCAGGATTCGCTGATCCAGGCGCCATCCTCTATATCTCCCTGGATGACAGCCTTGCGCAGCGCTTCATAGAGGTTCTCTCGAACCGTACTGTGCTTGTTGATGTCCACGTTACTCTTGATGGCCTCGGCCACGTCATCGGTGAGAGCGCCGGTGGCATCCAGATGCACGCCTTTGATTACCTCCATGACCCACCTCGTTCCAGGCGTTTGGGGGGTATCCCCCACCCTAGCAAGTTGCGGACTCACCCACCTGCCGCACCGCGTCAATGAAGCTGCCATCACGATACTCGACCACAGCCACCACTTTGTCGCCATAGCGGATGGGGTCGGGCCGGCCCGTGATGGAATAGGCCTTGTCGCGCAGCTCCTGAATGGTCAGGCACGGCACGTCCAGGCGCTTGGCCATATCCTGCAAATCGGGACGAGCGGGATTGATGGCGACGCCATACTCGGTGACGACCACATCCACCGAATCACCGGGGGTGACCACCGTGTTGACCCGGTCGACCACCGTGGGGATGCGACCGCGGACCAGTGGGGCCACGATCATGCTCATCTTGCAGGCCGCAGCGGTATCGCAATGGCCGCCGGAGGCCCCGCGGATCACACCATCCGAACCTGTCAGCACGTTCACGTTGAAGTCGGTGTCGACTTCCAAAGCGGACAGGATGGCGATGTCCAGCTGGTTGATGGCCGCCCCCTTGGACAGGGCGCTGGCGTACATCTCCGCGTCTATCTCATAATGCTGGGGGTTCCTGGCCAGAGAGAGAGCGCTGGGGTGGTCGAAGTCCTGGACATCCAGAATCTTATCCACCAACCCCTCCTCCATCATCTCGACCATGGAGTTGGTGATGCCGCCCAAGGCGAAGCTGGCATGGACGTCCCTCTCCTTCATGGCCTGGCGCAGGTAGCGGCTGACCGCCAGAGACGCGCCGCCGGTGCCGGTCTGGAAGGAGAACCCCGGTCGGAAGTACTTGGAGGCGGTGATGACCTTGGCCGCGTACTCGGCGATCAGGAGCTCCTTGGGGTTCTTGGTCAGGCGGGTGGCGCCTTTGGCGATGCCGGCGGGGTCTCCGATGGAATCCACCTGGACCACATAATCCACATCCGTCTGAGGGATGGAGATCGGCGTGTTGGGATAGGGAACCAGGCTGTCGGTGATGGCCACCACCTGGTCGGCGTACTTGGCGTCGATTTTGGCGTAACCCAATGAACCGCAGGTGGCCTTGCCTTCAGTGCCGTTGATGTTGCCGTACTCGTCGCAGGAGGGGGCACCGATGAACGCCACGTCGATATGGATCTCGCCGGAAACGATGGCCCGGGCGCGGCCACCGTGGGAGCGGATGATCACCGGCTCGTCCATGATGCCGTGGGAGATGGCGGCGCCCAGCTTATCCCGCAATCCTGAGGAGGTGATTGAGGTCACCACCCCCCGCTTGATGTAGTCGATCAGGGGCTCGTGCACGTTGGCGATGGAGGAAGGGGCGATCGAGAGGTTCTTGATGCCCATCCGGTCTATCTCCTCCATGACCAGGTTCATCACGCGGTCGCCCTCGCGGAAGTGGTGGTGGAAGGAGATGGTCATCCCGTCCTTGAGACCGGTGCGCACAATCGCCTCATGGATGGAATCCAGGAGCTTGGAATCGCCAGGCTTACGGGGATGGACCCCAGGAGCGGCCCGGTGGTAATCATTGATGTGCGCGAACTGCCCCTCGTACACCCCGCAGGAGGAGGAGTAGGGCTCGGGAATTTCCCTGTTCAGTGCATTGCGCGTCATTATTCCACCTTCATTCCTGAAGCCTGGGCCAGAGCCAGCGTGCGCTGGGCCCGCTCCACCACCGGCTTATCAACCATCTGACCATTGACCGCCACGACCCCGGAACCCCGGGATTCGGCCTCTTTAAGCCCCTCGACAATGCCCCGCGCCTTGGCCACCTGCTCGGGTGAGGGCGCAAAAATCCCGTCAATGACAGGAATCTGCCTAGGGTTGATGACAGATTTGCCGTCAAATCCCAACTGCTTGATCAGTTTGGTCTCCCGGACAAGCCCTTCTTCATCGTCGATGTCACTGAAAACCGTGTCAATCGCGGCGATGCCGGCCTCACGTGCAGCGTGAAGGATGAAGTTGCGGGCGAAGAACAGTTCAGCCCCATCAGGATAGCGGTAAGTCTTCTGAGAAGTCACATAATCCTCGGCGCCCAAGGCTATGGCCATCATGCGCGGTGAGGCGTGGGCTATCTCGCGGCTGTTCAGCACACCAGCAGCCCCCTCGATGGCGGCCATCATACGGGTCCTGCCAGGCTCGATGCCGTACTTGCGCTCCACGGCGGTAATGATCTCATCCACGTCGCGGATGTCTTGGGCGGTCTCGGTCTTGGGCAGTCGAATCACGTCGATGCCGCCCAGGACCATAGCCTCCACATCCTGGGCTCCCCCGGCCTCAAGGGAATTGATCCGGGCAACAGTCTCCACGCCGCCGTAGTCAAAGGTCTTCAGCGCCGAATACACCAGAAGCCTGGCCGTGTCCTTCTGGCTGAGCGAGACTGCGTCCTCCAGGTCGAACATGATGGAATCCGCGCCGTACAGCGTGCAGTCGCGCAGCATAGCTGCATTGGAGCCCGGCACGAACATCATCGTGCGTCTCAGTCTATCCATGAGTTAATCTCCTCCCAATCCACATCCTGCCGGTCGGCGGCGCGGTAGACGGCCGCAATAGTGCGGGCCTTGATCGTGCAATCCAGCGCCCCCTGGTCCTGAGCCCGGACCTGGGCCGCGGTGACACCCAGCCTGTCCAGGGTCCGACGGATCTCCTCCTCAATCCGGACCCCAAACTGGTCCTTGACGCTGCTTTCCAAGTCGATGGAAATACCTTCCTGGGCCGGCAGGAGCGTGACGATGATGTCACAGGACTCCAAACTGCCCGCCGATGCGTCGTGATTGATATTCACTCTGCTTGCTCCTTCGTGCGAATCGTATGTTCCCTGGCAAAATTCTCCACCGCCGCGCAGACCGCGTCCACCACACCCGGGTCGAAGACCCCCGGTATCACCTTGTCCGCCCTCGGTTGGGCCACGAGCTGGGCGAGACTGCGGGCGGCGGCCACCTCCAAGTCCAGGCTGACCCGTTTGACGCCGGCCCGCAAGAGGCCCTTGAACAAACCCGGATAGGCCAACACGTTATTGACCTGGTTGGGGTACTGGCTGGAACCTGTGGCGAAGACGGCCGTATCCGTGCCCCCCAACAGCTGGGGGTCGATCTCGGGCTTAGGATTCGACAGGGCGAAGACGATGGGGCGCTGGTTCATACGACCGATATCCTCTGGGGTCAGCGCGTCGGCTACGGACAGCCCGATGAAAGCGTCGCATCCCTCGATGACCTCGCTCAACGGCGAGCGCGCGGGCAGACCATCGGGATTGTCGGCCTCCGCGCGCTGGTAGGGGTTGTATCCCTCATCTTGCGCCGTCACCAACCCCTCCTTGTCGACCAGGAGTATACGGCTCAGGCCCGCCGCGTGCAGGAGCTTGGCGGTCGCGATGCCCGAAGCGCCGGCGCCGTTGATGACCAGCTTGAGCTGGGAGAACTCCTTGCCCACCACCTTGGCCGCGTTCATCAGGGCCGCGAGCACCACGATCGCAGTGCCTTCCTGGTCATCGTGGTAGACCGGGATATCCAGACGGCGGGCGAGCTTGTCCTCAATCTCAAAACAGCGGGGTGCCGCGATGTCCTCCAGGTGGATGCCCGCGAAACTGTCAGCGATATTGGCGACCGTATCGACGAACTCGTCCACGGGCAGCTGGGCAATGGCCATGGGCAGGGCGTCGACCCCGGCCATGTCCTTGTAGAGCAGGGCCTTGCCTTCCACGACGGGCAGGCCGGCGGACGGGCCAATGTCTCCCAAACCAAGCACAGCCGAACCATCCGTAATCAGAGCCACCAGCTTGCCGCTCATCGTGTAGCGGTGCCGCAGTTCGGGATCCTTGGCGATGGCCCGGGAAATCAGCGCCACGCCAGGCGTATAGAGCTTGCCAAGTTCCTCCTTGCCGCGCACGTCATATTCCGCTTCGATACCAAGAACCCCCCGATGGCGTTCATGCATCTCAAATATCTCTTGCTCATTGCCCATTGCTTCCTCGTTTCTACCTACCGCGCGTTCATGGATCGGGTTTGGTCGTTCTTATCCCTCATAGGCGGGCTAGCTCAACAGCAACATGGCCGCGCTCAGCGTGATGAAGGAAAGAATAGTGCTCAAGAACTGGGTGGAGGCCATTTCCGACTCATTGATCTGGTACTCGATGGCCAGGTTCGTGGGCATGGTCGCGGTGGGAATCGACATGGTGACCACGACGATGCGGGTGAGATCCCCGGGCATCCCAGTGGCGGCCATCAGGCCCCAGATGACGAGCGGGAAGGCCAGGTTCTTGAGGAACACGGTGATGAAGACATTCTTGTTGAAGGAGATCTTGCGTGTCACCAGGACGATGCCCGTAGCGAACATGGCCACGCCCCCTGCGGTCTTACCTAGGACCGTGAAGGTGCTGTCAAGCTGCTTGGGCATCTGCAGCCCGGCCAAGGCGAGCGCGAAACCCAGGAAGGCGGCGATGACCAGCGGCTTGGTCAGGGACTTCTTCAAGCGCTGACCGATGTTGATCTTCGGCGCGTTCGTATCTTCCTTGTCCGCCAGAGCGGTGAACACGAAGGGCAAGAGAATCACGTTGATGATCAGGCTGGCGATGCCGATGACGATGGCGCTTTCGCTGGCGCTGAACAGCAGCGGGAGGACCGCCGAGCCGATGAAAGGAATGGATGGGTCCGCCACCGAAAGGGCGCGCAGGGTGGATACAGCCCTGTCGGCCTTGAGCACCATGACGTAGATGACCGTCAGCACGATGAAGCACACGAACATGCTGCCAAGCATCCACAGAGCCAGCGGGATGTCCTCTATGATGAGCTTCCTTGGAGTCTTCCAGATGCCGCCGAACACGTGCATAGGCAGCGCATAGGTCATCACGAACTTGATGAGCATACTGCTGTCTTTATCACTGAAGTGCCCGCGCTTCGCGGCGAACATGCCCAACATTATCGCCACCAAGATGGGCAACAGGGCGAAAATAACGGTAATTAACATAATCGTTCTCTCCTTGTACGAATACCGCCCGCGCTCTTTCGACCTACTAGGCTCCCCTGCCAGAGGAAGTCCGAAAACGGGCAACCATGCGGATCGGGAACTCTCCGCTTTATGAGTACGGCCCGCCGCGGCCGGGACCGCAACGTCCCGGCCAACGAACCATGTGACTGCGTGTTATCGCTTGCTTTCAAGCACCTTATTGAGAATCCCGCCGACACCCAGGTAGGAAATCTCAGCCTGCGAGTCCAACCGCATGACGGCCTGGATGACCTTCTCCTTGCCATGCTCCCCGTGGATGACCACATCGACGAGCTGGCGCGGCTCTGGCCGTTCCGGGAGCCTCACGTCGAAACTCTCAGTGCCGTCCAGCCCCAGGGTCTGCGCATTCTCCCCCGGCTGGAACTGCAGGGGGACCACGCCCATCATGGCCAGATTGGACCGGTGGATGCGCTCGAAAGACTCGGCCAGGACCGCCTTGACCCCCAGGAGCTTGACCCCCTTGGCGGCCCAGTCACGGGAGGAACCCATCCCGTAATCCTTGCCCGCCACGATCATCAGCCCGGTGCCATCCTGCCGGTATCGCTCGCAGGCGTCGAATATGGGCAGGACCTCACCGGTGGGGAGGTACTTGGTGTACCCTCCCTGCTTGCCGTCAGCCAGCTGATTATGCAACTGGGTGTTAGCCAGGGTTCCACGCATCATCACCTTGTGGTTGCCGCGTCGGGAGCCATAGGAGTTGAAATCCCGCACCTGCACGCCATGCTCGCGCAAGTATTGGCCCGCGGGCGAGAGGCTGGGGATGACCCCGGCCGGGGAGATATGGTCGGTGGTCACCGAATCGCCCAGCTTCGCCAGAACGGTGAGCCCAGTCAGGTCCGGCTTGCTGGAGACTCCAGCGATCTGCTGGTCGAAGTAGGGCGGATTGGCCACATACGTGGACTTAGGGTCCCAGGCGAAGGTCTCTGATTCCTCCACCTGCAGCTGGTCCCACTCCCGACGACCGTCGAAGATGTTCCTGTAGGCGTCCCGGTAGGACTCGGAGGTGACGTAACGACGGACGTAGTCGTCAATCTCCTCGCTTGAAGGCCAGATGTCCTTGAGGAACACCGGCCGGCCTTCCTGGTCCTGCCCCAATGGTTCCTCGCTCAGATTCACCCGCATGTTCCCGGCCAGCGCGTAAGCGACGACCAGTATGGGGGAGGCCAGGTAATTGCCCTTGATCAGCGGGTGGATACGGCTTTCGAAGTTGCGGTTGCCGCTCAGCACGGCTGCCGTGGCTATGCCGCTCTCTTTGAGGGCCCGCTCGATCGAGGGATGGAGGGGGCCGGAGTTGCCGATGCAGGTCGTGCAGCCATACGCCACTATCTCAAAGCCAAGCTTGTCCAGGTAGGGCATGAGTCCAGTGGCTTCCATATAGCGCGTCACGGCCTGGGAGCCCGGCGCGAAGGAGGTCTTGACCTTGGGCGAGACGGTGAGCCCTTTCTCCACGGCTTTCTTGGCCAGCAGCCCAGCCCCGATGAGCACCGTAGGGTTGGAAGTGTTGGTGCAGGAGGTGAGGGCGGCGATCATGACATCCCCGGCCCGTATCGTCTCTTCGCGCCCGTCGATGTCCACGTCGACGCTCTGGTCGAGCGCGGCCTCATCCATGCCGAATCCGTGGTTGCCCAGCGGAGCGGTCACTTCCTGCGCGAAATCCCGGCTCATATCCGGCAGGGCTATCAGATCCTGCGGCCGCTTAGGACCAGCCAAGGAGGTGGTCACCGTGGACAGGTCGAACTCAATCACCTCGCTGTAGTCCACCTGGTCGGCCGCCTGCGGATCGTAGAACAAGTGGTTGGCGCGCATGTAGGACGCGGCCCGGTCCACGCTTTCGGCGCTGCGGCCAGTGAGCTCCATGTACTTGATCGACTCCTGGTCGAAAGGCGAATACCCGCAGGTCGAGCCATACTCGGGCGCCATGTTGGCCAGGGTGGCGCGGTCAGCCACGCCCAACTGCTGATAGCCGGGCCCGAAGTACTCCACGAACTTGCCGACCACATTATGCTGGCGCAGCAGGTTGGTGATGGCGAGGGTCATGTCGGTGGCTACCGTGCCGGAGGGCAGGCTGCCCGTGAGCCGCACACCCACCACCTCAGGCACCGAGAAGATGGATGGGGCGCCCAACATGCAGGCTTCCGCCTCAAGGCCGCCTACGCCCCAACCCAGCACGGCCAGGCCATTGATCATGGTGGTGTGGGAATCCGTCCCGAAGACGGTGTCCGGGTAGAGCATGCCGAGCTGGTCGTCGTACTGCACCACCGGCGACAGGTGCTCGATGTTGATCTGGTGGATGATGCCCGTGTCGGGCGGAATGGCGCGGAAGTTGGAAAACGACTTCTGCGCCCATTTCAGCAGCTTATAGCGCTCCGCGTTGCGCTCATACTCACGCTTGACGTTGAACGCCATCGCTCCCGGATTGCCGGCCTCATCCACCTGGACCGAGTGGTCTATGACCAGGTCCACGGGAATCTCGGGGTTGACGGCTTTCGGGTCAATGCCCATCCGCATGGCGGCGTCACGCATCGAGGCCAAATCGACCACGCAGGGGACTCCCGTGTAGTCCTGCAGAATCACCCTCGCAGGATAGAAGGAGACGGCCTCCCCTATATGACGCTTCCAGTCCAGCACCCGACGTACGTTCTCGTCATCCACATCGCCTTGGGCTTTGCGCACCACGTTTTCCAGCAGGATGCGCATTGTGTATGGCATCCTATCCACATCAGCACCAGTCTGCTTGGCAACGGCCCCAAGGTCAATGAACTTGGCACCCGCCACCGAGCCAATGCATCCTTGCATATCCATGCTAATCCTCCCCAAAGCCTACTGGCCGTTCATCTCTGAGCGGTTCTTTACTTGGTATGGCCTCAGTCTATTCAGAGGAAAAATGTGGCGTAGCTCACAACTGTTTTTAAATTGTCTTTCCCTTTAACACTTGTGGGAGCGGCGCGGATGACGCCGTCCGCTAGTCCAGACGCAGGCCCACCAAGACCGGCTCGGGGACAAGAGCGACACCGTAGGCGGCGAGCACGCCGGCCTGGATGGAATGGGCGAGTTCGGCCAATTCGACGGCGCTCGCTCCGCCCCTGTTGGTCAGGGCCAGGGTGTGCGCGCTGGACAGCGCGGCTCGTGAGCCGGGAAGGCCGTAACCTTTATGGAAGCCGGCATGGTCAATCAGCCAGGCTGCGGAGGTCTTGACCGCGCCCTCCCCCGCTGTGGCGGGCGCCGGGAAGCGCGGGGCCTCCTCAGGCAGGCGGGCGGCTTGATCCGCAGGCAGGATTGGGTTGGTGAAGAAGGATCCGCAGGAATGCCGGTCGAGCAGGAGATCGCTCGGCCCACCGCCGGTTGTTTCCCCGGCTTCCATCTGCCGCTCGGACAAGGCCCCGATGGCCGAGGCCAGGTTGGACGACTCCCGGCAACCCCTCATCCAGGGATTCGTGTAGCGGCCCGGATCCTCAAGCATCCCCTTGCGGGCGCGGATGTCCAGCACGGCCTCGCGAATACGGGCGGCCGGCATCGAAGCGCCGACCTCGACCCCCAAGGCCCGAGCCAACTGGTCGGAGTCCACCCGGCCCTGCTCGCTGTGGCTCAGGACCAGCGTGACCGACAACACCACGTAACGGGGGGTGGGGAAAAAGCTGCCGTCGGGCCGGCCCGGGGCCCGGTACATGGAAGACTTCAACAAAGAATCCCGGTAGCCGAACTCCATTTGGTCCGCGCCAAACGTGCGAATGGCCTTATCCTGCCGATCCCACACCTCGACGCTCTCAACTGAGTCAGCGGCCTCTTGCCCGTAAGCGCCGATGTTCTGCACGACCGAAGCTCCGACAGTGCCTGGGATGCCCGAGAGCCCCTCGATGCCCGACAGGCCCATCCGCAAGCAGTAGGCCACCAGGTCGTCCCAGTTGGTCCCAGCCGTGGCACCCACATGGACCGTGCGCTCGGCCGACTCGACCGGGGCGGCTTCGTCCAGAATGTGGATCTCCTGGCGCGCGTCTCGCACGACCAAGCCTTCGAAGGGCTCGTCCGCAGCCAAGAGGTTGGAGCCGCCGCCAATCACGCACAGGGGCAATCCGCGCGAGTCGGCGCCCTCCACAGCTTCGATCATGCCCACGCGGTCCCGGGGGCTCGCGAAGGAGGCGATAGCCCCGCCCACGCCAATCGTGGTCAAATCCGCGAAGGTGGGCGTGGCGGTGGGCTTGGACGTGGCATCTGGCATAGGAGCCAGTCTAGCCTCCTCCCTGGTCGGGGCCCGTCCCGCGAAACCCTCCGAATACAAGGAAAGCCCGGCACAAAGCCGGGCTTTCAAGACCATACCAGTACGGGCTGGTGGTAGGGACCGCTTTCAGCGGGTCTCACGGTGAAGAGTATGCTTACCGCAACGGGGGCAGAACTTCTTGAGCTCAAGGCGGTCGGGAGTGTTACGACGGTTCTTCGTCGTGATGTAGTTACGTTCCTTGCACACGGTGCACGCCAGCGTAATGCCAGGACGAATATCTGCGGCTTTTGCCATGGTTCACCCTCTATAGTCGTGTACGCAGACTTCTGTCTGCGTTCGTAGCGAGGAAGAGACTCGAACTCTTGACCTTACGATTATGAGTCGTACGCTCTAGCCAGCTGAGCTACCCCGCCAGAGAGCCTCGGGTGAGAATCGGACTCACGACCTCTTCCTTACCAAGGAAGTGCTCTGCCACTGAGCTACCGAGGCGTGGCGGATAGTGGATTCGAACCACTGAAGCATTACGCGGCTGATTTACAGTCAGCTCCCTTTGACCGCTTGGGAAATCCGCCTTACTGCGCGTAACATAAGCTCCGCACAGCAACTTGCTTATATTGCCACGTTTTCCCCCGCCGCGCAAGTTCGCTCTGAGCCGTGTCGCGAAAAACACGGCCCTGGGCGGACCGCGCGGCGAGTCGCGCTAGAAGTCCCAGTCGTCGTCGTCGGTCTCGACGGCCTTGCCCATCACATACGAAGAGCCGGAACCGGAGAAGAAATCGTGGTTCTCGTCCGCGTTGGGGCTCAGCGAGGCGATGATGGCCGGGTTCACATCGGTGGTGTCCGAGGGGAAGAGGGCGGGATAGCCCAGGTTCATCAGGGCCTTGTTGCCGTTGTAGCGCAGGAACTTCTTGACATCGTCCACCAAACCGACACCCGAGTACAGGGATTCGGTGTACTCCACCTCGTTGTCGTACAGGTCGTTCAAGAGGTCGTAGGTGTAATCGCTCATGGACTGGCGTTCGCTCTCGGAGACCTTCGCCAGGCCTTTCTGGTACTTGTAGCCGATGTAGTAGCCGTGCACAGCCTCGTCGCGGATGATCAGGCGGATCAGGTCAGCGGTATTGGTCAACTTGGCGTGGCTGGAGAAGTACATGGGCAGGTAGAAGCCCGAGTAGAAGAGGAAGGACTCCAGCAGGGTGGAGGCGACCTTCCGCTTCAAGGGGTTGTCGCCCTCGTAGTAGTCCAGCACGATCTGCGCTTTCTTCTGCAGGAACTTGTTATGCTCCGACCAGTCGAAGGCGGCGTCTATCTCAGGCGTGTTCGACAGGGTGGAGAAAATCGAGGAGTAGGATTTGGCGTGCACCGACTCCATGAAGGAGATGTTGGTGTAGACGGCCTCCTCGTGGGGGGTCAGGGCGTCCGGGATCAGCGAGACCGCGCCCACGGTGCCCTGGATGGTGTCGAGCAGGGTGAGCCCGGTGAACACGCGCATGGTCAGCGTGTGCTCCTCCTCGCTCATGGCCTGCCAGGAGGGGATGTCGTTCGAGACGGGCACCTTCTCCGGTAGCCAGAAGTTGCCTGTCAGCCTGTCCCAGACCTCCAGGTCCTTCTCGTCCTCCAGGCGGTTCCAATTGATGGCTGAGACCCGGTCAATCAGTTTGAGCGGTTGACGGGGTATCGAAATCGGTGGGACCATGCGGTCTGCTCCTTCATTGCTTGTGCTTGGGTTCATTCCTATGCCGCCCGTCCGCGTGAGGGTGGCCTGGCTCGCTGAGGGCCTGTCAGCCTACAACATGCAGGAGACGCAGTCCTTGACCTCAGTGCCCTCCAGGGCCTGCTGGCGGATTCGGATGTAGTACAGGGTCTTGATGCCCTTGCGCCAGGCGTAGATCTGCGCCTTGTTCACCTCGCGGGTGGTGGTCGTGTCAGGGAAGAAGAGGGTCAGGGACAGGCCCTGGTCCACGTGCTGGGTGGCCTCGGCGTAAGTGTCGATGATCTTCTTCCAGCCGATCTCGTAGGCGTCCTCATAGTAGTCCAGGTTGTCGTTGGTCATGAAGGGCGCTGGGTAGTAGACGCGGCCGATCTTGCCCTCCTTGCGGATCTCGATCTTGGAGGGGATCGGCAGGATGGAGGAAGTGGAATGGTTGATGTAGGAGATCGAACCGGTGGGCGGGATGGCCTGGAGGTTCTGGTTGTAGATGCCGTCGCGGATGATCGCCGCCTGGAGCTCCCGCCAATCCTCGCGCGTTGGGATATCGATGCCGTACTTGGCGAAGGTGGAGCGCACCTTGGCGGTCTTGGGCTCCAGGGAGCGGCTGCCGTCGGTGTACTTGTCGAAGTAGTTGCCAGCGCCGGCGGGCTTGGCATAGGCGGACTTGGGGAAGGTCGCGAACGCGCTGCCACGGTCCACGGCGATCTGATGCGAGGCCCGGTAGGCGTGGTAGGCCACCGTCATGAAGTACATGTCGGTGAAGTCCAAGCCCTCCTCGGAGCCGTAGTGGATGCCTTCGCGGGCCAGGAAGCCGTGCAGGTTCATCTGCCCCAGGCCGATGGCGTGGCCCTCGTCGTTGCCGCGTTTGATGGAGGGCACGGCCTCGATGTTGGTGTGGTCGGAGACGGAGGTCAGGGCGCGGATGGCGGTCTCGACCGTGTCCGCCAGGCCACCGTCGATGGCCTTCGCGATGTTGAGCGAGCCCAGATTGCAGGAGATGTCGCGGCCGATGTGCTTGTAGTTCAGGTTCTCATCGTAGGTGGAAGGCTCCTGGACCTGCAGGATCTCCGAGCACAGGTTGCTCATCGTGATGCGGCCGTCGATCGGGTTGGCCCTGTTGACCGTGTCCTCGAAGAGGATGTAGGGGTAGCCGGACTCGAACTGGATCTCGGCCAGGGTCATGAAGAAGTCGCGCGCGTCGATGTACTTCTTGTGGATACGCGAATCCTTGACCATCTCCTCGTAGTGCTCGGAGACGGAAATATCAGCGAAAGGCTTGCCGTAGACCCGTTCCACGTCGTAGGGGGAGAAGAGGGCCATCGGCTCTTTCCTCTTCGCCAGCTCGAAGGTGATATCAGGGACGACCACGCCCAGGGCGAGCGACTTGATGCGGATCTTCTCGTCCGCGTTCTCGCGCTTGGTGTCCAGGAAGCGCAGGATGTCCGGGTGGTGGGCGTTCAGGTAGACCGCGCCGGCGCCCTGGCGGGCACCGAGCTGGTTGGCGTAGGAGAAGGAATCCTCCAACAGTTTCATGACCGGGACGACGCCCGAGGACTGGTTCTCGATGTGCTTGATGGGAGCGCCCAGCTCGCGCAGGTTGCTGAGCAGCAGGGCCACGCCGCCGCCACGCTTGGACAGCTGCAGGGCCGCGTTGATGCCTCGGGAGATGGACTCCATGTTGTCCTCGATGCGCACCAGGAAGCAGGAGACAGGCTCGCCACGCTGGGCCTTGCCCAGGTTCAGGAAGGTCGGCGTGGCCGGCTGGAAGCGGCCGGAGATGATTTCATCGGTGTACTTGATGGCCGCGTCCTCGTCGCCGTCCGCCAGCTCCAGGGCCACGGCGACCGAACGCTGGGGGAAGTCCTCCAGGTACTCCTTGCCATCGAAAGTCTTGAGCGCGTAGGAGGTGTAGAACTTGAACGCGCCCAGGAAGGTCTCGAACTCGAAATCGGCGTCTGCGGCGTGCTGGTAGATGCGGTCCAGGAACTCCGGGCTGTACTTGGCGAAGACCGCCTTGTCGTAGTACAGGTTGTCGATCAGGAACTTCAGCCGCTCGGCCGTGGAGGCGAAGGCTTTCGTGTGGGCCGCCACGTGCAGGCTCATGTACTGGCGCTCGGCCTCCCTGTCCTTGTCGAACTGGATACGGCCGTCCTTGTCGTACAGGTTGAGCATGGCGTTGAGGGCATGATAGTCGCGCGCGGGGTCATAGGTCTCCCCCGCTTCCGCCGTCCTGTCCAAAGCCAATGAAGTGTCGTCCTGCGCTGCCATCTGGCATCCTTTCATCAGTGTTGTCCCGAGCTCTGCCGCTCGGAGCGTTCTCGCTCGCCGCCCCCTGCCCCGGCCCCGCCTGGGTTCGTTTATTCGGGGTGGTTGCGGAAGAAGTCCACGACCCCCTGCCTCACCTTGCGCTCGTCGTCCTTGGTGCCCATCAGCTCGAAGTAATAGAGGAAGGGGACCTTGCATTTGCGTGAGACGATGTCGCCGGCCATGCAGAAGGCTTCGCCGAAATTAGTGTTGCCCGAGGCTATGACCCCTCGGATACCGGCCCGGTTCGCCGGGTCGTTCAGGAAGCGCTTGATTTGCGGCAGGACCGCCTTGCGCGCCGACCCTCCCCCGTAGGTGGGGAGCATCAGGATATAGGGCTCACGCACGTTCAGCGGCGGGTCATGAGGCTTAATTGGGATGCGGAAGACGTCCACGCCCTCGTCCTGAAGCTTGCAGTTAGCCACGAATCGGGCGGTGTTCTGGGATTGGGACGAAAAATAAACCAGAGCGCCGATCCGCTCCCCCATCGCCGGGTATTCAGGCGAACTTGTCGCCTCCGCCTGATCAATTGGCGCTGTCTGCTCCATCGAAACCTCCCGTTCAGCTTGTCACATGTCGGAGCTCTGCAGGCGGTCCTGGCCGCCTCAAGCAAGCACAGTAAACACTATATCTAGTTATTCAACGAAAGGCGAGTGCCATATTTAGTTATTCATGTGCACAATGTCACACTGGCTACCCATGGAGGCGGGAGGTCCTCGCCGGGCCGCGCGAAGACAACGAAAGCCCCCGGGCGGTTGACCCGCCCAAGGGGCTTTGCAAACGAAGGAAGAGGGGAAAGGTTTTACTTGAGAATGGCCAGCACGTCGCGCGCGGAGACGATCAAGTAGTCCTCACCCTGGTAGTTGACCTCGGTGCCGCCGTACTTGGAGTAGAGCACCTTGTCGCCGACCTTGATGTCGACGGGAATCAGCTCGCCCTTGTCATCGCGACGACCGGGGCCTACCGCCAGGACCTCGCCCTGCTGGGGCTTCTCCTTGGCGGAATCCGGGATGACCAGGCCGGACGCGGTCGTGGTCTCGGCGGGAGCCTGCTTGATGACGATTTTGTCTTCCAACGGTGTGAGTGAGATCGACACTGTGGACCTCCTCTTTCTGTGAGTACGCTCAATGGTTTACCCGCACCAGAAAGCCGATGAGAGGCTGACGAACACCCACCGAGGCATTCCGCTGCGCTAGTGATTATGGTAGCGCGAAATTAGCACTCTGCCAACTTGAGTGCTAACGCTGAGGGTGAACGCTCGTCGATCAGGACTTGCTGCGCCGGGCCAGAATAGCCTCGACACCCACCTTGCCCAGGGAGTCCTCGCTGAGCTCAGGGGCATCCACATCGGCCTGAACCTCCCGCTGGTGGAAGTCAGCCGGACGGCTGGGCTTACCCGCGCGGCTGGGCTGAGCGGCCTGGGCCCGCAGGGGCTCGTGGTCTTTGACCGGGACGGCCTTGGACACCTGCTTGGTGGATTTGATCTCCCGGCTCAAGAGTTCCGGCCCACGGGGCACAACACCCTCACGTGGGCTGCCCATCGAGAAAGACAAGAGGTTGTGGTCATGGCTCTCACCTGGCTTCGCCTCCGGCTCCAGGGTCTTCGATTTCGCCTGGGTCCGCGCCTGCGCAGCCTGCTTCGGCAGGTCCGTGGAGGAGAGAGCGCTTCCCCGGGTCTCAGCCTTCTGCGCGGCAGCCTTCGCCCGCTCAGCGGAAGCGGCGGGGCGCAGACGGGCCTGGGCCTGGGCTCGCGCCTCAAGCGCCTGAACCTGAGCTTGACGCGACTGAATGATGGCTGCGCGGATGTCTTGCTGGCTGAGCGCGTCCGTGGTTTCGCCCCTGATTGGCTGCTGGGTTGAGACGACCTCCTGGGCAGGCGCCTGGGCGCGAGGGCGAGGCTTGGCCTTCCTGCGCCGCTGACGCTCAGCCAACCGCGCCTCCCACTGGCGGGCCTGGGTGGCCGCGCGCGCGCCGGAAACCAGGACCAGGATCAATAAGGCCAGAGGAATCGCCGTGTACAGGGGACTGAAGACGAGCACTTGCGACAAGACCGCTACGCCAATTGACGCGACCAGTAGGGAGGCGGACAGGATACGCCGCCGCCGAGCCGCGGCCCGGCGCATGAGACGGACTCTCTTGACGCGCTCAGCCTCCTGACGGTCCCCTCCGTCCTCCCGCTGTGGCTGCATAACCAACCCTTTCGCCCTATGAGGCCCAGTGTCGCCGAACCGTCGCCCGCTGCTTTCGTCAACCAAATGGAGCGAGGCGGAGATGCGGTCCTGCCTGTGCTGGGAGGCGCGTTTCATGCCCCGCATCGTCCGACCAGGCAACCAGCCGAGCACAAGTATCGCCGCAATCAGCAGCAGAAGCAGGCTGGACAACGACTCGTAAACCATACCTCTTACGATAGATGACGGCATGCCCCGTATTCAAACATTCCGCGGCGCGTCGCCCATCGAAGCCCCTAGACGGTCGACAAGCGGACCGTCAAGGTCCTCCGCCAACAGGCTGAAAGTCATGTGGTCCCGCCAACGCCCACCCACGTACATGTAGCCCTTGCGCAGGCCCTCCGGCCTCATGCCCAGCTTGGCGACCACCCGCAGGGAGCGAGCATTCTCCGGCAAGATGGCCACTTCCATCCTGTGCAGGCGGGGACCATCCGGCGAGCGCAGGGCCCAGTCGCCCAAGAGGGCCAGAGCCAGGGGCGCGAAACCGTGGCCTATGCGGGCATGATCCACCCAGTAGCCAGCCAAGCCGGTGCGCATGGCCCCGTAGCGGATGGCGCCCAAGGAGATTTGACCGACGATGGCGGTCTGGAAAACCATCGCGAAGACGACCCCGGACCCGTCGGCCTCGCTGCGCCGCATGGCCTCCACCCACTGGGCGTAGGTCAGTCCCGGTTGCCCCTGGGGGTCGCCGGACTGCCAGGGCTCCAGCCAGTCATTGTTGCTCCAACGCACCCGGCTCCACTCGGCCTCGTCCTCCAGGGTCAAGGGCCGCAAGGCGAAGTCGCCGCGTCCCGCAGGCGCCTTCAAACGCGCAGGCACGGCCAGGGGCGGGTCGGGCGCGCTCGGAGCCGCCGCCTGATGCAGGGCGTCAAACAGGCTGTGGAAGACGGACATACGGTCATTGTAAGGCTTCGGGAAGGGCCTTCCGGGCCTGGCGCCGAAGCGGCGGGCGGCGAACAAGGCGCCAAGGACCCGCCGGGGGGCTAGGATATGAGGTTGTCGAACAAACGTTATAGCGCGAACTTTCGGAGGGAACGAACGGTGCCTACCTATCATTACCGGTGCAAGAACTGCGGGTATGACTTCACCCAGGAGCAATCCTTCAGCGACGACCCCATCACGCTCTGCCCCCACTGCGGCAAGGAGCAGGTGCGCAAGGTCTACTCCGCAGTGCCGATTGAGTTCAAAGGGCACGGTTTCTACCGTACCGACCGTGCCTCCTCCAGCGCCTCGGACTCCTCGAAGAAGGACTGAGCGCGCGGCCAGTGGGCTGATTCGCGCCGCTCGCCCACATTCGACCACATAGGTGGCCCCAGCTTGCCCGTAGATGCCCAACAGGGTCAAGCTGGGGCCATGTCTCATTCACTGTCCTTGAACAAAGGCCTAGGGCACAAGCCCGGGCTGGCTGGCCGCCGACAGGCCACGCGCGTGCGTCGGCTGGCGGCATGCCTGTGCGCAGGGTTGGCCGTCCTGTGCGCCCTGCAAACCGTGACCGGGGCCGTGGCGCGCACGCCGGTCCTGGTCGCCTCCCGTCGGGTGGAGCGAGGGGAGCGCATCGAGGCCGGCATGGTCCGTCTAGAGCAAGTGCCCGCCTCCCCGCTCGCCGCAAAACTCCTGAACCGTCGGGAGCAGGCTTTGGGCAAGTTGGCGCTTATCGACCTAGAGCCCGGCCAACCGATCGCCGGCACGGCCCTGGGCCGCTCTCCGGTCCAGCCCCAAGGGACGACGACCATCCGCCTGGCACTGGCCTCGGCCCCGGAATCCATCCAACCCGGGCAAAGGGTCCGTCTGGTCTCCTCGACCGGCTGCGAGGGGGCTGAGAGCCCACCCGCGCAATCGGGTCAGGAGGAGGGCCAGGGCTGGGTCAAGGGCCGCTGCCTCATCGCTCAGGAGGCTGTGACGATGGCCCTGCCCCAAGACCGGAGCAAGACGGGGACCTTAGGGCCAGGAGACAAAGGGCAGGAAGCTGAACTCACCGCTTTCGCCTTGAAGCCCGAGGATGCCATCAAAGCCCTGAGCCTGCCGGAGGGGGCGCCGATCATCGCCCTGGCCGCAGGCGGAGGGTGATCAGCTGGGCCTAAGCGGGCGCAGCCACAATCGCGGGTCTGTCGAGGGGTCCATAATGGAAAGCGACAGGCCGGTCGATAGGAAGGGCACGGCCTGGCGCGGAGGGAAGGACACACCATGGCATCCGGCGACAACCCTGTGACCGCACAAGCAGTCCACGCGGCCCACGAACTGGCCAACATCAGCGACAAAGGCCCCCTGGCGGGGTTCAAGCAATTCATCTCACGCGGTTCCATGGTCGACATGGCGGTCGGCGTGGTCATGGGCTCAGCGGTGACGGCGGTGGTCAACTCAATCGTCAAGAACCTCTTAAGCCCACTGATCGCGATGATCTTCGGCAAGCCGGACCTGTCGGGACTGCTGACGATCAGCAACGGCAAGGCGACGATCTCCTTCGGCGCCATCCTGGGCGATCTCCTGAACTTCCTGCTGGTGGCCGCCGCCATCTACTTCTGCATCATCCTACCGATGAACAAGCTGCGGAACCTCGCGCACGCCGCCTCGTCCGCCAAGGACGACAAGCCGGCCACCCCGAGCGCCGACGAGCAAACCGTCCAGCTCCTTCAGTCCATCCTCAACCAGATGAAAGCGGACCAATGGCAGGGACGGCCCGGGCAGGCCGGGCCTCAGGCTTGAGTCCAGCCCCTCTCCGCAGGGAACATCCCCCAGTGCGGAGGCAGCTCGCCTAGGATGCGGCGGTCGTCGTCAGCCTGCTTGCTTCCAGGGGCTTCAGGCTCGCGCCCATCCAGCCGGTTATCGTCCAGCCCGTCGCCTTCGAAGCGTTCGGTTCCACGGCGCACCACCCTTCGG
This sequence comes from Bifidobacterium actinocoloniiforme DSM 22766, assembly GCF_001263395.1. Lineage (NCBI taxonomy): Bacteria > Bacillati > Actinomycetota > Actinomycetes > Bifidobacteriales > Bifidobacteriaceae > Bifidobacterium > Bifidobacterium actinocoloniiforme. The sequence goes on along the minus strand of NZ_CP011786.1, from coordinate 1,682,272 downwards.
TGGGCTCTCGGCTTGCGTGAGCCTCCTCCCATGACCTCGGAGTCCGCTACTGGGCCTGCGCTCATGCCGTCTCCTCGGAGGCCTGCGGGGATGCCGGCTGGCTGGGCCCAGCCAACTTGCGCACCTGCTGCTCTATCCGGTCGGCTTCTTTGTCGGGGTTGACGAAAGCGGCCACGCTCCAGACGGTCATAGCCGACCAGCCCAGGCGTTCCAGGTCTTCCATCCTGAACCGATGGCGCTCGCGGGTGGATTGGGTATGCATGAAGTCGGCATCATCAGTGACGACAGCCAGGCTGAACGGCCGCCCCTCCAGGCCCACGACCATCGGGATGCGCATCCCCTCGTCGAATCCGTAGTCCAAGGCCACGCTCAAACCACGTTCGCGCAAGCGCAGGGCCAAATCGGCGAACAGAACGTTGCCACCCTCCTGAGCCTCGTCAGGGGACGGAACATCCTCGTCAAGGCCCTCAGCCCAGGCCAGGAGCTCCTTGAGCAGCTGAGGACCGCTCTGGTGGAGCCGGTCCTCCTCCATGTCATCCGAACTGAACGCGCAGACGATATCGACCCGACGCTGAGCCAAGGCCAGGGCGTCCAGGAGCATCCCGGCGCCGCCCTCACCCTCCAGTTTGCCGAACTGTTGAAGGAGACGGCCGTGGGAGGTCTTGGCGAAACCGACGGAAATAATCGAATCCGTGCAGGCCGTGCCCGCCACTTCGTCGATGTCGACGATGCGGACATGGCGCAGGAAACGGCCGAAGGCCGGATCCTTGGCGGCCAAGGCCTTGAGCTCGGCACCCAAGCGGACCCGGTGGGCGTCGGAAAGGGTCACGATTGAAAGGATGTACGAGTTGGGCACGTTGCCGAAACCGGCGGCCCGGGTCCGTAGGATCGCAACGACCGCGTTGATCTCCTGCTGGCTGGATTCGACCAGCCCAGTGGAGAGCACTGGCACGCCACTGCCGCTGACACCTGTGTAGGACACCCTCCCCTGGGCGCCTGCTTGCGCTGGAGCCGGGGCGATAGGGCCGTAGCCGTGCTCTTGGAGGAAATCGGTGATCTGCGGGGGGCGGCGTGAGGGGTGACCGGCGGATACAACCGGGACCAGCATATCGGCCACATGGGCCAAGCCGTCGGAGGTCATGGTCTGCCGATGGGCCACGATCACTACCTGCCGGGCCCGCGCCAGGATGGTAAGGACCTGAATGGATGGCATGTGGGCTCCGGCGTCGATGATGGCCACGTCCGCTATCTGCTCAGGCTTGGTCTGCGAGGCCAGGGTGGCTGGTGTGGCGAGCATGATCGGCTTGGCTGCCGCCAGGAGCATGGGGAAGGAGTCGATGACATCGTTCAGGCTCGAACGCGCACGGCCAGCCAGGGCCGCGTGGAGCTGGTTGGCCTCCTGCTTGTGACCGAACAAGAGCTCAGCCAGCCGGCGCTGGCTCTCCTGATCGACCATGGGCCCCACACTCAGCACGTGCTCCAAATCCACCTGGTTGAAGCGCTCCGCCGCCGCGGAGAGGGCCGAGCCATCCTGGTTGGAGATGATCCGGGAAGAGTGCATGATGTCGTCGAAGACCGTGGTCCACCAGGCCAGGGCGAGCTCGCCGCGCACGGCGTCCTGGGGCACCTGCCGATTGCGCAGGTCCTGAACCAGCTCGGTCAGCCCGGCGGCCTTGAACTCGCGTTCCAAGCTGCACCGCTCAGGCAGGGTGCCCAGAGCCATGTGGTCGTCGAAGAGGGCGCGCAGCCGTTCCTCCACTGATTCGAAGGTGGCTGTCTCCAGGTCGCCGCCGGCCGGGGTGGAGGCCAGAATCGTATCCAAGGCGGTCATGTCGCGAATTAGGGCTTCGTGGGTGTCGAGGATGGCATCGAGCTTGGCGGGCAGGATCGGCCAGCCGCCATGGGGGACGAAAGTGCGCCATTGCTTGGCCTGCCTGGCGACAATCAGCAGGGCATCGTGCAGGTTGTCGACCCGTGTGCCCACCCGCACAAGCCCCTTGGCTTCCTTGACCAGGCGGCGGCGCTCCCAGAAGCCCATCGAACCGCCTGATGATTTGCGATCGTCCTTGGACTCGGTCGCTTTGATCATGGCGGGGATGTCACGCTCGAAAATCGCTGGTTGGAAGACGTCCAACACCCGGCGCAGGTTCTTGAGCATGGCGATCTGCCGCCCCCACTCCTGGGCGGTCTGCGGCACAGGGAGCCCGCAGGTCTCGACCGTAGAGGCCACCTGGTTGCGAGTGGCTGGCAGGAGCTTCTCGAGCAGGCGGACCACGCGCCCGTAAGCGGCGACGGCCTCCTCGCCAGTGAAGATGGCGGCACCGTACCAGGGGGTGTCTTGAGGCCCGATCGTGAACTCGCCCAGGGCGGCGGCCCGCTCCAGCTTAGCGCCCCACTCGTCCATCCGGTCGCGCATGTTCCCGGCCGTCTGCACGCTGAAGCGCACTCGGGTGGCCGGGTGCGTGGACAGGTTGACCGCCTGGGCAAGGTTCTGAATGGTCTGATAGGCGGACACGCCCCAGGTCTTCGAAACACCGTGCAGGTCGCCCAGGTAGCGGGTCAGGCGGGTGCGTACACCTACCAGCTCGTCAGCCAGCTGGTCGAAGCGGGTCGTGGCCTTGCCGGGTTTGAAGGAGACCGCCTCAATCAACTGCCGATCAATGGCTTTTTTGCTCTGATTGGACTTCAGATCCAGAACCAGGTCGTCCATCCGGTAGGAGTGCATGTAGCGCTCGAATCGCCGCTTCTGCTCCACCACGCAGGGCACGTATAAGACGGTGCGGCCGTTCATCACGCAGCAGGAGGCGATGGCCGCCGCGCTGGAGACGCCGTTACGGCCCGAGGCCTCGTCCAGGAAGACCGAATGACCGCCTGCAGCCAGGGCTGCGGCGTAGCGCACGGTGTTGTCCACATCGCCGACCTCGAACTCCGCATGAGGGTCCGCGTCGAAAGGACTGTACTGGGGCAGGGGGTCGCCCTGCACTTGGTCCAAGGCATCCTCGTCGCCTGCCAGGGCGTCCAGCAGGACATTGCCGGTCGGCCCGGCCGCCATCTGATCGATGAGGTCCTGGCTCTCGCTCAGGATCAGGGCCGAAGGCTCGATGAAGCAGCCTAGGATCACCTGCTGCTCAATAGAGAATTCGCTGATGTGAGGGGTGACCAGACCTGTGATGGCCTTGAAGAGGGCGGAGGTTTCCATCGAACCACCCTGGTAACGCGAGGCGTCGAAAAGCGAAGCTGTGTCGAGCCTGATGCCCCGCCCCCGAAGCACGGACACGAACGAAGCGTTCAGTTGGGCCCGGCCAGTGAAACGAATCAAGGCCTTACTGCCCGTCCCCTGGCTGGAATCGACCTCCACCGGGTAAAGCAGGACCGGCATGGCGGCGCCCTGCCAGCTGGCGACACCGACGACTATGGAGAGCTGGGCCGAACCGCTTTGGCGCTCCTTGGCCGACCGGTCGTCTAAGACGCGCTCCAAGCGGCGGTGGGCCGCCCTAAGCATGGCGTTGTCACGGAAGAGGGCATCAAGGTGAACCTGGCCGGAGGCGAAGAGCTGGGCGATGCCCGAGGGATGGGCATGGGTCAGGTCGAGCTGCGCGGACAGTTGCCCTATATCCCCCAAAGGGGTGGTGCCCGAAATGTTCTGGTAGGCCTGCCGCCAGCCTCGGATGCGGTCCAGGGGGTTCAGCGCGTCAGCTGAGCTCTGCTCATCACCCCCGGCTTGCTCGGATTCTTGAGCGTCTGCCTCGGCAGCCGCTGCGACTTCATCGGTCTGAGCAGGCGTGGGCTGGTCGCGCAGCCCCTCATCGTCATGCTTCGATGACCGTTCGCTCATCCTCGCTCACTCCTGCGTCGCTGCTAGATACTCGCGGTATCCCTCGTTCTTCTCCAGCGCCGCGTCAATGTCTTCGTCACCTTGCGCCGACAACCATGCGTACAGGTCGTCGTACAAGGAAGGATTCATGGCCAGGAAAGGCAGCAGCTGAGTGTGCTTCGCCATCTCGAACTGCAAGGAGAAATCAGTGGAGTTCTTAGCATCGTCGCTGGTCATCCCATCGACTTCAACGACCTGATCATCCTGGGGGAAGTCGCCCCTGGAGACTTTTTCGAAGACGGAACCAGGCTCGAAAGCGGGCTTATAAGCCTGACCTTCCTCGGTCCCGTCCGCGGCCGCGGCCTGCTGCTGGTCGGCCGCCTGACTCTCGCGCTCCTGGCGCTCCTGGTTCAACTGGGCCGCGCCCAAAGGCTGGAAGCGCAGCTCATCGCTTTCGGCTGGCTCGGCCTGTGCGGAGGCGTCCACATACCGGGACTCAGGCTCGCTCTCCTCGACAGGCGCCTCTTCAGGTTGGGCCTGGACCGGCTGGGCCTGATGCCCCTGCTCCTGGGCAGGCTGCTGGCGCTGACTGACCGCCTGATCGTGCAGGGCGTCAATCCGGGAGCGCGCTCCCTCCGCCTGGAAAATGCCGGTGGGCTCGCCCGCGCGCAGGTCAAGGATGTCGTCCACCGACAGGTTCGATTCGTCAGGCATCTGGCTGTTGCGGCTCTCATCCTGAGCGTAAGAGAAAAGATCGGGCACCTGGGAGCCGGCCGGGGCCTGCCCCTCCTCCTGCTGCTCGGGCGCGGGATCGGCGATCTGCGCGAAGTCAACCAGCACGTCGCCGAACTGGAAGCGCTCCGCCGAATGCTGAAGGGTGTAGTCGCTGTCCTCCGGCACGCGAATCAGGTCACCGTCATCCTGGACGACGTAGGAGCCATTCGTGGACCCCAGGTCGCGCAGGCTGGCGCTCCCATCATCGCCCACCATGAATGAGGCGTGGCGCTTGGACATGGACTTAGTCTTATCCTGAACCTCCAAGCGGACCATGCCGTCATCCGGCAGGGGGCGCAGGGGCTTGCGCCCAATCTCGATGCTCTGCCCTGGGCTCAGGCGGATTTTCTCTACGCCGTTGATAGTGACCGCCCATTGCCGTATCGGCCGTTGACCGTCGCTCACCGTGCTCGACCTCCCGTTTTCCCAAAGCAAAATACGCATGCGTATTTATTACACTACCTACTATTGTGCCATGAATCCCTGAAATTCGGAGGCGGCACCGCTCGAATCGCCCTTATAGCTCCACACGACGACCACCCGTAGGCAGCTTTACAGCCCTATATTACCCCACCCAACTACCGTACGCGCTCCTTGGGGCGCGGCCCCGGAGCCCTACTCCCCCAACCCCAGCGCAGGGCCGCCTCCTATGAGTTCCAACGCCCAACCCCGCCACCAGAGCGCTGCGGCGCGAGCCAGCGAGAATAACGGGAATATGCGATAGGGAGACGAAATCACGGCTGCGTATACGCCAGGCGGCACCCATAAATCCACAAGCAGGGTCGAATCGGCGCAGGCCCCGGTCAGAGCCGGACGCAAGCGAAGTCAGCCGCACCCGTCAGCATTGCTGTTCCTGAGCCCCATATCGGCGCGCCACTATAAGCGAAACCCCGCGCCTGGAGGACCAGGGGCGGGGTTTCTTCGCTGTAAGAAGCGGCCAGGAGCTACTTGAGCTCGACGGTGGCGCCAGCCTCTTCGAGCTGGGACTTGGCGGACTCGGCGTCTTCCTTGGAGGCACCCTCCAGGACGGGCTTGGGGGCGCCGTCCACCAGGGCCTTGGCCTCAGCCAGACCGAGCTTGGTGATGGCGCGGACAGCCTTGATGACCTGGATCTTCTTGTCGCCAACGGCGGAGAGGACCACGTCGAACTCGGTCTGCTCCTCGGCGGCCGGAGCGGCGGCACCGGGGGCGGCAGCGACGGCGGCGACCGGAGCGGCGGCCTCGACGTCGAACTCCTCCTCGAACTTCTTGACGAAGTCAGAGAGCTCAACCAGGGTCATTTCCTTGAACGCGTCAAGGAGCTCATCAGCAGAGAGCTTAGCCATTATGGCTTCCTTTCAATCATGGCTGCCTTCGCAGGCGCGAGCGGCGGCCGTACAACTTTATTCGGTTTTGCTTCCTATGCGTCTGAATCGCGCGGCCAGGGGCCTGGGATTCAGGCTGCCTTCTCTTGCTTCTCGCGCAGGGCGTCGATCGTGCGCACAGCCTTTGTAGGCAGCGCGACGAAGGCGTAAGCGGCCTTGGACATGGTGCCCTTGAGGGCGCCAGCCATCTTGGAGAGCAGGACCTCGCGAGACTCGAGGCTCGCGATTTTCTGCATCTCTTCGGCGTCGACGACGGCCCCATCGATGAAACCGCCCTTGACGACGAGCTGCTTATTGTCCGCGGCGAAGTCACGCAGGGTCTTGGCGGCCTCAACGTAATCGCCCTTGACGAAAGCGACGGCGCAAGGACCGGAGATAAGGTCGTCCAGACCCTCGATGCCCGCCTCCTTGGCCGCAATGCGGGCCAGGGTGTTCTTGGTCACAGCATAGGAAGACTCGCGGCCTAGCTTGTCCCGCAGGTCGGAGATCTGCGGAACGGTGAGCCCGCGGTACTCGGTGAGGATGACCGCGTCCGCCTCACGGAACTTGTCCGTGAACTCGGCGACCACCTTTTCCTTTTCGGGCCTTTTCATGGCGTTCCTTCCCTGAATCGACCGAAGGACCCGCCCGGAACCCCTTACCAGCAGGCAATAAAAAAGCCCTGCGCACAGGCAGAGCATACAAAATCCGAAGATTTCAGCGGCAGCAGACCGTAGCCTACTGCTTATCTCAACCTGTGCTGGCTCAGTGAACCGAACTTCGGGAGGCCTTGCGACCCCCAACCAACAGTCTGTGGTTTACAACGCTTCAGTATACACCAAGCCACGACCTTGCGCGACAACGAGGTCGCGCACGGCCTCAGACGCGGGCGGCGATGCTCAGGACCAGCTTGGCGGCGGTGTCCGCGTACTCGGAGATGTCAAACTCCTTGAAGACCTCATAGTCGGTGTCGGCGTTGTCGCTCAGGGCGCGTATGACCAGCGCGGGCACACCGTTGCGGGCGGCCACATGGCAGACCGCTGCCCCCTCCATCTCGACCGCGTCGGCTCCTGTCTGGGCCTTGACCTCGGCCGTTTTCTCGGGCGTATCGACGAAATAATTGCCAGTGGCGATCGTGCCGGTGATGTGCGTGACGCCCATGTCGTCCAGGGCTTGGTCGGCCAGTTGGAGCAGGTAGGGGTCGGAGTGGAAGACTTCGGTCTTGGGGGCGAACTGGGCGATCATGCGCATGTCAGAGTCCAGGTAGCGCAAGGTGCCGCCTAGGACCACATCGTTGATGTGGAGGGACTTGTTCAGACTGCCGGCGATCCCGGAGAAAATCAGGGCCTTGGGATGGTAGGCGTCAATCAAGTACTGGGCCGAGGCGGCGATGTTGACCGTGCCCATGCCACCGACCGTAGCCGCAAGCTCCACGTGCCCACCGTCCGCCTTCGGCAGACGCCCGCGCACCACATCCAGGCCAGCGGACCGGGAGGCGGGGTCGTGGACGACGCCATCCAAGCCCTGGGCTACCAGGGCCACCTCCTCGTCCATCGCGCCGAGCACGGCCACGAGATCCTGGTTGCCGACGGTGGTGACTGACTGGGTTGCGCTCTGCATGGTTGCTCCTGACTGAATCATCCGGTTCACGCCGGGGAGTTGACGCCCTGCCGGCGACACCCATCCTAGGCCAAGGCCTGCTCAGCGGACCAGGAGTCACCCCACTCATGACGAACGTCCGCTGACCCCAGCTGGAGTCAGCGGACGTCGCTGGCGTTCACGGCCTCATAGGCCGGCGTAGAGGCTCAGGCCAGGGTGCCCATGGGATCCCAGGCCGGCAGCATGATGGCCGGCTCCTCGAAGGCCTTCTGGTACTCAGCGGGGAGCATGGACTTGGGCACAGCCACCTCGAAGACGTACTCGGTGAACCAGTCGTCGCTCATGGCGAAGTAACCGTCGTTGGCGATCTTGTCGCCCCAGGAGTTCTCCACCCGCCAGCGGTTGGTGGTCTTGCCGTCATCGGCCACATCCACGCCCACGAAGGCCATGGCGTGGTTCATGGCGGAGTCGCCGAAGCGGACACGCTGTTCCTTGTCCATGTCGAAGTCGAAACCGTAGACCCGCCCGTACTCGAACAGGTCGGTGGCCCACTGCCCGCCGTCGCGGTCCATCATTGGACCACAGTCGGCGCCGAACCACACCGGCAGCCCCTGCTCGCTCAGGATGGTGCGGGCGCAGTCCTTCATGAACTGGTTGGGCACGTTCAGGTACTCGGTAGCGTCGCCGCCCGCTACGTTGCCCAGGTGCTCGATGCCGATCTTCTTACCCTTGGGGTGCTCGGAACGCGGGTCGTCGACCAGGCAGACGTAGTCCTCCAGGCCAGCGTTGATGTACTTCTTCCAGAACTCCTGCGGGGTGATGCGCCCGTCGCGGTGGAAGTTGCCGTCCTTGTCGGTCCACTCCCAGTCGAAGGAGGTGGGAGGAGTGCCCAGATGGATGGTCAGGATGCGGTGGCAGGCGGCCAAGGAATCCTTGACGATCTGGTCGATCGAGGCTGGGTCGGCGGCCATGTGCGCCACGGCCTGGTGCAGGACGGAGCGCAGCTGGGTGTTCATCGGGCCAGTGTTCTGCGAGGAGGCGGTCTCCGGGTAGTACTGCTTGGGGACCGCGCCGTACTTCTTGTACAGGTTCATGGCCATGATCCACTGGCCGCCGTCGCCCATCACATCGGACAGGAGGAACTGCATGAGCTGGGAGTCGGTCTTCTCGCCGGCGCGGACCAGGTTGGCGGCGTCGTTCAGGAAGTAGTTGGAACGTTCCAGCTTGTCGTAGTACATGGCGTAAGCCTGGGAGAGCTCGAAATCGCCGGACGGGTTGGAGGTCGAGGCGGTGTCGATGTTCAGGGCGCGACGGGCCACGAAACGAGCCACGTTCAGGGAGCTGAAAAGCCAGCAGCGTCCTGAGTGGGCCTGAGTGGTGACCTTGCCGTTGTCGACGGTCACCGAGAAGCGGTGCTGGAGGAGCCGGGCGCGGTCGTAATTATGGGCCACGGGGGCGATGCCCGAGGAGGTGACCGCATTCATGGCCAGTCGGTTGTCAGCGCGCTGGTCAAACTCGGTGCGCAGGCCCTCCAGGGCCGATGCGGATAAGGGTGTCAAATCTGTGGTCATATCTTCGTTTTCCTCTGTGCTATTTGGAATTGCTATCCGGGCTCAAGACATCGTATCGCGCCTCGTGAGAGCACGAGATGACCCTGCCCGTGTGAGGGCGCCTTTGTGGGCTCCCTGAGTGCTGTGCCGCTCGGCTCAGGACTCCCTTTGGCTGCGCTGGAGGACCTGGGTGGGGGCGGACTGAGATGCCCCGGCCTCCGGCGTATGGCCCTGGCCTTCCCGGGGGGGCAATGGGGTGGAAGGGCGTGGAGCGGGCGCTGGTACGGCCTGCTTGGAAGCCGCCGGACCGCCTTGGTCGCTGTGGTTGCCGCTGGTTTCTGAAGCGGACGGACGAGGGACGGTTACGACCGACGGCAGGGCCGGAACCTGTTGGGAGGAGGCTTCCTCCTCGCCCAGGTCCGTGGCCGGGCCGGCCTGCGAAGCGGCGGGCATGGCGCCGAGCTGGTCGAAAGCGCCAAAGGATTTGGAGAAGATGGAGCGCAAATCGTCCACACGGGCGGTGATCGTGGCCTCCCGGTGCTGGAGCTTGGCGATTTGGTCCTTAAGACCGCTCAACTCCTTCTGCGCAGCCGCGCGCCGCTCCTCAATCTCCGCCTTGGCCTGTTCGTGGCCCTCCTGGAGGATCTGAGCCGCCTTGGTCTCGGCCTCCTGACGTTTGGATGCGGAGAAGGCATCGGCGTCCTTGCGGGCCTGCCGGGCCTGCTCAATCAGCTGGGTGGTCTCCTCCTCGGTCTTGCGACGACGCTCATCCAGCTTCTTCAGCAGGTCATCGACCTTGGCGGTGGTCTCCTCCTGCTGGGCGGAGATCTGCTGACGGACCCGTTCGGCCTCGGCGTTGACCTGGGCCTTGGTGTCCGCGGAGGATACATTCGCATCGTCAACGATCTTCTGAGCCTGGGTCTTGGCCTTGTCCGTGATCTCACCGGCCTGGCGCTGGGCTTCCGTCAGCATCTTGGAGACCTGCTCGCGCACATCCGAGAGCTTCTTGTTGGCCTCGGCCAGGGCTTGTTGAATCTGGTCATTGGCGCTCTTCTTGAGCTTGACCACCTCTTCGTTGGCCTTCTGGCGCTGCTCGGCGATCTGCCTCGTGGCATCCGCGGTCGACTGGGACAGCTTGCTCTCTTGGGCCGCGCGCTCGGCGGCCAGCTGCTTGCTCGCCTCTTCGCGAGTGTTCTTCAGCTCCATTTGCAGGGCCTCACGCTGCTCCTGCGCCTGCTTTTGAGCGGACAGCTTGACCTGGTCGGCCTGTTGGCGGGCGGTTGTGGTCAGGGTGCGAGACTGGTCGTCCGCAGTCTCGATCATCGAAGCCGCCTTGGCCTTGGCCTCGTCCACGATGCGCTGCGCGTCCAGGCGCGCGTCCTTGACCAGGGTGTTGGCTTTCTCTTGGGCCGAAGTCCTGGTAGCGGCCGCGTCCTGCTTGGCCCGCTCCAGCAGCTCGGTCGATGTCTGCTCGGCCGAGGCCAGGAGCTGCTGGGCGTTGGCGCCCAGGGAGGCGAAGGAGCCTTCACGGTCTGGGGCCGAATGCTTGGAACGCTCCTCCTGAAGTTGGGCCTCAAGTTTCAGAATCCTGCTGTCGTCGCTCTTAATCTGCTGCCTGAGACGGGACAGGTTGTCCTGCAAGGCGGCGAGGGCTTCGTCGACCTTATCTTTGTCATACCCACGCAACACGATAGGAAACTGTTCGTCCGCCATGCTTCACTCCTCTTTGCCGCCACACCTATGGTCTCCCGTGTCACCCGGCGGGCCCGCGTCCTACAATAATTATCTGAATGTCATTCTACCCTACAGGTACGCTCAGAAAAGCCTTATAATAAGCGCCGTCCGCAAGGTCTACGCGCCAGGCGCCTCCAGTGGGCCGGCTCACGCCAGCAACATATCGCCGGAGGACGGGCTCCGGTAATAGCGCACCGACTCGCGCACCACATCGCGCCCTGCCTCAATCTGGAGGTCCAAGGGCAGACCCGGGGCCTTCCCCGCCCCGGCTTGGGAAACCGGGGGCAGACTTACGAACCCTGCCAGGACGCCGGGATGGTTGGCCGTCCAGTGCAGGAGATTGTAGAAGACCGCGTTGCACACGTAGGTGCCGGCGTCCGAACTCAGGGTGGCGGCGATGTTGTCCCGGGCGAAAATGTGGAGGATGGCGCGCAAGGGCAAGCGAGTCCAGTAGGCCGCTGGCCCGTCGGCGTCTATAGGTTCACGCTGGCTGGCCGGGCGCGCCTCGGAGGAGTCCGCCGCCTGGCCGACATCCTTGAGGTTGACCGCGCAACGCTCCATGGCAATACCCCTGGCCGAACGTTTCAGGCCGGTGGCGATGATGATCCTGGGCTGGAATTCCTCGACGGCCTGGTGCAGGATGGGCCACGCCTGCCCGAAAGAGACCGGCAGCGAGACCTGCCGAATGTCCAAGTCCACACCCTCTAGCGGATCCTCGCCCTCCAGGGCCGGCACCCCCTGCTCGGCGATGGCCTGCGGCACCTCGCAGGAAGGGTTGACCTCGACGCCTTCGTAGCGGTCATAGCCGGAGATGATGATCTTAAGCTGATCCATAAGGCCAGTCTAACCCGAGGCTCGCCCCAGCGGCCTGCGGGGGCTCACCCTTGGCGGGTGACCAGGGCCAGCATCCTGCCCTCCCCCTGCCTTTCGGCGAGGCTCGAACGCCGGTGGGAGTACCACAGCGGGTTCTCCAGGGTGCAGCGAGGGTGGCGCAAGTCAGCCATGCGTTGGGTGAGGGCGGGCCCCTGGCCATCGTCCGCGCACAAGTCGGCCAACTCCTGGTCCTCCCGCAGGTATCGGCTTGCTGCGGCGATCCGCGGCAAGGAGTCCACCACCCGCGTCACGCCTGCGGTCTGGAGATCCTGGAGGGCGGCCGCGCTGATGTCCACACCTGGCCCGCCGAAGCTTGTGCTGGTGGTAGCGCCTGGGAAGCGCCGACCGAAGGCATCGGAAATCCCCTCACCCAACTCGTAGCAGTCACCGCAGATGGCTGGGCCCAAGGTCGCGCTGATGGAGCCGCGCCGGGCTCCCTTGGCCTCCATCAAATCCACGGTGGCGCCGATGATGCCTCGCTCCAAGCCCTTGCGCCCGCAGTGAGCGGCCCCAATGACCCCGGCTTCCGGATCGGCCAGGAGGACCGGCAGGCAATCAGCCGCGAACACACCCAGGGCCAAGCCTGTTTGGGCTGAAACCAGGCCATCGGCCTCCACATCCTTCAACTGGTCCGCAAGCAGGGCATCAGCGTCCACCGCCCGGCCGGAGTGAACCTGGCTGACGAGCACCAGCTGGGCGCCCAGGGCCCTGCCTAGGGCTTCGCGGTTGGAGGTCACAGCCGCTGGGTCGTCGCCCTTGCCGCCCAGGTTAAGCGAAGCGTAATCGCCCTGGCTGACCCCGCCCAGGCGGGTGGTGTAGGCCACGCTCACGCCCGGTGCCAAGTCCACCGGAACCGTCACCGGGACCGGCGCCCCGGAAGGCTCACGCCAGGGCGAAGCCGAGCTGTCCACCAGCTCATGCTGGCCGGACCACTGCTTGAACGTCGGCTCACTGGCCTCTGCGGACCCTGGGTGTTGAGCTTGCCGGAATCGCTCCATGCGCGCTCAGCCTAGCCTTCCCAGTTCCTCGCGGGTGAGCTCCAGTTGACCGGCTCCCAGGGAGTCCAGGATGGTCTGGGGCCTGTGGGCTCCAGGCAGGACGAACACGTGATCGCCCTGGGCCAGCTCCCAGGCGAGGACCACCTGTTGGTAGGAGACCCCGCGCTCCTCAGCCAGCTGGCGGAAGGGGTCGAACTTAGCCTCATCCTTAGGCTTGCGGAAGCCGCCCAAGGGGCTCCATGCCACGAAAGCCAGGCCCACCTGCTGGGTGTGCTTGAGCTCCTGGCGCGAACTCAGGAAAATAGGCGAGAACTGGTTCTGCACCGCCACCAGGGTTTGGCCCAGGATGCCGCGGGCCAGGTCAATCTGTTCAATGGAAGCGTTGGAGATGCCCACCTCCTTGGCCACGCCCTCCTGAACCAGTTGGGCCATGGCTTGAATCGACTCCTGGTAGGGGACCTCGGGGTCGGGCCGGTGCAAGTAAAGCAGGTCGATCGCATCGACGCCCAATGCCATAGCCGACTCCTTGGCCCGCCGAATCAGGTTCTCCGGTCGGCCGTCCACCCCCCAGGATGGCTCGCCGTCCTCGAAATTGCGGTAGTGCCCCACCTTCGTGGCTACCAGGACCTCGTCGCGCGGGCCCTTCCAAGAAGCCAGAGCCTCCCTGACCAGATTCTCGTTGGTCTGCTCGGGGCCACCGGATTCGTAGTAGGACCAGGCGGTGTCCAAGTGCCGGCAGCCTGCGTCCAGGGCGGCGTGGATGGTTTCGACAGCCTGCCCACGCTCAGGCTTGCCCTCGATCGACAGGCCCATGCAGCCCAGACCAACGGCTGTGGTCTGGTGGGACCCCAACGTCCTCGTCAACAGCGTCATGATTGCTTCCTTTCCTTCAAGCTTGCGGCAAGCAGCCCGCACAAGCGTCGTGACAGACCGCTGGGCGGGCCCTGCCGCGCCCCGCCCCTTTAAGCCTACGGGACCTGCGGGCGAAGCGCTAGCGGCCACCGAAGGAGCCACCGCCGGAACCGCCCGAAAAACCACCGAAACCGCCCGACCCGGATGAACCGGAGGCAGCGGAGATCGTCGACTGGATCTGCGAGAACCCACCAGTCAGCTGATTGCCCAAATCGGAGAAATCAGAGAAGCCGGGGAGGCCTGAGACAGCGGCAACGCCCCCCTCGCCGAACCAGGAGCCACCGAACTCGTAAGGTCGGTAGGACCAGTAGACCAGACCACTCGCATAGTTGTCCAGCCAGCTGGCGTCAGTTACCTGAGGAACCGCCAAGGCCAACTGCCGCATGGCTTCCTTGCTAATGCCCAAGGCCGTCGCATAAACCAGGTAGTCCTCCCACAACGGCAGGTATTCGACGCCGCGGTCCGAGAAGGAGGAGTAGTCCAACAGGTAGTTGCGCAGGCCGCAAATCCGACCAGCCCAGGACTGGCCTTCGTCACTGAGCACCGTGGACGCGCCGTAGGAGCGCGCGAAAGCGCAAACCGTGATGAGCACGGCTCCGCAGACCCCCCCTAGGAGGATCTGCCCGCTCATCTTGGCCAAGGCCCATAGGCCGATGCCCGCGACCATGCCAAGCACTTCCAAGATCCCATTAATTCCGTTCTCAGTCGTGGCGGCCAGGGAACCGAACTCGGCGGCCGCCGCATCGTCGAAAGCCTCCAGGAGTTTGCCCCCATCGTCGTCCTCTTTGTAAGACTCCCCCATCTGCTTAAGGTCGAAAACGCGGGAGTTCAGACTCTCGCCTGCATGCTTGAGCATGGCCAAGGCGGCTTGCTGGGAGGCGGACAAGCCCAGGACGTTTGTATCGCCATAGGCCACCGGCCTGATCACGATCGTGGAAGTGCGCTCTGAGCGGTGCAGATGGCTCACGCTGGAGCTCGCGGCCTGAGCCAGGTCACGCTCGCTCGCCTGGAGCATGTCCATGCCCGCATAGGTTTTGACCGGTCCAGGGTAGATTGAGATCACCTCCTTAGCGGCCAAGGAGAGCACCGTCGAAGCCATTTGCCGCGAGCGCAGGGCCTTCTTCTTATCCCCGTTGATGGTGCAGTCCAGGGCGGCCGCCGCGGCAGGCGACATGTCCGGGGCCTGGCGCCAGTAGAGGATGGGTCCGCTGTAGCGGGTGCGCCGGAAGCTGGAGAAGGCCGCACGGATGGCCAGGACGCACAGACCCAGGACTAGGATCGCGGCCAAGGCCCAGGCCGCCAGGATCAGGCGGGCCTTAAGGACTTGCCTCTGATGCCACTGCCGCTCCTGGTTGTCCTCCTCGTCAGCGATGCGCTGGCCGGCCCGGCCCTGGCCGGTCCGAGGCACATCCCCGGTCAGGGACCGGTCCATCGTGACCCTCAAATCCAAGTACTGCCCGGGCGAAACCTGCGAAGCCTCGAAGTGCACACTGCCGTCCGCGCCCCGCCAGTTTCGCGAGGGGCCCGTGTAGTGGAGCCACGCCTTGGAGTTGGATCCGCTGGCGCCCTTGGGCAGATGAACGACACCGGTGACCTTGCCTACCGGAATCTCGTTAATCTGCCCGATCGGCTCCCACTGGAAGGCGGTCACGTCGTCGTAGGCCGTGGACACACCGTGCATGGTCATCGTCAACTCGAAGACCTTGCTATCAGCATCGGTGAGATCGAAGATGTTCCAGCCTATCTCGACCTGGCAGGAGCTGCCGCCGGTCTGGCAGGAGTCGCCCGTAGGGTCGACCCCGTTGAGGGGCTGCCGGTACTGGTAGTCCTTGATGCTTTCCCCGTCCACCTGGCCTATGTACCATCTGTTCGCTTCCTCCAGGTCCCAACTCCTCGCGCTCTTCTTCTGCACTTGGTCCGGGTCGATTGGCTCCGTCTGCCGGTAGTTCAGGTCCTGGTCCACGTCATACAGGGAAATGTCGGATATGCCAGTCAAATTGCCGGGGTTGATGTTGTAGCGTTGGTAGAGCTGGCGCCAAGGCGTATTACCCTCCCTGCTCAGCATCTTCATGTCGATGCGTTCCTTGATT
The DNA here is from genome assembly GCF_001263395.1 of Bifidobacterium actinocoloniiforme DSM 22766. Lineage (NCBI taxonomy): Bacteria > Bacillati > Actinomycetota > Actinomycetes > Bifidobacteriales > Bifidobacteriaceae > Bifidobacterium > Bifidobacterium actinocoloniiforme. The sequence continues at coordinate 1,666,585 of NZ_CP011786.1, read as the reverse complement.
TTCAAATCGCCATTGGGCAGGACCGTCACATCGTAATCAACGGCGTTGTAGGACAGGTCGGGCAGGTGAGTGGAGAAAGCGGAGAACAGGCCGGCAAGGATCAAGACCGTCGCAAGCGCGATCAGCAGGGAGCGGATGAAACGCTTGACATCCCAAGACAGGGCGCGCGAGCCCCTTTTGCCTTCCGGAGCCGGTCCAGCGTCCCCCGTAGGGCCTGCAGCGCCGGTATCCTGCGCTGAATCAGCGCCATAATTAATGTCAGGGGCCGAAGCCTTGCCATCGCTAGGTTCGGTGAGCGCGCTAGGCTCACCAGGCACGTTGAACGCATCGTCCAAAGGGGTCTGATCCTGTTCCGCTTGGCCCACTGTCGCCTCCATCCGGCGCGATTAGGCGCCACCCCACTTCGGCCGAAGCGGCCGAACCCGACTGAATCACTTGCTGAAGTCCACCTTCGGAACCTGTCTGGCTTCGGGCTCGGCCTCGAAGTACTGGGCCTCCTGGAAGTGGAAGAGGGAAGCGATGATATTGCTGGGCACCTGTTGGATGCGTGTGTCGTACTTTTGGGTCACGTCATTGTAGAACTGACGGGCGTAAGCGATCTTCTGCTCCAGGGCGGACAGCTGGCTTTGCAAGTCCAGGAAGTTCTGGTTGGCCTTGAGATCCGGGTAGGCCTCAGCGGTGGCCATCAGGTTGAACAGGGCGCTGGAGAGCCTGCTCTCGGCCTGGGCGCGCGTGGCCACGGAACGCGAATCGTCCTGGGCGGAGGCCGCCGCCTGAACCGTTCCGGCCCGGGCTTGGGTGACGGCGGTTAAAGTGCCTGACTCATGGCCGGCGTACCCCTTGACGGTCTCGACCAGGTTAGGCACCAGATCCGAACGCTGTTTGAGCACCACGTCGATCTGCGACCAACCGTTCTTGACCCGGTTGCGTAAGCCCACGAGGGAGTTGTAAGCGCTGATGGCCCACAGGACCACGAGGACGATCAGCACCAGAAGCACGATCAGAATTATTGTAAGAGTAGACATAGCTTTATTATTCCATATCAGTCCGCTAGCCCCAAAGACGCGAAAAGCGGCCCTGGCCAGAAGGCCAGGGCCGCTTACGCTAGAAGGTCACGCCAGCGTCAACCGACGATCAGCCCTCATCATCAAAGGGGTCGAAATCCCTGCGCACACGCCGACGGGGACGCTCGGTCCGCTCCTCGCGACCAGCCTCGTACTCGTCGTAATGCTCATCGGCCGCGTAACGCGGGTTCTCACGACGCCCACGGTAGCCTCCGCGACCACCGGAACGCTCGTGGCGACGCTCGGAACGCTCGCCGCGATCGGAACGCTCGCCCCGCTCAGAGCGCTCACTGCGGTCACGACGGTCCGAACGGCCGCCACGGTCGCGGTCACGCCGACCCGAACGCTCAGAGCGCTCATGGCCGCCACGCTCGCCGCGGTCGTAATCGTGGTCCTCGCGACGGTGGCGTGGACGAGAGACCTTCTCCGTCTCCTCGAAGTCGTACTCCGAATCAACGGGAGCGTCATCCTCGAAGATGGGACGCTCGGCCCGGCGTGAATGACTGCGCTCACGATCGCGGTCGCGGTCATGGTCGCGCCGGTCATAGCGGCCGCCACGGTCGCGGTCTCGCCGGTCGGAACGCTCGTCACGCTCGCCCCGCTCGCGCCCGCGAGAACCGGATTCCCCGTCCTCGAAGCCGGGGATGGCCAGGGAGATCTTGCCCCGGTCGTCCACGCCTTGAACGATGACCTGAACCTCGTCACCCTCCTGGAGCACGTCTTCCACCGCGTCAATACGCTCACCGTTGGCCAGGTTGCGAATCTGCGAGATGTGCAGCAGACCGTCGGTGCCGGGGGTCAGATTGACGAAAGCGCCGAAGCTTGTGGTCTTGACGACCTTGCCGTTGTAAGTCTCGCCAGCTTCGGGCAGGTGGGGGTTGACGATTTGCTCAATCGTCTCCTTGGCCTTCCGTGCAGCCTCGCCGCCCTCGGAGGCGATGTACACAGTGCCGTCATCCTCAATCGAGACCTCGGCGCCGGTGTCCTCCTGAATCTGGTTGATCATCTTGCCCTTGGGGCCGATGACCGCGCCGATCTTGTCGACGGGCACCTTGGTGGTGATGATCCGCGGCGCGAACGGGCTCATCTCGGCGGGGCCGTCGATGCACTCGTTGATCACGTCGAGGATGGTGGTGCGGGCCTCCTTGGCCTGCTGAAGGGCGCCCGCAAGGATGTCCGCGGGGATGCCGTCCAGCTTGGTGTCCAGCTGTAGGGAGGTGATGAACTCAGAGGTGCCTGCCACCTTGAAGTCCATGTCGCCGAAGGCATCCTCGGCGCCCAGGATATCGGTCAGGGTCTTGTAAGTGGGGCGACCATCGACCTCGCCGGTGACCAGGCCCATGGCGATGCCTGCGACCGGGGCCTTGATCGGCACGCCGGCAGCCAGCAAGGAGAGCGTCGAAGCGCAGACCGAGCCCATCGAAGTGGAGCCGTTGGACCCCAGGGCCTCAGAGACCTGACGGATGGCGTAGGGGAATTCCTCGCGGGAGGGCAGGACTGGAATCAGCGCACGCTCAGCCAGGTTCCCGTGGCCGACCTCACGGCGCTTGGGGGAACCTATGCGGCCCGTCTCACCTGTGGAGAAGGGCGGCATCTCGTAGTTGTGCATGTAGCGGCGGGTGGTCGGGCCGGAGAGGGCGTCGACCGTCTGCTCCATCTTGAGCATGTTCAGGGTGGTGACACCCAGGATCTGGGTCTCGCCGCGCTGGAAGAGGGCGGAGCCGTGTACGCGGGGCACCACGTCCACCTCAGCGGACAGGGTGCGGATGTCGCGCAGGCCACGGCCGTCGATGCGGTAGTCCTGGGTCAGGATGCGGCGGCGGACGATCTGGCGTTGGAGCTCCTTGAAGGCGTTGCCCAGCTCCTTCTCCTTTTCGTTCTCCTCCATGTCGGAGAACTCATCAGCCAGCTGCTCACGCACCCGCTCTTTGATCTCGTGGATGCGCTCCTGCCGAGGGAGCTTCTCCGCGATGGAGAGGGCCTCATCCAGGTCGGAGTGCGCGATCTGGTCGATGCGCGCGTACAGCTCGTCCGTGTACTCGGGGAAGAGCTGGAACTCCTTGGTGGGCTTGGCGGCCTGGGCCTTCAGTTCGTTCTGGGCCTGGCAGAGGACCTTGATGAAGGGCTTGGCTGCCTCAAGGCCTTCGGCCACAACGGCCTCATCAGGCTTGATCTGCCCCTCGTCGTAAATCAGCTCCCAGGCGTTCTTCCCGGCGCCCGCCTCGATCATGGCGATGGCGACATCGCCGCCTTCGACCACGCGGCCCGCTACGACCAACTCGAAGACGGCGCGCTCACGCTCGGACCAGCGGGGGAAAGCCACCCACTGACCGTCGACCAACGCCAGGCGCAGGCCGGAGACCGGGCCCTCGAAGGGCAGGCCGGAGATCAAGGTGGAGGCGGAGGCCGCGTTCAAGGCCAGCACATCGTAAGCGTCATCCGGGTCAACGGCCAGGACGGTCTCGACCACCTGCACCTCGTTGCGGAAGGTGTGAGGGAAGAGGGGGCGCAGGGGGCGGTCGATCAACCGGCAGGCCAGGATGGCCTCGGTCGAGGGCCGGCCTTCGCGGCGGAAGAAGGAGCCGGGAATCTTACCCGCAGCGTACATCTTCTCCTCCACATCGACGGTCATCGGGAAGAAGTCGTAATTCTCCTTGGGGCTGGACCCTGCGGTGGTGGTCGACAGGACCATCGTGTCATCATCAAGGTAAGCGGCTACTGCCCCATCCGCCTGCTGGGCGAGACGACCCGTCTCGAAGCGCACCGTGCGCTTGCCGAATGTTCCATTGTCAATCGTGGCTTCTGCAGCCTGGATTTCGGGACCCTCCATAGGGGTTCCTCCTTTTGTTACTACTGTTTATCTGTCCTACTTCATTCATCCTCGTGCATGCCGGACGCGATATACCTGATCGCGCATCTTTCCCGGTTCTTCATACCTGCGGCGTCGCATCCGCGCTTGGGACCCGGGCCCGGCGCTTCCACGCCCTTCCCCGGCATCAGTCCTCAGCGCTCACCGCTGTTTCGCTGTTTCGCTGTTTCGCTGTTCAACTATCGGCATGCAAAAGCGCCCGAGCGCAAGGCCCGGGCGGAAGTTCACTTAATGGCGCAGTCCAAGGCGCTCGATCAGAGAGCGGTACCGCTCAATGTCAACCTTCTTCAGGTAGTCGAGCAGGCGGCGACGGTGACCGACCATCAGCAGCAGGCCGCGACGGGAGTGGTGGTCGTGCTGGTGGGTCTTCAGGTGCTCGGTCAGGTCGGAGATGCGCTTGCTCAGCAGGGCGACCTGGACCTCCGGGGAACCCGTGTCGCCTTCGTGGGTCGCGTACTCAGCGATGATCTTGTTCTTGTCTTCCGCCGTCAGTGCCACGGTCTCTCCTTGCATCCGTTGCGCGGTGCACCAGCCCTATGCTGAAGCGCTCTCAATCCGCGGGCGAATCACGCCAAACATCCAGTATACACCAGTAGCCAGGCATCGTACGGGAGCGTCGCCGAATCACCGCTCGGAACATGGCCCGGCCTGGCAGCGACGCGCTTGCTTATTCGCGCAAGGGGCGCAGGCGGTAGGCGGCGATGGCGGCGGCGAGCGCGAGGACATAGCAAATCACGTTGATCGCCAGGGCCGGGATGTAGGAGCCGGCAAGGTCGAAGATCGTGCCATTGATCGTGTTCGCCAAAGCGACCGAAAGCACACCGGACATGGTCAGGATGCTCAAAATCTCGGCGTAGTCCCGCTGGCCGAAGGACTGGCGGGCAAGCCAAGGCAGGGCCACGAGCAGGACGCCCTGGCCCAAGCCAGCCAGGAAGCCGGAGATCGCCGCCGGGGTGGGTGTGACCAGGAACATCATCAGGGCCCAACCTGCCAGCCCAACCACCGAGTACAAGGCCAGGACCAGCTCGGTCTTCAGCCTGTCCAGAAGAATGCCGATCGTGGCCTTGCCAATTGCGGCGCCCAGCATGATGCCGGAGACCGCGAAGGCCCCCTCCTGCAGGGTCAGGCCTCGGGATTGCTCGTAGCCAGAGACATGCTGGACCATCCCCGTGGCCCATTGAAGGAGGACATAGCAAGCAATCAGAAGCATGAAGGTCGGCGTGCGGTATGCCTTCTTGGCCTCGATCCCGGGGATGGAAGATGGATCCTGAAGCTCACCTTTCGGGGCGTTGGAGCCGGCGTCGGCCTCAGCGGACGCCGGGCTGGCTTCGTACATGGTCTCGCCTTTAGCGGGGTTGGGCATGAAACGCAGCACAAAGATAGAGAAGGGGAGGATGCATACGGCCAGCAGCAAAGCGGTCATCCGGTAAGCCGGACGCCAACCCAGATTGGCGATCCAGGAGGAGACCACAGGATTGAAGACCATGCCGCCCAAACCGGAAAGCCCCAAGGCAACGCCCATCACCAGGCCCAGCTGCTGCTCGAACCAGTTGGAAAGCAGGACCGAAGGCGCCAAGGTGATAGGGATGACATACGCGACGCCGATGAGCGCGAAGGAAACGTAGAACTGCCAGAGACTGGTGAAGAAGGACTGGCAGAAGAAGATGATGGCGCACACCCCGATGCACACGCTGAGCAGCAAGCGCGAATCCACGCGCTTCATAAGCTTGCCGGAGAACAACATCGTCGCCGCGCCGGTCAGGTTCATGATGGTGGAAGTGAGCGCGATTTGTGTGCGTGAAACTCCCAGGTCCGAGGACAGCGCCTTGTAATAGAGTCCGGGAGTGTTAACTATCAGACCGTATCCCACGAACGAAAGCAAGCAACAACCCAGGAAGATGAGCCAGGGGCGCAGCGCGGAACCTGCGGGGCGAGGGGATTGCTGAGTCGATGAAGCGGAGATGGTGGCCCTCCTTGATGAGCTATCCAACGGTTGTTGGCAAACCCCACTGACTCTACGGCCACTCGCCCACCGCCGCATCTGAACACGCAAGACCATCACGACTGATACACGTTTGCGATGTGAACATGGCGTCAAACGTCACCGGGACTGTCGTGATAGCTCAACCGGTGGCCAGGGGCTCCGCCGAAAATCCTTGGTGAGGTGGGCCACGCATTGCAGGCTGGTGGCCCACCTCACCAAGGTCCGCGTCAACACGCCCCTTCGATATCTTTATCCCTGTTCATCCTTTGATTAACGAAGAACAGCGCGACCAAGAAGACCGTATCGATTGGTGCGAACACAGGGAACTGAGGCAAGACGGCAATCATCCCGGTTCTCTTCCGGGTGCCATGCGTTTCATCAGCGCGTATCAGGAATCTTCCCTGCACGTGCAGGGAACACAGCGACGCGAAGAATCAGCGAAAACCATGAGCCATTGGGATGCGCAAAAGCTCCTGGGCGTCCAACGTCTTTGGCAAATGGTGCGCTTTCAGGCGACTACATGCTGCGAGCGCAGCAGGTGCCCGTATTCTTCTTTGTCCTCATCGCTCAGACAATCGCGAGCTTGCAGAAACAGGTCCTTGGTTACGGAGACGCCTGGCCGATTGATTGAGGAGAGCAGCCATCCGAGGGCTTCGTAGGGTTCCCCGTCGGCTATGCCAGCGTCCAGGCTGGAGAGAATATCGGCGCCTAGGACTGACGCAAGGTATGGTCCTAGCTTCCGGTATGCCGTTTCGGCTTGCGCGTCCGTTGCCATGCCCCCCTGTTCCCCTGCAATGGATGTAAGGCATCAATGGCGTAGCGGCGGTGCAAGTTGCGACGTTCCCGTTGCCGTACCCCGATGAATTCGTTGTCAACAATCTTATATGTGTTTCACGTCAACTGGCCCCTTCCTCCTTGCACAGGTCACGGTCGGCGGCTGGTTCCTTTAATGGCGCATTGATTTTCTCTTCCGTACAGGAGACACGAATACGTGCCTTGCGGGGGACATGGCATCGGTACAGAATCATCCCGCGCGCGCAAGGAAAATGATGATATCGCACGCGATTTTCATGAGCGATAGGAGCCATGCCTGCATGGACTTCGAACACTTAACTATCGTTCATCTTTGAGCGTCAGGTTGGCGATATCCCCGCATAAGCGGGGAACACTGGTCTTCAAACTCGACAATAACACTAAAGCTGGGGTCACCCCCATGCGGATGGGGAACACTGCCGAGCGCTTCATAATCTTACAAGGTGGCTGAGATCACCCCCCTCATCGTCGGAAACGCAGATAAGGCGGGTGACCGGGTTTCCAAAAGGGCGATCATCCCGCACACGCAGGAGAGCACCCTGACAGCACGCCGTCCCTGCCCAAGCCGCTGGGATCATCCCCGAACGCACAGGGAGGGGGAGGGCACGAAACGTCTGTGTACCGCAACTGTCGAATCAAAGAATCATCCCCATGCAGGCGGGAATACTACATTGACCGAACATACCCGCCCGAAGGCACAGGCGTAATCAGAAACGCGAAAAACGGTAGAATCCCCCACGGGAGTCAACCGTGACGAGCTTCGGAGACAGGGAGGCGGGAAGTGAACTATACGTTTGACCAGCTCACGGATCTGGCTGAGCAGTCCCTCAAGGTGGTAGCCGGGTTAGACGAAGATTGCGAGGAACTTGCAAGAGAAGCCATTTTCGCCGGCGAGCCCGACCTGGCCATCGCCGACGCCCTTGATATCGCCGTCGATCATCCCGAGCTGTACGCCAGGTTCCCGCAGGGGGTCGAGAATCTGGCGAAGGACCCGGAATATGAGGTCATCCAGCCGTACGCGGAGCAACTCCTCCGGTAGACCCTACATATTCGCTTTGAGTCATCCAGGAATGAGTCATCCCCGCGCATGCGGGGAACACGCTGGGACGAGGTGCACGAGGAGGCGGAAAGTCGGATCATCCCCGCGCATGCGGGGAACACTTGGTCACATCAGCCATTTGTTCCTCCAATTTGGGATCATCCCCACGCATGCGGGGAACACGGAATTCCAACGATTCTGAGGGGTAGGGGGTAGGGATCGTCCCCGCGCATGCGGGGAACACGTCTACGGTTCGGCCTACGCGACCTATGCGGCGGGATCATCCCCGCGCATGCGGGGAACACCGGCCGGTTCGTGACGCCCGACGGGCTCACTGGGGATCATCCCCGCGCATGGGGGGAACACCAGGACCGGGACCGGTTGGACACCAACCAGGCGGGATCATCCCCGCGCATGGGGGGAACACCCTAACATGGCTAACCTGGATGACGCGCAGCAGGGATCATCCCCGCGCATGCGGGGAACACTTTAGGAGGGCCCCGACTTCGCGTGCGCGGGCGGGATCATCCCCGCGCATGCGGGGAACACGTAATCCCGGTCCAGCAGATAGTTCGGGACGGGGGATCATCCCCGCGCATGCGGGGAACACACGGCGCACGCATCACGGCCGGATTGTGGCTGGGGATCATCCCCGCGCATGCGGGGAACACCGAACGGAGACCTGCCCGACCCTTTGCCGTCGGGGATCATCCCCGCGCATGCGGGGAACACTTTTCCTTACCTTTTTTGCGGCGTCCAGCTTGGGGATCATCCCCGCGCATGCGGGGAACACGATACGAGGAGCAATACCATGAGTTCTAACGGGGGATCATCCCCGCGCATGCGGGGAACACAAGAATCCTGACCTTCTGGGCGATAACGACCTGGGATCATCCCCGCGCATGCGGGGAACACGGTGGTCCCGCCGGCGACCGGTTCACGGCGCAGGGATCATCCCCGCGCATGCGGGGAACACTTGAGCGCCACTAGATGTAGCTTCTATATATAGGGATCATCCCCGCGCATGCGGGGAACACGAAGGGGCGCAGCGAGGTGAGCTGGCCGAACAGGGATCATCCCCGCGCATGCGGGGAACACTATTGCCGTCGTGGCGTTGTGCGCTGGTGGCGGGGATCATCCCCGCGCATGCGGGGAACACTGTTTGGCCGCGTCGGAAATGCCCTTCACGTTGGGATCATCCCCGCGCATGCGGGGAGCACCCGGACATGACGCCCAGCATCCATCTTGAGAAGGGATCATCCCCGCGCATGCGGGGAACACTCGTTAATGGACGGTTGCAGGATGACTTTCGGGGGATCATCCCCGCGCATGCGGGGAATACGTCATGGTGCCTGCATGCCATGCCTGGTCGGCGGGATCATCCCCGCGCATGCGGGGAACACGGTGACCGTCATGGCCACGCCACGCTACCGGGGGGATCATCCCCGCGCATGCGGGGAACACGTTGTCAAACAGGCCGGTGACTGGCTGTCTGCGGGATCATCCCCGCGCATGCGGGGAACACTCCAGCACCGGGCCAGCCGAATCCTTGATTGCGGGATCATCCCCGCGCATGCGGGGAACACATCATGCCCGACACCATGCCCGATGTCACGCCGGGATCATCCCCACGCATGCGGGGAACACCAAACAAGCGGAGCTTCAAAAGGGGCTTTTCGGGGATCATCCCCGCGCATGCGGGGAACACGCCACGGACCGGCTGGTCACGGTCAGGTTCACGGGATCATCCCCGCGCATGCGGGGAACACGAGTCAATCATTTCCTTCAATGTGAAAGTGATGGGATCATCCCCGCGCATGCGGGGAACACGTCTGTTCAAACCCCTCGTTGAGTCGCAACTCGGGATCATCCCCGCGCATGCGGGGAACACTGGCTCAAGCGGGTCCGGGACAGTGAACGTAAGGGATCATCCCCGCGCATGCGGGGAACACAATGCCTCCAGTTTGAGGAATGGGAACACGGCGTGGATCATCCCCGCGCATGCGGGGAACACAATAAGCTAGTCGAATTGCGCGATTCGCTGAAGGGATCATCCCCGCGCATGCGGGGAACACATCGCTTGGCGTCGAAACTATCCACCTCGCCGGGGATCATCCCCGCGCATGCGGGGAACACGGCCTTGACGACTCGCAGACCGACGGGTCAGGGGGATCATCCCCGCGCATGCGGGGAACACCGATGCTCAGACAGCCAAAGCCTCCGGCGCTAGGGATCATCCCCGCGCATGCGGGGAACACCTGTCGTGGAGTGCCCACCCGTCAGCTTGACGGGGATCATCCCCGCGCATGCGGGGAACACCTGTCGTTCAGTTCAGGGGATAATTTTTTAAGGGGATCATCCCCGCGCATGCGGGGAACACTTTGTTGGATTAAGATAATTATTAATCTTACCGGGATCATCCCCGCGCATGCGGGGAACACCTCTGCTGTATGGTACCATCACCTATGCCGGTGGGATCATCCCCGCGCATGCGGGGAACACTAATCTTTGTGTAGATTATTGTATGTGTCGACGGGATCATCCCCGCGCATGCGGGGAACACCACTTCCCGTTTGATGACCCGTATCCACCGGCGGGATCATCCCCGCGCATGCGGGGAACACTGGCCTCCTTCGTATGACCATGTGGCGGTCAGGGGATCATCCCCGCGCATGCGGGGAACACGATTCCTTGGCCTACCCGGTTAAGTCGTTGGTGGGATCATCCCCGCGCATGCGGGGAACACATCGTAAGACCATACTTACGCAAAGTACCAACGGGATCATCCCCGCGCATGCGGGGAACACTGTACGGGGGGTCTCCATAATCTGAGACACAAGGGATCATCCCCGCGCATGCGGGGAACACGGACACTAGCTAAATGGGTGCCCAATTCGCTTGGGATCATCCCCGCGCATGCGGGGAACACACAGGCAGGCCCTCCCCCCTTTGCCGAATCATGGGATCATCCCCGCGCATGCGGGGAACACTGGGGTTTTCTTTTGTCTGCGGGTCTTTGTCTAGGATCATCCCCGCGCATGCGGGGAACACCGAATCTGTAGTTACGGTGGATGGCGACCCTGGGGATCATCCCCGCGCATGCGGGGAACACCTCTGTCTGAGGAGGGGCGACGGTCTTGAGGGGGGATCATCCCCGCGCATGCGGGGAACACATTGAGCTGTTAGGGGGAAGGGGATGTTTTCTGGGATCATCCCCGCGCATGCGGGGAACACCCGTGGTAGAAGAGCGCGTATATGCCGGGGCCGGGATCATCCCCGCGCATGCGGGGAACACGCGAACCCGCCCACCGCCTGCACACCGTCGGAGGGATCATCCCCGCGCATGCGGGGAACACGCGACCAAGGGCACGGACATGGACTGGGGTTGGGGATCATCCCCGCGCATGCGGGGAACACTCAATGATCCGGTCCGCTTCGGCCGGCGTGAGGGGATCATCCCCGCGCATGCGGGGAACACTGATGTTGTTCATGTCTGCCAAATGTTGCCAAGGGATCATCCCCGCGCATGCGGGGAACACCATTGAGGTCGGACCACAGCGGCATCCGGGTCAGGGATCATCCCCGCGCATGCGGGGAACACCTCAGTTCCAGCCTCACCACCATCAAGGGCTGGGGATCATCCCCGCGCATGCGGGGAACACCCCACGCTGAACCCGGAACCGCCGACGCCGTAGGGATCATCCCCGCGCATGCGGGGAACACAAATCGCCTCCTTGTGGTGCAAGAAGGAGTTCGGGATCATCCCCGCGCATGCGGGGAACACTGTTTGCTAGCGGGATATTATCAGCATAATCAGGGATCATCCCCGCGCATGCGGGGAACACGTGAGTACCTCGCCCACGCGTATAAGATTGGGGGGATCATCCCCGCGCATGCGGGGAACACTGATACGGATCAGCCATCACGTCGAAAGTGACGGGATCATCCCCGCGCATGCGGGGAACACTTATGGGTGTATGGATGTGCCCAAAAGTATCAGGGATCATCCCCGCGCATGCGGGGAACACCCCGACCCTGGCAAGGAGGATGATAATGACTGAGGATCATCCCCGCGCATGCGGGGAACACTAAGCAGTTGCGCACTGTGGCGCAAGGTCTGGGGGATCATCCCCGCGCATGCGGGGAACACCTTCCGCCGGGGGCGCCCTGGCGGGTGGTAATGGGATCATCCCCGCGCATGCGGGGAACACTGGAAGTCAGTCGACGCTTGATTGCGGATGGCGGGATCATCCCCGCGCATGCGGGGAACACCAGCAGCAAGTGACTGACTACAATCTTAGACAGGGATCATCCCCGCGCATGCGGGGAACACATAATTCGCTGGTCAGCCTTTGCATATTCTTCGGGATCATCCCCGCGCATGCGGGGAACACTGCATCATGCCAAGTGTGATGGGGTCCTTGTAGGGATCATCCCCGCGCATGCGGGGAACACCAGCATTCGCCAATCCCAATCCCAGTGGCTCAAGGATCATCCCCGCGCATGCGGGGAACACGCGTATTCTTCATTAAAAAGGACAGCCAAAGCGGGATCATCCCCGCGCATGCGGGGAACACGCGTACTCTTCGTTGAAGAGGACGGCCAAAGCGGGATCATCCCCGCGCATGCGGGGAACACCCGGCCGTCAAGATTGAGTACGCGAAGGAGCCGGGATCATCCCCGCGCATGCGGGGAACACTCAGCGACTTATCGAGATGCTAGCAATCTCACGGGATCATCCCCGCGCATGCGGGGAACACATGTGTTTGACAAATTGGCGTTACGTGTGTCGGGGATCATCCCCGCGCATGCGGGGAACACTTTTGCGGCGATTCCGCTGAGCGTGTCGCCGGGGGATCATCCCCGCGCATGCGGGGAACACGTTGTCGCCCCAGCGCATCACGCGCATGTTCTGGGATCATCCCCGCGCATGCGGGGAACACACTTGAGAATCGTTAGTATTGCAGCAATAGCTATCGCAGAAGATGGCTTTTACATTTACTTGTTCAGTGGAGGTGAGGCGGGGAAAAACTGAGGATGACGGTCAATGGTAGCTGAAGCGGCGCGCTTTCCGGTATTTGCTTGCCTTGCTCCAACCGTGCTGTTGACTGCCGGAGACTGATGCCTTTTCACTGCCGAATGGGCGCTTGACCAGCTCGACCCCATCGTGGTCCTCCGGTAGCCAATCGGCCCGATGAACTTTGAAAGCAAGATGCTGCTCATTACGGGCAGAATAGACCATAATGGCCCTTCCGCTCTTTACCAGGCCCAGCGCTCTTTCCCACAACCGGTCTCGCACACGGGCGGAAACATGCCCCACAAACACCCCTGGCGAAATCTCGAAAAGCCAGCGAGTCAAATCGCCTCGGAGCCCGACCGGACATGCCGTCAAAACGATAACGACCATCAGAGCCCAATCCTTACGCGCTCATTCATTCCCATAAGACTTCCCAGCTGCAACTTCCCCGACCTTATCGTCCCACAGTCCCACATGGTCTGCGTCAGCATCGGGCAGCTCAGCCTCTTCTCCCAGCAAATCCTTAATGTCCTTAGCCATCCGAGACATAAGCGACAAGTCGTAGACAGCGTCCCGCATATTATGACGTACCGCAGAGCCGATATCCTCCGGCATTTGCGCAGCGGTCTCGAAGGCGACCGGTATCGATAATTCGGCCTTGTATAAATCCGCGATGTCGTACACGAATGAACGCTCATGACCGACATGCACGAATCCCAACCCCGGAGAGCAGCCGAGTGCGACGATGACCGAATGAGCTATGCCATACAGGCAAGTATGCGCTGCCGATAAAGCCTTATTGATCTCGCTCCCCTGGTCGAAATCCTCATGGTCATAGGTGCGTTTATCCCACTCGACTCCCGTCTCCTGAGAATATCGTCTGTACACCTGACGAACACGAGCGCCTTCCCGCCCACGCAACTGCTGCATGGTCAAGTGACTGACATCCTCGTTGAGGAAACGCATCTGATACATGCGCCGAGCCACAGCCAACCGGGAGCGCACGTTGGAAACCAAGGAGGCCTGCCTCTGCAACAGTATCGAAGAGTGGGTGAGCGGCTTGCCAAAAGCATACATGCGCACACCGCGCTCCCCTACCCAGATGACGGTGGCGCCGTTCTCCCCGATGACGGTCATCGCCTGGTGCGTTACGTCAGTACCGGGACCGAGCATAAGCACGCTGAGGTTCGCCGCCGGCAAGTGGATGGTCCCCTCACTATCCGACACCGTAATGGCGTTATCCTCCCTTTTGACGATGCAATGCTCAAAATAAAGGAAAGACAGCCTGTCCTCGACTCGAACCAACTCACCGAGTTCAGGCGGAGGAGTCCCCGAGGATTTGGCACGCGCCCGCGACCGAACCTGCCCGGTATTTCCTTTGTCCTCGCTGTTCATGTCACCTAAGCCCTCAACCATGCCCTCAGCCACCCCATTCGGCGAGGCTTGCCCTGCCTCGCCGAATACCGGTGCTGCCGCTCGGCTGCCCAGCGCATCGTCATTGGTGCTCATGCGGTGGTCGTATCCCGCTGCAGGACCTGGCTAATGGTCAGCAGCCCACAGCCGAATCCTTTCGCTCTGCCAATCCCATTGCATAATGCACTTCTGAAAGCCCCTGCATCAATCACTTCCAGAACGCCATCAAATTGGGCCGTATTGAGCGTCACAGTCTTGCCTTGCCGCAGGAAGCGCTGCTTCTGCCGTTGCGCGACCGCCACCTGCGGGACTTCGTGGTCAGTTAGTATGCGGAAACCATGCTTTCCCGCACGGTTCAACAGCCACTGCTCCTGCTGAGCTACGGTTACGTGACCTTGAATGCTCCCAGCCAAGGCATCCTTCGCGCCATCCCTGGGCTTACTCGGTACCTTGTGGACCGGATTGGCCCGCAGGCGGAAACGCCAGTGCTGTCCCTGGGTCAGTGAATTAAGCAATGGCGAGTAATCCTTACACTCCCACTCGTGGTAAAGCGGCCAACCGGCCTGCTCGATGATGTGCGTGAAGTCAGGCTTCAGGGGACTGACGACGTAGAGCCATACGGCCTTACGCTCCTGCGACACATCCACCCGCCATAGAATCCTGCCTTCGCTTCTACCGGCATCCGGCACCGGGGGAAAGCAGTGTTCCACTGCCGAATGGAGCTTATAAGGAGAAGACAGCAGTTGGTGGCCCTCATACCTGGCCGTATTCAGGGGAATCCTGGAAATAAACATGCCTGCTCCTAAAAACTCATCGGATCGAAACCGTCGACCTCACCGAAAGCCCCGGGACCGGTAACTTGCTCCGGGACCGACGGCAAGCTTGGATTATCCACCTCGAAATGATGGACCAACCTGCTGGCGTAGCGGCGGTTTTCTATGCTGAAAGTCAGAGGAAGATCGGACTGACTTTCGAAACTCTCACCCTCCTGGGCGTCGCATGCCACGCTGAGCCGAAGTGGGCTATGGCGCTTACGGTACCAGGAATCAGCCTGCCACGGCTCAGCGGAGAGGGCCTGCCGCACGTTGCTGTACTCCTGACGGACCCCGAGAGTGATAGGCAAACTGGCGGGACAGGCTCGCCTACCCAAGTACAGAGGCCACCGGGGTGAGCGCAGGGCCGCGTCCAGGGACAGCAGCACTTCCTCACTGGCGCTCAAAGCCACGAGAAATACCGCATCGGACAGGTAGTAACGGTTGCTTAACGGCATTACGGCTTTCGAGTCTTCACTGCGCTCCGTTTGAAAGTCGCGGATGATGCGACCGGGCTGGTCTACCCGCACGCCGTACTCCAGCCGCACCAGATCCTCTATATCATCTTCGCGGGAACGGCCCTGGGCCGCAGCGAGCAAGCCTATGACACCGCTTTTCGTAGGCTCCTTACGGGTGTTACGCCTGGTGAATCTGGAGGAGTCCCCCCATGCCTGCATCGGGCCCGCCAGCCGCAGGAGCAGCACACTCACTCCTGCCCCTTTCCTAGAGAAGCGAGAACGGCTTCGCCCAGCTCAGTCGTTGCGCGCGCCAGGTCAACATGCTCGCTCACCGCGTCGAGCTCTTCGACGGGCTTATCGGTCACAATGTTCCAAGCCTTGACCGGCTTAGCATCGTAGGCCTGCTCCACATCCGCCAGCTTGCTTCCAAGGGCTTGGGCTGCCTTCCTGGCCACAGACTCCCCTGCCTCGGGACGGATGGCGTCTTGGAAGGCATCCACCACGTTGATTGGCTGACGGTCGCGTAGGGCGATGACCACGGTCGAGGGCAATGTCCTGTTCGCAAAGCTGTTTTGCTTACCGGTCGGCATTGAGCGGATGAAGGCCTCAGCAAATGCCACCACGCCTTGAGCAGCAGCTTCAGGATCGCCCAGTTGCTTGACCAAGGAGTCAATGTTGACCGTCGCATAGCGGTAGAGCGTGGAGGAATTGAAACCGACCGTGTCAATCATCGCGGCTCCGGCGTTGTCATCTGGCGCGCATTCATCGACTGCCGTGAAGTAGTCATACTCTTGAGCCACTTTGTCTACCGAAATGGCGTGAGCCACCTGGGCGGAAGCATCCTCGTTGAGCTGGGGGATATCCGCCAGCATGCGGCCAAAGAGGGCGATATCAAGCGCCTTTACCCCATGGAATACGGCGAGCACCTCCTTCTTCATGGCCGCGGAGGGCTTCTTCAAGTCCTGCTCCTGGTCAGCCCAGTTGATAGCCACCTGCGCAAGACCGTCCACTTCATTGGCACCGACGAAAATCAGGTACTGGGTCTCAGGAGCGCCGCTCTGCACTCCAGCACGGGTGGAAGCCTCGACTTTGAGGCCTGATACCTCAAGGACGGCCGTCGCCAGCTCCTCGGATCGCTCGGCGAGGTCGGGGCGCGCGCCGTTTATCGCTTGCTGAATGAGCGACACGGCCATTTTCGTCCGGTAACCGACTTTATCCGCAGGCAGGGTATCCCTGAACTCCTTTCGCATAGCCTTCTTCCAGGCCTGGCTTGAGACCCGGGAACGCAGGGTTCCGCCGTAATAAGCGGTTTTGGGGCTACCCGTGTCATCACGGTTGATGTTGCTCGGCGGGACAGCTTGGAGGGCGTACAAATCAACGAACATGGCAATCACCTTTCATTAGAGTGTTTGTATACGATTTTTCTTCAGTTACTTCGAGTTATTCCGCAGTTTGGTTCTTGGACGAGCGAGGAGACGAATTCTTGTCGCTGGGAGGGAAACAGAAGTAATCCCGCCCCCAGCGGAAGAAGACCGACTGCCGGGCATCATCGAATTGCACCAAGTAGAGGTCTTGCGCCAGCTGACAGTAATCGATCTGCTTGGCACTATCCGATTGCTTGCTGGCCCTAATCAGAGCAATCAGCGGGCATAGATTCTTTACGATTCCATCGAAATCGCTAGCGGCATACACATTGTCCAGCCGTTTCCGCACCCCCTGGGATGAGTCCAAATCCAAGTTGATCTTTCGGCAGACGGCGCCGAACGCGGTGGAGCGGCGCTGCTGCTGCCGCTCTTCATTATCGTCGGCGGTTATCTGCGCCGCCATTCGAGAGGACTGCGACTGCTGGTGGAGGGCGTACAAGCGCAAAGTCGCCGTCACAGCCCGAACTGCGTATGAACCTTCACTGGGAACGCCCAACTTATCCTCGGGCCAATCACTGAGTACCTGATCGCCGATTACCATCCACGGCGAGTAGGCAGACGTGCCTAGCTTGCGCAAGCGCGCAAGAGACGCCCTGGCGTTGGCCTTAGCACGAGGATTTTTCCCAGTGAGTTCCCCCTGCAGTTTCTGTATGATCGTATTGGCGTATAAACCTACCTGCCAGGCTTTTCCGCCGGTTGAGCTTTCACCCATGAATACCCTCCATTCCCATATCTTTCAACGACTTATCCACAGCATCACCGCACGCTATGCAGCTTCCCCAGCAGCCTGTTCAAAGCGTTTGCGTACTTGGCTTCACTGCCCGGCGCTGAGATGCGTTTCGCCATTCCGGCATCATGCAAGGCAAAGGGGCTAGCAGCGGAATCGGAGAGATACTGCCTGCCGATCGCCAGCAGGATTCTGTGCACCTCATCCCTCCACTCCTGCCCGTAGGCCGCATAATCCTGGCTAGGGTCAAAATTCGCTATACGTCGGCGGAAGAGCGGGTCCAGTTCGTCGTATGCCTCTTCTTTGACGTCCGCGCTAGTGGCTCGCGCCCTAGCGTCCTTGCTCTTATCTCCCGCCGATTGCTCCACCGAATGAACGAATTTTGACAGCTCAAACACAGCTTCATCGGTCACTCGCACCACTTCCAGGACCGTGGACACGGCAGGGGCGTCATGGCGGAGCAGGGAGGCATGAATATCGACACGATCATCAATGGCATCGTCAAAAACGCTGTTTTGCGTCCCGTACGATAAGCCCTGAGCGTGAATGGCCACGGTTGTTAGGGGGTTCGCGCTCGAAGCGATGAGCTCCCGCACAGACTCGACCCACCCCACGACTCCCGGGCGCAAATCCCTGCCCATCTCTGTCGTAAACTTCAGCAGCGGTTCCAGCCCCCGCCATAGCGCCTTGCTGGAATCAAGCGTCTGGGGCAGCAGCGGTACCTGGGACAGCCCTAGCTTCTTGCCTTGTTTAGCATTTTCCCTCCAAGCAGTCATGGTCTCAAAGTCCTGCTTATTGACTGCCGTAAGACCGTCACCATAGCAGATAACCATGCCTTGCACTCGGCTCAGGTCCGCGTTCGGGACAAGCCGTATCCTGCGATCCTGCCAAGTGAAGAGCGATGCTGGCCCCTCGGCCCCATCGAGCATACGCATGTCAGGCCCTGCGGGAGAGCACTCCCACAGGGGTTTGTCATTCTCTCTGCCGGCCAACGGAAGGCCGTCGCCCCTGCCGCCGGTGCTGAGCAGGCACCAATTGAGCATCAAGGTCTGGAAAAGGTTCTGGCCTTCAAGGTAAACGCCGCCGATAGCTCCAAGCCAGCCAGTTCCAACCGCGCCTTTGGGCGGGTACACCTTGCCTTTGTTAACATGGGTATTCCCTGCGACCGGGGTCTTGATTCCAGCCGTGTCGTAGGATTCCAGGAAAACCAGCCAGCGGGCCGCCTCCGCGAGAGAAATGTCGTGGACAGCGCCTTTAGCCCTTAGAGAGAATAGGTATTTGTCTGGCTTGGGTACGTCAGCGATTATTTCACTGACGGGGTCGTATTCCTTTTCGGTCACATACTCCAAGCCCGGTGTCTGGAAGAAGGGCCTCTCCGGGTCGAACAAGGTAAAACTATCATGGAATCGCTGCAGGTAGGAACGAACCTCGTCCATATCAAAATGACCATCCACCCATGTCTGCGCCCAATCCGCGCGCCAGTCTTGGTCCGTCATCTGTTCCACGCCACCGTAGTAGGCCCTATAGAGGATTGCCAGCGCAAGCCTGAGCAAAGGCAACTTCTGTTGGGGTATATCGCCACCAAGTTCGCGTATGACGGGGGCGTCCGTAAACAGCGTAGATATAGAGACATCCTGCGCTGTTCCATCATCGTAAACCACAGAAACCCAAGGTTCGTCCACTAAGTTGAACCAACTTCGCGACTGCTCCATGTCAGACCCCCTAGTCTTTTCGTTGCCTTCCAAAGTGCATGTCCAGAGCCCCCACCGCACCACATCCGCCCTGCGCATGCAGGGAACACCGCAATCCTTAATCGAATCAAGGATCATCCCTCTGCACAGAGGGAAATCTAGCTGATTGGATTATGTAGAAATAATATAGCATGGTCATGGGGATGAGCAAAGCGTGGTCCTCGCCCCAGACGCCCCAGCGAATCAGGCAGCTTCTTCCTCAGCGGTCAGCCCAGACTCTCGCGAATATGAAACTCTATAGCCGTTAATTACGGCGCTGAACCTATCCCGCGTCGATTGGTCCAGGAAGAGCACCAGCTGACCTGCGAGATAGCGCGAGTCCTGCCAAGCAGCGGTTCTGGCACCGCATAAGTCCTCTAGCTGATTAATGAGTTTATCGAGCGCGTCACCTTGCCCCATAGAAAGGGGGAGCCTGACTGTGCACTGAGCGACCAGTTTGGCCAAATCTTCACTTGGCAGCGCGCTGGTATTCACCGCAGCGCCCGCTTCAATCCGATGCTCTGGTGAACCGACCCAGGGCAGCAGATGGGTCTGACCGTCCGCCCCGTTGACCAAGAGGATGACCTCGACACTGTCCTGGGTATCCCGGACAGCTCGTTGCCCCTTGTCTTCGTCCCTGCCAGAAACTTCCAGCGGTCGCTCAAACCAATCGACCAACGTTTGGCCTTGCCGACACATGACCTGCGCCGAATGGAGCAAATGGTATTCCGCTCGGCTGGTCTTGCCGTCTTCTTCCCGTTTTCGCTTACTGACAGCTGCCTCATAGTCCTCACCCCAGGCTGCGGGGATGCATCCAGCTATCGCTGGCGAATACGCCTTGCGGACGGCGGAGGCAATATCCTCAGGCAGGCAGAAGCGGGTCGAATCGTCCTGCCCAGTGAGACCGGAAACCGCCAGAAATTCCAGTAGGGTGGCCCGGAAATAGACGCTCTCCACCCCTTTCGCAAACACCGGCCCAGTGTCCGCCCAACGTTCGATGCCGCGGATATAGCACCTCACCTTGCGCAGCTTTTCAGGTCGGTCGCACTCCCCCGCCCCACGTGCGTGCCTATGGACGCGCCCCAGACGCTGCATCACTAAATCAGTAGGCGCAATGTCAGTTATCAGCAAGTCGAAATCAATGTCCAAAGACTGCTCCAGGACTTGAGTGCCCACGACGATCGCCTTAACAGGCCGCTTCCCATTAGCCAGCGTGGCTTCGGGCCCGAGCCGCGCGCGCAGCACCGTTTCGTTGTTCATCCTATCGACGTCAATGAACCGCGAATGGGTCAGAGTGACTACACCCAAGCCGAATGCCGCAGTTAAAACCTCAGCCGCATGTTGCGCCCGGCCTACAGTGTCGCATACAACCCCCGCGCAGCCCCCACCAGACAAGGCATCCTGGAGCAAACTCACCAGAGCAGCGTCATCGTTGGGCATGAAACGGGCCTCGACTTGGGATTTTCGCCCCGAAGCGGCAATGCCCTCATGTCTTACCTCCCGTCCACTCGTATAAGTAATCAGCGGATAAGCTTGCGAGGCTCCTTCGTCCTGAACCGTTCCACCTGCTTGCGACCCGGAGATCTGCGCGTTCGCAGCGACAGTCCCGCGCTTCCTCCTGCGCCTGCCAAGTACAGCGGGCGCATACGGTCGCGGGGTGCTCAGCGCCGACTCCCTGCCCTCCATATAGGCTTGCGCGAACTGCCCCCTCAGCCGCTGTGGAAGGGTGGCCGAAAGGAGGACGACTGGGGCGCCGAAAGCGCCTAGCCATTCCAAAACCCTCTTCAAATACTGCTGCATATAGACGTCGTAGGCATGGCACTCATCAATGACGGCCACTTTGTTGGCCAGAGCCAGCTGCCGCAAGGCAAGATGCTTCATGTCGAGCGCCCCCATGAGCACCTGGTCGACAGTGCAAACCAGGAAGTTCGCCAGCGCTCCCTTTTTCCGGCCTCTCATCCATTCATCAACGACAGTTGATTCACTAGCGCCGCTTATCCGTGAAGCGTTCCCCTCTTGCGTTAAATCCTCTCCAACGCCAGTGACGCCACCGGAGCTCGAGTGACCCATCAACCCCTGAAACTCTTCGTTCAATTGAGCTTTACCGTGCGCCAGATACAAGCTCTCCCTGTCCTGCTGGCAATCCTTGGACAAGTGGGTGAGCCAGGCATGAACCCGGCCGAACATCGCGTCGGTCGTGGCCATTGTCGGTAGAGCCAAGCACACTCCTCCCCGACCTGTTCTGGCCGCCAGTACTTCCGCGACAGCGAGCGCCGCTTCGGTCTTCCCCTCCCCCATCGGCGCCTCGATAATCATCAGGCCGGGCTCCTGCACGCTCTGCGCGATGCGTACCGCCGCCGCCTGCATCGGACGCGGCGAAGCACCTTGGGGCAGGTCGAAACGCCTGTTATACAAGTCCTCTGGCTCGCTTTCCAGAATGCCGGACTGCCGGGGCGCTTCCCAACAAGGGGTGAGATGCAGCGCCTTCCAACCCGTTTCGGCCCGCCGCTTGAGCGCAGACAGGGACACCGTGCCAGACTCGAAAAAACGTTCATCCTCATCTTGCGGACGAAGCGTTATCAGAGGGAAATAATCTTTGTTGCTAGCAATCCAGTCGGCCATAATCACCAAGCCTGTGAGGATGGTTTCGGCCATGGGCGGGAGTTCACTCCGCGCCAGAGCCGCGAAGTCCGCATCGCACATATGGCTCGTAGCCCGCACGAACTCAACGAGCTCGTCCTGAACCCTGCACCACTTGCCCTCATATTGCGAAGCCCAGCCGGATTCGACCAGTCGATACTCCCTAGCCTCCCTTAAATCACTCGCGACAGGCGGCTTGCCATGATGCCCGCCCACGATGCAAGAGTATGAATCAGACAGCGTTTTATCCCAGGCGTAGTGCTCGTACAGGTACTTGTTGAGAATAATCTGCCCAGCGATAGGGTGGCTGAGTTTCGACCGTCCGCTCAAACTAGCGGCAATCGGCAAGCCAGCCTGCTGCGGCTTCCATGCCAGCCCGTTGCCGTCGCCACCGCGGAAACCCCAGTTTTGCGCCTGAAAATTCGGTGTGGCTTTCCCTATATCGTGCACTCCGGCCAGGAAGCAGTACAACTTTCTCGCTAGGGCCTCATCGCCACCGACGCCACGTGAGATAATGCCCCTAGTACCCTGGGGAACCCACTGATTCCAAAGTTCGCCGGCGACCGCCCTCGAATCCGCCATGTGCATCACCAGAGGCAGCCATGACCTGTCCTCGCCATAATCCGACTTGCCCCAAATCGAGGCCGCCTGAGCCGATAAAGCGTACGCTCTTGAACCCGCATCCGGCATTGCCGCATCCCTCCTGGACACCCCAACAGAACAGCCTACATTGGCCCCGTCCAACCACTTTACGGCGCACCGTCGAATATACCAACGGACGCCCCGTAAGGCGAGTGCGAACCGCCGCGCCCAGAGCAGCGCGAGAACCCAATGGAGCAACAGTAATGTATACGTATCAGAATCCAAGCTAAATCCGCAAGATCCCTTACCAAGCGAGCCAGCACATCCTGCCGAACCGTCCGAAACGCCAACCCCGTCCACTTCCGCGTTCCATCACAGAACCGGCCGCAGGCCAGAAGGGCACAAGCCCTCTAATCCGCATCCAATCCCTTCCCCGCGCAGCAAAGACAACAAGCGAACCCACGTAGTCAACCCGGAAGACAGCAGTTCTACCATTAATCTACGCCCGCGGAACCGCTAATTTGACCCAACGTGCACCTACGAGCTCTGACCTTGCTGGCATGCGGAAACGCCGCAATATGCTTCGCCAGGGTCTCAGGCGAAGGTTATTGCCCACACAAGAAATGCACTGCGACGCACGCTTACTCCGTGCGCCATCTCCCTCATACTTGGGGAATCAGGCCTTAACCGACTTCTTATCATTTATCACCACGCCACTCGCCGGCCAAAAACATGGCTTCGCAACGGCAAAACGAAGCACATGCTTCCTCCGCACAAAACCCAGGTAGTCCCAGGTGGTCGTTCCCCGAGCGCCTCAACACGTCTGCGATGAGGCAAAGCGATAGCCAGCAAGTTACTGAGGGAACGCAACCATGGCTTTCAGCCGCGTCCAATCGCCGTGCGGCTCACCGCCGAGGTTCACGGCCGCCAGAGTATGAGAGCCGAACTCATACACACGGCTAAAAGCATAATTGCTCTTCGGGCCAGGCTAAATATGACGAGCGTTTGAAGAACGCTTAGCGCTGAAGCGCTTCCTCAGCTGCATAGCTACCAATCCGCTTACCGACAGCAACAATAAAGCCGTGCCCGTCTGATACCGCACAGCTACAACACCCGTCTTGGGAATAAGAAAACGAGCATGATTGTCGTACTCAACGCGACAGGTGACATCCGCTCCGGACGAAATCCCGCTTACCGTCGCAGTCCCCTCATTGGCCGAGACCACTGTGGGGAAATTGGCGTTGTCCGTGGTTCCGTGACAGGTGATGCTCGATATGCTGTATTCACTGCCGAGAGTTGCCTTATTGGTCACATCAGTGATTTTCACACCTTTATTGCCAGCGGTAGCATCAGTGACCGCATGCACCGTCGCCGAAGTAGTGGCTTGGCCGATGCCGCTCACCGTAATCGAGTCAGTGCTGCTGGATGGGTTGTCTGCAGCACCATCGCCCTCGTCCACGTTCGTTAGGGCGTACTTGAACGGCGCCGCCGGTACGGTACCGTTGTTAACCTTGACCTGCAACCGCACCAAAGCCCCGGCCAAGTACACCCCATAATCTTCAACCTCTCCCGGGACCGTCCAAGCTGCAGTGTTGTTCGAAGCCGCACCCGCGGGATGGCGGGCAAAGCCGCCGCCCGTATCGTCGACCGCCGGAGTGAAGCTCTTTGGGGTGACCATGGCCCTAATCTGCCGCTTCGCGATAGCGCCAGAGCCAGCCGGCATGCTGATGCTGACTATGTTATCCCCCGCTACCGCGTCGCTGGTTGCGGGTCCTGCAGCAGCTGTGCCATCGGCGTTGCGTTGCCAAACGCTCACATGGGAGTTGGCCGCAAGGCGGCCTCCGACATTCAAATTCAAATCATACGAGCGCCCGCGCACGAACGCGGAACCTTGCAAGGGAGCAACCGTCCCGTCACCGAACTTGATAGTCACTCCATCGTCCGTAGTATGCTTATTAGCCAAGGAGTCGTTGGTGCCATCCCCGTAAAAGCCCAGATGCTCCCCCAGCTTCAAATCATTTTGATCAGCGGACTGGAGCACCGGTCCTTTTTGCGCATTCGTCGAATAATAGGGAGGATTGCTGGCATCGCCATAGCTGCCCTGGTTGCTGAAACCGAAATCGAGCACAGGAATAATAGCACCGGTCTGGATATCCACGGTGCCATAGAACGGCCAATCAGCTTCATTGCCCATCTGTCCGAGTGTTTCTATGTTCTTATCGGGGTAAGGAGCTTGAAGCGCCCCTTGGCAGGTATCGGCCGCCCTCCCTGCAGGATTGGAAATGCCTCCTGTCAAGCAGCGCATAGTCGATACATTGGTCTTAAGGGCATCTCCGCTGCCAATACTGCCGGAGGTTGAGGCGCCCCATGTCTGGTGAGCCGCTATGACAGTGCCGTCGGGCTGCGGAACACCGGGTTGCACGGCACGGACATAATACTTACCGGTGCTCGCGACGATAAAGGAGTATGCGCCGAGCGCCGACGTCACAGTGGAGCCCAAAAACCTTTTGTTGGAATCATACAGCGCTAGCGTCTGCTTGGGCAAACCAGTCGCGTTCGTTGGTCTGCCCCCGTCCGACGCGGATGAACCATTCCCGTCAACGTCGTTGTACACGCTGCCTTGAATGACCATAAGCCCCTGAGGCGAAGCCATGTCGTATGAAGTATTAGTAGCGGGCACGTAATAAGTGTTGTTGTTGCGCCCCTGGGCATTATCGCTGGATCCCATAATCTTCCCGAGGCCGGAGAGAGGGTCTATACTGACGAGTCGGGACTGCGTGCCGCTGGTTCCCGGAATGGATTCACCTGGTCCTGGATAGGTGGTAATCGACGTACCAATCAGGAATTTGCCGTTTCTGATGCCCACACCCCACGCGTTGCCAGCACCGCTCCAGCTCTCACCCAATTGTGAGCGCACTTTGGTCACATTGGTATAGCGCCAAGGATTATTCGGACTACCATCTAGAATGTCGCCAGTTGCAGAGCGGGCCGGGGCGATTTTCGCAATACCTGCGTTGTAGCCCAAACCACTTGCCGGCACCGCATCACCGCCGTAATACAGGTACGCATTACCTAATGCATCCAAACCCATATCCGCGCTGGCGGTAGTCGAACCCGTAGCCACGCTTTGCGGTCTGCCAGCCTGATCGACTGGCCCGGTGCTGGTGTCCCCCACATCTCGACGCAAGGCCCACCGGTCCATTGAAGGCTTGGTCATCCCCGGAGACCAGTCTCCGGGTTGGACCATGTGCGATAAGGAATAATTGCCGGTGAACGGGTCCCAAATGCAGTACTGCGAAGCAGACTGGGTAGGCGCGGTACTTATCAGGGCTGTGTTATCGATTTCCGTATACGGACGGGTTGAAGTATAGAGGTAACCGGTGACCTGACTCACCTCCCCTCCTGTGGACGAAAGGTCAACTCCCGCCACTGGTCCCGCCCCTGGACCGTGGGACCATCCGTTGGCACTATCCCCAGTCCTAGTTCCGGGAGCAGGCATAACCCCAACGTAGATGTCGGAATATGTGTCGTTGGCAGCGCCGCTTGTGGTGCGGATGACGGGTATATAACCACTTGGGATATTGCTATTGCTGATGTAAGTTTGGTTGTTACTGCCATCATGAGACCAGAAATACACCGTCAGTGGCTGCTGTCCACTGGAATCTGCCGGGGGATCCCCATAAACACCCATGGCCTGGCTGGAAAACATAAGAGGCCCTGTGATATTGCCCGACGAGCCGCCAGGTGAGGTCCGCGAGAATTCCATCGTGGGACGGGTCTTGTACGTGTCGCCGGACCATCCATAGCTTTCGCTCAATACGGTCGTTACACTGCCCACTGGATTGGTGACACCGTTGCTCGCCGCTGTGGTCCAGTAAATATTATCGCGATTCAAGGGGCGCAGCCAGTGCGCCTGCAGGTCCGGTATCTTCTTCCACCCGGGATCCACCCAGCCGTTCGTTGCTTTTGTATGCGCCAACTGTGGTTTGGAGGCGGCGCCTCCAGTGCCGACCGGTGCCGCGCTAGCAGATTCCGGAGAAGGAGGAGCAAGCAGAATCAGTACCGAAAGACCGACCACGGCCAGCACAGATACCGCCACTTTGACCATTGCTGAGTTCAAAGTATATTTAATAGTCAGCTTTTTCATTTTCCTATACCAAAGTTTCTAGCGGCCGAGACCCTTCCCCGGTATGCGAAATAAGCCCATCCTAGCTGCCCATGCCTTCTTGCACCATCCCCAACTACCCTTAGGTCGAACACACCCAGCAATATTGGACTCGCTTAACCGAAGGTCCAATACACTCGTTGCATCCAGGAAAGTACACTTCTAAGATACAAAGCACCGCCAATGATGTCAAGACATACGATGCGCGAACCCGGCAGGGCGGAGACGATCGCCGCGCCCTGCTCTGGGCTGCGCCTTGGTCCGTTGGCGGGCCGCCTCACTGGCGCTAATGCTCATGCTGTAATCGCCACCCACCCTCGATTTGTCAGCGTGGACCTGATGGCCATGTTCCTGCCGCCGAACGCGCTGTTGCTGACGGCATACATGATCAAAGAGGCGGCGGCCTGACCCGGCTTGGCTCGCCTGGCCCGAATCCGTGTTACGCGAGGGATTGTCGGCGGCTCCACTGCCCTCGTCCACATTCGGGAGAAGGAAGGGGAAGGCCATGAACCCCACGGATGGTCCACCAATCACCCTGGTCCCTAACAGCGCCAGGGAGCCGCTGATGGGGGACCGAACCGTAGTCCTCGAACTCGCCAAGCGTCGTTCGCATGCCCATATTGTTGGAGGCGACCGCCGCAAGATGCTGGGCAAAGGCACCGTCCGCGGCCTCAGCGGCAGACGCTTAGTCTTTTTTTCCGGGGGGGGGGTACATGCCCCGCAGGAGCTTAAGTCTCAAGCCGCCAAGGCGATCAGGATGGCCACCAGTCAGGGCCTTGACCAGTGAGGAGATCTGCGGATTGGGCCCTGCTTGCGCGCGTGCTACATGTCACTTCCTGCCCTCCTAGGCCGAACCCGACCCCCGGCAATCCATCAATGCCTTCACAGCCTGCAAGGGAGCGATTATGTGATATTTTCAACAACCCATGCAACCGCGAGACGCTGGAGAAAGGGCAGCGGAATAAGCTTCGCCGCCCTCCAACCCCCGCCTGCGGTAACCTTTGCGGCGGAGGCGGTGAACCAGTGGCGTATCACCGACTCCGCCAAGGGATGTACACACCAAGGCATCCCGGTACGCCACTATATCCAGCGTTTCGCATTTTATGCGCACGCATTGCCCCAGCGGCAAGGGCCTGTCACGGTATGTCTCAGCCCATATCCGCCAAGGTGGGGAAGGCATCATGGTTGCCGATCCTGCTGACTTTGATCGCAGCGGCCTTGTTGGCGAAGTTCACCGCGTTGAGGAAATTGCGGTGCTGGGAATAATTGACTGCAAGAGCCCCAGCGAAGACGTCCCCGGCACACACACTGTCGACCGCCTTGACTTTGACCGAATCGATTTCATAAATCTCACCTTCATGCAAGACCACGCTGCCGTCGGCCCCCAGCTTGACGATGACGGTACTGGGCCCCATCTTGGCTATGGCCTTAGCCGCCTCGATGGCCTGAACCCTGTCGGTTACCTTGATTCCGGTAATCCGTTCTGTCTCCTGCTGGTTGGGAGTGACGCAATCGGCTTATTGGAGGGCCTCAGGGAAGAAACCGTCGGCCGGTGCAGGGTCGAGGATGATGTACATGCCCTTACCCCCTGCCCGTTTTCAAAGCGGCCATGGCGGACTCCTTGCTGGTCTCCAACTGAAGAAGAAGCACGGGTGCCTCAATCTGTCCCAGGGTTTGACTGACCTCCTCACCGCTGATGGTGGCATTGGCTCCCAAGGTGCCGACCATCGTGTTCCCCGAAGTCTGGTCAATCTCCGCGATGAAGGTGCCAGTGCCTTCCTGAGCGCTCTTGGAGATGAATCTGGTGTCCACTCCCCAGGCGTCCAGGTCGTCGAGCATCTATTTGCCGGCCCCATCCTAGCCTAACCGGCCCAGCATGGATACCTTGCCGCCCAGTTTGGCGGCGGCCACAGCCTGGTTCGAGCCCTTGCCGCCGGGGAGCATGGCGATGCTGCGCGCGGTCGCCGTGTGCCCGTGCTCGGGGTAACGCCCCACCAGGGCTTTGACGTCGAGGTTGATGGATCCGAGAACTTAGACTAAGCCGGAGATTAAAACAGGACACCTGTAAGGCAGTAATCCGGCGAAAAAATCTTTAAGTAACAGAGCAGACGCCTTTTACCTTACCCTCACCGCTTTTGACCCCATCCCAAAATCTACGATCTCTACATCAATATGGCAGAAAGACCTTGAGGTTGAAACGTGCGGATGACTGCTAGTGACAACCATCCGCGCATTCGGAGCCTTGTCGGCAACGCCGACGTCAGCGAGACTCTTTTATACTGCCCAAGCCAAGAAGCCAAAACGGCTGCTTTGAGAATTTTGACTTCCACCACTTCGGTGTTCTGTTCCGCCGATCCCCTATCCCAATGATTCCTACACCCACCGGTTTCTGGCATGGTTACGCCCAGTCTACGATGAGTTCCCAGGATTCCCGAAACCTCAGCACAGAGCCATAGCACGAGCGACAGCGAGAGCCTTCCCACTGACTGAAGCCAAGAGGCCCGGAAGAAGGGCTGTCTGCTGGCCATCCTAGGTAGGCCGCTAAGCCCAACTCCAGCGACCCGGAAACCTCTGCGCCCCGAACGAGGGACCCGCACCGAGCAGCCATTGGCTACCGTCTCCGGAGACTCACCCCGGAGCGGACAATTGGGCGAAACCACATGATCAAACACCGGCACCAAGAGCTCGTTGCGAATAACATCACACTCGCGTAAAACCCGGGTAAAAGATTCAAATAGAGGCCTGGCCCTTTGCGCTACAAGGCATTCACAATGGAGCGGATGACGGGAATCGAACCCGCGTAATTAGTTTGGAAGACTAAGGCTCTACCATTGAGCTACATCCGCGAAGTGACTTGCTCGTTTCAGAGCTTAGCACACCCCTTTGCCTTCCCGGTTGCGCATACGCCATCAGCACCCGACCAAACGCATGAAGCAAACCAGCAGCGCATACATGACATATCCACGCCAGCCCCACAAGCCTTCTTATGAAGCGAGCCAGCCCATCCTGTCAAACTGTCCGAAACGCCAACCCCGTCCACTTCCACGTTCCATCACAGAACCGTCCGCAAACCAGAAGGGCACAAGCCCACTAATCTGCATCCAATCCCCTCCAGGCGCAACACAGACAACAAACGAACCCGCATAATCAACCCGAAAGACCGAGCTTGCAATTCACTCCCTACGGGGGGGGGGCTAACACTAACGCTTGCCCAACGGACCGGAAAAATTCAATCCACACCCCGGGGGGGGGGGGCGACACGGTCTCGTCATGCCCGCAAATGTGCTTGATCAATACCAGCCCGCAGCGCCTCATCGCGTTGCGGGCGTTTTTACCCCCCCCTACCAAACCACGAGCGCCGCCGCAGCCGAGGCCAGACCGCCGTCATGCGACAGGGAGATGCGCCAGATTGGGGCGGCTGTCAGCTCCAGTGACGAACACAGCCGGTCACGGACTTCATCGGCAAGGTAGACGCCGGGGCGGGAACGGGAATCATCCAGTATTTCAATCCCCGCCCAAGGGAAATCGTCGAGGGTGTAGGGGGCGGGGCGGGGACCAAGGGCTGCGGACCAGGCTTTAACGACCGACTCCTTGCCAGCCCAGCGGGCGGATAGATGGACGGCTTCGCTGTCGCCCTTGAATCGGGAACGCTCGGCGCACTGGCGTTGCTCGCGCGGCGAGAAGAGGTCGCGCATCCGTGAGCCAGGCTCAGCCAGTTGCTGGGCGAAGGGCTCAACGCTCACGATGTCGTGCCCAAGACCCAACAGGCGGGTAGGCGCGGGACCACCCGGCCAGGCGGGCTTTCCCTTCATCTCCTCACTCATGCTTCCAGTATGGCCTCGGCTGGGTACAGGAACAGGCCGAGCCCGGAAGCTGATTACCGGTGTGGAACTTGCATACGGCGATAACGTCCCATTTTTTGACCAATCGTTCAAGTATATGATAGGGTTGTCGCCATGGGACGACATCGCGATTTCGACACGGACCAGGCTCTGAAGCAGGCCCGCCAAGCCTTCCTGGCACACGGATACGAGGGCACCTCAATCGACGACCTAGTGAAGGCCACCGGACTCCTGCGCGGAAGTCTCTACTCCGCCTTCGGCAGCAAGCGCGGCATCTTCCTGGCCGTCCTGCGCAAAAGCCTTAAGCCCGGCAAAGCAAGTGCGGAAGCACTGGAAGTGGCATTGGTGGCGATGATGGAGCTGTCGGCCAGCGACGGGCAGATCCAAGGCCTGCTTGAACGCTATTTCGCCGCCCTGCCGCTGCCCGCACCAGCGCAAGAGGCCCAAGGACCCAGCCATGAAAGGTCGGCCCGCATAGCCCGGCTATTGGGACAAGCGCTGCTCAAACGCGCGCAGCTGAGCGAAGACGGGACTGCCTCCCAGGGCAAGCGGCCGGCGGCTAAGCAAGTGGCCCAACCACCGAGGGGCCTCCCCTCCGGCCAAGTGGACGAGCCCGACCAACGATAAACACCATGCGCCCGGCAGCCATCGGCCAGCCGGCCGCTGACTCAGAGCGCACAATCATACAAGCACTAAGGAGGCAATCATGAAGGCCAGTAATAGCGTGAGTTTCGAGGGCGACAAGCTCGTCATCGAGCCGAGGGAAATCCACAAGGTCCTCGCCCTCAAAAAAAAGAATTGAAATACCCATGTCCCATGTCTTGGGGGCCACGGAGGACCCCGGCATCCTCGATCAGCCCAAGGGCCTGCGCGACCCAGGCACCGCGGTCGGCGGCCTGTGGGCCGGCAGCTTCGTCCTCCAGGGCGAGCGCTCCTTTTGGAACGTGGCCCGCCCCGAACGTCCAGTCGTCATCCAACTCACCGGTGAGCCTTACTCCCGCCTGGTCTTAGGTGTCGCAAACCCCAGGGCCCTGGTGGACCGGATCAACGCCGCCCTCCCTGCATGGCTTTAAGAAGCTCGAACAAGCAATCCGCCGGCCCACCCCCAGTTGAGGGGCGGGCCGGCGGATTGCTTTTGCGCTCAGGCCTCGTAGTAGCCGGATTCACCCAAGCGGGCGTCGGGGTTCAGGAGCATGGCCTTCTCGACCTCGTGCGCGTCGTAGCCGGGGGCGTCCTCACGGAAGCGCCGGTTGTCAATCGACTCGTAGAGGGTGGCACGGCCCATACGGCCTTCTTGCAAGCGGCGCTGACCGGCGGCCAGCCGGGCGTTGGCCCGCCTCCGCCACTCCTCCAGGGCCTGCTCGCCCTGGCTCTGGGCGACCGCCGCCTCGAAGGCGCCCGGGTGCACAATCGCGCCGATGCCGGAGACGTGGCCGAAGCCCAGCGAGGTGACCAGGCCGGCCTTGATGGACCCCACCCGCAGCGGCTGCTCCAACCAGACCAGGTGGTCGTCCCGCCGCATCTTCGGGTCCACGCAATCCAGTGAGGCGTTGGCTGGGATGACCCCGGAGCGGAAGAGCTGCGTCAAACCATTGATCTGGAAGATGCAAGCCCCGCCCTTGGCGTGACCGGTCAGGCTCTTTTGCGAGATGACGTAGAGCGGGTTACCCTCCGTGCGCCCAATCGCGCGCGCCAAGCTGTTGTGGAGCTCGGACTCGTTGGGGTCGTTGGCGTTGGTGGACGTGTCATGCTTGGAGACCACGGCCACCTCGTCCGGCGAAACGCCCAGCTTGGCCAGCGAACGAGCCAAGTCGGACTCGGCGCCGCCCATGCCTGCCGCCAGGGCGCCCAGGCCCGGGGCGGGGATCGACGTGTGGGCACCGTCGGCGAACGAGTGGATGTATCCCACCACGCCCGCCACCGGCAGACCCATCTTGAGCGCTATGTCGCCTCGGGTCAGCAGGATCGTGCCGCCGCCCTGGGACTCCAGGAAGCCGCCGCGCCGCCGGTCGTTGGCCCGCGAGAAGAAGCGCGGGGCGATGCCTTTGGCGAGCATCTCGCCCGAATCGGCGGTCGCGTTCATGTTCCCAAAGCCGATCACCGATTCCACGCCGATGTCGTCGATGGCGCCGGTGACGACGAAGCCCGCCTTGCCCAGGGCGATCTTGTCGACGCCTTCCTCCAGGGAAACCGCGGCCGTGGCGCAGGCCGAGACCGGCTGAACCATGTTGCCGTATCCGCCGATGTACGACTGCATCACATGAGCCGCGACCACGTTGGGCAAGGCCTCTTGCAGGATGTCGGTGGGGATTTCACGGCCCAGGTAACGGTCCAGGTAGAGCTTGCGCATGGAGGCCATGCCGCCGAAACCGGTGCCCTGGGTGGACGCCAGCTTGGAGGGGTGGATGACCTGCAGCACCTCGACGGGGGTGAAGCCAGCCGACAGGTAGGCATCCACCGTGGTCACGAGGTTCCACAGGGCGATTGGGTCTACATTGCCGACCATCGAGGCGGGGATGCCCCACTTGACCGGGTCGAAGCCCTTCGGGAACTGGCCGCCGACCGTGCGGGTCATCGTGGCGCGTCGAGGCACGCGAATCTTGGAGCCTTTGCGACGGGTGACGTTCCACTCGCCCGACTCCTCGTCGCGCTCCACACCCGTGTGCTCCGGGTCCAGTTTGACGTACTCCTGGGCTATCGAAGCGGCGGGCACCGAGAAGACCACGTCGTGGTCGAGGAAGACGTCGGCCTCCTCCTCGTCCGTGCCCTGCTTATAGTCCGAGCCCATCCCATCGTCGAAGGGACGGATGCCGGAGCGGGCCACGACTTCATCATGGTAGCGCTCCGCGATGTCCTCCTCGGGCACCAAGTTGCCAGCCGCGTCGTACCAGCCGGGCTTGGGCGAATCCTGCCACTCGATCAGGCCCATGTTCCAGGCCAGTTCGAGCACGGCGGCCGCGGAGAGCTCCACCTGGCCGTCCGAATGGATGCCCAACTCGGCCTCGAAACGGGTGCGGCCGGAGCCCCAGGGGCCCATCTCGCCAATCGAGACGATGACGATTTGGTCCTCGGGCCGGGCGGTCACGCCCTTCCAGTCGGCCAAATCGACCTGGGGCTGATGGGGCACGTGCGGGGTGGGCAGGGCCTTGACGATGCGGTCCCTGTCTTGACCAGAGCCCGAGCCAGCGCCCGTTGCGCCCGCGTCAGAGCCGCTGGCGGAACTGCCGTCGCCGTCCGTGGCCTCTTGCGCCGCCTCGGCTTTCAAAGCGCGCAAGTCGATGGGCTCCTTGCCCAAGCCTCCGGTCAGGTCGGCTTGGATGGGGGCCTGGAGCGCGCGCCTGCGGGCCTCGGGCGTGCACAGGTCCAGAAGTTGGCTGGCCATCTGCTCGGTGGAGTAGGTGGTGACTCCTTGCCGCTCGACCGCCGCGACCAAGGGGTCGTTGGCGCCCATGAGCCCAGTGCCGCGCACCCAGCCGATCAGCGGATGGGCGAAGGTCACCCTGTCGGACCAGTCGCGTTCACTCCTGGAGCGGTTGACGATCGCGTCCAAAGCAGCCTTGATCTCGCCGTAAGCGCCATCGCCACCGAAAACGCCCCGGTTGGGGGAGCCCGGCAAAACCACGTGCAGCCTG
The DNA here is from genome assembly GCF_001263395.1 of Bifidobacterium actinocoloniiforme DSM 22766. Classification (NCBI taxonomy): domain Bacteria; kingdom Bacillati; phylum Actinomycetota; class Actinomycetes; order Bifidobacteriales; family Bifidobacteriaceae; genus Bifidobacterium; species Bifidobacterium actinocoloniiforme. Next base: position 1,632,374 of record NZ_CP011786.1, on the reverse strand, counting down.
TGGTCCACGTCCGTATCGGCGCCGATCCGCGCAAAACCGGCGATCATGCGCTCCAGGCCCCAGAGCATGAGTCTGGCCTGGGACTCGAAGAGCTTGCCGGAATCCGCCATCGTGCCATGCATGGGCGGCGCCGCGAAGGGCAGGAGGATGCTTGGCTCCAGAGCCGGCTTCAAGATGGTGGTCGTGGCGCCGGTGGTCTTACGCTGGGCCGAACCCACCCAGTCGACCAGGGCGTCCACATCCCGGAAGCTGGACAGGTTGGCGGGCACGATCCACAGTTTGGCGCCAGCGACCGCGTGCTCCCGGTAGAGCCGCTTGGCCCACTGGACGCTCTTCTGGTCCAGGCCGTGCAGGACGGCCACAACGGTCGCCCCACCCTCCAGAAGCCCAGCTGTGAGCGATCCGGCGATCGAATTGTCCGATACGCCGGTGACCACCGCTACATCGGTGGCGAACCGACTGGACTTGGGGTCGGCGGAGGGGTCCCGACCGGCCTCATCGGCGATGCGGGTGAAGACCTGGGCCAGATCAGCCCTGCCAGCCTGCTGCGCTTGACGCTCATACCAGACGGCTTGGGCCCCTACCTCGGGTCCGGCGCCCAGGAAGCTGGCCGCCTGACTGGATTCATCGCCCTCGAACCAGATGCGGGCAAGGTCCTCGCGGGCGGTGGCCCAGCGGTCGTCGAAGAGGACGGCCTTACGCTCATCGAAGGCCGGTTCGACCTGTTGCGGCCAATCGGAGCCAAGCTCGGCATCGACAGCGGCCACGACGGCCGCGTCCTCGTTCTCGCCCGGAGCGGGGGCAGCTGGCTTCAACCCCAGCTGATCGAGCAAGTAGCGTGCCGTGGAGGCCAGGAGGCCCTGCGAGCCGGTGACCTGGGCGGCGAAAGCGTCCAGGGCCGCGGAATCCACGACCGCCGAACCGGAGCCACCGCCAGCGCTGGGCAGGGCGACGGATACGCCCTTGGCCTGGGCCACGCGCTGCACGGCCTGGTCAATCACCGCCTTAGCCGCAGCTGGGGTGGATACCGCCTGCGTGGGCAGCTGGGCCAAGTCGCCGCCCCGCGCGGAGGACCCTTCGCGGGTGTCCAAGACCAGGCTGACGACGGTGGCCGCCGCCCAGCCGGGTCCCAGGAGCCAGTCATTGTTGACCCGCTCCTCCACCTGCTTGAGCTTGATGCCGCTGGGCCCGAAGAGGGCCTTGATCCGGTCGCGAACGATGTCGGACAGGACCGGGCCGAAGGGCTTGTAGTTGGGCGCCACCGAGTCGACCAGGGCGCTCAAGTCGCCCATCGAGGCCTCAGCAGCCCCATCCACCGAAGCCACGCCAAGCTCGGAGGAGATGTCCATCAGCAGCTGGTTGCGCCGGGAGGAGACACCGTTGGTGAGCGTATCGGTCGTGTCGCTCTCGCCAATCTGGTCAGGGCGGATTTTCGTGGAATAGGCCAGCAGGGCCTGGATCGCGTCCGAAGCCTTGAACGGGATGTCACCCACATCAGCGCCCGAAGACGCTCCCGCAGCGGGCGCGGCCGCTTGCTGGGACTGAGCTGGCGCGGCGGGCTCAGGCGCGGGGGCAGCTGGCTCGGCTGCGGATGGAGCGGGCTCGGCTGCAGCCGCCGAGGCGGGCGCAAGCTCCTCCATCTGGGTTGGCGAGGCGGGGGCGATGGGCTCGTCGTCGGCAATCGGCGCGGCCGGGTCGCTGTCGGTCAGGTAGACCCGGGCCTCGTCACGCCCCAAGTTGTAGACCGTGACCTGGCGCTCGCGCATGTCCGGCAGCTTCAAGGTCCTAGAGGCCATGTTCGCCAGGGTTGGCGAATGGCCCAGTCCGACCTCCACCAACTGCTCAACGCCCAGACCGCCCTGCTCGCGCGATCCGAACATCAGCGCCTGGGTCTCGATCCACCGCACCGGCGAAGCGAACTGCCAGGAGAGGAGCTCGGTCAGCAGGAGACGGCCCAACCGCTGGTCATCGGCCGCATAGGAGTCCCACAGGGCCGGGTCGTCCAGGACGGCCTTGATCCGCTCGGAGGGCACGACCCCCAGGATGGAGGCGGCGAAATCACGGGTCATCTCGAAGGGGCGGGCCACCAGGTTGGGGATGTACCGGCCTTCCAAGCGGCTGTAGTCGATGTGCTCAGGCAGGAGGGCGTCAAGCGTGTCGCGGAACTCCGGCACGCCCTTGCGCAGCAAGGAGGAGTGGAAGGGCACATCAATGCCAGGCACGTACATGAAGGCCGGCTTGCCGCCTGCCTCCTTGGCCCGGGCGTTGGAGTCGCGTCGCAGGTACTCCAGCCCGGCGATGGTGCCGGCGACCGCGTACTGCTGGCCAGCCAGGTTGTAGTTGACGATCTCCAGGAATTCGCCGCATTCGGCGGAGACGGACTCCACGTACTCCTTGACCCCGCTGTCATCCACCCCGAACTGGTTGGGCCGCAGGGCCCCCATCCGGTAGTTGGACCGCCCCTGCTCGTCGCGCTCAATCAGCGCGTGCATGGTCGAGCCCCGGTGGAAGACCAGCTCCAGGACGGTCTCCAGCGACATGACACCGGCGAAGGAACTCAGCGCGTTGTACTCGCCCAGGGAGTGCCCTGCGAAGTAGGCGGGCCACACGTCGGCGCCGGACTCGCGCAGGCGGGCGGTCTGGGCGAAAGCCACCGTGGCTAGGGCCACCTGGGTGAACTGGGTCAGGTTCAGAAGCCCTTCCGGATGGTGGTAAGTGACGCCTTTGGCGGTCAGGGTCTTGGGGTTATCGCGCACCACGGCCAGGATCGAGAAGCCCAGCTTGGAGCGGGTCAAGGCATCGGCGCGCTCCCAGGTGCGCTGGGCGGCGGGTGACTTGGCCCGTTCGTCCAAGACCATGCCCTGCTGCTGGATGCCCTGGCCTGGGTAGACATAGGCGGAGCGAGGGGCGCGGGCGATGGCCGTTCCGCGTGAAACGATTCCGCCGTCGATCCGGCAGGTGACTTCCAGGACCAGGCCGCCGTGGCGGACCTTGCCAACACGCTCGACCGAAATCTCGACCCTGTCGCCCAGCTGCACCATGCCGTACATGTTGTAGGTCCAGCCGGCGATCTCGTAATGGGAGCCCTGCTCGTCCGTGGCCTGCGCCGCGTGCTGGGCGGTGGCGGAGAGCCACATGCCGTGCACCAGCGGGGCCGCGAGCCCGGAGACTGCCGCCCCACGCACCGAGGTGTGGATGGGGTTGAAGTCACCGGAGGTGCGGGCGAAGGCAGTCATGTCCGTCGGGGCGGTGACGCTGACCCGACGCAGGAGCCGGCGGGGCGTATCGACCCGGTCCGCCTCGATGCCTCCATAGTCGGGGGCCGGCTGGGGCAGCTGGTCGCTGTAGGCGCGCCCGCGGATAGCGAAACGCTCCACTTCGTTAGCCAGCACCGTCCCATCGGTGGCCTGGTGGCGCACATGAATCGTGACCACGCGGCCTGAAGCGGATTCCCGGTAGTCCTCAGCCCAGGAGGTGAGCTCGATCCGCTGCCCGGCGCGACGGCACAGCTCGTCCTCATCGACCTCCAGCTCAATCAGGTGGTCCAGGTGAACCGCGTTGAGCAGGCCTTCGATAATCGGCAGCCCCTCCACGTAGACCGAACCCAAGGCCGCGTAGATGGCCGGCCAAGCGGGGCCGACCAGCGCGTCCGGCGCAATCGCCGAAGGGGTCAGGCTCGCGGGCAAGGCCGCGCCGGTGACCGCCTCGTGATCGAAGCCCAGGCTGGGGCTCAGCGTATACGAAGCATGGGCCCGTCCATACGGATAAGTGGCCTTGTCGTCCATCTGCTCGATGGCTGGCATGGCCTCCAGCCGGTCTCCGGTGATAGCGGTGTTGCCGATGCCCGCCGTGGCTTCCAGCAGGGCGTAGACGTGTTCGGGCAGGCGCTCACGATCGACCACGGGGAAGGAACCGGCGGCGCGCGGGTCCAGGGTCAGCGGGATGACGATATGGCGCACAGCATGCTTGTCCAAGCCCCCACCGGGCTCATCGTCCCAGAAGGTGTCCAGGTGGATGTCCAGGTCGTAGCGCTCAAGCCCCTGGCTAGCGCCCGCCGCGCGAATCTCGTAATGCTGATCTCCCATGGGCGTGCCATAGGCGGGGTTGTTGGTCAGATGCCCCACCCAGGAGATGTGAGGGCTGCGGCGGATGAACTCCTCGGCTGAAGCCGCGCAAGCCAGCTCGGCGTATGCCTGAACCGGCTTGGTCCGCTCCTCGCCTGCCACCCGCTCCAAGGCGGCCTGCTCGAAGCGCCCCAGGATCGAAGCGACCGGCTCATCCACGCTCGTGATGCCAGCCACGGAGATGGGGCCAGGTATGGCGCGGACCGAATCGGCGCCATAGCGCGGGTCCTCGGCTTGCCAGAGCTGGTCCTGCCCCCACCAGCGCAGCAGGTCATTGTCGATGACGGGCACGAACGGCATGGGCTTGGGGTACTCACGCACCAGCGTGGGGAACCAGGCCACGTCCGCGGGCACGACGGTGGTCTCGCTGGCCTGCGGGTAAGCCTGCCGCAGCCGGCGCAGGGCTTGCTCAGGCTCGCTCACATCATCGTGACCCGTAAAGATGGATTGGAATTCGCCCGACTCCAGCGGCTGCACGCGGGCCTCCACCCGGCGCAACAGATGCAGGAAGCGGTCGACGTAGGTGTCGTCGGCCCAGGGGTAGGAGAGCTCGGCGAAGCGCTCGGCCCACTGCTGGTAGGTCATGCCTTCCAAGTCACCGAAGTAAGGCTTGGCGGTCTTCGCGAGCGCATCGATGATCTCGTCCCGGCGATCCTGCAGCTCCTCCGGGTGCTTCATCACCCGCACCAGCAGACGGCCGCAAACGGCCGAGTCGTTCTCCAGTTCGTAAATATCCGCGTGCAGGTGGCTCAGACCGGAGCTCACGCCGCCCACGGAACCGCCAGAGGGCACCCAGCGCTCACCGAGCGGCGCGAAGGGGTCGGGGTCCGGCTGGCTCATGTCGATGCCTGGGGTGGCGACCAGGGCCCGCTTGACCTCGGGGCTGGTGCAGGCCTCGGCCGCGGTCATGGCGGCGGTGCCCACCAACACACCATCCACCGGCATGTCCGGCATCCCGTACTCGCGGGACCAGGAGCCGCTGATGTAGTCGGCGGCACGCTCGGGGGTGCCGATGCCGCCGCCCGCGACCAGGACGATGTTGGGGCGCTCGCGCACCTGGGCGTAGGTGGAGATCAGGAGGTCGTCCAGGGATTCCCAGGAGTGGTGGCCTCCGGCAGCGCCGCCCTCCACCTGCATCAGGATGGGCTTGGGGGCCACCTGCTTGGCGATGGCGACAACCTGGCGAATCTGGTCGACCGTGCCCGGCTTGAAGGCCACATAGGGGAAGCCCTCAGCCATCAGGCGGTCGATCAGAGCCTGGGCCTCGTCCTGCTCGGGGATGCCTGCGGAGATGACCACTCCGTCGATTGGCGCGCCCGACTCACGCTTCTTGGAAACGATGCGTTGGGAGCCGAACTGGAGGTTCCACAGGTAGCGGTCCATGAACATCGCGTTGAACTCCACGGTGCGACCTTCATCCAGCTCGTCCTCCAGCTGGCGCATATGGCGGTCGAAGACCTCGGCGGACACCTGGCCGCCGCCAGCCAGCTCGGCCCAGTAGCCGGCGTTGGCCGCAGCCGCGACGATTCCCGGCTCCACGGTGGTGGGCGTCATGCCCGCCAGGAGCACCGGGGGCTTGCCGGTCAGCCTGCTGAAAGCGGTCGAAATCCTGCGTCCGGCAGGCGTATCAATGACGCTGGGCTTGAACCGCCGCCAATCCTGGCTGCGCTCAGGCTCCCCCTCCAGGGTGGACAGGGCCGCGCGCTGCGCGGCTGTCGCGGCTTCCACGATGCCGATGCCGGTGCCCTGGGTCAGGCTGGAGACCAGCTTGCCCACGGTCTCCCCCGGACCCAGGTCCACCAGCCAAAGCTGGCTGGGGTCGTTGGACTCCAGCACGGAACGCACCTGCCCGGCCCAGTCGGCGTGGTTGACCAGGACTTCCTGGGCCAGGAGCTGGGCCCGGTCGGCGTCCAGACCGCAGCGGCCAGCCCAGTCCAGGCATTCATCCACCGCGTCCGCCATCAACGACGAATGGAAGGGCAGGCTGACATCCAGGTACTCCAGGACCGGAGCGAAGGGCGTGCCGCCGCGCACTTTCTCCTCGCGCATCTTGGCCTGGCGGTCAGCCTCTTTGCCTACTTCGATTTCGAACGCGGCCAGGTCCTGCGGATATCCCGACAGGACCAGCTGGCGGTCGGAGTTGGTGACGGCCACGCCAATCGGGCCCTTCGGCGAAGGGACGCGGCTAATGAGGATGTCCACCTGCCGACGGGTGGCGCCGCGCACCGAAAGCATGGGGGTGGCTTCGCCTTGGGCGTGGATGCCGAGCCTACGGGCCTGACGGGTGCCGGCCGCGCCAATCAGCATGGCAGTGGCCAGGATGCGGTCGATCTCTCCTTCCGCGGCCTGGATGGACCCTGCCTCTTGGATGGCCTGGGCCATGTGGACGCCGATGATGCCCTGCGAGTGGCCCAGGACGGCCAAGGGGCGTGCCGAGGCGAAGTCGTACCCAAGCCGGTCCAAGTCGATCAAAGCCCCCAGCTGAGTCAGGGCGATGCCAGGCACGGAAGCGGAGGCGTCGGCGGCGGCGCCCAGCTTCGCGCCCTTGGGCTGGTAGCCGAACAGGTCGAGCGGCTTCCCGTCGGTAGCCAGCAGGTCCGCCGCCACTGCGGTCAGCATCCGGCGCGCTGATTCGGCGTGCCCCTTGAGGGCCTCCTCCAACGTCGGGTCCTGGCACAGGTCAGCCAGGGCTGAGGGCCAGGGAGTGGACTGGCCAGCGAAGATGAGGGCGTGAGGCTGGTCGGCCAGGCGGTTGATGAAGAATGCGTTTGTCATGTTGTCCTATTTCTCGTTCGGTGCGGCTCTATGGGTGTAAAAGGTTGAATTTATGCGTTTACAAGGGCTGATTGCCGTGGTGTTTATCCACGATTCGCCTCCTGCGCTTGGAGGCTAGGGTGCGCAAGGAGCCGACGACGGCCTCCCGGGTCTGCTCCGGGTCGATCATCGCGTCGATCTCGCCCATCTCCAGGGAGAGGTTGGCGTTGACCGTCTTCTCCTCATACTCGGCGGCCAGGCGCTCACGCAGGGCATCCACGTCACGCCCCTCCTCCTTGGCTTTCTGCAGGTCCCGCCGGTGGATGATGCCGACCGCGCCCTGGGCGCCCAGGACCGCGATCTGAGAACTGGGCCAAGCGAAGTTCATGTCCGCCCCGATGGCCTTGGAACCCATCACGATGTAGGAGCCGCCGAAGGCCTTGCGCAGCACGACGGTCACCAGCGGCACCTGGGCGTTGGCGTAGGCGGCGATGACCTTGGCCCCGCGGCGGATGATGCCCGCGTGCTCCTGGTCGCTGCCGGGCTTGTAGCCTGGCGTGTCAACCAGGGTGATCACCGGCAGGTTGAAGGCGTCGCACATGTTCACGAAGCGGGCCACCTTCTCCGATGAATCCACATCCAGACTGCCCGCGTCCACCAACGGCTGATTGGCGACGACACCGACCGGGTGCCCTTCGACGCAGGCGAAGCCGACGACCGCCGAACGGGCGAAAAGCTCCTGGACTTGGACGAACTCCCCATAGTCCACTACGGCGCTGATCACGTCCAGCACGTCGTAAGGCTGGCGGTCGTTGGAAGGCACGATCGTGGCCAGGCGCTTGGCGGCGGCCTGCTCGGCGCGGCCGGAGGCGTAAGCGTAGGTCGGAGGCTCCTCCTGGCAGTTGGAAGGCAGGTAGGCCAGGACGGTGCGCGCGTAATCGATCGCGTCCGCCTCGTCCTCGCCCAAGTAGTGGGCCACACCGGACACAGAGGCGTGGACCTGCCCGCCGCCCAGCTGGTCCATGCTGATCGTCTCGCCGGTCGCGGCCTTGACCACGTCGGGTCCGGTGACGAACATGTTGGAATTGCTCTTGGTCATGATGATCAGGTCGGTCAGGGCCGGGCAGTAGACCGCTCCCCCGGCGCAGGGCCCCAGGATCAGTGAAATCTGCGGCACGAAGCCGGACGCCTGGCAGGTCTTGCGGAAGATGCGCCCATATTGGGTCAGGGCCGCGACCCCCTCCTGGATGCGCGCGCCGCCCGAATCGATCAGGGCCACAATCGGCACGCCCAAATCGATGGCCTGATCCATGAGCCGGCAGATTTTCGCCCCTTCCGCGCTGCCAAGGGTGCCGCCGCGCACCGAGAAATCCTGCGCGTAGACGGCCACCTTGCGCCCGTAGACCAGACCGAAGCCAGTGATTACAGCCGCTCCGGCCCGCCCTCCTTCGATGTCGCCGCCAGCGAAGCGGCCAATCTCCTCGAAGGAGCCGCTGTCGAACAGGAGGTCCAGACGCTCCCGGGCCGTCCCCTTACCCTTAGCGCCCTGCTTAGCGCGAGCGTTCCGCTCAGCCTCACGGGCCAACTGCGCGGCCCGGCGAATCGCGCCCTTGGCGTTGCGCCCGCCAGCCGGGTTCTCAGTGTTCCCTTGGCTCCGGGCTTGATCACTGGCAAGGGGCTGGCTTCCGCCCTGGCTGCCCGTCGGGTCGCTGGCTTCACCTCGGCCAGGCTGGATCCGGTCTTGAGTCCGGGCCTGGGCTTGCCCGCCGAGCTTCCGGCGCTTTTCCTCCGCCGTTACCATCGCGCTCATCACCGCCCTCCCGTCTTGTCGCTCGCCTCTTCGATCGCATCGCGCTTGTGGCGGCCGCGCTGCTCGGCGCCGCTTTCGCCGTCGTCCTCGGATTCGTCGGCCGAGCCCAGGTCCAGCTGAGCCAAGGTCTGACCGGCATCCACGCCCTGACCGACGCTGACGTCGATGGAGCGCACGGTCCCCTTGGCGGGCGCATACACGTAGTTCTCCATCTTCATGGACTCCAGCACGACCAACAGGTCGCCCTTGTCCACTGGCTGTCCGTCGGCCACCTTGATCCTGGTTACGACAGCCTGCATACTGGCCACAATCGTGCCTGAACGCTCGGCTTGGTCCTGCGCGTTCACGGCTTGGTCCCTGGCGCCCTGCCCGCGCAAGGGCTGCTGCGGCCGACGCGGGACGTGGCCGCCCGAGCCCGCGCCCAGAGCCTCCAGGGCCTGCTGCGGCAGGGCGAGTTTGACCCGCTTGTCATCAATCTCGATGGCGAAGGTCTCCATGCCCGCCCCGGCGGCCGGCGCCGAATCGGGTCGTCCGGCGCTCATGGATGCCGGCTGGCCCGCTGCTGAGGCCTGCGGCTCCTGGTTCAAGTAGGTGCGCTCCAGCCACTTGGTGGTCACCGTGAAGGGGTGGCCTTCCTCGGCGGTAAAGGCAGGATCAGAGAAGATCTTCCGGTAGAGCGAGGCGGGCGTGGGCACGCCTTGTAGGTCCAGCTCCTCCAAGGCCCGCCGGACCCGGGCCACGGCCGTCAACCGGTCCTGGGCCCGCACGACCAGCTTGCCCATCATCGAATCGTCGCGCGGGGAGACTGTGTCTCCCACCTGTACGCCGGAGTCCACGCGGATGCCAGGGCCCGAGGGCCAGCTAATCGACTCGATTGTGCCGGAGGCCGGGGTCAGGTTGGTGGCCGGGTCCTCGGAGGTGATGCGCAGCTCGAAAGCGTGCCCGCGCGGGTCGGGCGCCTCGGTCAGCTCGCCGCCGTCGGCTATCGTCAACTGCTCGCGCACCAGGTCCAGCCCGCAGACCTCCTCGCTGACCGTGTGCTCCACCTGCAAACGGGGGTTGGCTTCCATGAAGTAGACATCGTCCTCAGGGGTCACCAGGAACTCGCAGGTGCCCAACCCTACGTAGCCTACGGTGTCGAAGAGCGAGTAGGAGTAAGTCTTGAGCCGCTCGGTCACTTCCGCCGGCAGGAAAGGGGCCGGCGCCTCCTCCACCAGCTTCTGGTTGCGCCGCTGCACCGAGCAGTCGCGAGTGGAGTAGACGGTGAAGCGACCGTGGCTGTCGCGCCCGGATTGGGTTTCGACATGGCGGGCCTTGTCCACGAATTTCTCGATGAAGTAATCGCCGAGGTCGCCGCCCTGGAGGGTGTCGTGGCTCATGTAGAAGGCGCGCAGCTCGTCGTCGTTGGAGATCAGCGTGATGCCGTGTCCACCGCCCCCATCCGCTTTCTTCATCATGACCGGATAGCCCTGCTCATGAGCGAAGGCCAGCAGGGTCTTCATGGACTTCACTGGCTCGCTCAGCCCCGGCACCACAGGCACTTTCGCCGCATCGACCACCTTGCAGGCGGTGATCTTGTCACCCAGCTCATCCAGCACTCGCGGAGAGGGTCCCACCCAGGTGAGCCCGGCGTCGATGACTTTGGTGGCGAAGGAGGAGAACTCGGAAAGGAAGCCGTAGCCTGGGTGGAGGGCGTCGGCGCCGGAGCGCAGGGCGGTCTCGACGATCAGGTCCTCGTTCAGGTAGGTCTGCTGATTGGTGTCGCCTGGCAACAGATAGGCTTCGTCGGCCAGCCGCGTGTATGGGGCCTGGCGGTCCCGCTCCGCGTACAGGGCGACAGTGGCGATGCCCATCTCCCGGGCGGTGCGCACCACCCTGAGCGCTATCTCACCGCGATTGGCTACGACCAGCTTCCTCATCCGCGCTGTCCTTTCACTCGCTTATCGCCCGCCTGGCCAGGCTCGGCCAGTTCGGGCAGCACGCCTACGTCGCCTGTGGATACGTTGATTCTCCGGCCATCATCCAACAGGACCTCCAGCGAGGCGTCCAGGCCAATTCCCAACGCCTTGCCTTCCACTGCCGCAGCGGCCACCGGGTTCACCCGCACCCTTCGGCCCAGGGTCCAGCTATTTGCCAGGGCCTGTTGGCGCAAGGACAGACGGGCCTCATCCCCACCAGCAGCCAGGTCGGTCAGGCGGGCGGGCAGACGGGTGCTGACCGCGCGGGCCAGCCCGTCCCGAAGAGGCCTGTACGCCGGCAGGGGGCCGAAATGGAGCTGAAGTGAGGTGGAACCGGCGATGGGCAGATCGTCCGCCGGCACGAAGAGGTTGAGTCCTACGCCCGCGATGAGAATGGACCACCCACCCTCCATGAGCAGGCTCTCGCAGAGGACGCCGGCCAGCTTGCGGCCCGCGCAGAACACGTCGTTGGGCCATTTGAGAGCGAGGCCATCGCCCTCCAGGCCATCACGAGCCGTGCCATCGTCAGGCGAGCCTTGGTCGAGCGCCTGCGCTCCGCAGGAGGCCAGGACCTCCCGAAGCCCTTCCATCAGCGATAGCCCGACCGCCGTTGGCAGCCAACCCGAAGCGGGGCCGGTCAGCAGGTCGGTGGGCAGGGCCGCGGCCCAGGTGCCTAAGAAGGACTGTCCGGCCCGGCTGTACCAGGACCGGTCGAGCCGCCCACGGCCCCGGGTCTGGTCGTCAGTCAAGGCGAGGCTGAGCACGATCGGCGCCGCTGGCCCCGCTTCGGTTACCGACCGTTCAGACCCATCCCCTGCGAATACCCCAGCCACCCGCTCCCGGGCGTCTTCCAGGGGTGAGTCTGCCAGGACCCGCGCCAAGTAGCTGTTGGTCGAGTCAACGACCCCCAAATCCGCTACGGACGCCAGGCCGCAGTCTCCCAGGTCCAGGACCCGCAAGCCCGCGGGCCGCTGGTTCGAGGCCGGTTCGGCGTGATCGTGAGTATGCACAAACACCAAAGTAATTGAGAGCAGCCGACCCCCGAAAGCCTCCCACCTACAAATCGGGCCGGCATGTTTTGTGCCTGCCCCACAAAGCCCTGCCCTCTCACCCGGCCGCGCCCCTTGCGCGAACATGCCGGAGTTCAGGCACCAGAGTGGCTAAGCTGAAAGGCATGAGCAAAGCAGGAGCGGCGACGGGTTCCCACCCGTCAAACCGCAAGACCGCCAAAAGCACGGCAGGGGCCTCGGATGGGGAGCACGCCCTGTGGCACGTCTTGCAATGGCATTCCAAGGGAGCCAAGTCGCCCCAGGACGGCTCACCCCTGCGAACCTGGCAACGGGAGCGAACCGACCAGCCCGGCCCGGAGGAGGCTAAGCCCCAGGACCTGCCCCAGCCGGTGCGGCGCATCCTGCGCCAGGCCCAGGACCACCTGGGCGAGACCCTGCCCTGGTATCAGACCCTTTCGCCCGCGGACAAGGCCACCTTGGACTTGGTGATCGAGACCGCCGTGGCCAACTTCGTCTCCTGGCAGGCCGACCTGACCGCTGACCTGGACAGCGACGACGCGCCCCGCCCTTCGCTGGAGCACATCTTCTTCATCGCGCCCCTGGAGTTCACCCAGGTGGTCAGCCTGCGCCAGGCCTTGGATGTGACACGAGTGATCGTGGACCTGCTGGAGAACAACGTGGAAGCGTTCGCCCAGAAGGGCCAGGAACGAGCCACCCGCGACGCGATTCTCTACTATGCGCGCGAAGTGGCCTTCTCCGCCGCCGCCATCTACGCTGACACGGCCGAGATGCGCGAAAGCTGGAACGTGCGCGCCGAGACGTACGCGATGGAGAACCTGGCTAACGGAGTGACCGACAGCAAAGTGGCCTCGCAGATGGCGGTCCTGGGCTGGCCGGGCGAGAGCTCCTGCTTCGCCCTGGTCGGCAAGCCCAGGAAGGGCGGGCAGTTAAGCTCCAGTGCGGCGGCCAGCCGCATCCGTCGCAGAGTGCGGTCCATCGGGGGCCTGTGCCTGGTCTCGGCCCACAACGATCTGACGGTCGTCCTGATTGACCCGCGCGACCAGGGCGGGCCTGAGGAAGTGAGCGCCGGCCTGCTCCACTTCTTCGCCGAGGACGCGCCGGTCTGCCTAGGGCCCCTGCGCCGGGGCGTTGAGGGCGCCTCAGAGACCATCCGCGCCGCGCTCACGACCTACCAGGTGGCTCCAGCGGCCGATGACGTGTTCGCAGGGGGCGGCCCGGCCCGACCCCTCCAAGCCGACGATGTCCTGCCGGAGCGGGTCTTGGTAGGCGATGCCGCGGCTGCGGACCAGCTCTACCGGGATGTGTACGGGCGTCTACGCCAAAGCGATCCCCACCAGATCATGCTGGCCACCCTGGATGCTTTCCTGTCTTGCGGACGCTCGCTGGAATCCGCCGCCAAGCGCCTGAGCGTCCACCCCAACACAGTGCGCTACCGTCTCAAGCAGTCGGTCAAAATCACCGGCTGGGACCCCACCAACCCCCGAGAGGCCTTCGTCTTGCAAACCGCCCTGAAAATCGGCCGCATCCGCGACGCTGCAACGACGAACTGACCCCGGTCTGCGGCCTGGTGAAGGTCCGCCAGTCGACCCTCAGCGCTTGCGGGACTGTTGGAGGTAGCGGTAAATCGTGGATTCGGCTACGTCAAGCAGTCCGGCGATGCTGGAGATTGAGCCTTTGAGCAGGAAATAGCCTGAGGCATCGAGCTCGCGGATCACACCCATGCGCTCATCAAGGCTGAAGCGGCTGAGTTCACGGCCGGTCGAAGAGACCGCCTCGTTGACCACCCGCTGGGCCATGTCCTCCACCGACAAACTCAGGTTCTCCTCCTCGGCGGCGCTCCCGACCGCCGACGCGTGGTTGATCCGGGAAGGGGAGGACGGGAATTCGGAGGCCACGGCCGGTGGGACCGAGGAAGATGGGGCCTCCACGGTTGAGGCGTCCGCCGCCGGTGGCATCTCCGTAGAGAGCGGGAAGTAGGCCTGGCGCACTTCTCCGACAGCCTGGGAGAGCCTGGAGAGGGCGGTCTGGTCGTGGTTGATGCAAAGCATGCCGACGATTCGCCCCTGGCGGCGGATGAAGAAGGTGGAGGAGACCAGCGGCGTCGCGCTGTTGGCCGAGTGCCCCGCGTAACCGACCAAGTAGTCGCGGTTTTCCGCCTCGCCCCGGCCCAGGATCCGCAGCATCAGGTCGGTGGCCGGAGCGCCCAAGCCCCTGCCGCTGACGTGCCCATTGGCAATGGCCACTATGGAGCTGTTGGGTTGGGAGGCGTCGTGCAGGGCCACCTCAGTCATAGGCCCATAGACCTTACCCAAGAATTCGACCAAGGGTTTGAAGGTCATGACGAAACGCCTGTCCTCCAGGACCTGCGCCTGCCCGCGCTCCGCCCCGTCGGGGGGCTCGATCGTATCTTCCATAATCACCTCGAGAGTTCAGTCTACCGCCTGCAAAGCCGGCCAGCCCAGCGCTTAGTCGAACGCCGCAGGGCGGTCGTCCGAGCCTGTAGCCCGGACGACCGCCCTGCTTGCCAAGCGGCGGGATCAGCCCTTGTTCATCATCACATCAATCACGACCGGATCGGTGGACTCCATGCCCTCGGTGCCCAAGCGGCCGATGCCGCGGATGGTCTGGTCCACGTCGGGGCAGACCATGCCGTTGCTGGAGGGGATCTCGACGCCCTGGAGGGCCAGGTTGACCGAGCGGTACATGGATGATGCCGAGGTGGCGACCTTCATCGCGCAGGAGCAACCAGCGCCATCGCAGACCATGCCCGCGGCGTCGCCGGCCATGTTGTTGATGGCCGCTGCGGCGGTGTCGTAATCCTCGCCCATCAGGTAGACGACGGCGGCCGCAGCGCCCATCGACGCGGAGTCGGTGGCGCAGAAGGGGCCGAGGATCGGCAGGAAGGAGTGGATGTAGATGGCGATGAGGTGGGACATGGCCAGGGCGCGGATACGCTGCTCGTCCGAGGCGCCCACGTACTTGGCGACCACGCACACCGGCACGGTGGCCGAGATTCCCTGGTTGCCCGAGCCTGAGTTCGACATGGCCGGCAGCGTAGCGCCACCCATGCGAGCGTCGGAGGCGGCGGAAGCGTACGCGACGATCTCGGTGGAGATGTCAGCGTCCACGCCGGAGCCAAAGTTCACGGAGCGCGCCTTGTTCATCGACATGCCTAGCTTGAGCCCGTACTCGTGTGTAAGCCCTTCCTCGGCCAGCGCCATGTTCAGCTTGCCGGCCTCGTCCATGAAGGCGATCTCCTCCAAGGGCTCATTCAGTGCGAAATCCCACATCTCGCGTAGCTTATGGCTTTGCAGCGCCTGCCGGACCGAGGAGACCGCGTGGGCCGCCGGGCGCTCCTCCTCCTTGAGGACCTGGCCATTGCGCGCGATCTTGTAGATGTTGGTGTGGTCGCCGGCGATGTAAACGGTCACGTCCTCGGAGTCGTTGGCGATCTCCACCTCCACGTACAGGTCGTCATCGACGTGGGCCGCGTTCACATCGATCTTGCCGGAGTCGGCCAAGGCCTTGATCTTGCCGACATCCTCGGGGTCGATGTCGGCGATCACCTTGAGCCCGGCGTCGGGCTGGCCGGAGATGATGCCGGCGGCGGACGCGATCTTCAGGCCGGGGGCGCCGGTGCCGGGCACGATCACGGCCAGGGCGTTCTTCAGGATATTGGGCGAGACCGAGACGCGCACATGCCCCACGGTCTTGTCGTCCATCAATTTGATGGCGTTGGCCGCGGCGTAAGCGACGGCTACGGGCTCGGTGCAGCCGGTGGCAGGCAGCACGTTCTCCCTGAGCGCTTGGATGAACAGATCCTCATTGGTCTGCATCATGATATTTCCTTCCGATTGGTTAGCGCTGAAGCGCTGCTTGGCGCATTACAGGAATGCGAAGAAGGGCGAAACCACCAGCAAGATGCCTACGAAGATAATCAAGTAGAGGCTGGGGCCCTTGAACTTGTGGAGCTTGGGGACCTTGTAGACCAGATAGACGGGAATCAGGCAGCCTATCATGCCGAAGATCGGCGAGCAGATGGATGTGAAGCTCGTTACGGGAGCGTTCAGCAGGATAGCGCCCCAGGCGACCAGGACCGAAAAGACGAGAATCGAGAAGCTCAGGACCTTCATATTGATCTTGTCTTCGGGAATGAAACGCTTGAGGACGTTGGTGGCGATGCCTTGGCAGGCTTCCTTGAAACCCATGAAGACCCCGAAGAAAGCGGTCATGACCGCGAAGATGTTGAGGATCAAGCTCAGGATCTTCACATAGTTGCCAGGCATGTTCTGCGCCGCGATGGCCAGCGTGGAGACGTTCTTCTCGTAAGCTTCGACCGCCTGGTCATGGCCCAAGGCCAGGTTGAAGGAGACCGCGTAGAAGAAGACCACGACGAAGAGGGTGACGAAGGCGATGTTCATGGCCCTCAGCGCCTTGTATCGAGCCACTTCGACGCTCTTGTTGTGAGAGCGGAAGGAGATGACCATCGGGGAGAGCGACTGGATGAACAGGATGGAGGTCAGCGTGAACGGCAGCAGGACGATGGTCTGCTTGACCAGGTAGCCCATAGGGGGGAAAGCGCCGACGTTCTTCAAGTTCCACATCCCGATCATGACCACGCCCAGGGCGGCGACGATGACCAGCTTGGTCAGCACCATGAAGGTTGAGATGCGGAAGAGCACCTTCTCAGCCCGGGAGGCGATGGACACCAGGGCGATGACGATCACCAGCCCGTAGAAGGGGTTGTCCGACCAGACGCCCTTGGTGATGTGGAAGGAGTGCAGGTAGGAGGCCGAATCGTTCGTGATGGCCGTCGAGTAGACGAAGACCCAGATCAGCAGCATCAGGAAGTAGAGCACGCCCAGGAAGAATCCCCAATTCTTGCCCAGGTAGCCGCTGATGACCGAGGGGTAATCCTCGCACTCGTCCGATTCAGCCAACGTGTTGATGAAGAGCTTCTGGAAAAGGTACATGGCCGGATAGGCGATGACCGCCGAGACCAGGAAGACCCACAAACCGATCATGCCCACCTTGACCGGCAGGAAGACGATGCCGGCGCCGATGGCCATGCCGATGCTCATAACGACCCAGCCCCAGTCGGTGCCGTCGAACTTAGTGGCCTTTTTCCATTCATCCACGGTCATGCCGGCCTTGGCCGCATGTTTCTCGACCGAGCTGAGTTTGACCCCGTTCGCTTGGTCCGTAATGCTTCCGCTCATCCTTGACCCCCTAGGGCGATCGCTTCGATTTCAATATGGGACTGCATGGGCAGGGCGGAGACCTCAATCGCCGTCCTAGCCGGGAAGGGCTCCTTAAGCGCCTGCGAGAACGCCTCATTGACCTCGGAGAAGACGGACAGGTCGTCCATGAAAACGGTGAGTTTGATCACATCCGACCACTCCAGACCCTCGTTCGAGAGGATGGCGCCGATGTTCGCCAGGCTCTGCAAAGCCTGGTCGTGGACGCTCGTGGCTTCGATTCGGTTGGTCTCCGGATTGAGCGGCAGCTGCCCTGAGGTGATCAGGAACCGTCCTTGCGTCCGGTAACTTGAGTAGGGGCCTATCGCTTCTGGTAGCTTCTTCACGAGGAACATCCTTTCTCCATTGAAGGCATGAGGGCGAGCGCCCGGTCAGGACGCGATTCAATAAAAGTTTATCACAATAATAAATTATTACCACATCGGAGCTCAGGCGCCCTTGCCCGGCCCCGACAGCGGCGTAATCACAGACCGTCAACCCAGGAGCGAGAGCAGGTCGTCCCGGGTCAGCGAGGAGATCGAGGTCCCGTTGGTGGATGAAGTGGAGTCCACGAAACGCGAGGCCAGATCGGACTTGCTCTTCTGCAGGCCCAGAATCCGCTCCTCGATCGTGTCCTTGGCCACGATCTGGTAAACGTTGACGTCCTGGGTCTGCCCGATCCGGTGGGCGCGGTCATTGGCCTGCTCCTGGGCGGCGGCGTTCCACCAAGGGTCCGCATGCACCACCACGCATGCGCCGGTCAGGTTGAGCCCGGTGTTGCCGGCCTTAAGGGATATCAGGAAGACCGGGGTGTCGTCTTCATTAAAGGAGTCCACCAACTCCAGACGCTTGCGCTTGGGGGTGGCGCCTGTGATGACCTTGTAGTCCACCCCGTCGGCGCGCAGGCGCTCGGCGATCAGATCCAGGTAGGAGGTGAACTGGGAGAAGATCAGCATCTTGCGGCCCGCGTCCCGGCAGGACCCCACCAGCTCCTCGATCGCGTCCAACTTGGCCGAGGGAATCTTGCGGGGGGCGCGCCGGGCTTGCTCCGCCGCCTGCTCCAGGCGCTCGGAGGCCATCTGCTCCACCTCGGCCGGCTTGCCGAAAGCCTGGGGGCTCGCGGCCTCCCGAGCGATCGCCGAAGCCGCCTCGGGCACACCCTCGCCCACGTTGGAGTAGAGCAGGCGGGGGTCGCAGCAGACCTGGCGCAGGCGGGTCAGTTGGGCCAGGACCTGGAGCTTGCCGTTCTTGAACTCCACGTCGCGCTGCTTGTTCAGCGTCATCCTCAGCCCCTGCTCCAGGGCGGCGTAAATCCTGCGCTGCTCGCCCTGAAGCTGCACGGTGATCACGTTCTCGATCTTGTCAGGCAGATCCTTCAACACGTCCGCCTTGCGCCGGCGCAGGATGAAGGGCCCCACGAAGGCCTGGAGTTTGGCCTGGGCGTTCTCGTCGCCGCTCAGGATCGGCAGTTCGAAGCGCTCGCGGAAGCGCCGGTAGGAGCCCAGGATGCCGGGCATCAGGAAGTCGAAGATGGACCAGAGCTCGGCCAAGCGATTCTCGATTGGGGTGCCGGTCAGGGCGAAGCGCTGGCGGGCGTCCAACTTGCGCACGGCCTGAGCGGACTTGGTGGCGTGATTCTTGATGTACTGGGCCTCGTCCAAGGCCACGCAGTAGAGCTTCAGGCCCTTATAGTCCTCGATGTCCCGCCGCAGCAGATCGTAGGAGGTGATCAGCAGGTCGCAGTCGCCGGCCTGGGCCAGCACCCGCCGACGCCCCTCCTTGCCGCCGGCCACCGGCGCCACCTTCAAGGAGGGGACGAATTTGGCGCACTCAGCAGCCCAGTTGTAGACCAACGAGGCCGGGCACACAATCAGGCTGGGCCCTACCCGGCGAGCCTCCTGCTGGCGAGAGGCCAGGAAGGCCAGGAGTTGCACGGTCTTACCCAGGCCCATTTCATCGGCCAGGATGCCGCCGAAGCCCTTGTCGCAGGCTGAGCTCAGCCAGCGGAATCCCTCCTCCTGGTAGGGCCGCAGGACCCCTTTGAGCTCGGCGGGCAACCGGTAACGGGAGGGGTCCACCTGCTTCAAGTCGCGAATGTAGCGCTTGAACTCCTCATCCTTGTGGTCCTCCTCCACCTGGGCGTCCCAATAGTAGGCCTCGTAGGCGGGCACCGTTACCGGCCCGGCCTCCAAGGAGCCCGGCTTGAGCCCCAGGTCGGCCTCGGCCTCGTCCAATGCGGACATATCGGCCTGGGCCAAGTTCACGAACGCTCCGTTCTTGAGCCGGTGGTAACGCTGCTTCCTCCGGTAGCTCTCCAGCAGGGCCGGCACTTCCTCCGGAGCGATCTCGTCGGCGATCGGCGAAATCTCCACTAGGCCTGATTTGACCGACAGGCCCAGCCGGATCGTGGGGTGGGAGTCGGCGCTCAGCCCGTCGAAGGCCGGTGTGGAGTAGACCTCGCCCAGGCTGCGCAAGACGGGCAACCCCTCGGTCAGCAGCTTGTAAATAGCCTTATCGTCCGACTCGGGGATGCGGGCGAGGACGCCCTGGGGCTCGGGGAAGTAGTGGCGGGCGGCCTCCACGGCCAGGCGTTCGGCCGACTTATCGCGCACGACCGGCTCGTGGGCGCCGATCCCAGCGAAGACATGGAAGCGGCTCTCACCGTAGCGGGCTTGAAGGTCGCAGGTCACGCCGTCGGCGTCACGGTCCAGGTAGATCTCGATCACGCACGGCAGGCGGCGCAGGTCCAGGAGCTCGGGGGGCAGGGTTGCGCGGATGGCTCCCTTCCCCGTGCCGGAAGCCCCGTCTTGGGCCGCGGGAACGACGGTATCGGAGGCGCTGCCCCCGCCGTCGCCCTCGGCCTCCTGGGAGGCGGGAGCCGCAGGGCTCAGCGCGGGCAGGACGGTGCGGCTGAAGGTCTCCAAGTCGCTGGAATCCAGGAAGAGCCCCTGACCTTGACCGTTGCCCTCGTCGCTGTCGGAGCCAGGGGCGCACAGGGCGCTGACCAGCTCGCTGTGGGCCGCGAAGGCATGGGAGCAACGGTAGATGGTCGGGTTGGTCTCGAAGAGGGGGTCGCCCCCCACGGGCCAAGCCACCACAAAGGAAGAGTGGTGGCCGCCGATGAATCGGTCGACCGTCAGCTTGCGGCGGATCAGGTACCCTTGGCCGGCGCGATCGCCGCCCTCGCCGGCGGGCTCCACGCTCAGGCCGAGGTCCGGGTCCCCGTCCACGACCTGGGCCGGGCGTGCTTGGGCGTTGGGCCTGCCGCCTGGCGCGTAGTCCAGGGTCGAATCACTGCCGACGTAGAGGTCGAGGATGTCGCAGACCTCTTCTTCGGACAGGGTCATTTCGGTCAAGGGCCCCTTGTGCTGCCGGTAGTACCCAATCACGCCCTCCTGTCCGCTGGAGCGAATCTGGACGCCCCGCTGGAGGATGTCGAGCAGGCCCTTGGAGGCCTGATCGAAGCTGTCGCGGGAGTGAACGAACCCCAGTTTGCGCCCGTAGCAGTAGTAGAGGGAGTGGTCCACCGCCTGGAGGAGCTCATCGACGTCTTTGGCCAGGTAGGAGATGTGGCGGGAGGGGACGGTGACCCGCAGACGCAGCCCCCAGTCACCGCCTTCGCAGGAGAGGGAGGGGCGCAGGCTTACGCTGCCGATCGGCAGGTGGACGGAACCGAGACCGCCGCCCGAATGGGCCTGGTCCGCCTCGCTCTCGGCCCCCACGACCTTGAGCAGCTCCACCTGCCGCTTGCGCTTGCGCTGGCGCTGTTCCTCACTAGCTTGATCCATGAAGTCGAGCAGGCGCCGGGACGTGCGGCGCTGAACCGGCCGCTGGGCTTGGCCGGTCTGCTCGAAGAGCTCAGGTGAGTCGTTGTAGAGCATGACCAGCGCGATCACGTGCTTGCAGACGGCCCCCAGGCGCCCGAAGGCCGGGCAGGTGCAGGAGGAGTCAACGACCGTGGCCTTGTCCAGGTCCACCCGTGCCTTGACCTGGTAGTCGTCCGCGTACTCGTAGGAGTTGACCACCGAAGCCGACAGGGCCAGCTCCCTGGCGTGGGCCCGGCAGGCCATGCCTTGCAAGCGCTTGGATTGGACAACTTCGTAGGCTCGGAAGAAGGAGCCGCGACCCAGGCGCTTGAGCTCCGCCTCCGACACCACGTCCAGGCGGCCGTAGGCCTTGCCTTCCGCGTCGCCACCGTCGAAGCCGAAGCCCTCGTCATCCTCGTCGAACCCATACCGGCTCTCTCGCCCGGCCCTGGCCCCGTACACCGACGCATGCCAATCCAAATGCTCCGCCTTTCGTTTGTCCGCAAACTTTGAGCTTACCTCCTTTCCCCGCGCCACGCTCACCAAGGGGTCCTCCTGGCTGAAAGCGAAGACCGATTCCCGTTCGAGGGCGGGGATGACCGTCCTCCACCTGCATATGTAAGGTACTTGACACAACCGTCGCGGAAGCCCTAGAATCAAATCCGTAAGGTACTTTACAAACTTCGGACGCCCCTTGTCATCCGCTTCCGCCGCCCAAAGCCGGCCAGGCCTTCGCCCCGCAGCCGAGACCAGCCCCGGTGGGCGACCGCCACAACATCGCAGCAACCAACAAATACAGCACACCCAAAGGAGTTCATGATGAGCGACACCCGCACAATGGATGACCAGAACCTGCCGCACGAGGGCGGCGAAGCAGCCCAGGACCAGCAGGGCGAGCGGATGAAAGAGGAGGCCGTGGAACGCCTGGGCGAACTCCTGTGGCTCATGCACAGGCCTTGGGGCCTCGAGCCTGCGCATGGACCCGAGCCGAGCCCCCATGCCGGCCACGGCCACGGTCCGGGGCCAGACGGGGCCGCCCCCAATCCAGGCCCAGCGGGCGACGGTGACAGCCGGGAGGGCCGGCTGGCCGGCTGGGGCCACGGCCCCTGGCCCAACCCCCTTCGCGGGCAGGGTCGCGTCCTGACCATCCTGGCCCTCAAGCCCGAGATTGAGCAGCGCGACCTGGCCTACATGCTGGGCATGAGCCGTCAGGCCCTGGGCGAACTCCTATCCAAGCTGGAACGTTCCGGTTTCATCACCCGCGAGCCCAATCCGAACGACCGTCGGCGCATGGTGGTCAGGCTGACCGAGGCCGGGCGGCGGGAGGCCGGGCGGATGCGCCCCAACGAACGCAATCGCGCCGGGATTCTGGACGGCCTGAGCCCCGAGGAGCTGGCGGCGTTCGACCGGGCCCTGGGGCTGATTTTGGACTCTTGGCAGGAGCGGTTCCCCGGTAGCCGCGAGCGCCTGGAGGAGCGCCGAGCCGCCATGTCCGAGTTCATGCGCCGCCGGAGTCAGGCGGGGTTCGCCTCCCACGCCCACGGCGGCCCCTTCTGCCGATTCGGCGCATCCGCCCGCTGGGGGTGCGGTTGGTAAATGTCAGGTTTGCGCAAGGAACGGCATCCCTTCATAGCGTAACCCTGCCCAGTGGATACTATTAGTTAGGGGGGAGCGTAGGGCGTGCACCTCAGGGATGGTGTCCGCCCGCGACGGCGGATGTTGAAGCTTGATATCGGCCGATTGGGTAATCGGCCGGCATGGGGGAGTTGCATGAAATTCAGGAGAGGCAAAAGTGGACGGGCTGTCCTCCGTCAATCCTCCCACCTTGCGCGCCTAGGCGTGGCGGCGGCCGTCCTCATAACCATGATCGCCGTCATGGTCGCCCTTGGCTTGGGCCAACTTCGCAGCTCTGCCGAAAACGCGGACGGCTTCCCCACAAACGGCGCGCCGGCCGGCTCTTCCGGGAACCGCGGGCCCAGCCCCTCCGGACAGTCAAACCCACCCCGCGTGCAGACGAGGAACAGCACCTGCACGGTGACGGTGGGGACCCAGAGCGACTGGTTCTGGTCGGCTGACCCCTCTGCTCGGACCGCCAGAATGGCTGCAACCCGGACATGGTTCCACGATGGAGACTGCGTGAAGATTCCGAGCCAGATTACCCAGAATGACACCACCTACACCGTCACCAGCATCGGCGATGGAGCGATGCAATACCAACCGGAGAACAGCGGGAACGGCACCGAGCTGTCCAGAATCATCATCCCCGATACGGTGACGTCCATCGCAGATAAGGCTTTTCTCTACACCAGCGTCGGCGCGATCACCATCCCCAGCTCCGTCCAAACGATCGGCTACGAGGCCTTCGGCGGCTGCCATATGAAGCAGCTGGACTTTGAGTCCCCCAGCAGACTGCAAGCAATCGGAGAATCCGCTTTCTCGGCCAATTCTTTAACCGCATTGGATTTGCACGAGCTGCCAGATGCCCAGGTCAGAATCGGGGCCGGGGCTTTCCGTTGGAACATGATCACGGATCTCAAACTGCCACCGTCCGCCTTTACTATCAGCCACGGGCCACCGCACCCCGGCGATGATTCCGGCGATAATGCGGATTCCGCGGTTCCCTGGCAGACGCCGCAGAAAGATGTGCCCATTACGCTGGTCGACGGCAGACAAACCATCGCCATCGAGGATTTGTTCAAGACCGTCGATAGCTTCAGCCAACTGTCGTCCTATCAATACCTCTACCAAACCAATCCTCCGGCGAGCCCCGCTCACAACCGCTTCACCATCAGCAATTCCCGGGAGTTCACGATGTCGGGCGGCGAACCCGCGCGAAACGGGACCGAGGTGGAATTCAACACGAAAACGCACCGGTTCATCATCCCCAACGGCGCCAAACAGTTCATCTTCCGCTGGGACCTGGTGGATACGAACGGGAACCTGATTTACGAAGGCGAGTATCAGGTGCGCCTGCAGTCGTCCACCGTCACCTTCCAATGCGCGCAGGACCCGAGCGTTGCCTGCACCTGGAGTGACGGTACCCGCAGCAACAGCAAGCAGGTCAGCGTAAATCGCGGCGCCAGCGTCGCCGACACCACCGACGCGGATAAAATCTATAAGACTCCCAAAAGAGACAGCGACTGCGTAAACGGCGCCTGCGAGGATTACATCTTCATCAACTGGCGCAACAGCGCCGATTCCAGCGTTTTCGACGTCACCCACGCGGTAGACGCACCCACCCTGGTGTATGGCGATTGGGGCATACATACGCCCCTGCCGGCAGCCGGCGCCACGCCAATCCACCGGGTGGCGGGGCTGACGCTGATGGCGGCTGCGGGCTTGGGCACAGTCGCCCTGTTCGCCCGGCTGGCCCACCCCCGACCCCGGCCGGTCGAACGCTCCAAGTCGAGCGACTGACCTCAAACCGCCGCCCCACGATCACGCGGCCCAGAGGACTCAGGGCAGCCCGGCATGCCGCGCTTGCTCACGCCGGCGCCTCCCCGTCTACCGCGTTCTCCCGCCTCATCCCTGCGGACTTGCCAACCCCCTCTTGCCTGGAGTAGGTTGAAAACGCATGCACTGCGAACATGCGCATCGAGACAAGGAGGTCAAAATGACAGATAGACTCAAAGGCAAAGTCGCGATCATCACCGGCGGGACCGGTGGCATCGGATTGGGCATCGCCGAGTGCTACGTGCGCGAAGGCGCCAAGGTTGTTCTGACAGACATCAAGGAGACCGAAGAGTCCAAGCATTTCCTCGACGAGCGCGGGGACCAGGCTCGCTTCATGGCGCTTGACGTAACCGACGAGGCTCAGTGGCAGGATGTGATCGACAAGACCATCAAGGCTTACGGCAGCCTGGACATCGTGGTCAACAACGCAGGCATCGCCCCCAAAGCCGTCCCGATTGACCAGGAGCCCTATGACGACTGGAAGAAGGTCATCAGAGTCAACCTGGACGGCACCTTCCTGGGTGTCAAGCATGGCATGGCGACCATGAAGGGCAAGGGCGGCTCGATCATCAACATCTCTTCGATCGAGGGCTTCGTGGGCATGCGCTTCGGCGGACCTTACAACGCCAGTAAGGGCGGCTCCCGCTCCCTGACCAAGGCGGCGGCGCTGGATTCGGCGGCCAACGGCTACAATGTGCGTGTCAACTCGGTCCACCCCGGGTTCATCAAGACCCCATTGCTCAACGATCATCTGGAAAAGGCGATGGCCGAGCTGACCCCCTTGGGGCATATCGGCGACCCCGATGATATCGGCGAGATTTGCGTCTACTTGGGCTCGGACGAGTCCAAGTTCGCCATGGGTAGCGAGTTCGTGGTGGACGGCGGCTTCATCGCCCAGTGAGTAAGGTATGGTCCCGGCTTTAGCAGCCGGGCGAGAAGCTGGCGGGCCGGAGTCATCCCCAGTGGGTGCCCCGGCCCGCTTGTGTGCCTTGGCTGGCGGCGCAGCCCGTACCAGGCGCCAGAACAGGTGGGCTCCAAGGCATGTGACCGATCTCACATAGCCACGTCGGCTTACGAAAAACGAGAATTCTCCCTAGCATGGCAACTTGTCTCTACAGACAAGAGGAGAATCATCGTGAATCAACAGACAGCCCTGCCTGCCTCCAACGCGGCCCAAACCGCAGAACCTTCCAAGACCCCGACCGGGGCGGCCGCGTCAGGCCCCAGGCCCAAACCCGCACCCTCCCCGGTGCGCCTAGCCCACCCCTGGCTGGCGATCGCGGCCCTAATGATCGGCGCTTTCGTTGGCATGTTGAGCGAGACTTCGCTCAACATCGCCCTGCCCAACCTGATGGATGCTTTCCAAATCCCGGCCGCCACCGCCCAGTGGCTGGTCACCGGCTACATGCTGGTCATCGGCATCGTCCTGCCCTTCTCCAGCTTCATCTCCAAGTGGTTCACCACCCGCCAAACCGTGATCTTCGGTCTGCTGGCCTTCATCGCGGGCTCGGCCATCTCGGCCCTGGCCCCGTCCTTCGGGGTGCTCCTGGTCGGTCGCCTGATCCAGGGCATCGGCACCGGGCTGATTTTGCCCCTCATGTTCACCGTGGCCATGCTGATCTTCCCGCCCGCCAGGCTGGGCGCGGTGATGGGCATGTGCGCCCTGGTCATCATGTTCGCCCCGGCCATAGGCCCCACCCTGACCGGCCTGATCCTGGGCAAGCTCAGCTGGCGCTGGGTCTTCTGGTTCTTCATCCCTTTCCTTGTCCTGGCGATCTTCTTCGCCGTTGGTTTCCTGCGCAACGTGGGAACCATCACCCGCCCCCGCATCGACCTGCCCTCCATCTTGGGATCGATCATAGGCTTCGGCGGCCTGGTGGCGGGCGTCAGCCTGGCCGCTAAATACGGCTGGCTCTCCCCGGTCACCTTGATCATCCTCCTGGTCGCCATCGTGGCGCTCATCCTCTATGCCCGCCGCCAGCTGGGCCTGAAGCAGCCGGTCCTGAACCTGCGCATCTTCTCGATACCGGCCTTCCGGGCCGGCGCGGCCCTGGTCATGCTGGACTTCGCGATCATCCTGGCCGCCATGTACATGCTTCCTCAATACCTCCAGCGGGGCCTGCTGCTCCCGGTGGCCCTGACCGGCGTGCTCATGCTGCCCGGAGGCGCTGTCAACGCCCTGGTCTCGGGCCTGGCGGGCCGTCTCTACGACGGCTTCGGGGCCAAGCTCCCGGTCCGTTGCGGCTTCATCCTGGCCCTGGTGGGCGCGGTCATGTTCCTGTTCACCAGCCCCAGCACCCCGGTCGCATACGTGGTCGCGGCCCACGTCGTCCTGATGGTCGGCTGCCCGCTTGCCATGTCGCCGGCCCAAACCTACGCGCTCAACTCACTCAAGCCGGCCCAGTCCGGCGACGGCTCCACGATCATGAACACCATGCAGCAGATCGTGGGCGCGGTCTCAACCGCCCTGGCCACCAGCCTGCTGGCCATCGGCGAATCCCACTCGGCTGGCGCCTCCGCCCCTCAGGCGTTCGCGAACGGCATGCACCTGGGCATCTGGTTCATCCTGGCGCTCATCGCGCTGGCCCTGCTCATCTCGCTTCGCGTCAAGCGCTTCTCCCACGCTGGCACCGACAGCGACGACGAAGCCAAGGGGGCCGCGCAGGCCTGAAAGCCCTGTCATACTGCCACCTGGCCGCCCTCCCCAGGCTCCCAGCCCGCTCCCAGGAAAAGCTCAGTCAGGAGCCATAGGCTGTCCAACAGATTTGGGAGCCTGGGCGGATAGACTGAAGTTCGTGGAACCGAGGCCACCAGCCGCCTCGAAACCCCCGAACCGTCCGACTCGGCGGCCCGGGGGGCGGCCAGACAAGTGGGAAGGATGCCATGTTCGTCCTGAAGAACGCATGGAGAGCAATCACACGGAACAAGGCGCGCAATGCCACGTTCCTCATCGTCTGCATTGCGGTGACCGCCTCAGCGGTGGTCGGCCTGACCGTGCTCCAGGCGGACGAGGACACCCGTACCACGATTTATGACACCCAAGCCACGGATGCCGTAATCACGCCTAAGACGGATGGCCAAGGCAAGGGGAAGACGGCCAAACCCCTGACCTGGGAGCAGTATTCCCAATACGCCCAGCTCCTCCAGGCCAACAGCATCCAGTTCGGCGCTTACTACTACGAGACCGCGCCCGCCAGTTTCCAGGGGATTAAGCCGGTCGGCGGCCAGGGGGAGATGAACCTGGTCGGACTGTCGGACTCCACGGTCGCGGCCAAGGGCCCTTATGGCAAGATCAACCGGGTGCAGGGCAAGGATCTGGACTACTCCGAGTCCGCGGGCGATGCCGTCCTGGTCTCGCAGCCCTTGGCAGAGGCCAACCGGCTTAAGACAGGGTCCGTCATTAAGATAGCGGACCCCGCGAACGCGGGCAAGACCGTGGACATGAGCGTATCGGGCATCTACGAGGTCACCGGCGCTCAGGCCAAGGGCCCGGCGGCGAACGCGGTGTACGCCGCTTACGCGACCTTCGCCCAGCACGGCTTCGACAAGGCCGGCCAGCCAGGAGACAAGGGCCGCGATCTCGTTGTGGGCTTCAGGCTGCAAAACCCGGACGCCCTCAAGCGGTTCACCGACACCCTGCATAAGGCCGGTTTGTCGGCCAAGCAGTACGATGTGTCCTCGCCCAGCCTGGAGGCCTACCAGCGCAGCGTCCAGCCCCTGCACGACCGGTCCGGCAAGATTCGCGCCCTCCTGATCGCCATCCTGGTCTTCGGAGCCGTCCTCGCCCTGGTCTGGCTGATCTTCGGGCTCATGTTCCGGGCCAACGAACTGGGCGTAGCCATCACAATCGGCGTATCCAAGGCGCGAATAGGCTGGCAAATGGCCTTGGAGACCCTGATCGTCACCCTGCCTGGCCTGCTGATAGGCTTGGGCGCCGGCACGGCTTTGTGCCCAGCGGCGGTGCGCTCAGCAATCACCCTGCCCGGCATCCAGCAGATGCCCGCTGCCGCCCTCTGGCGGGTGTGCGGCAGCGGCCTGGCCATCTGCTTCATTATCGCCCTGCTCGCGTGGGTATACGCAGGGACCTTCCGCACTTCGCGCCTCTACCAGCCGATCGCCGTAAGCCAGGCCCCAGGCGCGCCCCAGACCGATGCAGCAGACGCAAAGGAGACGGCATGACCAGCAGCGAGAAACCGGATGAGGGCCAGGACGCCCAGACCGTAGGCCAGGAAAAGCCGGAGGCACCTCAGGAGGGCACCGCCCGTCGCGCCGAGGACACGCGGCGGACAGAGCCCGCTCAACCCATAGAGGATTTCGCGGCCATAGGCGATGAGGCTTCCCAAGAGGCTGACGACGGGCAGGAAGACGGCTCCGAGCCGGAGTTCAAGGTCGTCATCGAAAGCGAAGCCGTTGAGGAGGGGGATTGGTCCTCGGACGATGAGGACCCGCTTGCCAGCATGGACACGGACATGGATGACACCGACATCCCGGTGCCCTCCGGCTACCCCGTCCTGGAGCTGCGGCACGTCAGCCTGAGCGGCAGGGGCAAGGACTCGACCACCTACCTGCTGGACGACGTGGATATGTCCTTCCGCATACGCCGCACCCACTGCGTTCAGACCGGAAGCCCCGAGCGCCTGGGCGCCCTGATGGGCGTAATCTCGGGTCTGCTGGCCCCCAGCGAGGGCACGGTGCTCTTCCGCGGCACCGACCTGCGTCAGATTGAGGCCTGGGACTACCGGGGCCACCAGCTGGGCGTCATCTTCGCCCGCGACGCCCTGCGCACCGATATGAGCGCGGTTGAGAACTTGTCGTACGCCATGGAAGCCTCCGGCCGAACCTTCCTGAAACCCAAGGACACGCAGGCCCGCGACCTGCTGGAGGAGATGAGCTTCCCCGAGCGCCTGGAGCAGCGTCCGGTGCGCGAGCTCAGCCGCCTGGATTATGTGCGGGCCGCCCTGGCCCGGGCCATCTCCTGCGAGCCAGACGTGCTCTTGACCCAGGAGCTGATGGACGGCCTGAGCGAAGACGAGGCTGCCGATATCCTCGCCCTGCTCAGAAAGACGGCCCGCCGCCATGATTGCGCGGTGATCGTAGCCTGCTCGGGTCACCCCTCCGAGGGTCCCTATGACCGTACCTACACACTGGAATAGGCAGAAGCGCGCAGAAGCGCCGGCCGCGCGCGAACCGACCGACGCATCGCACCGAGGGCGGGCGCCCAGGTCCTTGGACCAGGCGCCCGCCCTCTCACTTACCGCGCGAACGACCGCGCGCCCAGCCTATCCGGCTCAGCTATTGGCCTTCACATGGTCAGCGAAGGCCTGGGCGAAGCCACGGATGAAGTCCTCCGACCCTTCCACCAGTTCGCCGTCGGGCCCGAAGCCTGTCGATCCATTAAAGTAGACCTCCGGCTGGCCCATCACCTTCATGTCCAGGTAGAGGAGGACATTGCGAAGGGCGGCCTGGGCTTGGGTGGCGCCCAGGGCTCCGGAGCTGGCACCCACGATGGCTGTGGGCTTGCCGGCGAACGAGCTCTGGCTCCACGGCCTGGAGGCCCAGTCGATCGCGTTCTTCAAGACGCCAGGAATGCTGCGGTTGTACTCGGGGGTGACGAAGAGCACGCCATCTGACCGCTCGACCAGGCGCTTGAGCTCCAGCACCTTGGCGGGCATGTCATTCTCCTCATCCTGGTTGAACAGGGGCAGGTCAAGGTCAGCGTACTCGAAATTCACGCCTTCGGGCAGCAGGCGCTCGATGGCGCGGGCCAGCTTCTTGTTCAGGGATTCCTTGCGCAGCGATCCGACGAATACGGCTATGGTGGTCATGGGCTTTCTCCTTTTAAGCTTGGGAAGCCGCCTGAAGCGGCTATGGCCTGCGCCCACCCTTCATGCCTGGGGTCCACGCATGTGGGGCGTGTTGTCTACAGCATAGCTAGCCTAGGGCCGGCTGTCTGCCCCCTTGAGCCCTCAGGGGAGCGGATTCTCCCCCGGCGCCAGGCCCAGGGACGATTGGTAATAAGGTGAAGAATGTTAAGCGATATGACCACTGAATTTCCACCGAATAAGGCAAAAGTCTGCCAAGTAGTAGCAAATGAAAATTGGATTTCCGAAATTATTTCCCAAACCCTGGATCAGGCAGGTGGAGCCGCCTGGTCACTGCGGGCGCAAAACGGACTGGCACCGCCGGACGGCCTCAGCCAAGCCGACGCGCTCTGGATAGCCCCAGCCCTGCTCATCGCCAGTAACGCTTGGCTGACCGCCTGGGGGAGCGAGCCCCTGCGCCTGCCCTCCCCCCGAGCCACCTGGCTGGCCGAGCTGGCCCAAGTCGCCCCCGAACTCGCGGGCCGGCGGATAGTGGCCGCGCCCGCCAAGCGGATACTGGGCTGGCGGAGCCTGCCCTCTGGCCTAGGCGATCGCCCCTGGTCGCAGCTGGCCCAAGGTCGGGTCTTGGCCTTCCGCGCCGCCCAGCGCAGCCTGCCTGAACTCCAAGCCAGCCTGGCCACGGCGCCGCCGGACTCCCTGATTCAGCTGAGTAGCCACAT
Organism: Bifidobacterium actinocoloniiforme DSM 22766; assembly: GCF_001263395.1. NCBI lineage: Bacteria > Bacillati > Actinomycetota > Actinomycetes > Bifidobacteriales > Bifidobacteriaceae > Bifidobacterium > Bifidobacterium actinocoloniiforme. The sequence goes on along the minus strand of NZ_CP011786.1, from coordinate 1,601,660 downwards.
ACCAGACATCAGCGAGGAGTGGCGGGTGCTCTTGGACGCTGGTCGCCCAATAGCGGCTTCGGGCTACTGCCTGCACGACCCCGCAGGCGGACGGCGCATCGTCTCGGTCTTCGACGGCGCCCACTTCGACCCCGCCCGCCGGGCCGCTGCGCTCCAAGCAGCCCAGGCGGCGGCGAGCGCCGGGGGCTTGACCTCGGGCGCGATCGACCTGGCCTTCACCCAGTCCGGCCCGCCAATCATCTTGGAGGCCAACCCACTGTGGTGCGCCGCCCCCTACGCCTACGGCCCCCAGGGTATGGCGGCTTACTTGGACGCCCTGCAATCCAGCCAGGCCGATCCGCGCGAACCCCCCTACGCCCCGGACCCCTGGATGCGGCGCTCCTTCAGCCGCCGCTACGCCGCCTTCCACCCAGGCGCCTCATCACGGCAAAAACTCAATCGATAAGGTGGCGCTGACCGCCAAAGCCATGCAGCCAACCACACCGACTAGCGGCTTTGACCCAGCTGATTCGCCTTGGTCCGAGCCACTTGGCTTGGACCCGCCCCCCCTACCATCGGCGCGCGCTCGGATTAGACGATGTCCATCCGGTATTCGCGGGCCAGAGGCTCCAAGGCGGGCACCCCGTACTTGGCGACCAGGGTCTTCCATCGGCACAGGTTCTCCTCGCCGTAGCGGGCTGTGCGCTTAGCGGCCGTCGGTTCGGAAACGAAGATGGGCGGCTGATGCTTGGAGTGGTAGTTGTCCGCGTACATGACCAGCTCCTGCTCCAGGCTCTGGGGCACGTAGTCGTCCACCGGCAGGTTCAGGTGCTCGGCCTCCACTTGCTGACGCGTGAGCCCTACTCCCGTATGGTTGCGCGCGAACTGCGCGATCGACTCGTCCACGCCTTCGGCTTTCAGGAGCTCGTAGCCTGCGATGCCGTGCTGGATGTAGCGGTCATCGAAGGCCAGCGGTCGGCCGTCAGCCCCGTCCGAGGCGAGGATTCGGTAGGCACCGATGTCGTGCAAGAGCCCACCCAGGTAGACCAGGTCCGCGTCGAGCTCCCGCTGGGGCACGGCGGAGTCCATCGAAGCGTTGGACGCCGCGCGCACCTGCGCTGCCCGGTACCGTGCGTTGGCGCGCTGGGCCAGCTCTTTCCCAATCCCGGCGATAATCACGCAATGCGTATGGATCAGCTCATAAGCCGCCGGCGAGGGCGCTACCCTACGGTGCAGCTCCTCGGCCCACTCAACAGAAGGAATCATGCCCCCCACTCTAGTGTTCTCCCCCAACCCGCACCCGAACCCGCGCCGCCCTGCTGACAAGGGCGGGGCATAGGCTTGAAGGGACAGGCCGCCGAGGGCGGAAGGAGCGCGCATGATTAACGTGTTTAACCACTTTTACGCGGATTACGACGAGTGGCTGGATACCGCGCCCGGGGCGCTGGCGGACCAGGTGCAGACCCGCGCCCTGCTGGAACTGTTGGAGCCCAAGACCGGCCAGTCCATCCTGGAGGTGGGATGCGGCACCGGCAACTTCACCGGCAAGCTGGCCCAGGCCGGTTGCAAGGTGAGCGGAGTCGACATCGCTCTGAACATGCTCGACCAAGCCCGCCGCAAACTGGCTGAGCGCAAGCAGTCCGCCGACCTGCGGCTGCTAGACATAACCCGCCTGGCCAGCCCCGAAAACGAAACTGCCGCGCCAGCGAACAGCGCGCCGGACACCCCGTCCGACCTATACGACGCTTCCGCGGAGCACACACCACTGCCCGACTGGTCCGCCGGTTCCTTCGACTCAGCCTTCTCGATGGCCTGCTTCGAGTTCCTGCCCAATCCGGCAGCGGCCTACCGGGCCATGCGCCGCCTGGTCAAGCCCGGCGGCAGCATCGTCATCGGCACCATCCAGCACGGCGCCCCCTGGGCCAACCTCTATGAGAGCCCGGTCTGCCAGGGCACCGCTTACGAATATGCGCGCTTCCTGACCGCCGACCAGCTGATCTCCCTGGACCCGTCCCATTTCACCGGTCGTCGCGACTGCCTCTTCATCCCCCCGTCCCTGCCCGACGCCGCATACACCCTGGCCGAGGAATCCCGCCGTCAGGACAGGGCATCCCATACAAACCCAGCCACCCCAGGAGGTTTCACATGCGTTCGCTTCGTCGCATCAGCTGTCAACTGAGCCTGTACCCACTGGCCCAGGCCGACTACACTAGCCCGGTGGGCCAAGTCCTGGAGCTCATCAAGACCTCCGGCCTGGCTTACGAGACCAACGACATGGCCACAATAGTGCGCGGCGAGCCCCAGGTCGTCTTCGCCCTCCTGGCCTCCATCGACGACCTGATGGCCCGCACCTCCACCAGCTACTCCCTGAACGCCACAATCTCCAACACGTGCGGCTGCCGCGTCGAACAGTGAGCCCGGCTAGGGACGCACCATCCGACCAGCGGTCGGGCGGGACGCCTTCAGCGCGGCTGTCCGAATCGGAAGCCGTCAGCTCGACGCAGGTGCCGCGCCGGTTGGCGGCAGTCAGCCCTTGCGCGTTTCAAAATGGATTGAGGCGCCGCATTCAACCACCCACAGCCATACCGCGAAGGCGCGCAAGCCGGCCACCTCGCAGCACCAAGTCGCACGAACCACTGGTCTCACAGCCCAAACTCGCGCCTCATCGCAACCATGCGAATCGTCAAGCCCCGGCTTTGGCGGGAACCTCTCGTCCATCTCGGGCAAGGCATAGGCGTTGTCCCACACCGATTGGTACAAGGTCAGGCTTCGGGCCGCCGCCCTTGTCCTCCCCGCGACTCACCTCGTCGTGACTCAGAGCAAAGATGTACGGCACCGGACCACGGAACCGCACTCGCCGCTCCGGCCATGTCATATACGCCCTCTTCGGCGGACGGGTTGACCGGTATCCAACCATTGATGGTCAGGCCGTGCGAGCCGTGCATGCAGGGACATTCCGCCAAGGCGATGCGTTCGAATGTGGGTGGGAACACACAAGAAATCGCTCGTTGGGGTTTGCCCAGCGCGTGATGGACTGTTCTGATCATCCGTGTAGTACATGATGATCCCGTCAGGGTTTGCCCAGCGCGTGATGGACTGTTACTGCCCTAGAATTTGGAAGTGACACCTATTTGAGGAGTGTGAGGTGCATGGCAAGTTCACAAGCCGCATCCGGTGAAACCGAGCCAGGCGGGCACAAGCCTTGGGAAAACCCGCTGATGGACGCACGCGACCTTCGCATGCCGCGCATTGCCGGCCCAAGCTCTCTGGTCATCTTCGGCGTGACCGGCGATTTGTCGAAGAAGAAGCTGCTTCCGGCCGTCTACGACCTGGCCAACCGCGGCCTGCTGCCCGCATCCTTTGGCCTGATTGGCTTCGGCCGACGCGACTGGACGACCGATGAGTTCGCCGCCTTCGCCGAGGAGAATGTGCGCGCCCACTCACGCACCCCCTTCAACGAGGCCACCTGGAGGCACTTGAAGGAAGGCATGCGTTTCGTCAAAGGCAACTTCGACGATGCCGAAGCCTTCCGCAAACTCTCCCAGACCGTCTCCGAACTGGACCGGGACCGGGGCACGCGCGGCAATCACGCCTTCTACATGTCCATCCCGCCCAAGGCCTTCCCGGTGGTGTCCGAGCAGCTGGCGTCATCCGGTCTGGCGCACTCAGACCCGGGCGCCTGGAAGCGGGTCATCATAGAGAAGCCCTTTGGCCACGACCTGGCCTCCGCCAAGGAGCTGGACCGGGTGGTCGGCGAGGTGTTCGAACCGGATTCGGTCTTCCGCATCGACCACTACCTGGGTAAGGAGACCGTGCAGAACATCCTGGCCCTACGCTTCGCCAACATGATGTTCGAGCCGGTCTGGAACGCCAACTACGTCTCGCACGTGCAAATCACCATGGCGGAAGACATGGGTATCGGCGGCCGCGCCGGCTACTACGACGGAATTGGGGCGGCCCGCGACGTGATTCAGAACCACCTGCTCCAGCTGATGGCCCTGACCGCCATGGAGGAGCCGGTCTCCTTCGCCGCGTCCGACCTGACTGCTGAGAAGACCAAGGTGCTCTCCGCCGTCCGCCTGCCCAAGGACCTGGGCGCGCACACCGCCCGTGGCCAGTACTCCGCCGGCTGGCAGGGTTCGCAGCCGGTGGTGGGCTACCTGGAGGAGCAGGGCATCGACCCCAAGTCCACGACCGAGACTTATGCAGCCATCCGCCTGGATGTGGACACCCGCCGTTGGGCGGGCGTGCCCTTCTACCTGCGCACCGGCAAACGCCTGGGCAAGCGCGTCTCCGAGATCGCCGTGGTCTTTAAACGCGCCCCCCACCTGCCTTTCGACGCCACAGCCACCCGCGAGCTGGGCGCTAACGCCGTAGTGATTCGCGTGCAGCCCGATGAAGGCGTGACCTTACGATTCGGCGCCAAGACGCCAGGCTCGGCCATGGAAGTGCGCGATGTGAACATGGACTTCTCCTATGGGCGTTCCTTCACCGAAGCCTCGCCCGAGGCCTACGAGCGCCTGATCCTGGATGTGCTCCTAGGCGACCCTCCCCTCTTCCCCACCAGCGGTGAAGTGGACCTGTCCTGGAAAATCCTGGATCCAATCGAAGAGTACTGGGCGGGGCTGGGCCAACCTGAACCTTACCGCGCGGGCACCTGGGGGCCAGCCCAGGCGGACCGCATGCTGGCCGCCGACGGACACCATTGGAGGATGCCATGATTGTAGCAATGCCGAACACCACCACAGCGGCCATCGCCCACGAGATTGATGAGATGCATGTGGAGCGTGGCGAGGCGGGCATGGACCGCGTGCTCACACTGATCATCTCCACCTGCCAGGCTGACCTGGAGCAGGCCTTGGAGGCGGTGAACGCGGCCAGCCGGGAACACCCCTGCCGGGTGATCGCGATTGTGACCGACGGCAAGGGCGAAGGGTCCGCCTGGACGCCCGACCCCGGACCCGACCATGACTGCTTCACAAGCGTGCCGCCTGCGGACCAGCAGGAGCGGACCCTGGACGCACAGATTCGCTTCGGCGCGGATGCCGGCGCAGGCGAAGTCATCGTGCTCGCCCCGGTCGACGGATTGCTGAAGCATCTGGACGCCCTGGTGATTCCCCTGCTGGTGCCGGACGTGCCGATTGTCACCTGGTGGCCCAACCAGGCGCCAAGCAACCCCTCGGATGACCCCGTGGGCTCCAAGTCATCCAGCCGGATCACCGACGCCCAGAACGCAAGCGACCCTCCAGCCGCCTTCGAGCAGCTGCGCGAACACTGCCAGCCGGACGACATCGACCTCTCCTGGACACGCATCACCATCTGGCGGGCCATGCTGGCTTCGATGCTGGACCAGCCGCCGCACCTGCCGGTCCAATCCGTGAGAGTCAGCGGCCAGACCAACTACCTGCCCTTGGAGCTGCTGGCCTCCTGGCTGGCGCTGAAGCTTGGCGTACCGGTCAGCGTGGATCGCGACCCCGCCGCCCAGGCCATCACCGGCGTCTACTTCGAACGCGAGGACGGACAACTGAGCATGGAACGCTTCAAGAGCGACCACGCTGTCATCAGGCAGCCAGGCCAGGCTGATCAGACCGTCTCCCTGCCCTTGCGCACGACCGTGGACTGCCTGGGTGAGGAGCTGGGCCGCTTGGACCCGGATGAGGTCTACGCTGAGGTAGTGAGCACAGGTTGGGGCTTGGTGGACCACCGCTGAGCCCGGCCAGGAGGGACCAGCGCGCCGCCCCCGTGGATATGCAAGTAGTGATGTAAGGAGAGCACGTGTCGGAACGCATAACAATCACCTACCCAAGCGAGCGACTGCTGATCGAGGCCACTGCGGCCCGCATACTGCTGGAACTCGGCGACCGCCTGGCCCGCCAGCCCAGGGTGGACCTGGCCCTGACAGGAGGCCGGGATGCCAACGACATCTACGCCTCCATGTCCGACAGCCCCTTGAGCGAGACCGTGGACTGGGCCCGGGTACACCTATGGTGGAGCGATGAGCGTTTCGTGCCGTTCGGGGACGTGGACCGCAACGCCGGTCAGGCGCGTCGGGCTTGGTACGGTCGGCTGATCGAGCAGGGGCTGCTGCCCAAGTCGAACGTGCACGAGATGCCAGTGGACCGGCGCGCCCCCGAGCAGGTGGCCGGCGCCAGCGATGAGGACAATGAGGAAGCACTGCGCGCCGGCGCCAGCGAGTATGAGCGCGAGCTGGCCTATGACCTGGGCGACGAGCCCCACTTCGACCTTGCGGTCTTCGGGGTGGGGCCGGATGGACATTTCGCATCGCTCTTCCCTGACCATGGCGAAGCCGAAATCACCGACGAGACCGTGAACGTAGTGGGGGTCAACCACTCCCCCAAGCCGCCGTCCATGCGTCTGAGCCTGACCGTGCCCTGCATCCGCCGCAGCCGCAAGGTCTGGTTCTTCGCCTCTACAGCGGAGAAGGCGCAAGGGGTCAAGAGCGCGCTCTCAGGCCGCAACGACCCACACGTTCCCTCTTCCTACGGTGAGGGCCGCCAGGAGACCCTGTGGCTTCTGGACCACGATGCCGCCGCCGAGCTCAATTCGCCAAGCCACGAAATCGCCTGAGTAATCAAGTCACCGCCCAGAACCAACCCTCCAAACCTTACTGATTGCCCGCTCTCCACAACTGCGAGGAACGCTCTATGGCGCTATCCGATTCGTCCACTATCTGCCGCAGAGCCCATTCGGCAGCGTCCGCATCGCCCGCGCGTATATAAGCCGCGGCATCGGTGTGCAGACGCAGTGCCACAGCATCGGCCCGCTGCGGCATCAGCTCCAACTTAGTCCGCCCATGCAGCACCGAAGCTATCACATCTCCCAGGGCTGCAAACATGGCGTTGCCGGACGCCTTCAGAAGCGCCCGGTGAAAGCGCTCATCGGCTTCCAAGTACTGCGGTCCCGCAGCATGCTGGCTGTATGCGGTCATGTCGATGGCCGCCCGGGTAAGCTGCGCCCAATCATCCGGCCGCTCTTGTCCCGCCGCCAACCGGGCTGCCAGAGGCTCTACGCCAGCCCTCAGTTGGGAGAGCTCGTGGAGGGCTTGGACCCGCCGCGACCCTTGCAACCGCCAGTCAATCACTTGCGGGTCGAATATGTTCCAGTGCTCCTCGGCGCAGACCCGCACCCCCGCCTTGCGCCTGACGTCAACTAATCCCATCGACTCCAGTACACGGACCACTTCCCGCGTCACCGTGCGCGAAGGCTGTCCTTCGCCGCCCTCCGGATCAGGCAAGTGCTCTCCGGGCTTCACAGCACCACTGACGATTGCCTGCCCCCATTCATTCAAAAGCCGATCATGGAGGGTACGCCTTGGCGTGTCAACAATCTCTGATGCTGCATTCATACATTCAGCCTAGCAAGCGTCCTGTTCCGCGACCCTCCCGGTTTCGCCATTCCGGTGCAGGCCAAACTCGGACTTGCCAGAATCCATTATTTAGTATTACATTTAATAAATATGGCATACATTATTGTATGCAGAAATAATATTGTCCGTAAACATTAGTGCTTGCCGGCCCGACAACGGCAGAGTTCCGCTCTTTTCGGAGCAGTTCGTCTCGCCCCCGACCGAGACCGACAGCCTAATCCTCAGAGAAGAGGAACGCATGTACCGACTTGCAGCGGCGGCGAGTAGGGGCGCAGCCATGACTCTGGCAGCTGGAACGCCCCAACTTTCCACAACCAGACTGGGAGTTAGCCTCGTATTGAGCCTCATCGTGCTCATCCTGCTGGTGACCGTCACCAAACTCCACCCCTTCATCTCCCTGCTGGCAGCAGCACTGGTGGTCGGCATCGGTTCCGGCTACGGACCGGTCGCCACAATCACCAGTTTCAGCAGCGAATTCGGCAAGACGATGGGCAGCGTGGGCATCCTTATTGGCCTGGGGGCCATGATTGGGCGCGTGCTCATGGATACCGGAGCCACTGACCAAGTGGTCAACTCCTTGGTTTCTAAAGCCTCGGATGCTTCCATCCCCTGGATCATGGCCCTGATCGGCGCCCTCATCGGACTGCCCATGTTCTTTGAGGTCGGCCTGGTCGTGCTCGTGCCCGTCATCATCCTGGTGGCGCGGCGCACCAAACTGCCCCTTATGCGCGTAGCCATCCCCACCCTAGCGGGTTTGTCCATTATGCATGCATGCGTGCCTCCCCACCCCGGCCCCCTCGCGGCGCTGAGCCAGTTCAAAACAGGCGGCAACATTGGACTGACCATGATGTTCGGCATCCCTATCGCCATAGTCACCCTGCTGATTGTCGGACCGCTGTTTTCTAAAATCGCCGCAAAGTGGGTGCCGGTCCAGGCTCCTGCTGACTTCGTAACGCGCAGCGATAAAGCCGTGGAGCAGGAAGCGAAACTGCCTCCCTTCGGACTCTCTCTGTGCTGCATTCTCCTGCCCGCGGCCCTCATGCTGCTGACCTCGATTTTTGAGATTGCCAGTCCCGGCTTCAGCAGCTCGACCAGCGGTTTCGGCCAGGTTATCAATTTTGTAGGCAACCCGATTATGGCACTGGCCATCTCGCTCATCTTTGCCATGCTCAGCCTCAAAGCCGCATCTGGCATCCCCTGGAAGACGGTCAACGACTCACTCGGCGCTGCCTTGCCCCCAGTAGCAGGCATCCTACTGATTGTGGGAGGCGGCGGAGGATTCAAAGGTGTGCTGGTCTCGACCGGCATCGGCCAGATCATCGGCAACTTCGTGGAATCGTCGCATGTATCCATCTTCCTGCTCGGTTGGCTGATTGCGGCCTTCGTACGTATCGCTACCGGCTCGGCCACTGTCTCCATCCTGACCACGGCGGGAATCCTCAGCAACGCCATGGCCATGATGAACGCCAGCCCCTCCGCAGTCACACTGCTGGTGCTGGCCATAGGCGCCGGATCCATCTTCCTCTCCCACCTGAACGACGCCGGCTTCTGGCTCATCAAAGAGTACTTCAGCCTAAGCGTGGGCGAGACGCTCAAATCCTGGTCCGTGCTGGAGTGCCTGCTCTCCGTTGTGGTGCTGGCATTGGTCATGCTGCTGAGCATCTTCGTGCCACTAACTGCATGAAGCCGGGATCATACAGCACAGAGCGACCCATCCTAAGCTTGCAGAAAGGGAATCCATATGGCAGACACAAGCCAAATCGAACCGCAGCCCACAGCATCGTCACCAGTCCCTGAAGCCATGCAGAACACTGTCCCAAACGGATACCTGGACGGCAAGAACCCTATCCTGGTGATTATGGGGGTTTCAGGCTGCGGCAAAACCACGCTGAACGAGCAGCTGAGCCGTAAGCTCGGCTGGGATATGGCCGAAGCCGACGACTTCCACCCCGCCGCCAATATCGAGAAGATGGCGCGCGGCATACCTCTGGATGACACGGACCGCTGGCCCTGGTTGGAGCGCATCCACACCTGGATAGCCGATCACATCCGCCAGGGCCGACCTGGCACTGTCACCTGCTCAGCGCTCAAACGCGAGTACCGCGATAAACTGCGCATGCCTGGGGTCATCTTCATCCACCTGAGCGGCGACTACGACTTGATTATGGATCGGCTATCCAGGCGGCATGGGCACTTCATGAAACCCGCCATGCTCAAGTCCCAGTTCGACACGCTGGAGCCCCTAGGAACAGATGAAATTCACCTAACCATCGATGTCAACCTGAACCCCTCGCCTCAGATTGAGGCAGAGGAGGTCATCGACACGCTGGGGCTCAAGTGCGCGGCATCAACGCACACCGAGGAAGTCGAACGGGAAAGGGCACGGCAGACCGGACAGCGACCACCGTTAACGCAAATCAACGAACAACACGAAAGGAAGACGACAATGCAAATCGGAATGATTGGACTAGGCCGGATGGGCCTCAACATGGCGGAACGGATTAAGGGCGCGGGCCACCAGGTGGTGGGCTACGACCTGGACCCGGACTCCGGTCGAGACGTGGACTCCTTGGAGGCCCTGGTCGGCGCGCTGCAAGCGCCAAGGGCGATTTGGGTGATGGTGCCCGCCGGCAAGCCCACCGAAGAGACCATCGGCTGCCTGTACGACCTGTTAGAGCCCGGCGACCTGGTGATTGACGGAGGCAACACCCACTTCACCCAGGACATGGAACACGCCAAGCTCCTGTCCGAACGCGGAATCGGCCTGGTGGACGTGGGCACTTCCAACGGCATCTGGGGCAAAGAGAGGGGTTACGCTCTGATGGCCGGCGGTTCCGACGAAGACTTTGAGCGCATCCTGCCCATCCTGGAAGCCCTCAAACCCGAAGGCGAGAACGGACTGGTGCACGCCGGAGGCATCGGCGCGGGGCACTACGCCAAGATGGTGCACAACGGCATCGAATACGGCATGATGCAGGCGCTGGCGGAGGGGTATGCGATCATGCAGGCCTCGCCTCTAGTCAAGAACCCCGATCAGGTGGCTGCCTCATGGCGGGAGGGCTCGGTCATCAAATCCTGGCTGCTTGACCTGATGGTCAAGGCCCTGCAGGAAGACCCGGGCCTGGAGCACATCGCCGGCAAGGCGGACGAATCAGGCGAAGCCAAGTGGATGATCCAGGACGCGCTCAAGCTGGGCGTGCCAGTGCCCGTCACCACCGCCTCCCTCTACGCCCGCCAGGGTTCTAAGATCTCCGATCCGATCACCATGAAAGTGGTCTCCGCCCTGCGAGAGCAGTTCGGTGGCCACCCTATCGCCAAGGAGTAGACGCACGCCAATCGGCAACCATGCGCGCAGGCATAAGGTTGTGGCTTCCCGCTATAATAACAGCGATGGTAAGTCCTAGCCAGTGAAGGTTGGCAAACCCAGATACGCGAAAGGCCGCCGCAGACGATGACGATCAACCAGCTCACAGAGACGAACGCCTACCTGTTCGCCCATTTCACGGGGGACGAGCAAGCACCAACCGATGAGCAGATTTACTTCGCCCTCAGCCGCGACGGCCGCCACTGGGAGGATTTGCGCTCCCAGGGTGATCCTGTGCTCACCTGGAACGGCGGAGAAAAGGGCGTACGCGACCCCTTCATCGTCCGAGGACCAGACGGTGCCTTCCACATCCTCGCCACGGACCAGTCCATCTTCTATCGAGGCGGCTGGCAGGAGGGCATGGCCACCGTCAACGGGTCAACCGGCCTGGTCATCTGGGATTCACCGGACCTGGTGAATTGGTCCGATCCGCGTTTGACGGACGTAGCGTCGCCCATCCCCGGGGCCGGCATGGCCTGGGCACCTGAGGCAAGTTGGGACGATGAACGCGCACAATGGATTGTCTACTGGGCCACCAGGGCCGGTCGGCAGGAGCCTGGCAACCCGCTGTCCAACGAACTGGGCCAGGACGTCAACATGTATTACGCGACCTCGCCGGATCTGCATGATTTCAGTACCCCAACCAAGTGGATTGACCGCGGGAACGACGTCATCGACACCAGCATGATGCTCGGACCCGACGGTTGGTGGTATCGGGTTTCCAAAGATGCGCAGATCACCATCGAACGCACCCGCAACCCTTACGCAAGCGCATACGAGGCAAAGCGTACCGACGACAGCCAAGCTTGGTCTTACGTAGGGAGCCTTGCGGACATTCTGGGCGACGGCCGTTATTCCAGCCACTACTTCGAAGGCCCCGAGCTGTTCACCTACAACGCAGCCGATATATACGACCCCCAAGGGCGGCGCATGCCCTTCGGACTCATGTGCGATCAATTCGCGCAAGGCAAGGGTTATCTGGCCTTCCGCAGCGCCGACCTGGCTTCGCGCGACCCCCAGGATTGGGAACTGACGGACGGCATCGACTTGGGGAACTTGAAAAAACGCCACGGCTCAATCCTGCCAATCACCGACAGTGAGTACAAGGCCGTCAAGCAAGCGTTCGAGCGCTAATCAGCCCCCATCACCCCGGCCACAGGGTCCTCCTAAGCAGTAGGTCAGCGACCCGCCTAGGCAGGGCCAATGGGCCGCCAGTAGGAACCTGGCTGAGGGTTCACTTGGCGTATGCTTCCGTCACTTCTGAACCCGAGAGGCGCAAAAACAGTCTCCCTGTGGCAGCCGTCGCCATGGCCATTCATAGCGAACCGATGGTAGGCGATCACCCACTCGTCAGTACCGGGGATATTGGCGATCGAGTGGTGACCGGTAGCCAGGATGCCAAGGCTCTCGCACTTTTCCAGCAGAGTCCTAGGCTCGCTCCATGGCCCAAATAGACTGTCCGAGACCGCGTACCGCACACAGTACCGGGGATCCCTGGTATCATTTTCCGACCATGAAGCGTAGTACCTGCCTTGACGCTTGTTGATATAAATCGCCTCACGGAAATCGCCCGGCACCCAGCTCACAGCCGTCGATTCCTCGACACTCATGCCATCATCCGCCAGCCGGGCCAGATAAGCGCGGGAATTCCCCCAGAGCAGGTAACGGCTGCCGTCGTCATCGATGAAAACCGCTGGATCTATGGGATAGCAGTCATAGTCACCCTCTGCGATGATAGGTCGGTCGATCGAAACGAAAGGACCATTGGGACTGCTGCCATGCGCTACGCCAATCTGCCGGTCGGCCACGAAATAGAACAGATAGTCACCCTGTCCCCTGCGCAGTACGCTCGGCGCCCAGCCACCGGTCTGGCCAGTCCACCAGGGAACCTGCTCCAAGTCAAGGATTTTCCGGCGATCCCAGTGCACTAGGTCCGGCGAGCTGTACGCGTAAAAGGACGTGGAGGACCAGTCGGCGTTCCCGTCCTCAGTGCAGTACAGGAACCACCGACCGTCGAACACCACCAGATTAGGGTCGGCACAGTACCTGCCCAATGGGTTCGTGCCCACCAGAGGTTCCCGCCCTGTCTCCATATCCTGCGCCACCGGCTCGCTCATCCTTCCTTAGTCGTTTTCGCCCATTGCACCTGCGCCCACGTCAGCCTTTCACCGCGCCGGCCACCAACCCGGAGACGATCCACTTCTGGCAGAGGACGAAGAAGATGAATACTGGGATCAAAGCCAGGACCGTGATGGTCATGAAGCTGGGCCAATCCGTGGAGAACTGCCCCACTGCGCTGTACACCTGAAGGACAAGGGTGCGCAGGTCCGAGCTGCTGATGAACACGTTGGCCGTCATGAAGTCATTCCAAGTACTCATAGTCTGGAAAACCACGACTGTCGTCATGATAGGCCGGATGAGCGGAAGGACAATACTACGGAAAATCCGGAAAGGACCGGCGCCGTCGATGCGCGCCGCCTCGATCACTTCGAAGGGCAGTGATCGCATGTAGCCCACAATCAGGAAATAGCAGAACACGGAACCCGCTAGATACATGATGATCAGGCCGGCCAATGTGTTGACCAACCCTACCGAGGACTCCATACGGTACAGAGGAATCAAAGTGGATTGGGTGGGGATCACGAAAGCAACCATTAACATCGCTCCCACCACAGTGGTGAAGACAGACTTGTGCAAAATCATGCCATAGGCCGCCAGCGCGCCGACCATCACCTGGAAGAAGACCCCGACAACAGTGACGATCGCTGTGTTAACCAAGCTGCGCACGATGGGCACCGTGGCGAAGGCATTCACATAGTTGGCGAAGGTCCATTGCTTTGGCAGGCCGAGCGGGTTGGCGGACATATCCGGGATTGTCTTGAAGGTATTGATGATGATGTACCACAAGGGCACCGCGCACACTAGAGTGATGGCCAGAACCACTACACTTCGCACAACCGACCGCCGCCGCTCGCGTTGCGTTAAGGTAAGATTACGACCGCCAGCATTGGAAGACCGGGTCATCATACTCATTGGAACCTCCTGGAAACCAATTCGGCGACAGCCATTTGCAGGAACACCAACAGGGCCGTGGCCAGGGTGAACATAACAGCCAGGGCCGATCCCACGCCGTATTGGGATTGCCCGATGCCCTGCTGGATGATTGACTGGGTGACCGTGTAGGTGGCGTAGCCAGGACCACCCTTGGTCAATGTGTATGGAAGGTCATATACCTTCAGCCCGCCCGACATGAGCAGGAAGGTGGAAGTCACGATGCCGGGCACCAACTGAGGCAAGGTGATATGGAAGAACTTCTGCCGCGGCGTGGCTCCATCCACGGTGGCCTGCTCGTATATGTCGGCTGGTATGGACTGGAGGAAGGCAAGGTAGAGTGTGGCATGCCAACCAATCTGCGCCCATACCGAGATGAAAATCACGCAGGCGCGAGCCAAGCCTGTGTTCGCCAACCATGGGATTGGCCCCATTCCGAAACCATGCAGGATTGAGTTGATGACGCCGCTATCCATAGGCGAGAAGATGTACTTCCAGACCATACCCATGATTGCCAGGGCCGGCACGCTGAAGAAGAAGAACACCGAACGGGCGAAGTTGCACCCCCAGAATTTCTTGTTAAGCGTGACCGCCAGAGGAATGGCGAAGCAAGTCACCAGTATGGTCTGAGCTATCGCATAGGTGATAGTGAAGGACAACCCCTGCATGGTTGATGGATCGGAGAAGACTTTACGGTAGTTACTCCAGCCGACGTAGTGCATGTCCACGCTGTAACCATTGAAGTCAGTCATCGAATAGATGCCCGTCTGCACCATGGGTACAGCGAACAAGATGACGAACACAGCCAGGATCGGAAGCAGGAACCAGAAGGATGTCGCATTTTCCCTCAATCCCTGCTTGCGCTTCCTTCGCTTGGCTGGCAACTCCGCCGAAGACCACCTACCCGTAACAGCGGATTCCAGACTTCGGGAATCGACAGTATCCGCTTTCATCGTTTTCCTCCCCTAGCGCTCGTCTTATCGGTCTCGCGGCCGCTCTTGAGATTGTTTACAGCGATCACTGCACTGCCGCCATCTTGGCATCAACGTTCCTGGCCCAGCCATCCACGTCTTCCGAACCCATGAGCAGACGTTGGGTCTCCGCTTTGAGTTCGGTGGAGAGTACGTCTGGCTTGACGAAGAAATTCGTGACGAGGAAATACTTGCCTGTTCTGACATTGTGCTCGTATATCCAGCGATACTGAGGAATCACCTGGGTCGAGAAACCTTTGACGGTGATCGCGTCGCCGTTACGCGAAAACTGCTCCAAGGACCATTTGCTCGACAAGAATGTCAGGAACTTCTGCGCAGCCTTGAGTTTGTCGCCGGACAGACCGGAGTAAATGGCGTAACCAGGAGACGGCGAGCCCTGCGCGTAGTTGGTCATGCCTTTGCGCAGGACCGGCATAGCCCCCAGGCCCCAATGGATGCCCGACTCAGAGAAAGCCGGGAAGTCCCAAGGGCCAGTGCAAATCATGGCAACTCTGCCGTTGGTGAACTCACTCTTCATGTCATCCGCGCTCATACCGACAACGTTTCTGGAGACCAAGCCTCGCTCGTATAGCTTAAGCCAGGCCTCGGTAGCCTCTTTTTGGTCTTGCCCGGGGGTCTGGGGCATTTTATCGACCAAATGCCCGACATCCACACCCCTGCTTTCGTATAGGGAGCCTTGGAAACCGTCGGTGATTCGGCTCGGTGCCTCGGATATGGTCTCCAAGTATGGAGTCACTCCAACATTCTTGAGCCTGGCGCACAAGTCCAGGAAGCCATCCCAATCCTGAGGGACATCCTTTGCGCCCACCTTGGCCAGCAGGTCCTTGTTGTAGACGATGCCGGATGCCCAAGAGGACAGAGACATGCCATAAACCCTGCTGCTTTGGCTGACGAAGTCCTTGTTGGTCTTGTCTATGTCCTTCATGAACGGCTCATCGGTCAGGTCACGCACATAGTGGTTCTTAATCAAATCGGCCTTGTTCTCTGACGTGATGATGAACACGTCGGGCGCCTGGTTGCCCACCAGCCTCGTCTGCAAGGTCTGGATGTACTCGGGCGTAGGCGGTGAGAAACTGAAATCCACTGAAATATCAGGATTACGCCGCTCGAATTCGTCAATGAACGGTTTCATGGTCTGCTCGTTATACCACGATAGGAAGCTGAGCGTCGTACGGCCACCGGCATTGGCGGAACCGCAGGCGGACAGAGGCAGCAGAAAGACGCAGGACCCTAGCAGGGCGAAGACCCTTCGGACGAC
This sequence comes from Bifidobacterium actinocoloniiforme DSM 22766, assembly GCF_001263395.1. NCBI lineage: Bacteria > Bacillati > Actinomycetota > Actinomycetes > Bifidobacteriales > Bifidobacteriaceae > Bifidobacterium > Bifidobacterium actinocoloniiforme. Next base: position 1,585,629 of record NZ_CP011786.1, on the reverse strand, counting down.
CTTGGCCAGATTCATGATTCCTCCTTGGATCAGTATCCGAACCGCAACATCTGTGCAACAAACCGAATCACAGCACTATTGATACGATTCAAATTTGCTGACTAAAGATATACCACGTTAGTTGAATCGTGTCAAACAATCCGACTCCCACTTTCCCGCTTCAGGTTCGGCCTCATCCTAGAATGGAAGCCAGAGCGCCGTAAATCACCTCAGGAGTCAAGGCAATGCCAGGTTTCATGGCGATCCATTGACGGAAAGGCCGGGCAGATGGTAACGATGAGCGATGTGGCCAAGGAGGCCAGGGTCTCCAGAGCCACAGCCTCGTATGCCCTGCGCGGCGACACCCGAATAGCCGAATCAACCAGGAACAAGGTCGTCGAAGCTGCGCGCAAGCTCAACTACACCGCTAACCTATCCGCCAGAAGCTTGAGATCAGGCAAAAGCGGCATCATCGGCGTCGCCATCTTTGAGCTCGACAAACCTTACCCTTCCCAGATGAGCGCCACCCTCTCGCGGAAAATCAACGCATACGGCATGCAGGCGATCATCCAACAGACCTCGATATCAAAACGAAATGAAATCTCCATCCTGCAAAGAGTCACCAGTCAGTTATGCGACGGCACCATCTTCAGCCCAGGATCCATCAGCAATGAGGAAATGCGGGCGCTGACAGACGGAAAGCCGATGGTCCTGCTCGACGACCCTTCCCTCCACCCTGCCTTCGACAGCGTGATGACCGCAGGGACAGCAGGTGCGCGGACGGCCGTAATGCACCTGATCTCAATCGGATGCAGACGCATCATAGTGATAGGCGCCAGCTTATCGACCATGAATGACCCGGCAAACGCGAATACTACAAAGACCTTACGCTTGCGTGGCTGCCTGCAAGCTTTTCAGGAGGCGGAACTGGCGTTTGACGACACTACCTTCATCAATGCCGACCACTGGGACCCCGACACAGCCCGAAACATCGCCCACCAGCTCATAGACTCCGGGCGTCAGTTCGATGGGGCCTTCTGCATGACGGATTCCCTGGCCTTAGGATTCATGCGCGGACTTGCCGACCGACAGGTGTACGTGCCACAAGACGCGGCATTAGTAGGATTCGACGGCATCAAAGAGGGCGGCCTCTCCCTGCCGTCACTCACCACCGTGCAAACCGACTTGGATGACTTGGCTGCCAAAAGCGTCGGCATGCTTATGGAACGCATAAACCAGCCACAGGCCCATCTGGAACCACAGCAAATGACAGCCAATTACAAACTCGTCGTCAGGGAGTCCTCCAGGCGCTAAGCCACAGCCGGCGCGACTGGTGGGCTTAACGATTTGACCCACCATCGCTCCGACCCAGCTAGAACTGAGATAGGCGCTCAGGCCTTGATTTCGGACTTGTCGCCAGCCCACAGGGTGTGGAAGGCACCGGGCTCGTCCACGCGCCCGTAGGTGTGGGCGCCGAAGAGGTCACGCTGGCCTTGGATCAGGGCTGCGGGCAGACGGCGGGAGCGCAAAGCGTCATAATAGGCCAGGGAGCTGGAGAATACCGGGGCAGGCAAACCAGCCTGGGCCGCCCGAGCCACCACGCGCCGCCAGGAGTCCTGCGCGCCCTCCACGGCCTTCTTGAAGAAGGGATCGAAGAGGAGGGAGCCGAACTGCTCGCCCGAGCCGTAAGCGTCGGAGATGCGGTTCAAGAACTTGGCGCGGATGATGCAGCCGCCCCGCCAGATGCGGGCGATGGCACCCAGGTCGAGCGTCCATCCGTAAACTTTGGCGCCTTCCTCCATCTCGTTAAAGCCCTGGGCGTAGGCTACGATCTTCGAGGCGTACAGGGCCTGGCGAATATCCTCGATGAAGGCGCTGCGCTCCTCTGGGTCCGCGGCCAAAGCCGCGAAGGCACCCTCGGCCTGGGGACCGCCTAGGCCCTTGGCCTCGGCCTCCTGACGCAAGGCGGGAGTAGAGGAAAGCCCGCGAGCGAAGACAGCCTCGCCAATGCCCGTGACCGGCACGCCCAGCTCCAGGGCCGTCTGCACCGTCCAAGTGCCCGTGCCCTTCATACCGGCCTGGTCGGTGACGATGTCGATGAAGGGCTTACCGGTCTTGGCGTCCATATGGTGGAGCACCTCGGCGGTGATTTGCACCAGGTAGGAGTTCAAATCACCCTTATTCCACTCCTCGAAGACCTGGGCGATGGCCTCGGGCTCCAGGCCCAGCCCCCGACGCATCAGGTCGTAGGACTCGGCGATAAGCTGCATGTCGGCGTACTCGATGCCGTTGTGGACCATTTTGACGAAGTGTCCGGCACCGTCGGTGCCGATGTGAGTCACGCATGGCTCGCCCTCGGCCACCGCCGCGATCGACTTCAAAATCGGTCCCAGGGTCCTCCAGGATTCCTCGGTGCCCCCAGGCATCATCGAGGGACCCAGCAGGGCCCCCTCCTCGCCACCGGAGACCCCGCAGCCCACGAAGTGCAGGCCCCGGGCGCGGATGGCCTGCTCGCGGCGGATGGTGTCCTTGAAGTAAGCGTTGCCGGCGTCGACGATGATGTCGCCGGGCTCCATCAAATCGGCTAAGGCATTGATCATGTCGTCGGTGGGCTCACCGGCCTTGACCATGATGATGGCCGTGCGCGGGCGGGTCAGGGAACCCACGAACTCCTCCAGGGTCTGAGCGGGGACGAACTTACCTTCGGAGCCATGCTCGGTCATCAGGGTCTGCGCGCGCGAGTAGTGGCGGTTGAAAACGGCCACCGTGTTGCCATGCCGGGCCAGGTTACGGGACAGGCTGGCCCCCATGGCCGCCAGACCCACTACACCGATGTTCGCTACAGCTTCAGTCATATGAAGACACCTTTCCCAGGGGCACGCCTGCAAGGGCGGACCCGGTTCATCACTTGCGAATCGCTTCCGAGTCTATCCCAATCCAAACGACAAGTCCCGGGGCGCAAAGGCTGTCCCCGGGACTTGATCAGCTGTGAGCAGGAGAGACCAGGCAGTTCCGCCTCAGTTGCCTTGGTCGGCGGTCGAAGGCTTCGCCCCCTTACCCTTGCGCTCAGACGTACGCTCCCTGCCCTTGGCTTTGCCCTCCACCTTTTCCGCGGACTCATCCACCGCATCGGTCGTAGCAGCGGCTGCAGAGGCCCCAGCCTTAGCCTGCGTGGCCTCCTGCCCGGCGCCGGTCTTGGCCTGCTGGGCCCCTGGCTTCTTCGCCCCCTTGGCCCACTTTTTTTTATGAGACTTGGGCAAGGACACCCGGTTCAGACGCGGAACCGAACGAGTGGTGACGAAGAGGGGCTGCACTTCGACCAACGGATTGTAGGGGGCCAAACCGAACCACTTGACGGGGTTGCCGGCCATATGACGGATCGCATACTTGACTGTGAGCGAAACCGCTCCCCTAGTGGTGATTTTGGATTCAGGCATCAAAGCCTTGTGAATCAGGACGTAGGTGATTGTGCCGATCTGCGGGTCTTCGTCCACTTTCGGATAGGTGGAGGTCTGCCGGGGCAGCTCCCCGCAGTCGATCAGCTCGTGCATGATCTGGTGCAGGTAGGTGGCCACGTTCTGGTCCACCTTGAAGCCCAGGCGCATCCGTACCCGGAAGAGATAGTTGGTGCCGAAGTTCTCGACCGAGTATTCGCGGGTGAAGGGGGCGTCGGTGGTCTGCACCGAGACGGCCCACCAGGCGCGCGCCCGCTTGGGGTGGTCGGCGAAAATCGAGAAGAAGATGTCCGTGTCCAGGCGGCGCATCTCGTTGTCTGAGGTCAGGTAGACCAGGTTGTCGGCGAAGTAGGGGATGCGGAAGTCGTTGTGGAGCATCTCCATGGCCGGCAGGCACTCCTTGGGCGTCATATGCCGCCGCTGGGAACGCTCGACCTTGGTGCCTTCCATCCAGGTGTACATGACGAATAGAATCGCAGCGGTCAGGAGCATGGTGAACCAGCCGCCGTGCATGAACTTGGTCATGGACGCCAGGAAGAAGAGGGGGTCAATGGTCAGGAAGACCACCGCGAAGACCACCGCGAAGACCTTGCGACCGTGGCACCACAGGTGGACCATCAAGAGGATGGTGGTCGAAATCATCGTAATCGTCAGCGCCAGACCGTAGGCGGCGGAGATGTGCTCGGAATCCTTGAAAATCAGCAACACAGCCGACGTGGCCGCGCACAAGACCCAGTTAATCGTGGGGATGTAGAGCTGACCGCGGGTCCTGGACGGGTAGCGCACCTGCAGGTGGGGCATCCAGTTCAGACCGGTGGCCTCGGAGACCATCGTGAAGGCGCCGGTGATCAGGGCCTGGGAAGCGATGATGCCGGCCGTGACCGACAGGATGACCGCAGGATAACGCACCGTGGTGGGCATCATCTGGTAGAAGGGGTTCATGTCGGTGACCCCGCGCAGGGCCGGGTTGTCGGTATTGCGCAGGATCCAAGCGCCTTGGCCGAAGTAGTTGAAGACCAGGGCGATGTTGATGAAGGGCCAAGTGGCGTAAATGTTGCCGCGCCCCACGTGACCCATGTCGGAATAGAGGGCCTCGGCGCCGGTGGTGGACAGGAAGACCGTGCCCATGATGGCCAGACCGACAGGATTGTGCGGGCTGAACATGAATTCAATGCCATAGACCGGGTTCAGGGCCGCGAAAATAGACCAGTCGCCTTGAATGCGGTACAGGCCCATCAGGGCCAGGAAGGCGAACCAGACCATGACCACGGTGCCGAAGACGTGGCCGATGCGCTCAGTGCCGCGCGACTGGACCGCGAACAGGACCAGGACGATAATCATCGTGATTATCATCGTCAGGTTAGGAGCGCTCTTGAAAACGGAGGTCAGGGCTGGTATGGTCCTCAAACCCTCCACGGCGGAGGAGATCGACACGGCCGGGGTAAGCACCGAATCGGCCAGGAAGGCGGCGCCGCCCAGCATGGCCGGAATGGCCAGCCAGCGTCCGTACTTGCGCACCAGGGTGTAGAGGGCGAAGATGCCGCCCTCGCCCTTGTTGTCGACATGCATGGCCACCAGCACATACTTGACGGTGGTGACTAGCGTGAGCGACCAAAAGACCAAGGAAAGCATGCCCAGCACCGCGGACCGGTCCACGTTCTGGATGCCGCCCTGGCCGGCGATGAAGGTTTGCAGGGTGTACAGCGGCGAGGTTCCGATATCACCGTAAACCACGCCGAGGGCGACGACCGCCATGCCTATGGTCACCCTGTCGGGCGAGGACTGCACCTTGCGCCACCAGCGGCCTAGGGGGCCACGGGCGGGGCGCTGCTTGCGCCTGGCTCTGCGCTGGGCCTCGCGCCGGACACGCTTGAGCTCGGCCTCCTCCTCGCGGGTGCGGGACTTCTTCGAAAGCTTGGGTGCCTTGGTAATCGACTCGGAGAGTAGGATGGAATCCTGTTGGATTTGCCGCGGCGACTGAGTTTGCTGAGTCAGCTGCGCGGGCTGGGGCTGCCGCTCCCGGGCCGTTTTGCCCGTCCTGTGAGCGTCCGCCTGAGCAGACTGCTGGGATAAGCGGGGCGGATCATCCGCTTCCTCGACGCCCTCTTCTCGGGACGCGCGGCGCTGATCATTGGACATGCAGCCCTCCATCGGCCGGCCCACGGCCTGCTTAATGCTCTATGTTAACGCTTATAGCGCACATAGGGCCCATATGGCTCCATACGCACGCGACGACTACCGTAGCACCTTTTATCCCCAGATACGCAATCGGCGGCCAAGATTCGACGGCGCACAGCCCGGCCAACCGTCCCCTTAGAAGCCGTAGACCCGCCGGGTGGTCTCCCTCGTGGCCTGGGCCACTTGCTCCAAGGGCAGGTCCAGTGCATCGGCCATCGCGCTCAAGGTATAGGGAATCATGTAAGGGGCATTGGCCCGACCCCGGTAGGGCATGGGCGCCAGATAGGGGGCGTCCGTCTCCACCATGATGTGGTCCAGGCCCACGACCGACAGGGACTGACGGATGCCCTCATTGCCCTTGTATGAGACGCTGCCTGAACACGATAAGTACCAGCCATGCTCTGCGGCCACCTGGGCCATGGCCGCGTCTCCTGAGTAAGAGTGGAAGACCGTGCGCTCGGGCGCCCCGTCGGCCAGCAGGGTCTCAATCACCTGGGAATGGGCGTCACGGTCGTGAATCTGCAGGGGCAGGCCCAGCTCCTTAGCCAAAGCGATGTGGTCGCGGAAGGCCTGGCGCTGGATGCCTTCGGCCGCCGCTCCCGTACGGTACAGGTCCATGCCGGTCTCGCCTATGGCCACCACTTCGCGCGGGTGGGCTTGGGCCAGCTCAGCAACTCGGGAGAACGCCTCCTGGTAGGGGATGTCATGCCAGGTCTGGTAGTGCACCGGCAGTCCGTCAGGCCCGGGGACACCCCGGTGCCCATGCAATACGGCCTCGTTAGGGTGGATGGCCAGACCAGCGTACACCACCCCTGGATGCTCGGCGGACAGCTGCACGGCCCGTTCCAGATTGAGCAGTTCGCAGCCCACATCCAAAAAGGCTTCGACGCCCACCGCTTGAGCCTGGTCAATCATCTGATCGACGCTGTAGACCGGGACCGGATCCTGCCCACGCTCCCGCGCCTGCCGGTCCAGCTCGGCCGCGAACGGCGGCACTGAGGCCAAGTGCGTGTGGTCATCCGCCACCCGCACCCCGTCCGGCAACTCCTGCGGGGCCGGCGCCCACTGACGCTTCCGATGGTGTTTGCTCATGCCGACCAGTCTAGGAGCGGGTGCGGCCCTTGCCGGAAACCCTCAAACCTGGCGGTCCTGACCGGATATGCGCAGGGTCAGGGACGGGCCGTCCAGGCGCTCGGTCTCGACACCATGGGAGGTGACCTTGAACTTGACGCGGGAGTTGCCAATCGTGAGCCGGTAGGTCAGGGACTTCCAACCCTTGGGCAGGCGCGGGTCGATCTCGATGTGGGTGCCGCCAGTGTCCCGTAGGCCGCCGAAGCCGCAGACCAGGGTGGACCAGACGCCGCCCGCCGCAGCCAGGTGGACGCCGTCGATCGTGTTGTCGTGCAGGTTCATCACGTCGGCGAACAGGGACTCCTGGAAGTAGCGCAAGGCCAAATCCTGGTGCCCCACCTCCGAAGCGATAATCGCTTGGGAGGCCGCCGAAAGCGTGGAATCACCGGTGGTGAGCGGGTCGTAGTAGTCGAAGTCGGCGCGCTTGCCTTCGGGGTCGAACCAGGAGGAAAGCAGGTAGAGGGCCAGGACCACATCGGTCTGCTTCAATACCTTGTGGCCGTAGATGGCCAGCGGGTGGTAGTAAAGCAGGAGGGGACGGGCCGGGCAATGCTCGAAGTCCCACTTGGGACGGCTCATGAACTGAGCGTCCTGGGCATGGACCCCCTCCTCTTGCGCGTAAGGCAGGAACATGGCTTCGGCGGCCTCACCGAACCGCTCCAATTCGTTCTTATCCAAGCCCAGACGCTCCTTAGCCCGGTTCAGGCCCTTCGGGTCTCGTTGGGCCAGGTCTTGGATGGCCATGCACGCTGAGCGCAGGTTGAACCGGGCCATTTGGTTGGTGTAGAAGTCATCGTCCACCATCGCCGTGTACTCATCGGGCCCGGTCACGCTGTAAAGGTGGAAGCGTCCGTCAGGCTGGAAGCCGCCGAGCGAAAGCCACATGCGCGCCGTCTCCACCAGGAGGTCCAGCCCCTCGTCCGCCAAGTAGTCGTCATCACCGCAAACCAGGCAGTACTGGGTGACCGCGTAGGCGATGTCCGCGTCTATATGGTATTGGGCGGTGCCGGTTGGGAAGTAAGCGGACCCCTCCTCGCCGTTGATGGTGCGCCAGGGGAAGAGCGCCCCGTTCAAGCCCATCGTGGCAGCCCGGCGACGGGCTGAAGGAAGCATCCGATAGCGGAAGTGAAGCAGGAGCCGAGCCCGCTGGGGATCCGTGTAAATCAGGAAGGGGAGAATGTAAATCTCCGTATCCCAGAAGTAGTGGCCGTCATAGCCAGTGCCGCTTAAGCCCTTGGCGCCCACACCGTTCGTGATTTGCGCCGTGGACTGGGCCAGTTGGAAGAGCTCCCAGCGGGTCACCTGCTGCGTACGGTCGCTCTCGGGGTCATGGCCGTCCTCGATCTCGATGTCGGCGCGCTCCCAGAAGTCATCCAACCAGTCCCTCTGACGGGCGAAAAGCGCCGCCGGCCCGGACTGCTCGGCCTGGGACAGGGTTTCCGCGCACCCCTCCAAGAGCCGGTGGGCGTCATCGCCCGCCGAGCTGACCGCCAGACCCCGGCGCACGCCCAAGGGGTGCAGGGGGTAAGAGTGGTAAGCGACGTAACGGACCAGGCAGATTGGCGAGCCAGGACGAGCCGTGAGCTCCCAGATGCGGCCCGGCAGCCGCCGCCAAGCACCGTCGAAACCGTTCTTGTCCCCTTCGTTCTCATCGACCCACTGGCTGATTGCCATGGCCATGGTCAGGCGGGAGTTGTTGGCGCGGAAGACATGGCTCTCCCAACCCGAGGTGGAGGACTCCGTGGGCGCGCCCGAATCCTGCATCAGGCCTGCGCGGACCAGGCTCTCAGCATCCGTGGCGGCCGGTTGGTTCGGGGATAGCGAGATGGCGGGGGCGGTGTCAACCACCTCGTGAATGCCGCAGCCGCCTATAAGGGTGGACTTGCGTGGGTCGTCGCTGGCCACCAGGCCGGGCGCCTCCACATTAATCCGCCCATCAACGCAGACCTTGACCTCCCTGTCCGGCGACTCAACCCGCAGGCGGGTCACAACGAGGTTCGGGTCGAACAGGCAGGCCATGCGGTCCATCGCTACCCGCAGCCGCGCCCCGTCGGCCAGCCGGTAAAGCCTGGTCATTGTGGCCACGCCCGTATGGAAATCCACCCGCTGGCTGTAGGACTCAGCCTCGACCAGGGGGGCTCCGTCGGCGCGCAGAACGAAGCCGGCCGCGTCTGGCACGCCTTGGATGACCTGGCCCACACGGGCGTAACCGTAAGCGCTCTCCGGGTGCTTGATGTCGTATGTGTCGTGGAAACCGCTCAGGAATGTGCCATTGCCCAAGCCTCGCGAACCACCGCTATCCCCACGAATGCCGATGTTGCCGTTCGCCACGGAGAAGAGGGTGGCGCTCTCCGGGCGGGGCGGGCGACGCTCCTCGAACCCCCACGGGTCGTTCGGATAGTCCTTGGGGTCAAGCCGCTCCCGGTCCTGGAAACCGGAGCGCCGGCCGCCGCTTTCAATCAGCTCGATAAGGTCGCTGACCACCCGGTCGGCGCCCGCCTCCAAAAGCCTCGCCCGGCCAGCCCCCCGGTCCACGCCTACGACCAAGCCGAAGCCGCCCGAACGGCCCGCCGCCACGCCAGACAGTGCGTCCTCGACCACGACGCAATCCTCAACCCGCTCCTCCAGGAGCTGGGCGGCGAATGCGTAGGTATCGGGGGCGGGCTTGCCCTTGATCCCTTTCTCGGCGCGCACATTGCCGTCTACGACCCGGTCGAAGAAGTTACGGATGCCAGCCACCCTCAGCACGGTGTTCGCGTTGCGGGAGCTGGAGACCACAGCCAGACGCTTGCCTGCCCCGAGCAGGTGCTGAAGAACGTCCACCGTATCGGGGTAGGGCTCAATGCCCTCCCGCTCCAGCATGCGCTCGAAAACCAGGTTCTTGCGGTTGCCCAGGCCGCAGATGGTCTCCTTGTCCGGGCTATCGTCGCGCGAGCCCCAGGGCAGGTGGATGTCGCGGCTCTTGAGCAGGCCGGCCACCCCGTCATAGCGCGGCTTGCCGTCCACATACGCGAAGTAATCCTGCTCGGTGTAAGGCGCTGCCCCCTCCGGCAGCACTTGGTCGAACAATTCTTTCCAGGCCCGCCGATGCAATTTCACGGTCGGCACGAGCACGCCATCCAAATCAAAAAGCACGGCCTCAGCTTGAGAAATCTCCATACGCTCGATTCTATGCGCCAGCCCCCACCGCCCCTAACCGCCAACCTCAGGCGCGCCGTGCTGCCCGGAATTCAAAACCCTGTAGCCGCAAGGCAAGGGACCAAAACCGCCAGCATGGTGCGGGCGCGCGAGAGCCCAGTAATCAGCTGTGGGGTGACTCTTGGAGGATGCGGACATTCCAGGCCCCAGCTCGATCGACCCGATTTCGCCGCAAGATGCGCAAGCCAGCCGGGCCAAGGGCTAAGCGAGGGGCGGGACGTGCTGGACAAGTGCGCCAAGGACCAGGGGGTTCACGCTTAAACGAAGTTTGAGCCCGTCGCGGCGCGTCCGCGCGCCAATGAAGAAAAGCCCGGCGGGGGGAGCCGCCGGGCTTTGAGAAGAGAGAGAAGAAGGAGATTCAATTATGGGGTTCAAGTGGAACCTCACCGGCTGTGTGCTCCGCCGGTAATTCATATATAAGCAGGCCTGCCTGCATGCCACGGGGGCAAAACCTCAAAATCCCCTAAGAATTTAGTATTGAATGCGTGAAGGCAACCTGCGACCCCACCGAAGACTTAGCAGGTAGCGGCTAGCAGGACCAACAAGCCAGTCATCCCCGCAAGCCAGTATTTCGCTGAACCGCGAGTCATCGCCTTGCATGCAAGCCGCATCACCTCGCCCCCCCCCCCATCTGCGCCGGAAGCGCCGTCCGCGCGCACCCGCTGCTGGGACGGCGCTAGTTGGTCAAGACTGAAGCTTGGCTTGTTCGGCTTCGTAACGGGCCTGGGCCTTGGCTTGCCGCTCGTCCAATTCGGCCTGGAATCGGTCCAGCTCCTCCTGCACGGCCTCCTTGGGGATCTTGGCGAAGATGGGAGAGGGCTTGGGCACCGGGGCGCCGGTGGTCAGCGGCTCGCTCTTCCAAGGGTGCACAGTCTCGCCCAGCCGGTAATCGCCGGTGATGATGGGATACTGGAAGCCAGGCTTATCCAAATCCTCGACCTCCTCCACCCGGGGCAAGGGGGAGAAGACGCCCTGGCCGCCCAAAGCCTCGAAGACCCGCTGGGCCGAGTGGGGCAGGAAGGGCGCGAGCAGGTGGTTGGCATCGGACACGGCCTGAGCCCCAGTGACCAAGACCGCCGCCAGGCGCTCCGGATCGTCCTTGATCTTCCAAGGCTCGGTGGCGGAGATGTACTTGTTGATGTCGCCCACCAGGGCCATAGCCTCGCCCAGGGCGGCCTTCTGCCGCTGGCGGTCAATCAGACCGCCCACCGTGTCGAACGCAGCTCGGGACTGGTCAAGCAAGGCACGGTCGCGCTCGTCCAACTTGGCCTCGTTAACCGGCGGAATGCTGCCGAAATTCTTGTTGAGCAGGTTGGCCACCCGGTTGACCAGGTTGCCCCAGGACGCCGCCAACTCCTCATTGTTATGGCGCACGAACTCGGCCCAAGTGAAGTCGGAGTCGGAGGATTCCGGGCCGGCGACCGAGATGTAATAGCGGACCGCGTCCACCTGGTAGCGCTCAAGGATGTCCTTGACGTAGATGACGATGCCGCGCGAGGAGGAGAACTTCTTGCCCTCCATAGTCATGAACTCGCTGGCCACCACTTGCTCTGGCAGGTTGAGCTCGCCGAACTCGCCAGGCTGGCCGCCCTTGGAGCCCTGCCCGTTGTAAGCCAGGAGCTCGGAGGGCCAAATCTGCGAATGGAAGGTGATGTTGTCCTTGCCCATAAAGTAGTAGCCCAGGGACTGCGGGTCGTTCCACCAGTCCCTCCAGGCCTCCGGCCGTCCCTGCCTCCGGGCCCACTCGATGGAGGCCGACAGGTAGCCGATGACCGCGTCGAACCACACGTAGAGCTTCTTGCTGGGGTTGTCGATCCAGCCGTCCACCGGGACCGGGATGCCCCAGTCGATGTCGCGGGTGATGGCCCTGGGCTTGACCTCGCGGAAGAGGCCCAGCGAGAAGTTCAACACGTTGGTCCGCCAACCCTGGCGGGTCTTGAGCCAGGCTTCATTGGCCTCCGCCAAGGCTGGCAGGTCCAGGAAGAAGTGCTCGCTCTCCTCGAAGCGCGGGGTTTCGCCATTGATTTTGGAGCGCGGGTTGAGCAGCTCGTCCGGGTCCAGCTCGTGGCCGCAGTTGTCGCACTGGTCGCCGCGAGCGCCCTCGTAGCCGCATATGGGGCAGGTGCCTTCAATGTATCGGTCGGGCAGGGTGCGGCCGGTGGAGGGCGAAATCGCCACCTTCTGCGTGCCCTTGTAAATGTAGCCGTTATCCAGGCACTGCTTGAAGAGCTCTTGCACCACTTGCTCGTGGTTGCCGGTGGTGGTGCGGGTGAAGAGGTCGTAGGACAGGCCCAGCTTGCATAAGTCATTGACGATGACCCGGTTGTAGCGGTCGGCGATCTCCTGGGCGCTCACACCCTCAGCCTCGGCCTCCACCAGGATTGGGGTGCCGTGCTCGTCGGTGCCCGAGACCATGAGCACGTCGTTGCCTTTCATGCGCTGGTAGCGGGCGAACACGTCCGAGGGAACGCCGAATCCGGCGACATGACCGATATGGCGGGGCCCATTCGCGTAGGGCCAGGCGACGGATACAAGAATCTTGCTCATGCCTGCCAGATTATCGGCCTCGGGGTACAAATGGCGGAAACTCGCGCCTGCGAGCGCCCGGAAGCATCGGTGACCCGCCACTTATCCACTTGCCCCCAGCGGTGGATTCATAAGCGGAACTGGGGCCAGTGGACGGAAATGGGCATCCATGCACATTTTTGCCCCCTGAAAAAGTGGATGCCTCCCGTATCATCCACTTGCTCCCCAGCCACGGGATCAAACTGGCAGCCACGCCGAAAGCCCGCATAGTGTCTTCGCATGACACTGACAAGACAAGCGGAATCCGGACACGGGACCGCGACAATGGAACGACCCGCCCCTGCTCCCGCTCAAGCTGCGACCCCCCGCGACGGTGGACCACCGACCCGCAGGAGAGAAGCCCGGCTTGCAGCGCCCGTGCGACCGGCCTTTGCGCGTCCGGCGTCCGCGCGGCCAGAACTTGCGCGCCCACCGTCCGCGCAACCTTCACCAGCGCCCGCGAGCAGACGCTCCTGGAGCCAGCCCACCCTTGACGACCGCCTGGGCTTGGAGCCTGTCAAACCAATCCGGCCAAATCGGACCGGGCCAAAGCAGGCGAGGCCGACCACGCCGAAGTCCGCGCCCGCCCGCCTGCGACCCGCGAGCCGGATGGGTGGTCAACCAGCCGAACAACCCCTGCCCAACCTGGTCCACTTGAGCCAGCTGCCCGGCCCCAACAGCATGCGCCTGCTGACGCAACGCCGTTTGGTAGAGCCGTTGGACGCTTCGTGCTCCTACCTGCACGAGCGCGCGACGGGCATCTTCGGCCGCGCATCCATAGTGACACCGCTGCTGCCCTATGGAGCGGCCGCCTGCAATGCCCTGGCCGGCTGGATTTGGACGGGTGGCGTCTTCCCTCCCCACCTCGACATCGTCTCCAACTCGCACTTCCGCGCCCCGGTCTATGGCCACAACCTGCGCGTTCACAACCGCCGTCTGCCGACCGAGCATCTGATGCAGCTGGGTGATCTGTGGGCCACATCCCCCTTGCGCACCGCATGCGACCTGGCCTGTGAAGACGCGCCACGAGGCAGCGATGGCGACGACCGCAAGTTGGCCTACCTCCACACCCTGATGGAGCGTTACCATGTCACCTGCGGCGCCTGCCTGAACCTGCTGGAGGCCAATCCCCGCTGGCCAGGACATGCGGTCGGCGTCCGGACCTTCCATCTCTTACGGGACATCTTGTGAGGGGCTGGCTGGGCCACGCGCCCTCCCGCAAGCGCCGGGGTGGGATGCCCAAGTCATTCGGGCGAGCGAAGACCGGTAATCCGATTGACAAACTCAAGTATTTACAAGAAGGAATGGTCCCCTCCAGCAGGCAGGCAGGGGCCGCGAGCCTTGGACCTCGCCCCAGCGATGGGCCCGCTCCGCCACAGCCACCCCTGGTCCTGACCCCGGCCGTGGCTTGCGACCCGGAGACCGATCCGGCAGTCCTGTGGTACATAGCCCGTGAGCTGCCGGAACTGCGCCGGTGGTTGGCCGCCAACCCCCGAGCCTCGCCCGAACTCCTGGAGGCCATCTCCCAACTGGGCGGGCCAGGCGTCAAGCAGGCCCTGGGCCTCCTGATGGACTACCTGGACAAGCGGAGGAACGAGGCTGACTGACCGGCACTAATCGCCGAAGACCAGCAACGGCCCCCAGAAACCCCCACGAGGGCATGAACGGCAACCGGCCGAGCCTCACTCCCCTTCGTCCCTCAGGGCCAGGACCGCCGCGTAAACCGCCTTGCGCCTGGGGCTCGTTCCGTCCGGCAGGGGGTGTTCGGCCGCCACTTGGGCGATGGCGTCCTTGACCCGCACCCCCGCCTTCCGGGAGCGCTCCAACGCCAACCTCGCCAAATCCTGTTCGGAGAGGACCTCAGGAGCGGCTGCGGCGGCTTCCTCACGGGAGGCGCCGGCCAGGACCAGCACTATCTCGCCCCGGGGCGGATTTTGCTGGATATAATCACGTATTTCTCCAATGCTGCCCCGCTCCACCTGCTCATAGGTCTTGGTCAGCTCCCGGCACAGGGCCATCGCGCGATCCGGCCCGAAAGCCTCCAGCAGGCTATCCACGGAATCAACCAGGCGGCGGGGCGACTCGTAAAAGACCATCGTGCGCCGCTCGCCCTGCAAAGTGCGCAGGTACTGGCGACGCTCGGTGGCCTTGCGCGGCAGGAAGCCCTCGTAGCAGAAGCGGTCGGTGGGCAGACCGGACAGGGCTAGGGCGTCCATGGCGGCCGATGGGCCAGGCGCGCAAGTCACTGGCAGGCCGCGCTCGATGGCCCGGCGCACAATGGCCAGGCCAGGGTCGTTAATCGTGGGCATGCCCGCGTCCGAAACGACCAGCACGCAGGCCCCGGATTCCACCTGATCCAGGAGCGGGTCGGCTTGGCGACGCTCGTTGTGGTCGTGGTAGGCAATCACCCTGCCGCCCACACGCACCCCCAGGCGGTTGGCCAGGTCGTAAAGGCGGCGCGTGTCTTCCGCCGCCACCACGTCGGCCTGGGCCAAGAGGTCCTTGAGCCTCTGGGAAGCATCGGCCGTATTCCCGATCGGAGTGGCCGCCAGCACCACGGTTCCTGCGGGCACGTCCGAACCCGCGGTCGAGACCTCGCCCGGCATCCGACCGCCACCAGGCTCCGGCCCATCCTGCTTCCGCCCTGTCATGTCTTGTGTCGATTCGCGCTGCACCTCGTTCATGCTTCCAGTATCGCCTAGGCTGGAGATGATGAGCAGCTCAGACCTTCTTTCTTCGCAGCATCACTCCGGCGGCCGTCTGCTGGCGCGCGCCCGGTGGGCCATGCTGCGCGACCGGATGGCCTGGGCCCTGCACCTGGCTGGACCCCGCCGCCTCAGTCAACGGACGCTGGGCTGGCTGGGCCCTGCGCTGATGGCCTTGTTCGCTGGCATCCTGCGTTTCGTGCGCCTTGGCTCGCCGCACGCGGTCGTCTTCGACGAGACCTACTACGTCAAGGACGCCTGGACCATGCTGATGACCGGCGAAGCCCGCGACTGGCCGGACCGGGCGGGCGCCAAGGACCTGCCAATCGACCAGCTCTTCGCCTCGGGCGACACGAACCTGTGGCTGTCCAGCGCCGAATATGTGGTTCACCCGCCGATCGGTAAGTGGTGCATCGCCGTGGGATTGAAACTCTTCGGCGGCGCAGGCAACCCGTTCGCCTGGCGGGCGGCCACGGCCCTGGTCGGCACGCTGGCGGTCCTCATCCTGTGCCGGGTGGCGCTGAGGCTCTTCCATAACCTGCCAATCGCGCTAATGGCTGGCTTCCTGCTCTCCATCGACGGCCTCGGCCTGACCATGAGCCGCACTGGCCTACTGGACAGCTTCATCATGCTCTTCGCCCTGGCCGCTTTCGCCTGTCTGCTCGCACACCGGGACTGGGCGCGCGCCCGCCTGGATGAAGCCTACGAGCGCGACCTGGCGAACCGTTCGTCCAACTTCATCGAATCCGCCGCCCTGCCGCGCTGGAAATGGGGCGAGAGCAGGAGGCAGAACGGGGGCCGCCGCCGGGCCGACTCCCGTTCCCGCCTGGTGCTGGACTCCTCAGGCCCCTTCATCGCGTGTTCCTGGTGGCGCCTGGCGGCCGCGATCCTGCTGGGATTGGCCACTGGAACCAAGTGGTCCGGCGCCTACTTTTTCGCGGTATTCGCGGTAATCTCGGTCTTGTGGGACGCCTACGCGCGCCGGCAAGCGGGCTATCGCGGCTGGCTGACCGCCGGCCTGTTCAAAGACGGTCTGCCCACCGCCGCCTATATGGTCCCCCTCTGGGCCGGCACCTACCTAGCCTCCTGGAGCGGCTGGCTCCTCCACCCGGATGCCTACATGCGGAACTGGGCCATCTCCCATCCCGTCCAGGGCCTCACCTTCCTGCCGCCAGCCTTGCGCTCACTGGTCGAGTACCACCGGCAGATGTGGCGCTTCCACACCAGCCTGGACGCCCCCCATCCCTATATGGCGAATCCGCTGACATGGCCCCTGCAAATCCGCCCCACATCCTTCTACTGGCATGAGTTGAGCGACCGCCCGGGCCTGTGCGGCCTGGCCCCAGGCTCCGAGTGCGTGGCCTCGGTCACGTCCCTAGGCAACCCGCTCCTGTGGTGGCTGGCTTGCGTCTGCCTGCTCCTGGGCCTGCTGACCACCCTCCTCTTCAGGCGGGGTGATTGGCGCTACTTGGCGGTCATCTCTGGTCTTCTGGCCGGCTGGTTGCCCTGGGTCCAGTACTTGAACCGCACCACCTTCACCTTCTATGCGGTCGTCATCCTTCCGTGGATGATCCTGTCCATCTGCTACCTGGCGGACTGGCTGCGCACCAACCTGTCCGCCCCCGCCTACAAGCGCACCTGCTCAATCGTCCTGTGGACGCTGGGACTGGTTTCGCTCTTCTTCTATCCGATATGGACGGCCATACCGGTGCCCTACTGGTTCTGGGCCATCCACATGTGGCTGCCCTCTTGGATTTGATGCAGGGTCGCCCCGCGCTCCGTTCACTTGTAATCCCCTCGCGTAGGCTCGCATCCCGCCGCTCGTCCTGACGGCAACGGTTGCTAGAGTGAGTACGGTTTGTCAATGGTCGGCGTGCTGACGCCACGCGAATCAGCGCGAGCGAGCCGCAAAATGATGGGATTGCACCGCAATGGGCTTTATCAATTGGATCATCGGTCTTCTTAAGGACCCTCGCTCCGCTATCGCCTCTTGGATCGCAATGGGCCTGGTGCCCACTTATGCCTTCATTTTCCTGATCATCTTCATCGAGACCGGCGTGGTCTTCATGCCTTTCCTACCCGGCGACTCCCTCCTGTTCGCCGCCGGGGTCTTCGCCCACGACCCCAAGTCCGGCATGGGGCTCGACGTCCTCCTGCCGGTGGTCATGCTCGCCCCCATCCTGGGCGACCAGAGCAACTACTTCATCGGCCATTTCTTCGGCCAGGCCATCCTGCGCTCGGGCAAGGTGAAGTCAATGACCCCGGAGCGTATCGCCAAAACGGAGTCCATGATTGACAAGTGGGGCCCGCTGGCGGTCTTCCTGGGCCGTTTCTTCCCCTTCATCCGCACGTTCATGCCCTTCATCTCGGGGATTTCGGGCATGAAGTGGTCCCGGTTCACGCCCTTCTCGATCCTGGGCGGTCTGGTCTGGTCCACGCTCTTCACCCTTCTGGGCTTCTTCTTCGGCGGCATCCCCGCCGTCCAGGAGCACTTCGAGCTGGTCATCGTCCTGATTCTGATGATTTCGGTCCTGCCCACGGTCATCGGCCTATTCAAGGCCAAGTTCGGCAGGAAAAAGTCCTCCCCCGCCCTGGAGGAAGCCGCCCAGCCAGGCGAATAAGCGAAAGCCGGCACTCGGCCGCGCAGACCGCCGCGCAGACCGCCGTACAGCCAGCACCTGCAAGCCGCCTCCCGAGTCCGTCTTATGGCCCAGGCGCGCCATCCGCCTTTTAAGTTTTGCGTTTGACCCTCCTTCGCGTTAAAGTAGCTGAGTTGCCCGGCTACGGTCGGGCAATGCTTGGGGCTGTAGCTCAGTTGGTAGAGCGCTTCGTTCGCATCGAAGAGGTCGTGGTTTCGATTACCATCAGCTCCACAAGCAGGGTTTTGGCTTCACCGCCAAAGCCCTTTTTTCATGCGGTTTTCCTGATGCCTCCTGCCCCTTCTTCTCATAGGCGCGGTCGGACGGCGTGGAATTTTAACACGACGGTGGACTATGCGAAAGTTACGGGCCCTGCTTCACCTTAACCGGTGAGGGCAGCAATTCGCCGCCCGCCACTTACGCAAAAAGGTGCGCGAGCAATCGCACACCTGGCCGTTCTTACTCGCTTTCTGGGGCCGGTCTGGAGGTGCAATGCGAACGTTTTGCGCCGCCGACGCCGCTATAGCGGCTAGCCCTGGCGGTTCTAGCGGGAACAGGACAGGCTCCACGACCTGATAGCCGTCGCCGCCCTGAATCAGCCAAGCCTGGTCAGCGTGGAGGATGCCCAGGTCAGCCTGGCCTCGAACGGCAAACTCCACCTCAGCCAAGCCCCCGCTCTCCCCGTCGGTTCCAACCGCCCAACCGCGATACAGCTAGTCACCGGCGTGAACAACGAGGCCCTGATCACCAGCTGGGCCCACATAGTCCTCCACCTCTAACCCGCACCGCCCCACAGCCACATATAGTTTCCTATAGTTTCCTATTCGGGCTGCTTGCGGCGGGAGCGCGGGCTTGCGGGGTATGGCCAGGGCCGCGAACCCGCGTTCAACGGATTTGCGGCCCTGAAGTCGTCAGTGGCGGGAGGGTGCCGGAGTTTAGAGGAACTGGCGCATCAGCTCGCGCAGGGGCGGCAGCTCGGGGATGCGGAACTGCTCCTTCATGTAGCCTAGGCCGAACTTCATGTAGCCCTCCGCTTCGTCCCAGACGATCTTACCGGGCAGCGGGGCCTCATCGGCGGAGGCGCAGTTGATGATCACCGGCTTGGTGGGGTTCTTGTACTTCTCGATCGCCGCGTCGAACTCCTCGTCGGTGGTCACGTTCACGCCGATACCACCGCAGGCCTCGGCGAACTTGGCGAAGTCGATGTCCGCCAGGTCGATGCCGTAGTTCTGCTGTCCAACCGACTGCTGCTCGTACTCGATGAAAGCCAGGAGGTGGTTGTTCAGGACCACCACCACTATCGGCAGCTGGTACTTGACAGCCGTCACGAAGTCCTGCATGACCATGGCGAAGGCGCCGTCGCCGCATACCGCGTAGACCGGACGGTCGGGCATGTCACGCTTGGCGGCGATAGCAGCGGGCAGGGCGCAGCCCATAGTGCCCAGCCAAGCGGAGATGACGTACTTCTGCGTGGACTTGACATCGATGAAACGCGCGCCGAAGGAGGTGGACGTGCCGACATCCACGGACCACACGGCATTGTCCGGCGCGATTTCGCTCATCTTAGTGAAAGTGCGTGAGGGCAGCACGCCCTTATGAGCCTTGCCGGTCACGTCCTTCATCCACTTGCGCCAGGTGCCCATGTTCTTGCGGCAGGCCTTGAGCCAGTCTGTCTCCGGGATCTTCTCACCCCGGGCGTTCAGCTGGGTCAGCGCGTCTTTGGCGTCAGCCACCATGCCGACCTCCACCTGGTGGCGTTTGCCGATGCGGGTGGGCTCCAGCTCAATCTGGATGGCCGGGATTTTGCCATTCAAGTAAGGGGCGTAGGGATAGTCCGTGCCCACCAGAATCAGCAGGTCAGCGTCGAACATGGCCTCGTAAGCAGGCTTGGTGCCCAGCTTGCCCACCTGGCCCAGGGCGTTCGGGTGGTCGTCGTCGATGACCCCCTTGGCCGGCATGGTCTGAATGAAAGGCAGGGAGTAGCGCTCCACGAACTCCTTAGCCTCGGCCTGCGCGCCCTTGGCGCCTACGCCGAAGAAGGCGACCGGCTTCTTGGCCCGGCGGATCATGTCGAGCGACTTGTCGATATCGGCAGGGTCGATTGCCGGGTGCTGCTGGCGGAAGAGGTCAGCGGTGGGGCGGAAGGTGTCCTCGATCTTGTGGTTGGGCACGTCGTCGGGGATGGTCAGCACAGCCACACCCTGGTGCAGGTAAGCCATGCGGATGGCCTCATCCATCACGGCTGGCAAGGTCTCGGGACCGGTGACCAGCTTATTGTAGACGGCCACGTCGTCGCACAGCTTGGGCAGGTCTACTTCTTGAAAGTAGCCGGTGTTGAGCAGGTGGGACTGAATCTGGCCCAGAATGGCCACAACAGGCACATGGTCCATCTTCGCGTCGTACAAGCCGTTGAGCATGTGGATGGCGCCAGGACCGCCGATCGAGAGGCAGACTCCCACCTTGCCGGTCAGCTTGGCCTGGGCCGCTGCGGCGAGCGCGGCGACCTCCTCGTGGCGCACCTGGGTGAACTTGACTCTGTCGCGCACCCTGTAGAGGGCCTCGACGGTGGTGTCCACCGAATCGCCCGGCAGACCGTACACGTTGTCGACACCCCAGGCCTGCATGACCTGGACCATCTTGTCCGCAGCATTGATTTTCGACATGGCGTTATCAACCTCATTGATAATTGAATCTTTACGACGAGCCCACCGTATCATCCAAAAGCCGCGGAATTCCGCCATTCCGCACCCCTAAACCATGACGATTCTCACAGTCATCTTCCTCACACCCAATCCGCGTCCAGCCCCTGACTGTGCCCCACGGCAACCGTTAGGACAGCGCCACAGCCTCACGCGCCACGGAGACGAACGCCGCGGAATCGTGGACGAACCGCCCCAAAAACAGCCCGTCCACGTCAGGCCACAACCGGGAAAGCAACCCTGGGCCAGCCGACCTCATAAGGTCCGGGCCCTGCGCGTAACGCTCAAATCTGGCTTCGTCACTCACTTGGTGGTAGACCGCCAAACCGCCACTGAAATCCTGTCCCCTTAGCCGCACCGATTAGGCACCCCTCAGCGCCCGTGCGTCGAAACCGAGGGGCCGTATAGTCGCTCCAGCGTTCAGACACGGCGCTGTCCAACCCGCCGGAAGCCGCGCGTTCCATAGGTACGTGGAGACGCGCAAACGCCGATACCCCGGTCGGAGACGTGGCCATTCCCATTCCTGGCTTGGCCCATTGGCGGCGAGCCACGCTCATCTTGGATATTTCATGCAACGACCACGGCGGTGGCATGGACTCGGAGCCGCTGAACCGAAAACGCTATCGAGTTGACGGCGAACACCTCCCAGCAAGCTTGTGAAGACACCTGGGCCACACAGTGAATCACCTCCCCCGCCTCACAAAACATTGACTCGTCGCCCTCATCGAATACGGCCCCCAGTTCGAACTACTCCAACCAGGCTCCAGAGCCGACCAGAGCCAGCCCATGCTCACTGGCGCCCGCCAGCGCACCGGCGAAAGCACAGGAATTTTGTAGACCGCGCTCCGTCAAGTTTTGACATAGCCAGTCACCGGAAACCCGGCCGACGCCCTCAAACGGGACCCGACGGACTCCCGCGAAAACCGTTTCAAATCGCGAATGCAGGCCCCCAAGAAGCGAGGAACCCCACCTGGCCCCTTCCTGCTGGAAGGTCACAAAAATAACTACAGCAGGCCACAAAACACCTGATATTCCGCGGTTTACAGCCTTGGAGGCTTTTTACGATTAAGGACTGGGACGGGGTCCTGAACGGCACAGTCGCACTCCGTCTAAGGAGACCACTCATCACCACTCGAAGGAGAGAGCGAGCATGACGGCAACACAGTCAGACCCCCAAGCCCATGAACCGCGGATCATCGTTCACGAATCCCAACGCCAATTCCACCTGACCAATGGCCTGATCAGCTACATCATGAAGGTCGACAAGGAAGGCAAGCTCCTGAACCTCTACTTCGGGGCCGCGGTAAGCGACCGCGAGGACTTCGGCCATCTGGTGGAGCTCCAGCACCGGTCCACCGCCACCTGCCGGATTGAAGGTGACCTGACCTATTCGCTCGACCACCTGCGCCAGGAGTACCCCGAATACGGCAATGGCGACTACCGCCGGCCCGCCATCAGCGTCCTCCAGCCCAACGGCTCCACCTTGATCGACCTGCAGTACGACGGCTACGAAATCACCGACGGCAAGCCTTCCCTCCAAGGGCTGCCTGCCAGCTACGCCCAGGAGAACGAAGCCACCACCTTGCTGCTGAGGCTGAAAGACGCCCAAACCGGCCTCGTGGTGACCCTCAGCTACACCATCTTCAGCGACAGTTCCATCATCGCCCGCTCCGCGCAAGCCAACAACGCCGGCCAGGAAGACCTGCTGATCGAGCGGATGATGAGTTTGAGCATCGACATGCCCGACAGCGACTACGAGATGACCGAATTCACAGGGGCCTGGGCCCGCGAGCGCCACCCGCAGACCCAGCGCCTCCACCACGGCATCCAGCAACTGGAGTCCCTGCGCAACGCCAGCAGCCACTACACCAACCCCACCGCGCTCTTCTCCCGCCCGGATTGCGGCGAGAGCCAAGGCGAAGCGCTGGGGCTCGCCTTCGTCTACTCGGGCGACTTCGACCTGCATGCCGAAGTGGACTCCTATGGCGTGGCCCGGCTTCAGCTGGGCATCAACGACGCGGACTTCTCCTGGCGGCTCAAGCCCGGACAAAGCTTCCAAACCCCCGAAGCCTTGCTCGGCTGGACGGACCAGGGCCTCAACCTCCTGAGCCGCGACTCCCACAGGATGGCCAGGGAACACATCATGCGCGCCCCCTGGAAGGACCGCGATCGCCCCGTGCTGATCAACAATTGGGAAGCCACCTATTTCGACTTCGACGAAGACAAACTGGTCGCCATCGCCTCGAAGGCCAAGGAGGCCGGCGTGGAGCTCTTCGTCCTGGACGACGGATGGTTCGGCGCCCGCAACGACGACACCGCGGGCCTGGGGGACTGGACCCCCAACCGTGAGCGTCTGCCTGAAGGCCTGCCGGGTTTGGCCAAGCGCATCAACGGCCTGGGCATGCAGTTCGGCTTGTGGTTCGAGCCCGAAACCATCAACAAGGACTCCGACCTGTACAGGGCGCACCCCGACTGGGCCATCCACACACCGGGACGGCATATGAACCACGGTCGCAACGAGTTCCTGCTCAACTTCGCCAATGCGGAAGTGGTCGACAACATCTACGAGCAGATGTACCGCATACTCAGCAGCGCGAACATCTCTTATGTCAAATGGGACATGAACCGCTATGTCTCAGAGGCCTTCGACGCGACCCGCGGCCCCGACGCGCAAGGCGAGTTCCGCCACCGTTACATCCTCGGCGTCTACGAGCTCATGCAGCGCCTGCTTGACGCGTTCCCGGAGCTGCTCATCGAGGGATGCGCCTCGGGCGGCGGCCGTTTCGACATGGGCATGCTCTACTACACCCCGCAGATTTGGTGCAGCGACGACACCGATGCCGTGGAACGAATGAAGACCCAGTATGGCACTAGCTACTTCTATCCGCCGATTTCGATGGGTGCCCACGTCTCGGTCGTGCCTAACCACCAGACCGAGCGAATCACGCCTATCCACACGCGCGGCAATGTAGCGCTCTTCGGGGCTTTCGGCTATGAGCTGGACCTGGCCAAGCTCAGCGATGACGAGATGGAAGCCGTGAACCGGCAGGTGGCCTTCTATAAGAAGTACCGCGGCATCCTGCGCACTGGCGATTTTTACCGCCTGCGCTCCCCCTACACTGATAGCCGGTGCGCCTGGATGGTGGTCTCCCAGGATCGCAAAACCGCCATTATCGGCGACTACCTGATCCTTCTTGAGCCCAATGGCCCATTCACGCGCCTCAAGCTGGAAGGGCTGGACCCGAACTACGAGTACCTGGTCTCCTGCACCGGGCCTTCCAGCATAGACGGCAAGGAATTCCGTGGCGACGAGCTGATGCGCGTCGGCATGATCGACTCCGACGCCGCCAGCGGCGAACTCGGAGGGGTCAACCCGCTGGGCAAGACGCACGACTTCGACTCCCGTCTCTTCGTCCTCCAAGCGCAGTGAGAGGCCGCCAGATCCGGCATCATTCCAAGATTTACACCACAACCACCAATCAACCCAAGGATCATTCCCATGCCATCATCCAAGCAAAGTTTCGCCACCAAGGCAGCGGTGCTCTGCATTTCCCTGATGCTGACCAGCGCGCCAGCCATTAACGGCGCCCTGCCCGCCATGCGCGATTCGCTGCATATCAGCACCGCGCAGAACGAGCTGCTGTCCACCATCCCCAGCCTGGCGGTCATTGTGTTCATCCTCCTGTCCAGCTGGGTGGAAAAGCACCTAGGCACCAAGCACACCATCTGCCTGGCCCTGGTCCTGGCCGGCATCGGCGGCGCAGCCCCTATGGTCATCTCGACCTACCCGCTGATCTTCGCCAGCCGCCTGGTCCTGGGCTGCGGGCTCGGCTTGTACAACTCCTTGGCCGTCAGCATCATCAATGAGCTGTACACAGGTGACACCAGAGCCACCATGCTGGGCTTCCGCAGCTCCACTGAGAGCCTGGGACAGTCGGTCCTGACGGTCTTCGCCGGCTTCCTTCTGACCCTGGGATGGCACTGGAGCTACGCGATTTACCTGTTCACCTTCCCCATCGCGCTCATCTTCCACTTCGTGGTCCCCGATCCCACGCCAACCACGGATGCGTCCAGCCAGGTGGATGCCGCCAAGGAGGCTTCGCAATCCGACACGGGCGAGGGTGCGCAAACTCGAGAGAAGCTCAACCCCTTCGTCTGGCTCTTAGTCCTGTTCGCGGTCTTCATGGTGCTGGATTCGCTGTGCTCCACGTTGCGCTTCCCATCCATCGCCGTCGCCATTAAGGGGGCGGGCTACAATGCCAGCTTCTTCCTTTCGCTCATGCCCATCCTGGGCATCCTCGCCGGTTTCGTGTTCGGCTTCCTGAACCGCACAATCGGCAAGTCCGTGCTCTACATGGGTGTTGCGGTCTACATGGTCGGCAACATCATGATGAGCATGTCCGGTAATAATTTCATCCTGGCCTTGGTGGGCATGATGCTCATCGGCATCCCCGGCTCCTGGTGCTTCCCCTACATCTACACGACCTTGGGCGACATCACCGGACCCAAGACAAGCACGTTCGCCACATCCCTGATTCTCATCGGCTGCAACGTGGGTAATTTCATCTCCCCGCTGTTCATGCAGGCCGTCGAAACAGGTTTCGGCACAGACTCCCTAACTGCGCCGTTCACGGTCTTGGCCGTGGTCTTCGCGGTTATCCTGCTGGGATTGTTCATCTGGGATTTGCGCCGCAAGGTCACCGCCCGGCGCTAGGCCCCGGATTCCAGTAAACTCCAGGAATCACCTACGGTGTGGGTCCAGCTAAACCGGTCGGGACCCACACCGTTTCGCATGGCCCCACTGATGCGCAATTACGGCCAAAGCCTATGCGCGGGGGCAGATAATGCCGTAATCGATGAAGGCACTCATGGAAAATTCGATTTGGTACCTCCGCCAGCCTTCCACAGACGTGGACGGCCTCTCCTTCGCCGTATGCGGCATATCCGAAACGCATCCGGACCACTCGTTCGGTCCGGCCCTGCGCTCCACGTACATCGTCCACATCGTCTTGGGGGGCACCGGCACCGTCCGCCGCGAAGGCACCAAGTATAACCTGCGCCGCAACGACGGGTTCATCGTCGGGCCCGAGACGCCGGTCCAATACCAAGCGTCCACCACTACCCCCTGGCTTTACCTGTGGATAGGGTTCAGCGGGTCAGCCGTTTCATCGTGTCTGTCGAGCATCGGACTGGGGCCTTCCCATTCAATCTTCCACGTGGACCAGAACCAAGCCTTCCTCCGTGTGATCACCGAGTGCTTCTCCTACACGGGAGGCTCGGTCAGCGACGGCCTGAAACTGAACTCGCTGGCATACGAATTCCTGCATTTGCTGACCGAGCACGCGACCGGTTCCACCCTGTCCAGAAGCAGGGCGACCAGCGACGAGACGGCCCGCAAGGCGATAGACTACATAGCCGAGCACCACGCGGAGGGCATAGGGCCCGGCGACGTCGCCAAAGCCCTGCACTTGGACAGGAGCTATCTGTCGCGACGTTTCCACGAGGTCACGGATCTGACCTTGCGAGATTACATCGACGGCATACGGTTGGACAAAGCCTGCGACCTGCTGGGCATGACCTCCCTGCCGGTCCAGGAGGTCGCCAAGGAGTGCGGCTACAGCAGCACCGAGCAGTTCGCCAGGAAGTTCAAGGAAAAGACCTCGTCCACACCGGCCGAATACCGGCAAGTCCGCATAGACGCCCATGACGACCTGAATTTGAACATGGACTTATTCAGAACCCTGTTCGGCAGGTAGCGCTCAAATACGGAGACCGTGGTTCAGGATTCGCCTGGCATCATGCCATCCGGTTGGGCAGCGGGACCCTCGCCGCGCCTCCGGCCTTGCCCAGCGGTCGAAAGCGACACCGCGGCGGCCCTGGGCCATATCCGCGCCAGACGGCATTCGAATCGCTCGAGAAAACCGTGCGGAAAGGCCACAAGGCCGTTTACGGCTCCGTCGACGGCACAGCGATGAGTTCGGTGTTAGATTCATAAGAGGTACTGTGCATCGGGGATGATGCCGACTCGCAAGGAGGGGCGGATGAGCCAGGAGATTCAAATCGTCAGTGACGGTGACAGCATCAGCGCAATCGGGGACGCCCAAGCAGCGAAGCGGTTCCTCGCCTCCCTAGGGCTCAAGGCCGAGGAGTTCAACGCCAGGCACAGCGAGGCGCTGGCCGCTGCGGGAGTGACGCTCCAGGCCGGAAGCACCATGGCGCAAGAATGCGGAAGATGGGCCAAGATCACCGCGGATTCCGCCCAGAAAATCAAGGAATTCGGCCTCATGACCAGCAAGCGGAGCGGACTGCAACTGGGCGCGGTGCAAGTCAAGGAGCGGTCCGGCATCAAGGGTCTGGTGGAGTTCGAAAAAGGCTCATTCAAGAGGATCAACCCCGGTACGCTGGCAGGTTTGGGAACCGCCATGCTCCAGATGGAGATGGAGCTGGCCATGCAGGAGATTCAGGATTATCTCGCGACGATCGACGCCAAGGTGGATGACGTCCTGCGCGCCCAGAAAGACGCCGTCCTCTCCAACATGATCGGCGTCGAGATACTCGTGGACGATGCCATGGATGAATACCGGCTGACCGGCCACATCTACCAGGTCACTTGGGAGAAGATACAGTCCTCGGCCCTGATCATCGCGCAAACCCAGGCTTACGCCTTACGCCAGCTTGAGGCGACCGCCGAATCCGTGAGCGCCAAACAGTCCTCCAGGGACCTCCTGCAGTCCCTCAAGAAAGGGCGGGTCTCCACCCAGGAATGGCTTGCGGTACTAGCGCGCAGCGTACAGCTGCAAGACGCGAGCGCCATGCTTGAGCTCGACCGGGTGCAGACGACCGCGCCGGACGAACTCGACCAGCACCGGCTCTCGCTCAAATCAGCCAGGGGGCACCGGCTCGACCGCATCGCAAGCATTGTGGACCGACTGGCGGCAAGCGCTAAAGGAGCCGGCGACGCCGCCAACCGGCAGATTCTCCTTCATCCTTCCAATGCTCCCGCGAGCGTGGAGCTGGCAAACGAGATAGGCGCCCGTGCCAGCGAATTCAGCCGGACCGTGGAGCTCGACAGGCAGGTAGAGGCCATTGAGGCGCGCCCATGGAAGGACGCCGCCCAGGAAGCTGGCGGCAAGCTCATCCAGACCAGCACACAGGGATTGAACGAGGCCAAGCAATGGGGCACGGCTGCCATCGGCGGAGCCGTGACCGTCAGCGAGCAAGCCATACGAAACTTGCGGCATCGCTTACCCGCCGGGGATAAGCCCGGCTCAGACGAGCCGGGCGCGGCGAGCGCGGCGGGGCAAGCGGACGAAACCTCCCCGGATTCCCAACGATCCTAAAGTGCGCCCGCTGTTGCCAGGGCGGCAAGGCCTTAGTTCACCACATCCGAGGTGATGGACGCGAAAGCCTTATCCGGGAACCCCATGCCAGAAGTAATATGCTCAAACACATAATCAGGTACCCGGCCGAACAAGGACTGCACCAGATTGATCAATGAGGTCCGCAGCTCGCGCGAACTCTCTGCGGTGAGTACAGCGTCAAGGTCCTTCAGCAAAACCGCGACCGAAGTCCCTTTGCTCGGATCTACCCGAGCGCAATAGAGACGCTCATCATGTGCGCATATATTGCGGAAGTCCTTGATATGGTTGTAGCACCGCCGCAAATCATGGAAGTAGAAACGCGCCTGGCCGCTGTGGTCAAAACCGTACTGCCGGGAGTACTCGTGGGCAATGGCATTTCTTGTGCTATCGGTTTGATAGCAGAAAAATTTGAACATGGAACCCAAGCTGAGGCTGTTCGCCAAGACCCATAGGGGAACATGACCATGTTCCCGCAAATAAAACCGGATGTAGTCCTTCTCAAAAAGAGGCCTGTCATAAGGCTGCAGACCAATCACATGCCGAAACGTGCCAATTAAGTCACCGACCCTCTCCATGTACCAGTCGGCGGTATGATAGCTATCACCCGTACTACGGTAGTTTGCGGTGTTAAGATAAGGATGCTTCTCGTCTGGGTGCCGCTCAGTGAAAACATACGAACACACCGTCCGCAGCTTAGCTTCGGCTTGCTCACAATATTTAAACACCAACATACGCAGTTCGCGGTCAAAGCAGAAGAGCGCGTAAATCTGACGAAACTCCACGCCATCCCTATATTTGTCCGGCTGGTTCCTATTCGTTTTCAGAAAAGGCTGATTATACCCGTTGACCACCTGGTAGTAGCCTTCCCTAGCCAGTACGTGTGATGGCTCGTCATCCACTCCGAGCCCCCGCCCTTGGAGTATGCGCACTTGATCCGTGATACCGGTGAATGGTTTATCCAAGTCGGCCTCCTAAACGAAAACCGCCAAGACTGAAAAGCCTTGGCGGTTTTGGGGGTACGCCGTCCGTATCGTACGAACCCTAATCACTTCCTTAGTGATATCGGAAGACACGCCAGCAGTCCAATCAAAGGCATCGGACCAACAGCGCAGAGGACCGATAAGGGAAATCAGCGCCCGCGGAAGGGGCTGTTGGCTCGCTTGGAGCGGTTGCTGCGGTGTTGGAAGCCCCGGGCTGAACGCTGGCCGCCATTGCCGCCGTCACGGCCACGGCGTGATTCATTCCGGCTTCCGTAGCGGGGGTTGCGGGAACGGCCTTGGGCCTGGCCGCCGTCCTCCGAGCGCCCCCTGTAACCGTGGTCGCCCCCTTGGCTCCTGCGGCCGTCGAAAGGACCCTCGTCACCGAATCCACGCGCGCCTTGGGAACCGCGGGAGCCATGCGAATCATAAGAATCACGCGTCCTGTGCGAGCGCTTGCCTTCTTTGCGGAAGTCGCGCTTGCGACCACCGTCACGGGCGCCGCCACGGCGGCCATCGCGACGGCCGCCGTCACCCCGCCCGCCGCGCCCGGAACCCTTGCCTCGCGCCGGAGCCGGTGCCTTCAAGACCCAACCGTCCACGCGCGGGGCCGTCTCGCCCACCAGCTCGTCCACGACGTCGGACTCGGCGGTCACATGCGTCACCGGCTTGGCGTCGATGTGCGCGATCTTCAGCATCCGCCTGGCGTCCCGCCTCTGGTTGGGCAGCACAATCGTCACCACGTCGCCAGCCTTGCCTGCGCGGGCCGTACGCCCGGAACGGTGGAGGAAGGACTTGGGGTCCGCCGGCGGGTCGACCTGCACCACCAGCTTCACGTCGGACACGTCCACGCCGCGCGCGGCCACGTC
Source organism: Bifidobacterium actinocoloniiforme DSM 22766 (assembly GCF_001263395.1). Taxonomy (NCBI): domain Bacteria; kingdom Bacillati; phylum Actinomycetota; class Actinomycetes; order Bifidobacteriales; family Bifidobacteriaceae; genus Bifidobacterium; species Bifidobacterium actinocoloniiforme. The sequence goes on along the minus strand of NZ_CP011786.1, from coordinate 1,555,873 downwards.
CGTCGCCACCAGCACACGCACCTGCCCGTCGGAGAAGGCGTCCAGGTTGCGGTCGCGCTGGTTCTGCGACAGGTTGCCATGCAGCTCGGCCGCCGGGATCCCGGCCTTGGTCAGGTTTGCGGCCAGTTTCTTGGCTTGGAACTTGGTACGGGTGAAGAGTATGCGCTTGCCCTTGCCGGAGGCCAGTTTGCGCACCAGCTCGTGCTTGTCGCCCTGGGTGGTCTCGAACACGTGCTGGGTCATCTGCTCCACCTGCTGGGTGGCGGAATCAACCTCGTGCACCTTGGCGTTGTGCAGGTAGCGCTTGACCACCTTATCCACGCCGTGGTCCAGCGTGGCGGAGAAGAGCATGCGCTGCCCGTCGTCGCGCACCTGGTCCAGGATTCGCTCCACAGCAGGCAGGAAGCCCATGTCGCTCATCTCGTCGGCCTCGTCCAGGATGGTGATCTCCACGTCATCCAGGGTCAGCATGCCTTGGCGGAGCAGATCCTCCAAGCGGCCGGGGCAGGCGACGACGATTTCGGCGCCGGAGCGCAAGGCGTTAACCTGCTTGTTCTGGCGCACGCCGCCGTAAACGGTGCAGGTGTCGAGCCCGTAGACGCGGGCCAGGGGCGCCAGCACCTCATCGGTCTGGTTGGCCAGCTCACGGGTGGGAGACAGGATCAGGCCACGGGGAGCCGGCTTGGAGCGGATGTCGCGCACCCGACGACGGTCGGGTTGGCTGGCGGCGAGACGGGCCACCAGAGGCAGCACAAAAGCCAGGGTCTTCCCTGAGCCCGTGCGGCCGCGACCCAGGATGTCCCGCCCGGCGAGCGAGTCAGGCAGGGTGTCCTCCTGGATGGGGAAAGCGGTGGTCTTGCCGTCGGCCTTGAGCACTCGCACCAGAGGCTCGGGCACACCCAGCTCCGCGAAAGTCTTGGGAGCTTCATCGGCCGCTCCGGCGGAGGGGTCAACGGTTTCGGCGTTCATACTGCTTGCGGCCATCTCGTGGGCCTCGGTGCTGTCGGCGACCTCGGTCTGGTCGGCGGCTGTCATTTCGTTCACAGCTAGTGTACTCATCTGTTCCATATCTGCATGTGCATTGTGAGGTTCGCTGCTGACAGGCAGGCGTCACAGCACGCTTCGCCCAGGGCGGGCATAGCGAGTGTGAGCAAATTTTGCCTTCCACCAAGGAACCCATTGAGCGGCGCTACCGGTCGGCAGCCCGCCTGGCCGCGAGCAAAGCAAAGAATTTCGCGGAAGATTCCCGGCAATCAAAGCATTCAGGCGACGATTGGCCCGATTCAGCCCACCTCAACAGAGGCAGGAGAGCCAACGAACTTCACTCTAGCACAGGGCGCCTATCCAGCTGGCGGAAGAAGCCCTCTTACCGCAAAGTGGCAGCGGAGCTACGCACGAGCGGACCGGCGGGCCAGGGACTCCAGGGGGACGCCTAGCAGGCGGGCCTCCTCGGCGGTGGGGCCGGTGAGCAGGAGGTCGCTGGCGGTCAGGTCGGCGACAGTGCGGGCACCTAGGAGGGACATGAGGGCACGAACCTGGACCGACCATTCACGAATTTCGTCAATCAATCCGTTGGTGCCGCGCTCGTTCAGCGTGGCCAGGAAGTGGCCGGAGACACCGACCGCGCGGGCGCCCAGGGCCAGGGCCTTGACCACGTCGAGCGGGCTGCGGACCCCGCCCGAGGCCAGGAGCTCTACGCCGGCGACCGGCTCGGGCCACCCCGCGGTCAGCAGGGACAGCACGGTGGACAGGCCCCAGGAATCCATGTACCAGTAGGCGCGGTCGGCACGGCGCTCGTTCTCGATCACGGCGAAATCAGTGCCGCCGCGGCCGGAGACGTCCACGGTGCGCACGCCCAGCGAGGCCAGGCGCTCGATAGTGGGGCGGCTGAGACCGAATCCAACCTCTTTAACCACCACCGGCACCGGGCTGGCAGCCACGATGGCCTGGATGCGGGCGGGCCAGGAACCGAAATCGCGATCGCCCTCGGTCATCACGGCCTCTTGGACCGGGTTGATGTGGACCTGGAGGGCGGAGGCGGCGAGCATCTCGACCGCTCGGACGGCCTGTCCGGGGCTGACGGTGGGGCCCACGTTCGCGAACACGAAGCCGCTAGGGTTCTGCTTACGCACGGTGGTGAAGGTGGGCTCCAGCTCGGGGCGGCGCAGGGCCGCGTGCTGGGAGCCGGTGGCCATGGCCAGCCCGGTGGCAGCGGCGGCCTGGGCTAGCTGGGCGTTGATCCGGCCAGCCTCGGCCGAACCGCCGGTCATCGCGTTGATATAGAAGGGCAGTGGCCAGTCGGAGCCGCAGACGCGGGTAGCCAGGCTGACTTGTGATTGGTCCACGGCCCGCAGGGAGTGGTGGACAAAGCGCAGGTCGTCAAAAGCGTTGCGCTTGGGGACCTGCTGCTGGGCGAGGGCCAGGCGGATGTGGTCGTTTTTGCGCCGGGAATCCGGATTAGCGTCCGCAGACGGGTCAAAACCGTCGGAAACCCCGGTCTGCCCACTGGCGCTTGCCGACCCGCTCATGCGCGCTCCCCTGGAGCCGCTGCCGATTCCCAATCAGCCAGAGGCGCCAAAGGCTGGCTTACCGAAAGCCCCAAAGGCTCGATGCCAACCCGGCTCCAGGCCGCGCTAATGGCCGCGGACAGGCCGAGCCACCCGGCGCGAGAGGACCCGGCGGAAGCAGAAGGCCTAGGCCCGCGCCCATCTATGACGGCGATGCCACAATCCCCTCCGCCGGCACCGGACGATTTTGCCGCCGCTCCCCGCAACAGCGCGGCCTCCACCAGCGTGCGCAGGGCCGGGGTCTCGATGTCAGTGTCGGTCAGGGCGGACAGCCCCTGCAACAGGCTCCGGGCCTGGGCCAAGCCCTCCCGCACACCGGCCATATCGGCGCGGTCCAAGGCCCGCGCCAGGGCGTCCACACAGGCGTCGGAACCAGCTAGGAAACGCTCATAATCAGCCCGCTTACCATCCGCCGAGCCCTGCTGCACGGAGGCGACCAGCGAGGGCGTGGAGGCGGGGCTGCCGGTCCATCCCACCAGGATACGCAGGGGCGAGTCGGGGCCGAACGCCCGCAGGCGGGAGATGCTCAGCCGAGGCCAAGGCTCCTCAATCAATTGGGAGATTGGGCTGCTGACCAACCGTTGGCGCACCCAGGCCCGGTCAGGCGAACAGAAACGGATGCAGCCACCGAACAGGGAGGCCGCCAGGTCTCCGCCTGAACCCAGGCTCTGAGCGCGCCCGGTGGCTAGATAGGCCAGTTTGTAGGTTTCAAGCGGGCTCAGTCGCAGCCCATAAAAGTCCAACAGGACGCGCACTGTTGCCACCGCCACAGCGGCGGAGGAACCCAGGCCGTATTTCTTGCCTGAACTGTCGTCCAGCCGACTGCTGATCTCCAGATCGAAGGGGCGCGGGGCTATGCCGCGCTGGGCCAGCAACTCCTCCACGGTGCGCGCCGCGGCCAGCAGGTAGGAAGGCTGGTCCGGCCGGACGTCCGGCGTCAGGATGCCGCGCTCCCGATGCCAGTTGGTGCTGGCCTCAGGGTGGCCGGCGGACTCGATGCGCCCGGTCTGACCGTCCGCTTCCTGGCCCGGATCGGACGCCGCCGGTCCCGTCACCCGTGCGGTCAGGGTGCGGTCCACCGCCAGCAGGATGGCCGGATGCCCGGGTTCCACCACAGCGTATTCACCAGCCAAGTAAAGCTTGCCGGCGGCGTCCGCTCGCTTGTCGACAGTTCCGCTCATCGTCACCACGCTTCCTTTGCAGGCCGAGCCCGTTTTTAATGGAGTTTATCCATCATCATGCCAGCCCCAGCTGGCCCTTTCCTCTTCGCTAGCAGCGACCCTCGTCTGTATTCATACCCATAATCCGCAAGCCCGGGCCAGCCCGGTGCACTTGGATGTTCACACCCGGCAGCCTGGCACGCAGCTGATCGGCCACCGCCGCCGCCTGCCCTCCCCCGGTCAGCACCTTCAAATTAGGCCCGGCGTCCAGAGTGGACCAGGCTCCCAACCCGTCAGCTCGGACGGCACGCACGGCTTCAAAAACCCGCAGGGTCTCCGGCCGCCAGTAGCAGATGGCAGGTCGGGCCGCCAGCATTGCCGCGTGCATACCGAGCGCGTTGGCCTCCACCAGCTCGCCCAGGCGCTCCAGGTCGCGCGCCCGGATGGCCGCCAGCGCCTCATCCAGGTCGACGGCCGATTGCTCCGCCCAAGCCTGGTATAAGGGTGATGTCTCAACGGTGCGGCGCATGGCCAGCCGACTGGAAACCGTTTTTTCCTGCCCGGAGACCAACACCACTATCAACGCCAGATCCAGGTCCGATTCCACAGGCACGGCATAGGAGCTGGCATCATCATGCCCGGCCTCCCACTTGACCAGCCCTCCGTAAATCGAGCGACAGGCCGACCCCGAGCCGCGCCGGGCCAAGCGCGACAGCTCCCGGTTCGACAATTCCAACCCGGCCGCCGCACAAGCCGCCCCAGCCAGAGCCGCAAAGGCGGACGACGAGGAGGCCAGCCCCGCCCCATAAGGCACGGTGTTATAGGAACACACGCGCGCCGGGGCATCGATTCCTGCTTGGGCGCGCACTACATCCAGGAACCGGCTGACTCGTTCCAGGGGTTTGCCGGACTTCGGTTCGTCATCAATGGTGAGGGAGTCCGCCGCTGGCCCGTCCGCAGCGCCGGACCGCAGAAACTCCACATCGGTCCTCGTGCTCAATCCGTCCAGAGTGAGCGACAGGCTGGAAGTACGCGGGATGATGAGGTCCTCGTCGGCCTTGCCCCAGTATTTAATCAAAGCGATATTGGCGTTGGCCCGCGCCTGGCCGCGGCCTAACGGCGCTCCGTCCGCCCGCTCGCCCTGCGCCAGCGTGGCCGTCGCTGCGGCGCCAGGGAGCGGCCGGCCCCCTACTCTTCTCAGGTTCATATCCAATAGGGTAGCCAGTTCCGCCGCCCGTCCGCACGTTTGCGCCGGAAATCTGACAGTATCCCCACTATCCGCAGGGAGCGCATCCAAGCGGGCTCCAGTCTGCGGCGTATCTCCAACGTCGCGAAGCTGGTATACCAGCCGTTTTCGCTTTACCTTCGACCGGTGCCGCACCACAGCGTAGTCCAGTTCCCGATCCCAATCGTTTTCGGCCGTCACGGGCCGTTACCAGATGGCTATCACGCCACGAGCCGGTGCACCCACACCTGCTGCGCGCCCTGCGCCTTGAGCGCCTGCCCAATCCGGTCGGCGTCATCCCCGTCCGCAGCCAGGGCCAACATGCAGCCGCCCAGCCCGCCTCCGGTCAGTTTGGCGCCCAGCGCACCGTTGGAGCGCGCCTCCTGGACCAGCTTGTCGAGTGTGGGATGCCCCACTTGCAGGGCATCCAGCAGCTCTTGGGCCTGGTTCATGTGGTCGCCCAGCGGCTCCATCCGTCCGGCTTCCAGGTCGGCAATCGCGGCGGCCGCCTGGTTGCCTAGCTCGTCCATCAGCCGGCCCACGCCGTCCGGGTCAGCCTCCAGCCGCCCGCGTACGCCCTCCACGGCCTCCTTGGTCGAGCCGGCCACGCCGGTGTCGGCAATCACCAGGTAGGCCGCGCCCCGGGGGCGGACGGTCCGCATAGCGCCTTGCTCCAGCCGTACAGGCCCCTGACCGGAGGTAGTGGCGGCGTCCAGCCCGGACGGGTGCCCGTGTGTCACCTGCTCGGCCTGGTTGGTCAGCCGCAGTATGTCCTCATCGCTCACCGCAGCGTCGTATGCGTCCAACAGGGCGCGCACCACAGCCCCGGACGCGGCGGCCGACGACCCCAGTCCCCGCCCAGCGGGAAAGTCGGATTCGGTGCGGATATGGAAACCCTGCCCGGTCGTCCCTAAGTAGTTCAGCGTCACTTCCACAGCCCGGCGCAACCCACCGAAGCGCTCCCCCGAGCCAGCGAGCGGCCCCTCATAGTCCAACGCGCTCAGCTGGGGCTCCTCGCCCTCGGTGGCTGGGGCGGCCCATGCTTGCATCCGCAGGCTGTGAAGCGGCAGCGCCAGCGCCGGATGCCCGTAGACCACGGAGTGCTCACCGATCAGGATGGCCTTGGCCCAAGTACGTCCGTAGCCCTCATGCGGCAGTCCCAGCACCATCTCGCCCTCGCGCTCCATGCAGTCTCCACTGTTCTCTCGTTCAATACACCCGCTACATGCGATTTTAGAAGCCCAATCCCCATTTCACCCCTGGAAACCATAGAGATATTGCACATATTCCCCACGCTGATGGCCCCCAATCCTTGCGCATCGGATACCGCCGGCTCCGCCATCCATGCATTTCCCTGGCCCTCGTGAGCACCCCCGCCGCGATTCGCTATCCGCAATCCGCAAGCAGCGGCGAACAGCGAAAGTCAAGGCGGGCGGAGCGCGAATCGCAGGGCTTATAAGGCCAGCGCGCGCCCGGAGGAACCGGACGCGCGCTGGCGGGGTACTACAGGAGGGCTATCAGTCCTCGGCGTAGATCTTCTTGCGGAAGACCAGGTAGATGACCAGGCCCAGGGCCGCGATGACCGCCGCGATCAGCAGCAAGTTGGCGTAGACCGCCTGCTGGCCGGCGCCTCCAGCGATGGAGCCGCCACCCAGGCCGGTGCCGGCCATCAGGCCACCGAAGATGGCGATGCCGATTGAACCGGTCACGTTCATGACCAGATCGTTCATGCCCACGCCACGGCCCGACTGCTCCTTAGGCAGGGTGTCAAGCACGGTGGAGACCACCGGGGAGTACATGAGGCCTGCACCCGCGTAGAACACGCATGCCATCAGGGTCAGCGGGATGAGGCCGGACGAGATGACGAAGGCGGAACCGGCCCAGCCCACGATCATCAGGCAGGCGGCGATGATCAGCGTGGGCTGACGGCCGATCTTGTCCACGATCGCGCCGGACGTGGTGCCGAAGAACGCCGCCACCAGGAAGGCCCAGACGATGTGCATGGAGACGGTGGCCGAGTTGGTGATGCCGAACACGTCACGGCAGATCGCGTTGAAGATGGGCGACATGCAGTAGTTGTTGAAGTAGAAGAACAGAATCAGGCAGATAGCCATGATCCAGCGGGTGTTCTTGAAGAACTCGGGGGTCACGAACGGGTCCTTGGCCTTGGTGATGTATACGCCGAACACGACGTACAGCGCAGCGGCCACGATAAGCAGCCAAACCTTGGTGTAGGAGAAGAACAAGGTCAGGAATGCGGTGGCCAGACCGAAGATGGTGAAGCCCAACCAATCGACCTTATCGCCGGAGCCGCTCTTGTTCGGCAGGGACTTGAGCAGGGCGGGAAGGAAGAAGATGGTGATCGCCGGAATCAGGAACAGGTACTGCCAGGAGATGGAGCTGAGCAAGCCGGCAGCGAACACGCCGATGGCCGCGGAGACCTGGTAGCCGGCGGTGAAGACACCGAAGGCCACCACCTTGAGCGAAGGCTTGAGGTACTTGGTCGTGACGACCAGGTAGACCGAGCCAGCCACCTGCTCACCCGCGGTCTGCAGGATGCGGGCGATGATGACCGTCCACAGGTTGGCGGTGAAGAAGAAGTTCGCCACGAAACCGAAGATGGAGCCGATGAAGAGGACGACCAGGCCGGTCACCACCAGCTTTTTGAGGGAGACGAAGTCGCCGAGCGACCCGTAGATGAAGCAGACAATTCCCAGCACGATGCTCGGCAGGGCCGTGATCAGCGAGGCCTGCTGGACCGCGCCCACATCCTTACCGACCTGCTGGAAGACCAGGTTGAATCCTTGCAGGCACAAGGTGCCCAGGATGAAGGTGATAAGGAGGAAAACGAGGGCCCGGACGGCCATCTTGTTGCTGGTCTCCGGGTCGTCGAATGGATCGACGGCCGCTCGAGTTGACGACTCAGTCATAGTGTTCCTTTTCTTGTGTGCAAACTACGTTGCCAATTTCAAATTGTATGCGGCGTGTCGGATTGCGCCGCCCGCCGGGCCTTATTGTGGACGGACCGGCCAAAGTGTGGTCAGCCTGCCTGCTGGGCCAGCCCACCGATGCGGCTCATGAATTCGTTCAGGAAGCGGGGAACGTCCACCTCGACAGCCACTTGCATGGTCTTGTGCGGGTCGTTCAGCCTCGTGTTGTCGCCAATCGTGCGGCCACGGGTGGGGCCTTCCACATCGACCTGCATGTTGATCGGCAGGGTCTTCACCAGGGTGGGATCGACCGCCACGGCCACAGCCAGCGGGTCATGCAGACCGCATCCGCCCAGGTGGGGAGACGTGGTCTCGTAAGCCTTGATGTAGAAGTCGGTCATGTCGGCCAGGAAGGCGGAGGCCTTGGTGCCCAGGTCGCGCCAGCGCGCGGTCTCCTTATAGGTCAGGAGCGTCTGAAGGGTCACATCCAGGCCGATCATGGTCACCGGGGCGCCGGAGCGGAAGAGCTCGTTAGCCGCGTCGGGGTCCTGGGAGATGTTGGCCTCGGACCAGGCGGACACGTTGCCGCATACAGTCAGGGCGCCGCCCATCAGCACGATTTTGCCGATCTGGTCCTTGATCTCGGGCGCCTTGCGGAGGGCCGCGGCGATATTGGTCATAGGGCCGGTGGGCACATAGATCAGGTCCTGGCCATAGGTCTTGGCCGCGTCGATGATGAAGTCGACAGCGGACTGGGTCTCGGGCTTGCGCGTGGAATCGGGGATCTGCACATCGCCGATGCCGTTCTTGCCATGTATGAACTCGGAAATCGGCAGCACCGAGAAGGAGTCGGTCGTGGAGGAGTGGGGCAGGCCCGGATAGACCTTGACCTCCGGGTGACCCAGCAGGTCGGTGATCGCCAGATCGTTGCGCATGCCCTGCTCAAGCAGCACATTGCCGTACGTGCTTGTAATGCCAATCAGCTCCACCTCAGGGCTGCCCAGGGCGTACGAAATGGCCAGGGTGTCGTCGATGCCCGTATCAAGATCGAGAATCATTTTCTTCATTGTCGTCACCTTTCAACAGTGTCCATGGCGCCCGGAGCAAAAGAAGTCTCCGTGGAGTCTTCTTCAACTCTAGACAGGCTTAGGGCCGCATTGCATCCATGAATAACAATAAAACGTTTTATCAGATTTGGCAACCTGGCATTTCCGCGCTACCTCCGCGCGCCGTCGAGCGCGGCCATACGCCGCAGGAAGCTCGCCCGGAATCCGCAGCTGTCCGCGTCCACACACACCGTGGCGTTGGGCTCAGCCTCGAAGTCCACGACCGTAGCGCCCCGGGTCAGCGGGCTGGATACCTCCACGTCGACCCTGGCCCCACGGGTCGTGAACAGCCCGGGTTCCAGCAGGTACATAGCGGCCGCAGGCGCCGCTGCCAGCAACGTGGCCTGGCAACGGGCGCTCATGGTCCTCAGCAGCCTCACCAGCATGGAGCCGGTCCGCCCGGTCGCCGCCAGCGCGGGCATATCCGCCTCGTTCAGCAGCAGCTTGCGCCCCACGTTCAGACCGACCATGTCCAGCGGCAGCCCCGAGCGCAGCACCACGTCGGCCGCATGCGGATCACAGACCGCGTTGAACTCGCCATACGGGCTCACGTCTCCCCGTTCGGTGGAGCCCGCCATCATCACGATGCGCTCGATGCGCTCGCGCACTTCAGGGAAGGAGGTCAGCAGCAGCGCCAGGTTGGTCAGCGGACCCAGCGTCACCATCGTGACCGGCCGTTCACTGGCCAGCAGAATCCGCCGCTCCTTCAGAATCGCCCCGGTCCGGCTCATGCGCCCCATGTCCGGCTCGGGCAGACCCGCCGCATCCAGGTCGCTGTGGCAGGGCCCTACTTCCGGCAAACCGGACGAGCTGGCGAGCGGCCCCTTGGAGCCCTGCGCAACCAGGGTGGCCCCACCCAGGAATGTCATCAGCCTCAGGGCTCTGACCGCCGCCTGGTCCGCCGCGGTGCGGCCCGCCACGCTGGCCACCAGCCGCACGTCGATAGTGGGCTCCGCGTTCAGGAGAGCGATGGCCGCGGCAGCGTCGACCCCCGAGTCGGTGTCGATGATGATTGGGCGTGAATTCATTGGTCTATTCCTGCTTTTCCACGAAGAAGTCCGACCGTCCCCACAACAGACGCATGGGAGTAAAATACTTTCCGAAACGTTTTTCCCCCGACAAGATAGCAGAGCCCCCACAAGCTGTCAACCACAGCGCCACCCAGAGAATAACGGCCGCTCGGTCAGGAGCCGAATCGCGCCCATCACGGGCTTGCGGCCCTCCGGGACCCTCGTCACATTAGGGAGCCACGCTACTATGGAGGAAAGGGGACTGGCGCAGACCAAAAGGAATCAGCATCCCATGAACATCAAAGAAATCGCGCAACTTGCCGGCGTCTCCACGTCAACCGTGTCAAAAATCGTCAACCATAAAGACGACAGCATCGCCGAGGCCACCCGCGAGCGCGTGCTCCAATTAGTCAAGCAATACCACTACCGCCCCTACGCCTCAGTCTCAGCCCAGCCCGGCCGCAGCTGGCGAATCGGCGTCCTGCTGCGCGATTCCGTCGCCACCGACACCACCATCGACGGCATCGTCCAGACCGCCCAGAGCCACGGCTACGGCACCCTGGTCTTCAACAGCTTCCAGGACCGAGAGCGCGAACGCGCCAACATCGCCGCCGCACTGTCACAGCGCGTCGACGGCCTGATTTGGGAGCCTGTCGACTCGGGCAGCTTGCTCCCAGGCAAGGGCCGCCCGGAAATCCATATTCCCGAGCTGACCATCGGCCCCCTGGGCGACGACGAATTCACCATGCTCCCCTACGAGCAGGCGTCATACAGCCTGACCCAGGAGCTCATCGAACGCGGCCATAAGCACCTGGTCTGCCTGCTGACCCCGGGCCGGCGCGCCGAAAGCTTCCTAAACGGCTTCAAACGCTGCCTGTTCGAGCACAACATGGAGTTCAGCGAGGACATGGTCATCCACGAGCCAAGCGATTCCCTGATGGAGCGCATCAGCTCCCGACAGGTCACCGGCGTGGTCTCCTCCCACTACAAGCACGCCCTGGAACTCTTCCAATACGCCTCCAGCCTGCACTACCGAGTGCCCGAGGACTTCTCCATCCTCACCGTGCGCAACGACACCAGCGAAGTGCTGCACTACCCGGGCTCCAGCGAGATATCCTCCTACACCATGCGCAACGCGGATTTCGGCGCTTACCTATGCACCCGCATGGTCAACGCCATCGAAGGCGGCCGCAAGGAAGCGCCAGGTTTCACACAGACCTTCCACTTAAGCAGCGAGCGCACACTGGCCGGGCCGGCCGAGCTGACCCAGCGCTCGATCGTGGTGGTGGGCAGCATCAACACCGACACCTATCTGGGCGTGCCGACCCTGCCCAAGGCCGGAAACGTGGTGGACTCCCACGACCCCTTCTCGGTCCCCGGCGGCAAGGGGGCCAACCAGGCGGTCGGCGTTGCCAAGCTGGGTCAGCCCGTCTCCCTCATCGCCAATGTAGGCTCGGACAGCCAAGCCGACCAGATTTACCGCTACCTGGCCGAGAGCGGTGTCGACACCGATGGCATCCGGCGCAAACCCGGTAGCGATACCGGCAAAGTCTATATTTTCGTCGACAACCGGGGCCGTACCATGAGTTCGCGCTCGGCCGGTGCCAATGCGCTGATGAGCGTGGAAGACGTGCGCGCCGCTGAGCACCTGTTCGAGCGGGCCTCGTATTGCTTGGCGCAAACCGTGGTCCCCTTCCCCGCTCTTGAAGAGGCCTGCCGCCTCGCCCACCGCCACGGCGCCAAGACCATCATCAAACCCTTCCATACCGCCGAACTGCCTTCCAGCCTGCTGCACGAGTGCGACTTACTGGTGCCCGGTTCCGCCGAGTTGGAGCGCCTATGCCCCGGTCCCGGCAGCCGCGCCGACAAGGCCCATGCCCTCATCAACCACGGGGCGGGCATGGTCCTGGTCACCACCGGCCAAGATGGCTGCACCCTCTACACGGCCGACGGCGAACAGGATTTCCCAACCACTCCGGTTAAAGCCGCGGCCGACACCGGTGCCAGCGACGCCTTCATCAGCGCCTTGGCCGCATACTTGCTCTACGGCCGTCCGCTCGACCAGGCCATCCGCATAGCCAACAAAGCCGCCGGCCTCTCCCTAGGCCACGAGGGCATCATCCCCTCCCTGCCTGAGCGCGGCGTGCTTGAGCATTCCCTGGAATTCCAATGATTGGCCAGCCCTACAAGGACGGCCGCGCGGCAGCCTGCTCAGCGAGCAAAACCGATGCAGCGCTCAACGCCTTCCATGCCGGGTCAAAGCAGGCCCCAAATGACCAGGGATTTCGACTCGCCTAAAGGCCGGTCGCCGTCCTCCCGGTAGTCGTCATCCCCGTAATCACCCTCATCCCGGTAGCCTTCGTCGGCGGGCGGCAACAGCCCCCGGACCTTGACCTGCGCCTGATGCCGCCAGAGCCGCGCCCGGCCGGAGCGTTCCATCTCCACCACCTCGCCGTCGCTGTCGGCGGAGAAAACATTGCTGCCATCGGGCTGATTCAGGCGGCGAATCTGCCGGCGCAGCTGCCGGTTCTCCTCAGCCAGGGCCAGGATTCGCGTCACGCCAGCCAGGTTGATGGATTCGTCCTGGCTCAGGTGCTGGGCCTGGCAGAGCCGGTCCACATCACGCAAGGAATAGCGCCGGGCCCCGCCCCCGGTCCGCCTGGGTACCACCAACCCCAGGCGGTCGTATTGGCGCAGGGTCTGCGGGTGGACGTCGGCCATCTGCGCCACCTGCCCCACACTGAACACAGGCAGGCTGATGTCTATGCCCCGCTCGTCGATCAGGTCCAGCCCGGCTGAGCCTTCCACCAGTGCCCGGCCGCAGGCCAGGTAGGTCTCGCGAATCTGCTTATCCATCGCCGTCATCGCTTCCCCCTCCAGGCGTCAGTCCGTCTCCGACCCGACCGGGCCGCGCCAGGCCACCCCATCGAGTGGACGGGAAGCGCCGGAGCCATCAGCCCCAGCGCCCCCCGCCTTCGCAACTTCATCAGTACTCACATACAAGGTCAGTGGCCCTGTATGCGTTTCGCCAGCTCAAATCCTCATACGGTCGTCAGCCACCCGCTGGTCGAATTCCTCGGTGGTCTTGGCGAATTCCTTCACAGCGCGCTTGGAGCCCAGGCCCAGTTTGGCAGGCAGCTGGATGCTCACCCGGCCCACCAAATCACCTTTGCCGCGCCGGTCCTGCACTCCCAGGCCCGCAATCCTGACTTCACTGCCGCTGGACGACCCTGCGGGGACCTTGAAGGTCACCAGCTCATCGTCCACGCCGAGCGCCCGCACTTTAGCCCCCAGCGCCGCCTCGGACAGGGTGACCGGCAAATCCATCACCACGTCCTTGCCGTTCATCGAGAACCGGCCGCCGGACTTGACGCTCAACTCCAGGTAGAGGTCACCAGCAGGCCCGCCGTTGATGCCGGGCTTGCCTTTGCCGGGCAGACGAATCCTCTGCCCGTCATGCACCCCAGCGGGGATATGGGTCTTGAACTTCGACCCACCCACGCTCAGGGAGACCGTGGCACCCTTGACCGCCTGACGGAAGGTCAGGGAGATCCTCGAGTTGCGGTCAGCCCCCTTGGCCGCCCTGGGCGGCTCCTCCTGGTAGGCCTGCCGCCCGAATCCCGCCGGACCGCCGCCCGCCGCTCCCCCGCCGAAGGCGGAGAAGAGGTCGGACAGGTCGGGTCCGCCAGCGCCGGGGCTGGAGAAGCGGATCCTGGACCCACCTTGACCACCGGCGCCGCCGCCGAACATGGCGCCGAAGATGTCGTCGGTCGAGAATCCACCGGAACCCGAGGTCCCTCCGGCGAACCGCGCGCCGCCCATGCCGAACTGGCGGATGGCGTCGTACTTCTTGCGCTCGTCCTTGTTGCTCAGCACGTCGTAGGCCTCGGATACATCCTTGAACTTCTCCTCGGCCTCCTTGGTCTTGTTCAGGTCAGGATGGTACTTGCGCGCAAGCTTGCGGTAGGCCTTGGTGATCTGCGCATCGCTGGCGTCCTTGGAGACACCGAGGACTTTATAGAAGTCCTTGTTCAGCCATTCGTTCTCAGCCATCCATGTCTCCTTTCTTCACTAGAAATTTCCTTATTCCTTATCAGACGCCACCACCGACCTATTGCTTCTGGGGAGCGGCCACCACCACACGCGCCGCGCGGATTACGCGGTCACCAATCCGGTAACCGGCCTCCACGACCGTGTCCACGGTCTCCTTCTTGGCTTCAGGGTCCGGCTTGCGCAGGATCGCCTCGTGCTTGGTGGGGTCGAAGTCCGCGCCTTTCTCGCCGAACTTCTCCACACCGAACTTCTCGAAGGTCTTGTCGATCTTGGCCGCCACGGCCTTGAACGAGTCGTCCATCTCCCCGTGCTCGCGGATGCGGTCGATGTCGTCCAGGGCGGGCAGCAGGGCCGTGAGCACGTCAATGATGCCGTGCTGGCGGAAGGTGTCCTGCTCCTTGAGCGTGCGGTTGCGGTAGTTGACGAACTCGGCCCGCTCCCTCTGCAGGGCGTCCAGATAGTCGGCCGCCTCCTTCTTGGCTCTGCCCAGAGGGGTCAAGTCGTCCTCCTGCTTGGAGTCGGAGCCTGGCTGCTGGTCCTGGCCGTCGCTTGCAACCGCATCGGTTTCCTTGGCTGTGTCTTGCTGGGCGGTGTCGTCAGCCCCGCCCTTATCGGCCTTGGAATCGCTGCCATGCTGGTCACTTCCGGCGGACGCCGGGTCGCCCTTGAGCGACTCGGCGTCCGGCATGCCGTTCAGGTAATCGTCCTTGTCGAACGTCGGCATGTCACTCGCCATCTTTCTTCTCGTCGTCGTCAACCACTTCGGCGTCGACCACGTCATCGTCGGAGGAGGGACCAGCCTGACCGGCGCCCGCATCGGCGGCGCCAGCCGCGCCAGCCGCCTCACCCTGCTGGCTGTACAGCGCCTGGCCGATCTTCTGGGCGGAGTCCATCAGCTCGGACTGCGCGGACTTGATCTTCTCGATGTCATCGCCTTTCAGAGCTTCCTTCAGAGCGTCCACCTTCTCGGTGACTTCCTTGGCCACGTCCTCGGAGAGCTTGTCCTTGTTGTCGGAGACCAGCTTCTCGGTCTGGTAGGCAGCGGCTTCGGCGTTGTTGCGGGTGTCCGCTTCCTCGCGCTTCTGCTTGTCCTCAGCCTCGTGGGCCTGCGCCTCCTTGACCATCTTGTCGATCTCTTCCTTAGGCAGGGCCGAGCCGCCGGTGATGGTCATCGACTGCTCCTTGCCGGTGCCCTTGTCCTTGGCGGACACGTGCACGATGCCGTTGGCGTCGATGTCGAAGGTGACTTCGATCTGGGGGACGCCACGAGGAGCGGGAGCGATGCCGGTCAGCTCGAAGGTGCCCAGAGGCTTGTTGTCGCGGGCGAATTCACGCTCACCTTGGTAGACCTGAATCAGCACGGAGGGCTGGTTGTCCTCGGCGGTGGAGAAGACCTCGGAGCGCTTGGTCGGAATCGCGGTATTGCGGTCGATCAGCTTGGTCATGATGCCGCCCTTGGTCTCAATACCCAAGGAAAGCGGGGTCACGTCGATCAGCAGGACATCCTTGCGGTCGCCCTTGATGACACCGGACTGCACGGCAGCGCCGACAGCCACGACCTCATCCGGGTTCACGGTCTGGTTGGCTTCCTTACCGCCAGTGAGCTCCTTGACCAGGTCCTTCACGGCCGGCATACGGGTCGACCCGCCGACCAGCACCACGTGGTCGATGTCCCTGACCGAGATCCCGGCATCGTGCAGCACGTTGTTGAACGGCGTGCGGCAACGGCCCAGCAGGTCGGAGGTCATCTCCTCGAAGTGAGCCCGGGTCAGCTGCTCGTCCAGGTGGACAGGAGTGCCATCAGGGGTCATCGCCAGGTACTGCATGGAGATGGTGGTCGAGCTGGAGGAGGAGAGCTCCTTCTTAGCCTGCTCGGCAGCTTCCTTCAGGCGCTGAAGAGCGATCTTGTCCTTCGACAGGTCCACCCCGTATTTGTTCTTGACTTCGCCGACCAGCCAATCGATGATCTTCTGATCCCAGTCGTCGCCGCCCAGCCTGTTATCGCCATTGGTGGCCTGCACCTGGATGGTGGAGAACCCGTCTTCATCCTTGCCGATCTCCAGCAGGGACACATCGAAGGTGCCGCCGCCCAAATCGAAGACCAGAATCCGCTCGTCTTCCTTGCCCTTCTCCAAGCCGTAGGCCAGAGCAGCCGCAGTGGGTTCGTTGATGATGCGCAAGACGTTGAGCCCGGCGATCTTGCCGGCGTCCTTGGTCGCCTGACGCTGCGCGTCATTGAAGTATGCGGGGCAGGTGATGACCGCGTCGGTCACCGGCTCGCCCAGGTAGGACTCGGCGTCCCTCTTGAGCTTCATCAGGACCTGCGCCGAAATCTCCTGCGGGGTCCACTTCTTGCCATCGATCTCCACCGACCAGTCAGTGCCCATGTGACGCTTGACCGAGGAGATGGTGCGGTCCACGTTAGTGACGGCCTGGCGCTTGGCCACCTCGCCGACCAGGATCTCGCCGGACTTGCTGAACGCCACGACCGAAGGCGTGGTGCGAGCGCCCTCCGCGTTCACGATGACGGTGGGCTCACCGCCTTCCAGCGTAGCGATGCACGAGTTCGTAGTGCCCAAATCAATGCCTACTGCACGTCCCATTGTGTTGCCTCCTGGCTTTTGCGGCCCGGGCCATGCGCCCGGAGCCTCGTTTCCTTGCGTTACGTTATCGCTCTCATCCATCAGCGGCCCGCCCGCTCCCGTCTCCAGGAGCCCGGCAACCCGCCACTGAAACTTGAGCCTACATCACTCAACTTCCGTAGGCAACTCATTATTCCCGCTTCGCCAAAACATCCGAAAACAAAAAGAGCCGCCCCCAGCGCATGGCTAGGAACGGCTCCGCGCCCGCGAAGACGGCGTGCCGCACCCGAGCATCCCTGATCGGAACCGGGCAAACCGGGCGGCGGGCTAGCTCAGACTCAACCAGGCCGAAGCGTCCGAAGGCAACAAGCCGTCGGCCAGCGGCACCGAGCTCAGGATGACTTCGCCATCAGGCAACGCGACGGGATTGGGACCGAAATTCGTCAGGTTCACGAAGGCGGGTTTCCCTGCCGCATCGGCTCGGGAGTACGCCAGAGTCCGCTCCTGCGGCTGGGACAATGCAATTTCCTGGCTCAAACCCGTCAGCATGGAGGCGCGCGCAGCCAACGCCCGCCGGTAAAGGTTGAGCATGGAACCAGGGTCCGCTTCCTCGCGGTTGACCGCAAAATCACCGAACCAAAGCGGTTGCGGCAAATGAGGGTCCGCACACGCGGAGCCGTCCTCCCGCGCTGCGGGCGAGAAGCCGAACGAGGCCCCGCGCCCGAAAGCCGGTGCCGAGGCATCCGGGTCAGGCCGATCCCCGCAGTCCCAGGGCAGGGGCACCCGGCAACCGTCACGACCTTTGTCGCTAGCGGCTTGCGAGGTATTGAACGCTGTCGGGTCTTCCAGACGTTCCCAAGGCAGATCCGCCACTTCGAAGAGTCCCAGCTCCTCGCCCTGATAGATGTATGCGGAACCAGGTAAGCCGAGCTCCAGCAGGATGGCCGCACGGGACCGTCTGGTGCCCAAGGCCCGGTCCTCGGGGTAGGAACGGCCATCGCGCAAGAGCCAATCCTTGGCCAACTGGTGATAGTTGGTCGAGCCGACCTGCGGCAGAGCGTACCGACTGGCATGGCGAGGCACATCGTGGTTGCTCATCACCCAGGTAGTCGTGGACCCTGAACGGCGCGCGTTCGCCATCCCCTCTTCGATGGCCCGACGCATCTGCGAAAGGTCCCAGTCCGCCTTAGCGAATTCGAAGTTGAAGACCTGCCCAAGCTCGTCGGGCGACGCATAGCGGTACTGGCGCTCCGGGGCTACCCAGGCTTCGCCCACTGCGAACCGAGGAGGGTCGTACTCATTGAAGACCTGCCGCCACTCCTTGTAAATCTGATGAACCTCATCCCGGTCCCAAAGAGGACTCGAACCATCGCTCAAGGACCCTTGCTGGACGGCGGCAGGATCCATCTGATCCAGGGGGACGCTGTCCAGGTCTTTCGCCAGCCCATGGGCCACATCGATGCGGAAACCATCGGCCCCATGATCCGACCAGAAACGCAGGGTGCGTCTGAAATCCTCATGCACCTCCGGATTCTTCCAGTCCAAATCCGGTTGCTGCTTGGCGAACAGGTGCAGGTACCATTGCCCGTCTGGCACACGCTCCCAAGCGGACCCACCGAACATGGAAGCCCAATCGTTGGGCGGGAGCTCCCCATGCTTCCCGCGCCCCTCACGGAAGATGTAGCGGCTGCGCGCATCGGAGCCCCTGCCCGCCTTCAACGCCTCCTTGAACCAGGCATGGTGGTCCGAGGTGTGATTGGGCACGAGATCAACGATCAGCCTGATTCCAGCCTTATGCAACCCGTCGACCAGCTGGTCAAAGTCGTTCATGGAGCCCAGGCGCGGGTCCACATCGCGGTAGTCGATCACGTCGTAACCGCCGTCCGCCAACTCCGACGGGTAGAAGGGCGAGAGCCATACGGCGTCTACACCCAGCTGCTTCAGGTAGCCTATCTCGCTGATGATGCCCCGCAGGTCACCCAAGCCATCCCCGTCAGCATCCTTGAAGGACCGAGGATACACCTGGTACACAACCGCCTGCTTCCACCAGTCCCCGTCTATTCTGTCTGCCACCACGCAAACCCCTCTCCCGACGCTGCTCCCCTGCATCGCGATATAACCGTAGACTTAAGCCTATCCCGAGAACGCTACAGGGCAGACGACCTTCACCCCTTGACCGCTCCAGCCAACACCCCCTTGATGATGTACTTCTGGCAGACCAGGTAGAAAACGACAATCGGGATAATCGCCAAAACCAGGCAACCCATCATCGCACCCATGTCAACTGAGCCATAACCTCCCTTGAGGTACTGAATCGCGATGCTCATGGTTTTGAAACGGCGCATGTCCAAAGTCAAGTACGGCAGCAAGAAGTCGTTCCAAATCCACATGGCTTCCAGAATTGCCACGGAAACGACCGAGGGGCGCATGATCGGCACCACGATTTGGAAGAAGGTGCGCGGCACGCTTGCTCCGTCCATCATGGCCGACTCCTCCAACTCCTGGGGAATGCCTTTGACCACACCGGTGAAGATGAAGACAGCGAGCCCGGCTCCAAAACCAAGATACACAATGCACAATCCCCAGGGCGTGTTCAGCCCGACGATGTCAGCCATCTTGGACAGGGTGAACATGACCATCTGGAAGGGCACGATCATATTAAAAAGGAAAAGCAGATAGAGCGCTTTAGCCACCCAGTTATTAACGCGCACAATCCACCAGGCGCACATGGACGTGCATACCAAAATCAGAGCCACCGAACCTACGGTAATCATCACCGTCCAGCCGAAGGAAGCGATCAGATTGGTCTTTTCGATACCGCGCGAGTAGTTCTCGAACCCGACGAACGCATGGCCGGTCGGCAAGGAGAACGCGTTACGGGTGATATAAGCCTTGTTTTTGAAAGAGTTGATTACGACCAGCGCGATGGGGAAAATCCATACCAAGCTGACAACAGCGAAGAGCAGGCTCCACCAGCCTTCATGCTTTACTTTGGCGCTCATGCCACCACCTCCTTGGATGTGGTCAATCTGTTCTGAATCAAAGCAATCAAAGCCACGATGACGAAGAAAATCACGGCCTTAGCCTGCCCCACCCCTTCGAATCCCGCACGCCCGTAGAAGGTACGGTAGATATTCAGCGCCAGCATCTCCGAGGCGTTGGATGGGGCGCCGTTGGTCAGCGCCAGGTTCTGGTCGAACATCTTGAATCCATTGGTCATGGTTAAGAACGCGCAAACCGTTATCGAAGGCATCATCAAGGGAATAGTCACATGGAACAAAGTTTGACGACCATTGGCGCCGTCGACGGAAGCGGCTTCGATCACATCACCCGGCAAGGCCTGCAGGCCTGCTATGTAAATGATCATCATGTAACCAATTTGCTGCCAGCAGTAGAGCAAGACCATGCCCCAGAATCCATAGACGCCGGAGTACGTGATGGACCGGTCCCAATGAACCAGAACACCGTTGAGCAGGAGCAGCCACACATAGCCCAGGACGATGCCGCCAATCAGGTTGGGCATGAAGAACACGGAGCGGAATACATTGGCACCCTTAATTGCCTTCGTCAGCATATACGCCACAGCGAAACCACAGACGTTGATGACCAGGGTAGTGATGAGCGTAAAGGCAATCGAAAACACCATCGCATGCCAGAATTCCGGATCTTGCAAAGCTTCTACATAGCTGCCCGCACCAATGAACCGGGCGTCCGTCACCGTAGTGAAATGACAGAAACTCAAGTATATGCCCATCACGAAAGGTACTAAAAAGCCAATAATGAAAGCCGCCAGAGTCGGTAGGGAGAAGAGCATCCACCACCGACGTATCGACTTACCAATCATAGAGATCATAGGAACCTCCCAAGCCCACAGATCAGTTCTCACGAGAGGCGCGGGCGGAATAGCTTCACCGCCCGCGCGCATGGGGCGTCAGCGACGTCCCGGGGCCGCCATCAGTGGGTGGTCTTGTACTCTTTGGCCCAACCGTCCACGAACGCAGTTTGCACCTTGGACCACTTACCGGTCCCCTGGGCATACTCCAGCATCGCATCGCTGAGCGAGGCCACCCACTGGGCGCTGGGTAGCGGGTATATCACCGTGTCATAGTCGCCGGCCTTTGCGTAAGCGTCATTAGCGCGCTGCACTGGGTTCGTGGATTTGAATCCAGCCTTGTCATACGACTTAAACGGCGTCTCGAAGCCCATATCGTCCGTGAATATCTTCTGCCCGTTCTTATTGTTCAGGATGTATTCCTGGAACTTGGCCGTTGCTTCTTTGTCCTTGGCGGAAGCGTTCTTATTATTTGCGAAATACATGAAGCTTACAGTAAGCCCCTGCTTCTCCTCGCCGGGGACACCGATGTAGATAGGCAGCACGCCTATGTCTTCGTCCGGCACTTCCTGACCTTTGATTTGCGGATAACCCCAGGAACCGTTCTGGAGGAAGACCGACTGCTTGCTGGCGAATTCGTTGTTCGAGTCGTCCATTGTGGCGCTCGACAGCTGCGTGGGCTCAACAGTAGCGTCAGTGATGTACAGGTCGAAGATCTGCTTGAAATTGTCCGTATACTTGCCGGTCAGGGTTGGCGGCTCGGCGGTCACGTGTTGATCGCGATACTCGTAATACACGGGGATGTGGGCCAGCTGATCGCCGAATCTCTTACTGGAGCTTGAGTCAAACCCAGCAGAGCTGAAAGCGCCCTTAACCCCAATATCGTCTTTGTGCTTCTGAATCTCATCGGCCACAGTCTTCAGCGCCTTGAAGTTGTTGACCTCTTTGATCGACTTGACCGTGGACCACTTAGCGTCGAAGTACTTCTTCATCAGCGCCTTGTTGTAAATAATGCCATAGCGTTCCATTACAAATGGCACGGCCACCACTTTGTCCTGCAACTTAAGCGCCCACTCGGACTTTTTCAGGTCTTTGTATATCTGCGTGCCAGACATATCCGCGTAGTAACTGCCCCAGTTCTGGAAATCGTTATTGTCGACGTCGAACATGGTCGGCGCGTTGGACTTTGCCAGCTCACTCTTGAGCGATTGCTCATAGGTGCCCGATGACGCGACGGAGACATCGACTGGAATGCCTGTATCCTTGGTGAACTGCTTGGCCAAATCCTTGAATTCATCTTGCTGTTCGGGTTTAGCGGACAGGTAGTACACGTGCCCTTTGTCCGAACTGGCCGACGATGAGCCACAGGCGCTCAACCCTGTCAAGGACATGGCCAGAGCCCCGACTGCTGCCGTCACTCTCACTATTGTGTTCATAAGACGCTCCCAATATATATCTGTCTGAGCCCGCCTACGGCGGGAAATGGTCCGCTCTAGCGATACCCGCCTATGGATAACCGCTTAAGCAATACGGCCGTAGACCACAACGGCCAGGATGCCCGGCGGTGCCATTGGCAACATCGGCAGGCACCTCCGACATCACAATCATGAAGTGGTAGCCTTTCTATTCCTCCTTCAACGATCGACTGATGGACATACCGGACAGCTCGACTGCCCCATCGGTGACGAAGACGCTCAGGTCGTCGCCATAGTGCTTATAGGCGCGCGCATTCAGAGCCACGCCATTGACATACAGGGTGGCAATGCTGTCATCCACAATCAACTGGATGTGATAATCACGATCGGGCGCCAGCTCGATTGGACGCTCCAGGCCGATGTTCATGTTCGTAAACCAGGGGTAATTAGGACTGCCCTCAAAGAGGTAGCGGTTCTCCCTGACTTTGAATATGTACTGGTAGGATTGCCCAGTTCCCTCATCCCCGTATATCCGGAACCCGAAGGATCGGGTTCCCTCCTCAAACTTGACGTGAGCATCGAAAGAGAAGAGATCGCCACAGTCGCTCGCCAGCACCCGCTTCCGACGGCCATCCGTCGACTTCAGGCGCAAATCATCAATGGGGCGAAATTGCGCAAACGACTCCCAGAGCGTATCAACAGGCTTGACCCCCAGACTCCCGTCAGGACGCTGGTACACCTGGTGGGGCACGAAGGTGCCAGCCCATTCATAGTTTCGCCGATCGTCGTTCTTCTCTTTGGTACCGACCCAGCCGAACAGTACGCGCTTCCCACCAAGCTCAAACGTACGACCGGCATAATAAGCGCTGCCGTCAAAGGCATCATCCGTCGGCGCCGTCCAAGGTCCATCCAAGCTCCGAGCCATCCGATAGACCATGCCGTGCTTATCGCTATATTCGGTCACGATGTGATACCACCAGTCACCCATCTTGAACAGATCTGGCATCTCATGCATGGTGTACAGGTCAGGAGCCCAAAAGTCCCCTTCAAAGGTCCAGTGCTCCAAGTCAGGCGAGCTGAATTTGACGGTTCGTCCGGTCTGCTGCGTCTTGGGTCCTTGAAGTCGGGCGCCCAGTATCAGCAGATAGAGCCCGCGAGCATCGTCGCGAATCACCCAGGGATCGCGCCAATCGTCCTGATCGTAGCCCTCTTGCGGAGTAAAGGTCAGAGCATCCTTGGTCTTCGTCCAGCTATACAAATCATCACTGACCGCGTGCATCAACACCTGCGAGGCTTTGCCCTGAGCAGGATAATCACGGTTATAACCGGTGTAGAAGGCGTGGTAGCGGCCCTCCGCTTCAAAGACGCTGCCAGCGTAGATGAACTGATCCTGATCCTCATCGCCGCCCCGCTCTATGGCAGTGCCGCAATCCTTATAATGAACGAAATCCTTGGTGGTAGCCAGCGACCAACCGAACGGTTCTCCAAAAGGTCCTGGCCGACGGGTGTCACGCTGATGGAAGAGAAAGAACTCATCACCACTGCCAAATGGCATGCAGTCACCGAACCAAGTGCCCAGGTATTGGTAGTAGAGCTTGCTCATAAGTTCCTCTCTGACACAGGCAGCGGCTAGGTCATCTACGACCAATGCATCCAGGACTACGAAGTCCGAAAACCGCTACCAAAGTAGTTTAAGCGATTAAGCAATATTATAAGGGCTTACTTTAGGTTGTCAAACTGGGAGGCAAAAGCACCTGCCCAGGCGCTCCTCGCCGCAAAGCGCTGATTTAAAGAGCCCGGATGGATTCACGCACGATCGCCGGGCACGCCACCCGAAGAACCTCTCCGACAGCAGATACAGCACCCGCCTGTCGCCCATGCGCCAGTAGAGCGCGAATACCCAGCAGCCCAAGGTCATACTGCGGTAAGCCAACAGTCGTGAGGGCTGGATGCAGGTGCGCCGAAATGACCTCTTGATTGTCGAAGCCAACCAGGGAAAGGTCCTGCGGCACTCGCACCCCACGTTCATGCAAGGCGTCCAGCAGGCCCATAGCGGTACGGTCATTGTGGCAAAAGACAGCAGTGGCCCCGGATGCCAACACACGCCCAGCAGCCCGATATCCACCCTCCTGGTCGGCCGTGCTCTCGGTCAACAGCCCGGCATCGAACTCAATACCTGCTGTAGACAACGCTTTCTTATATCCCGTGAGCCTACCGACCGACGCGGGCGAGGGCTCTTTCTCATTAATGAAAGCTATGCGTCTGTGGCCCGCAGCCAGCAGGAGTTCAGTGGCGGTGCGCCCACCTTGCACCTCGTCAGGCACCACTGCAGGAAACCGCCTGCTTTCATCGAAGCAATTAATCAACACAGAGTTGACCTGCTTGAGCTCCTCGGGTGGCTTTACCGCATGATGCACCCAACTGGAATACGCGATCCCCTCCACCCGGCGTTCCAACATGAAGGAAAAAGCACGCTGCTCAATCAGTGGGTCACCATTGGTATCCACGATCAGCAGGATCTTACCGTTACGCCAAGCCTCATCCTGGGCCCCTTGTATAACCTGACCGGCGAAGGGTGATGTTGCCACACCATCACTGATAAAACCAATCAGATCGGAGCGACCCCGGGCCAAGCTCCGCGCAAGCGCATTCTGCCTGTAGCCCAGCTCCTCGGCTACTTTGCGAACCTTAATCCGAGTGCTTTCGGGGATACGTACGTCCTTGTTGTCATTGACGGCCCAAGAGGCCGTAGCGATTGAAACCCCGGCCGCGCGCGCGACATCTTGCAGTGTGACCATGGTTGACTATCCTAACGTTCGCCCGGAATCGACTGATTCGCCCCTCGCCAGGATTCCTGCCGAACGTACCGAGCGAAGGCACGCTCTAGAACTGGGGTGTGGAGCATGATTAAGCTACCGAAACCAAGGATGACCAGTAAGAAGAGCCCTTGCGGCATGTAAACCCAGGAAGCCGCTATCAGCCCCAGATAGAGGGCGTCCATGGCGATCATAGTCAAGCTGGAGCCTATGTGGGAGACCGAAAAGATGAAGGAGTTCCATAGCGTGCGCCCCAGCGAATTCTCGAAACGAGCCTGCAAGGCCCACACCCACTCGAAGCCGAGAACCCAGACTACAGACAACCCGAATTTGACGACCAGCAAAGGCGTGATCTGCAGAAAAATCCAAGCCCAGACCAACAAGGCCAGCATGGGGCCGAAGAACAGCCAAAGCCCGGTAGCTTTCAAGAAGTTAGCGCGAAATGCCTTACAGTAGTCAGCTGTCACATGCCCCCGCCCCTCCAGCGAGCGCCTGCAAACATCATGCGCAGCCGTGAGGGCCGCGCCGACAGTCACGACTGGAATGCAGGACAGGAGCATCAAGACGTTAATCCAAACGGCATCAGCCAAATCCGATAGCCCACGCATCAGACCGGAATCAGGCGAGAGGAGCTTCATAACGCTCCAATCAGCAGTTCCACCGTTTAAGGACGTTGCCCCCCCTATACCGTCCCAGCACGCCATAATGGGCCGTGTTCATGCGCAAGAGCTGGGCCGCAGACGGCTCCAAGCCCAGCCACTGAGTCGTGAGTATGCGCAGCACATGCGCGTGGGCCACCAACAAGACCCGCTGCCCCTGCTCGATCAAGGGCTGCAACCGCCGCACCACAGCCGCGGCCCTCTCGCTCACCTGCCTCAAGCTCTCACCATCGCTATTCCGCACAAGGACGGCACCGCCCGAAGGCAAAGGCGCCTCACGGTCACCGCCCAGCCGGCGGTCAATTGCTTCAGGACCATCCTCCCACAGTTTCCACGGCCTGCCTAGCAGACGCGAGACCTCCTCCTCACGGCGGCCTTCAGCGCGACCATAATCCCATTCCGCGAGTGACTCCAGGGTTCGCGCATGCTCGAAGCCAGCCAGAGCCGCAGTCTGTTGGGCACGGTCCAGCGGGCTTGAGAAAACGCAGCCATCGTCGAACCCATCCGGGAACTCACGGGCCAGGCGTAGACCCGCCTCGACAGCTTGGCGCCTTCCCTGTCCGACCAGGGGCAGATCGGTTCTGCCCGTGTATTGTCCTGATTGGCTCCACTCCGTCTCTCCATGGCGTAAGAGCACCAGGCAACCTCTTGCTTCAGCTTCATCGTTGGCATACTGAGCTTTGTCTACCATAGTCCTAGACTAACATCCAGCAAACCCCTTTTCGCTCAAGCGCGCTGCTCCCTGCGGACCGTGGCGTCCTGTGCGATAATGAGGGGCATGAGCCAAGCGGATAGGCATGATGCTAGCGCTGCCACCGATCGTGCGGTGGAGCGCTTGCGCAAATTGGACGAGAAGGTGGACGAGATGCGAGCGCATGTGAACAACGATCCTGATTCCTTAGGCGACAAGCTGGTCAAGCTCGCCCTACCCAGCGTTACTGGCCTAGTGGCCGGCAAGCTCTTCGATTCGGTGCGGGATGCGCGTTCCAAGGCGCGCAATTCGGGCGTAGACCAGGAGGGCGATGGTCAGGGACAAGGGACCGCCCTAGCCAGCGTGGCTTTCGCGGCCCTCTCGGCGGCCTTTACCGCAGTGGTCTCCGAACTCTCCGATCGCGGTTCCCAAGCCTTGATCGACCGGCGTCACCAGCGCACTCAGAACAAACACTGAGCCTAAGACGGGTCCGATATCACCACCGGCATCTGAGACCACCGATTTTCCCGAGCAACGTAATCGCGGCTCCAAACCTTGCGCTCATACCCCCGGACTGTCAGAATGGCAGTATGACCAATCCAAAAGACCGTACTATGCACAGCTGCGCCCCTACCGACCTGCGAGGCGCGGCCCCCAATGAAACCATCCGGGTACTGCTGGAGCGTCGCTCCATTCGAGCCTTCTCCCCGGATCCCATTGACCCCGCGAGCGTGCAGTCCTTGGAATCAGCCGCCCAGCACGCCGCCACCAGCCGTTATTTCAACGAGTGGTCAGCCATCCGTGTCACCGATCCGAAGATTGCCCAAGCCATAGCCCAGGAAGCGGGTCAGGATTACATCGTCCAAGCCCCCCTCCTCTACATTTTCCTGGCTGACCAACGGCGCAACGCAGACCTGGTAGCGGCGGAAAACCCCGACGCCGACATGGACGCGGACTCCTTCAACCTGAACTCCAGCTACGTCTTCCTCCAGTCGGAGAATGATGCGGTCCTGGCCCTCCACGCGATGGAGACCGCCGCCTACTCGCTCGGCTTAGGATGCGTCATCCTGGGCTCGGTCCTCAACGACCCAGACGAGCTGATTGAGCTTCTGCAACTGCCGAAACTGGTTTACCCGGTGCTGGGCCTCGCCATCGGGAAACCGGCTCAGGGTCCGGCTCTGAAGCCGCGTATGCCCCGGCCAGCGCAGATTTTCGAGAACTCTTACCGTAGACCCAGCGAAGACGAGATCGGCGAAGCTCTGTCTGACTTCGACGAGACCGTGTTCCGCTACTACCGGGACATCCGCCATATGGACGCACCGCGTAAGACTTTCAGGCAGATCATAGCTGACAAAGCCTTCGGCCAGGAGAACGCCCACCACCCCATGGCGCCCTCCATCGAGCGGCAGGGCTTTGACTGGACCCGCTGATCCCCCGATTGCCCCAGAATCGCTCTAGCCACTGGTATTTCTCGCCCGCCACACAGCCCCAGACAATGGCGACAAGGCTCGCATCGATACCCGCCCGGAGCAATTCACCCCTCCGCTGCCGCCAGCGAAGGCGGCGGCGCGGTGGACTCACGAATGATTAGCCGAGCCGGCACCTCATCATCAACTGTGCACCCTTCGCTCGAGGCTCTGCCGCCGCTCACTCCACTCTTGTCGCCCGGCTTGCCGTCGGGCTCATCGGCCAGTCTGCTAACCGCCCTCGCGCCAATCTCCTGAAAATCCTGCCGCCAGGTGGTGATGCTCGGCACTGTCAGCTCGCCGATTGGATTATCATCGAATCCTGCTACACTTACGTCAGCGGGCACTCGCTTACCCTCCAGCAGTAGCCCACGTATGACACCGGCCGCAATCTCGTCGTTTCCCGCAAAAATCGCGGTGACCTCCAAGTACGAAGAAAGGTACCGCCCTATCTGCTCGGCCTCGCGCGGATCCCAGGAGCAAGGTATCGGACTGGGAACCACCGCCCCCGCTTCTTCCAGCGCTTTCCGCCAGCCAAAGGAGCGCGTATATGTGTTGCCATTCTCAGGAATCGCCACGTGATACACAGTCTTGTGCCCAAGCCTAAGCAGATATTGGGTCACCTGATAACCCCCATGGTATGCGCCTATAGGCAGATTGCCTTGGGTCCGGTCCGTCTCATCGACAATCACCGTCGGTAGCGCTTTCGCTATATATCCAGCAAAGGAGTGCAGCAGGCTGGACCGTTCGATGTCAAGGATAACGCAGCCAATTGGCCTGTTGCGTATCAGCTGGTCAACGGTCTCGCGTACGTTTCCCCTACCGTTTCCCACCAGCGTCACCGTCACCAGATAACCGCGCTGGCGAGCCGCCTGCTCAATGCCCTGCACCAGTTGCATGGTGCCATACAGACTGATGTCGGTCGCGATGACGGCTATGGACTGGAATTCGCTAGATACCAGGGCCCGAGCTATTGTGTTGGGCCGGTAGTTAAGCTCTTCCACCGCCTTGGCTATGGCCAAGCGCTTCTGCTCGCTCAGGTGCGGCCCACCGTTGAGATAGCGCGACACTGTCGTAACGGATACTCCCGCCTGCCGAGCGACGTCCTTGATGGACGGCATTCGCTGCTGCGCATTGACCATGAACTGCCTCTTCCTACACGGATTCGCCCGGCCAGGGAGCGATTCCTCAGCCAGGCGAACCCGTACGACGACTACCGTTCAGCACCGTTTCGATTTTGCCACACTTTGAACCATCGCTTCAAACCGACGGTGGTGAGTGATGGTCAACCAATCCCGGTCTCACTTGACCGCGCCACCGGTAATGCCGGAGATGATCTTCTTCTGCGCCACAGCGAAGATAATCAGAAGCGGCAGGCTCATTAGAATGATGTATGCGAAGATGTAGTGCCAGTTGTTCAGGTACAAGCCTGCATTCGCCACATTATAGAGGTTGAGCGGCAAGGTATCCATCTTCCCGGACAGGATGAACAAGGCGTAAAACACGTCGTTCCAAATGTAGAGGATGAGCAGGATGGTGGCGGACGCCATCGTCGGGCCCAACAGGGGCAGCACGATAGTGAAGAACACCCGCATGGGTGAGGCACCGTCGATGCGCGCCGACTCCTCCAACGACACCGGTATCGTTCTGATGAAGCCTGTCACGAAGAAAATCACAGTTGATAAGTAGATACCTACATAAACACAAATCATACCTATGGCCGTACCAGCCAACCCAATCATCTTGAGCAGCAACATCACAGTCACCACCGCCGGCGGCAAAATCAGCCCGGAGATGCATAGCGCGTACACCACGGCCATCATCCGGGTAGTACGGCGCGCCAGGATCCACGAAGCCATCGAACCGAACACCAGCGCCAACAACACCGAGGGGACGGTCACCAGTAAACTGCCAAAGAAGGCCGAAATCATTTTGCCCTGGGAGAGCACAGTGCCAAAATTCTCGAACAGATGCCACTTGGTGGGCAACGCCAGGGAAAGCCTGAGCGCCTCCGCCTGGTCTTTACCCGCCGTCACCACCAGCAAGTAGAAGGGCACACCCAGACAGGCCACCACCAGCACGACCAGCACAAGGGAATGTATGATCCGGCTTTTCCGCCCGCCACCTGTACCGACGACATGACCGCCGGAATTAATTTTACTCGCCTCAAAACTCGCGTTCGTCATAGGATTTTCGCCTCTCTCCTACGCAAATACCAGATGAGCGGTATTGCGATAACCATCACGGTCAGGAAGAGCAGCAGACTCATCATGGTCGACTGCGAATAGAGTCCCTGCCCGAAGGTCCTCCACACAAATAAATTCAGAATTTCAGTAGATCCGCCGGGGCCGCCCGCAGTAGTTGCCTGCACAGTATCAAAACCATTCATCGAACCTAACAGGGATGTGGCCACATTGAAGGTGAGCGCGGGAGCCAGCAACGGGAACTTGATTTTCCAAAAAACCTGCCACTCGTTCGCGCCGTCCATCCTCGCCGCCTCCAATATGTCCTCGTCAATGGTCTTGAGTCCAGACAAATAGATGAGCATGGCCAGACCCGCCCATTTCCAGCCTTGGATGGCGGAGACAATGACGATGGACCAGGTGGTGCTGCCCAACCAAGCCGTGCTGATTGCGTGCCCTGCGAAGAAGCTCAGAATCTGGTCCAGGGCGCCGTTGGCCTGCAGAATAGCCTGCCAGACGTAGCCGACGGCCAAAGCGGACATGAGCACCGGGACGAAGAAGAGCACCCGGGCTATACGGTTCTCGGTGGTGTCCCTTTCCAGCAGGACCGCCAGAATCAGGCCGAACACATTCTGGAAGAATGCCACGCACACGGCAAACATTAACGTAATGCGCAAATCTCGCAGCAGTATACCGTTATTGAACAGACTCAGGAAGTTGTCGAGCCCATTGAAGGATATAGTCGTCTTGAAAGCTGACCAATCGGTAAACGCGTAGATGAAGTTGAGCACGGTCGGCACGAAGAAGAACATCATCAGCACCGCCGCAGCGGGAACCAGAAATCGCAGCGGATAGTTCTTTTTCAGCACGACGTTGTCGCGCACCCGGCCGCTCCTGGCGGAACCTGACCCGAGTGCCCCGCCCAGCTTCTGCCCGCGTTCAAGGGCGCCCGCAGACGCAGCTCCGCTCTCTGCGGATGAACCGCGGCCGGCCGCTGTTACTGGCTCAGACATCGCAGCTCCTTTCTGTTAAATCCATAAATGCAGTGCTCGTCTCCGTCAACGATCCTGGGGAGAGGGGCAAAGCGGGCGACGGCCGGGAAGAGCGATGCCGCCCGCCGGTCAGCCTAGAAGCCCTTGGCTCCTTGGGCCTTCGCCACCTGGGCGAACTGGTCCTGGGTAGTCTGCGCCACTTGCTGCGGCGTCATCGTACCGTTGACCATGCTGGCCAGGTTCACGTATAAGTCAGGGTTAGCTAGCGCCTGCAACTGCATGGAGCCGACGCTGTGCTGGATGGACTTGGACGCGTCCAGAGCCGCCTGCGGCACTGTGCTGGGCGATTCCACGTTCTTGAACACTGAGATGTTATTTTGTTGCTTGATGAATGCCTCGTACCCGTCGCTCATCCAGAAGTTGATGAACTGACGAGCGGCCGCCTCACGCTTACTGTCTCCGGTTTTGAAGGCCACCACGCCGTTGGACCCATCGGGAATCGTCGTAGTGTAGTTGCCGTCCTTGGAGATGGGGAAGTACCCAATCTTCTGGTCCAACTGTGCCTTGTCGTTGCCGGCGAGCGCAGCAACAGCCATGAATTGGCTGGTGTTGCCGAATATCATCGAGGTCTTGCCGTCCCACAGCGCCTGCTCCTGGGCTGTGTCCTTAGCTGAACCAGCGTCCGCGTTATATAGGCCCTTCTTAAACAGGTCCTGGTAGTTGGTGATGGCCTCCATGATGGTCTTATCGGTGAACTTCTCCTTGCCGGAGTTCACCCGATCCCACAGCCCGGCTTTGGCTGCCTCTGCCAGCTGGACCTGCACGGCCCACTGAGTCCCCCACTGTGAACCGCCCATCTCAAACAGCGGCGACTGCACCCCAGGCACATCGGCATCCTTGATGTGCTCCGCAGTCTGCACGAACTCGTTCCAATTCTGTGGTGTTTCATCCACGCCCGCAGACTTGAACACATCCTTGTTATAGTAAACGCCCATGGTCGATGGGGCGCTCACCATCACAGCATAACGGGTCTTGTTGTACAGACCCGCCTGATCGTCAATACCTGGCTTGTAGTTCTTCTCGAATGGAGCGTTGTCCAGTTTCTGGAGCTTGCCCTGAGCCACGAAACCAGCAAGCATGGACCTGGTGGGCTGCCAGAAGCCCAAGTCCGGCACATCACCGGTGGTGATTTTAGTTTGTGCGTTGTTCTCGTAGACCTCGGGAATCGTTATCAGATCGACCTTGGCGCCAGTAGCCTTCTCAAAATCCTTAATTACTTGGGCGGGGATCTTGTTCGCCTGAGGTGAGGTCCAGAACTTGAGGGTCACTCCGCCAAGCTTCTGCTGGGCTGCTGGCCAGTATCCCGATGCTGAAGTGTCGGTATCGTCCGCGCTTGATGCAGGATTGCCGCAGCCCGCCATCAGTGAAACACCCAGTCCTGCCGCAGTTACTGCCGCCAGCAGCCGTATGACTCTGGCCGTCCCGCGCTTGCTAGTGCTCTTGTGGATTAACGTCATCGTTATCCCTTTCTCGAATGTATCTTCCAATTATCAGCGAGCAGCCCGGGCGGATACCCGCTGCGGACTGCACCGCCGCCCCTTAACCGGCGCAGTGATTATCAGCGCACCGATATTTCATATATCCGAGCCGTGTAGATGCCTTTCGGCAGCTCTAGCTTGAGTTCACCTCCTTCTTCGTCCCAGTTGCAGGACCAAGCCTGCATCCCAGATTCTCGAGTATCAAAAGCAGGGAAGACCGGCCGAACTTCACAGGCTTTGCCTCGCCACTTCGGCAGCGGCACGCTCAACCGGCCTTCCTCACAGCAGCGGGCCCACACCGTCAGCAGTGCTCGGCCACCGCCACAGTCCAGCCCCAAAGCCACGCTCTTGTCCTCCCACTGGGGCAGCCCTAATGGCCAGAAAGGAACAGCTTGGGTGATGACCGGCTGGATGCTCTCACGGTAGGCCGCAACGGCCACCTTGACTAGTTCAATCTGCCGGTCGGAGAAGCGGTTGAGGTAGCCGGACATGAAGAAGTGTCCGGGCATGGTGTTCACCAGCGCAAAAACGAATTCCTCATCGTCCATCTCGGCCGATGGATACGCCCAGTTCCCTGCTTGCTCCGGCAGCATCGCCAATGGCGCGGTAGCCGTGATGGTTGGATATTTACGGAAGTCCTGCTGGTCGGAGGTGGAGTTGAGGCGGAAAAGCGCTGTCTGCGCAAAGTCCTCCCTCATGCCCCCCGACGAGCAGTTCTCTAATATCAGGTTCGGATGTCTGCGGTGTAGCCCCTGTATCCAAGCGCTATAAGCCCGGTTGTGACCCAGCAGGCCATCTCCTGGACTATCAGCCTTGTAGGTTGTGCCGGGACCGGGCATCACGTTGTAGTCGAATTTGAAATACCCCACGCCGAACTGTTTAATCAGGCGGTCCACTACGCCATTCATTCGCTCTATCACGACCGGGTTCCTGAAATCCAGCAGGTAGCGCTCTTGTTCCACAACCCGCTGCCCGGCGTGCAAGAAGAACGCCTCGTCCGGCAGTTCAGCGGCTAGCGGGCTCTTCACGCCAATCACCTCAGGCTCCATCCATAAGCCCGGCACCATCCCACGCTCTCGGATAGCGTCGGTTACCTCGGATAGTCCGTTGGGGAAGCGCTTGCTGGAGGGCATCCACTCGCCCACGGAAGGCCACCAATCGCCGGTGTCGTCGTACCAGCCGGCGTCGATGCAGAATACTTCCGCGCCGACCTGTGCGGCAGCCTCCACTAGCGGCATAAGCTTGTCCCGGGTAGGATCGCCGTTCAGCGTATTCATATAATCATTGAAAATAATCCCGGGGCGTCCTATCTCATCAAGGGCAGAATGCTCCATTCGGCGGTACCGGGTAACGCTGGCGATCACATCATCCACGTTGTGCCCCAAAGCCACTGAAACAGGTACCGAAGTGAAGCTGCATCCCTTCATCAGGGTTGTGGACCAGCCATGGTCGCGGTAAGTGGGACCACTGAGGGCCAGGTACCCCTCCTTGTCTTCCCTCTCACCGACTTCCCAGCGCCAGGCTCCGTTGTGCTCCACCTGGAAGAGCCAGGCTATGCCTTCCCCCTGGTTGCTCACAATCCCCATAGGCATCGAGGTGCCCGTCGAGAACGTACCTTCCGAGACGACCGAGTGTGCCCCTTGCGGATTCCGCCCCACCAGGTCATTGCCGAGGGCCGGGCACAACCGCCGCATGGGGTTCGTGGCCCAGCGACCTTCGCCTAGCCAATCTGCGGCGCATTCTGTGAGGGCCCAGCCGTCCAGCAGGTCGGTGCTTTTCTCACCACCGCTATGGGCTCGCACTCCGAACGGTAGACAGCATACAGCCAAGGATTCCAGTACCAGCGGCGCGTCAATCGTATTCGTCACCTCTGCTGTCACCCGCATCATGGTGCAACCCGCCGGCAGCTCAAAACTCAGGTTTACAGCCAACCCCAGTTCGCTGTCCATTGATATAGTCAGCATATCCGCGTCATCAGTATGTTTCTTCACAGCGCCGGTGTATCTGAGAGACGCGCCCAGCGATGTCTCAATCAACCGTCTGCTGCATTTGGTGTGCCCACTGCCTCGCTGTGCGGCCATGAGCTCTACCACCGGCATTGGCCGCTCAAAAACCACCTTGGTTTCCGTCGATTCATTTCCCCCACCGGCACCCAGATTCGTGTTGGCATCAATGGTTTCCCCAATAGCAGATGTCGAATGCCGCGCGGCGGAAAGCATGGTCACGGAACGAATGACGACTGGGCGCGTCGAAGCAATACCGAACTCTAACTCCAGTTCGCTATTACCCCATTTCAGCGAAGACATTATTGCCCAATACCTTCCTTTTAGCATCGTTACCAAATCAACTCTGATTAGACGCGGCAACCCACAGTACTGTAGGGATAATACCTTGTTGCACCTCTGCTATCAGAGCTGATTAACATCATATACTGGTAACGTTTCCATTTCAAGTTACTAAACATTCATCATGTTATCTTTTCTTCTCACGTCGCCTTCACCCTGTTCTCTACTACTGGGTGAATGTTATTCCTGGTCCGGCACGTACTCATTTTCGCTGGCGGGGTTTGTAGCCACGCTTACGGGAGTGCCTATGGCCTTGCCCTCTGGCGAAAGGTCCGCCAAGGTATCTTCCTGGCTCATGGCTGGTCAGGTGCCAGCAGCCGCAGTCCTGGCAGCGGTATACCCACAGGTCCACGCTGCGCTCCAGCTGGCTTCGCTCAGCCGCCCGTTCGGCCGCGAGCTTGTCGTGGTACATGATTTTGGAGGTGAACGCGCAGCGTTTTGGAACGAAGTAATGCATTGGACGCCCATGCCCCTCTCTGTGCGAATGCGAACCTATTGTAGCCAACACCGCTGAATGTGTGGGCTCATAAAGTGTATTCCATCACCACTTCGCCGTCATCAATCCGCCCGTTAGCCCGAAAACCTACTTGCTCATAGACATGTTCAGCCATCGTATTGCCTGGCACATAGCTCAACTCCACCTTTTCAAGACCACCCTGCTCCCGGGCCTCGGCCAGTATCAGTTTCAAGGCTTGGCTGCCGTACCCCTTATTCGTATATTCTTCCGGTATCAGAATGCGCCATAAGCTCCGCACAGGCCGATCCAGCTCGTCATAAGTCATAGTGAATCCCACCAATGTATCGTCCGCATAAATGGCTTGAGGCCTCACCTGGCCGTCGTTCCTATACAACCAGGCCTCTGCAAGCGAAAGGACATTGCTGGCGACATAGGGCTCTTCTTTGGGCCGCTTCAGCTCAATCACCTGGTAAAAGTTCTCCTTGGTGATCTCTTCCAGATGGACCATATCACCTCAGATACCGGAACATTGACATATAAGGGTTTATACAATTTTCTGTGGGTGTGGTGAGAGCCCCGGGAAGCGTGGTGCTTGCCGGGGCTCTCGAACGTTTGTGTTGCGGCGGTGCGCTACTCTCCCACACCCTACCGAGTGCAGTACCATCGCCGTGCTGGGTCTTAGCTTCCGGGTTCGGAATGGGACCGGGCGTCTCCCCCAGGCTATGACCACCGCAAAACAAACAACAATCCATGAACCACCCCCGCGTTGACGGGGATGCTTGGTGCTGGCTCGGGGACCGGCTAGCGGACGCGTGTTCCTCATGATCGCTTGAAGCGCCGGACCCTGACCCGTTGAAGGCCGTCCGTCACGGCAAGCTCACGCCACGCCACGACCCCCACCACACGGCAAGGGCGTGATCGTGTCGTCATCGGCCGTTAGTACCGGTCGGCTCCGCCCCTTACGGGGTGTCCACCTCCGGCCTATCAACCACGTGTTCTGCGTGGGGCCTCCCGCGCCTCGAAGGCGCATGGAATCCTTATCTTGGAGGGGGCTTCCCGCTTAGATGCTTTCAGCGGTTATCCCATCCGAACGTAGCCAACCGGCCGTGCCACTGGCGTGACAACCGGCATACCAGAGGTTCGTCCACCCAGGTCCTCTCGTACTATGGGCAGGTCTCCTCAAGATTCCAACGAGCGCAGAGGATAGAGACCAAACTGTCTCACGACGTTCTGAACCCAGCTCGCGTGCCGCTTTAATCGGCGAACGGCCGAACCCTTGGGACCTGCTCCAGCCCCAGGATGCGACGAGCCGACATCGAGGTGCCAAACCATCCCGTCGATATGGACTCTTGGGAATGATCAGCCTGTTATCCCCGGGGTACCTTTTATCCGTTGAGCGATGCCGCGCCCGTGCGCCGGCACCGGATCACTATCTCCGACTTTCGTCCCTGCTCGAGCCGTCGCTCTCGCAGTCAAGCTCCCTTGTGCGATTACACTCGAAACCCGATTGCCAACCGGGCTGAGGGAACCATTGAGCGCCTCCGTTACTCTTTAGGAGGCAACCGCCCCAGTTAAACTACCCGCCAGGCACTGTCCCTGACCAGGATCACTGGCCGAGGTTAGAAGCCAGACAACAACAGAGCGGTATTTCACATCACGGCTCCACACGGGCTGGCGCCCATGCTTCGAAGCCTCCCGCCTATCCTACACAGTCGTTGCCTAACGCCAATACCAAGGTATAGTAAAGGTCCCGGGGTCTTTTCGTCCTTCTGCGCTTAACGAGCATCTTTACTCGTACTGCAATTTCGCCGAGCTCCTGGTCGAGACAGTGGGGAAGTCGTTACGCCATTCGTGCAGGTCGGAACTTACCCGACAAGGAATTTCGCTACCTTAGGATGGTTATAGTTACCACCGCCGTTTACCGGGGCTTGAATTCACCGCTTCGCCCGCGAACGGGCTGACGGATCCTCTTAACCTTCCGGCACCGGGCAGGCGTCAGTGCATATACAGCGGCTTACGCCTTCGCATGCACCTGTGTTTTTGGTAAACAGTCGCTACCCCCTGGCCTGTGCCGCCCCAAACCGCTCCGAGAGCAAGTCTCTTCACCGCCCGGGGCCTCCCTTATGCCGAAGGCACGGGAGCAATTTGCCGAGTTCCTTGACCAGGATTCGCTCGATCGCTTTGGTATGCTCTACCTGACCACCTGTGTCGGTTTCGGGTACGGGCGGCATGAGAACTCACGCCGGAGGTTTTCTAGGCGACAGGACACACCGGATTCGGGGCACAAGACCCCCCATCATCACGCCTCACGCTCATGCCAGGCGGATTTGCCTGCCTGGCGCGCCACACGCTTAACCACGGACTACCACCGCCGCGGCCCGGCTATCCCATCGCGTCGCTCCCGCGCTGCCATCCCCGCCCCCGCCATGAACCACCAACCCGGCGAACCGCCCGAAAGCGGCCGCCCGGCCGATGAAGGACACAGCATCGACGGTTCAAGCCTGACGCGCTCACGCCGGTACGAGACTATCAACTCGTTCATCCATTCGACTACGCCTGTCGGCCTCGCCTTAGGACCCGACTCACCCAGGGACGACGAACGTTGCCCTGGAACCCTTGGTCATCCAGCGGGCGGGATTCCAACCCGCCTCTCGCTACTCATGTCTGCATTCTCGCTTCCGCGCGGTCC
This sequence comes from Bifidobacterium actinocoloniiforme DSM 22766, assembly GCF_001263395.1. Lineage (NCBI taxonomy): Bacteria > Bacillati > Actinomycetota > Actinomycetes > Bifidobacteriales > Bifidobacteriaceae > Bifidobacterium > Bifidobacterium actinocoloniiforme. The sequence goes on along the minus strand of NZ_CP011786.1, from coordinate 1,518,157 downwards.
ACGGCCCGGTCACCCGGCCGCTTCACCCCCCGCGGAACGCTCTCCTACCCAGCGCGACGAACGCGCTGCCGCGTCTTCGGTGGCGTGCTTAAGCCCCGCTACATTGTCGGCGCGGAGCCACTAGACCAGTGAGCTGTTACGCACTCTTTCAAGGATGGCTGCTTCTGAGCCAACCTCCTGGCTGTCTATGCGACTCCACATCCTTTCCCACTTAGCACGCGCTTAGGGACCTTAAACGACGATCTGGGCTGTCTCCCTTTCGACGACGGAGCTTATCCCCCGCCGACTCACTGCCGCGATACACCTGACCGGTATTCGGAGTTCGGCTGCCCTCGGTACCCAGCAAGGGCCCTCAGGCATCCGGTAGCTCTACCCCCGGCAGACACTCACGCGACGCTGCACCAAAATGCATTTCGGAGAGAACCAGCTATCACGGAATTTGATTGGCCTTTCACCCCTAACCCCAAGTCATCCCCTCAGTTTTCAACCTAAGTGGGTTCGGTCCTCCACGCGGCCTTACCCGCGCTTCAACCTGCTCAGGGCTAGATCATCCCGCTTCGGGTCCAGGGCGCGCGACTGAAAAACGCCTTTTCAGACTCGCTTTCGCTACGGCTGCCCCACACGGGTTAGCCTCGCCACGCACCACTGACTCGCAGACTCATTTTTCGATAGGCACGCCGTCACCCAGGGCAAACCCCAGGCTCCGACGGATTGTAAGCGCACGGTTTCAGAAACTATTTCACTCCCCTCCCGGGGTGCTTTTCACCTTTCCCTCACGGTACTCGTTCGCTATCGGTCAGACAGGCATATTCAGGCTTACACCACGGTCGGTGCGGATTCACACGGGATTCCACGAGTCCCGCGCTACTCGGGAGCGCCCACAAGCAGGCCACGCGCTGACGGCTACGGGGCCATCACCCTCTACGGCCAGGCATTCAATCCTGTTCGCCTCACACGCGGCTTTATCACTGCCCCCAGGGTCGCCGGCCCCTGGACGGAACGTCCCACAACACCCCTACCGCAACCCCCGACGGGTATCACACGGCAAAGGTTTAGCCATCATCCGCTTTCGCTCGCCACTACTCACGGAATATCTCTTCCTGCAGGTACTGAGATGTTTCACTTCCCTGCGTACCCCCCGTTCAAAAACGGTGCCGGCCCATGACGGCCGGCGGGTTACCCCATTCGGAAATCCTCGGATCAAAGCCCTGTCGGCGGCTCCCCGAGGCTTATCGCAGCCCCATACGCCCTTCATCGGTCCTGTCTGCCAAGGCATCCACCATACGCCCTTACCAACGACGCGACCCCCAAGGGCGAACCCCCGGGACCACGACGCGGCGCACAGCCTACCAGACGACACATCAACACAATCAAGATCACAAAAACACATCAAACGATCAACCAGACCCCTGAACAACAGAGGCCCGGCGAAAAACATGCAGCAACCACGACCAGCCAACGGCCAGCCATGATCGCTCGCGTCCACTATCCAGTTCTCAAGCCACCACCACGCCACCGCCGACACGACCCACGAAGGGCCAGCCAGCCATGGATGGCGCCCAGGCGCCGCGAACAGCGGCCCGGGAACCCAACAGCATGCCCATACCACCCACAGCGATGATCGCTTCCGCACCAGTGGAACAGCCCACGCGCGCCCGCCCAACGGCGGCCGCCAGGGCCACGACCCCACGTCAAACAACGCGAGGATTCCAAGAAATCTCCGTAGAAAGGAGGTGATCCAGCCGCACCTTCCGGTACGGCTACCTTGTTACGACTTAGTCCCAATCACGGGTCCCACCTTAGACGGCTCCCCCCAGCGAACTGGTTGGGCCACCGGCTTCGGGCGCTACCCACTTTCATGACTTGACGGGCGGTGTGTACAAGGCCCGGGAACGCATTCACCGCGGCGTTGCTGATCCGCGATTACTAGCGACTCCGCCTTCACGGAGCCGGGTTGCAGGCTCCGATCCGAACTGAGACCGGTTTTCAGGGATCCGCTCCATGTCGCCATGTCGCATCCCGCTGTACCGGCCATTGTAGCATGCGTGAAGCCCTGGACGTAAGGGGCATGATGATCTGACGTCATCCCCACCTTCCTCCGGGTTAACCCCGGCGGTCCCTCGTGAGTTCCCGGCACTACCCGCTGGCAACACGAGGCGAGGGTTGCGCTCGTTGCGGGACTTAACCCAACATCTCACGACACGAGCTGACGACGACCATGCACCACCTGTGAACCCGCCCCGAAGGGAAGCCGCGTCTCCGCGACCGTCGGGAACATGTCAAGCCCAGGTAAGGTTCTTCGCGTTGCATCGAATTAATCCGCATGCTCCGCCGCTTGTGCGGGCCCCCGTCAATTTCTTTGAGTTTTAGCCTTGCGGCCGTACTCCCCAGGCGGGATGCTTAACGCGTTAGCTCCGACACGGAACCCGCGGAACGGGCCCCACATCCAGCATCCACCGTTTACGGCGTGGACTACCAGGGTATCTAATCCTGTTCGCTCCCCACGCTTTCGCTCCTCAGCGTCAGTGACGGCCCAGAGACCTGCCTTCGCCATCGGTGTTCTTCCCGATATCTACACATTCCACCGTTACACCGGGAATTCCAGTCTCCCCTGCCGCACTCCAGCCTGCCCGTACCCGGCGCCGATCCACCGTTAAGCAGTGGACTTTCACACCAGACGCGACAAACCGCCTACGAGCCCTTTACGCCCAATAAATCCGGATAACGCTTGCGCCCTACGTATTACCGCGGCTGCTGGCACGTAGTTAGCCGGCGCTTATTCAACAAGTACACTCACCCGAAGGCTTGCTCCCTGCTAAAAGCGGTTTACAACCCGAAGGCCGTCATCCCGCACGCGGCGTCGCTGCATCAGGCTTGCGCCCATTGTGCAATATTCCCCACTGCTGCCTCCCGTAGGAGTCTGGGCCGTATCTCAGTCCCAATGTGGCCGGTCACCCTCTCAGGCCGGCTACCCGTCGAAGCCTTGGTAGGCCATCACCCCACCAACAAGCTGATAGGACGCGACCCCATCCCATACCAGAAACCCTTTCCCACGCCACCATGCGATAGCGCGGAGCATTCGGCATTACCACCCGTTTCCAGGAGCTATTCCAAAGTACAGGGCAGGTTAGTCACGCATTACTCACCCGTTCGCCACTCTCACCAAACAGCAAGCTGCTTGGATCCCGTTCGACTTGCATGTGTTAAGCACGCCGCCAGCGTTCATCCTGAGCCAGAATCAAACCCTCCACAAAAAAAATGAAAGGGCAGAAACAAGCCCCAATACAAAACTGACAAAAAAGCCAACCACCAAACCAAACGGTCCAATGGAAGGCCCACACAAAAAAACCCGACACCAATTAAGCGCTCCCACGCACCCAACGCAAACACGCCAGGCAGGCATCAGACTGACAATCAAAAAACTATAAGCAGTACAAACACACTATTGAGTTCTCAAACCACAGTTGCATTGGCGCAGAAGAGAAAACCAAGGAGTGGAATTCATCGCGCCAAGCGGCAAGAGATAAACTTACCGAAGAATGCCGAAAAACGCAAACCGTTGACTTTCACAAGTGCCCAAAACACTGTTATACCGGCGATGAATCGGCGTGTCGATTTACCGATACCAGACGATTTCAAGGCACTTTCCCACCCGGGCACATTCGACCACATGACGAAAAACCTTCGCGCCCGGCGCGTCGAGCATGGTAAGACGGGGACATGAGCACAAATACGAGAACAAAACGAATAGCCGTGCTGACCGGAGCCGGCATCTCAACTTCCGCAGGCATACCCGACTTCCGCGGGCCCGACGGCGTGTGGACCAAGCATCCCGATCAGATGCAGGTCTACGACTTGGACGCCTTCCTGACGAACAAGCGCGCCCGTGAATACTCCTGGCGCTGGCAGAAGGAATCGCCGGTTTGGACCGCGCAGCCTGGCGTGGCCCACCGTGCGCTGGTCAAGCTCGAAGAAGCAGGAACGCTGACCCTGCTGGCCACGCAGAACTTCGATGCCCTGCACGAGAAAGCCGGCAACTCACCCGAGCTGATCGTCAACCTGCACGGGACCATCGGCAGCTCACACTGCATGAAGTGCGGGGCCGCTTACCGGACCAGTGAAATCATGGACCGGCTCGACCAGGAGCCCGACCCTCACTGCCGGCGTCCGCTGCCCTACCAGGGGGACTTGCCCTGCGGGGGCATCATCAAGACCGACGTGGTCTACTTCGGGGAGGCGCTGCCGGACGGGGCCATGGAGAAGAGCCTCAAGGAAGTCAGGCGCGCCGACGAGCTCTGGGTGATCGGCTCGACGCTTGAGGTCTTCCCGGCGGCCTCGCTCGTGCCCGCCGCAGCCCAAGCAGAGGTGCCGATCACCATCATGAACATGGGGCGCACCCAGTACGACGGGCTGGCCCAGCGGTTGATTCGCGGACCCATCCAAGACGCCCTGCCTGAACTGGTCGACGAGACGATCACGCGAAGCAAGCGACAGCGCTGAGTCGGGCTGGGCGCTGCAAACGCGGGTAGTCCGGTATCACGACTCGCCGCGGGCGAAGCTGCCGGGGACGCCAGCCGTGCGGGTCTTGGGTTCGGCTCCCGAAGCCGTGCCGGCGGCCAAATCGAGCAGAAGGTAGCGGACAGCGGCGGGATCAAGCAGGCGCGCCCGGGCCTTAGTGACCCCTGGGCCGACCTTTACCGACCAAGCCGAATCAGGCATGACCGCGAACATGGTCTCATCGGTGGCGTCATCCCCCAGGGAGAGCACGAAGTCATAATCGCCGCTGGTGATCCACGGCAAGACGGCCTGCCCCTTGCTGGTGGCCACCGGGGAGACCTCCAAAACCTTGGAATTGCGCATCACCATCAGACCCTTGCCTGCGACTGCGGCGCTGAGTCGGGCGGCTAAGTCGTCGCGCTCGGCCTCGGCCTGCTTGGGGTCGCTCTTGCGGTAATGCCAAGCCAAGGCATCCGACTTGACCTCTATGAAAGACCCGGGCACCCGTTGGACGGACTCCTCCATGATCGGCTCGACCATCGGCTGCCACTGCTCAGCCACCGGCAGGCCCGGAGCCCTCCTCCACTGGCTGGGGCCGGAATCCGAGCGCTCAATCGGCTTGCTCCACGCGCCATGCTCCGCGATTAGGCCAACCGGTAAATCAGCGAACCACTCCTCCATGGTCGTGTGGCTGCGGCCGGAGACCAGGAAGAGATCCACACCCGGTTGCGAGCCCACCTGGCGCAGAATCCGGCGTAGGGCCTTGGTCGGCTTGGCCCGATCGGGGTTACGCACCAATGGGGTCAGCGTGCCGTCGTAGTCGCACAGGATCAGCCGGCGGCTAGCTTTCTGCCAGGAGTCCACCATCTCATTACGCAAACCCGTCCGCAAGCGCTTGTCGCTCATGCCCGACGTGGTGACCTGGCGTAAAATGTTCAAGAAGCTCGTGCACCAATTGGAGGCGGTGCGCACCTTCAGCCGGGCCTGCATGCGCATATTGCGGGCCCGGGACTCGTCCGGGCTGATCTCCAAAGCGTCGTGGAGCGCCTCGCAAACCATATCGATGTCGTAGGGGTTGACGATGAAGGCATCGGTCAACTCGTCGGCGGCACCGCACATGTCGGACAGGACCAGAGCGCCCTCACGGCCGTCGTGGCATGCCAGATACTCCTTGGCCACCAAGTTCATGCCATCTCGCAGGGGGGTGACCAGAGCCACGTCGCCAGCCGCGTAAATCCCGCAAATCGGCTTGATTGAGAGGGAACGGGTGATGTAGTGGATGGGGTTCCAAGCGAGCAGGGAGTAGCGCCCATTGATCTGTCCGACCAGCTCATCCACTTGGGATTTCAGCCGCCGGTACGACTCCACGTCCTCGCGGGAGGGGGTGGCCAGCAGGTAGTAGGTGACGTGACCGGTCCACTCAGGGTACTTCTCCAACATGCGACCGAAGGCCTTCAGCCGTTCGGGCAGGCCTTTAGTGTAGTCCAGGCGGTCCACCGAGACGATGACCTTGTTCTCCTTGCGGCCGATTGACGAAGCGGCCGAACGGGCCAAGGTGAGTTCGGGCAGGTCCTCCAGCTTATGCTGGCTCCACCAGGTGGCGTCCCTATCGCCGGCTTCGGCGGCGGCGTCGCCCTCGGCCGTCACGGAGGAACGGTAGCGGTGCCCGGTGTTCTTGCCGGCGGACTCCTCAATGCCCCGGCGCATGGCCCGAGCCAGGGAGGAGCGGGCCGTGCGGGCGTAGAGGTTGTAGTCGATGCCAATCGGGAAAGCGTCCACAGCTGCCCGGTGACCATCCGGCATGTGGACCAAACCATCCTGGTCGACAGTCAACTCAGGCAGGAGCCGGTAGATGGAAGCCAGGAAGCTCATGACGAAATCAGTGGTGTGGAAACCCACCAAATCGGCGCCCAGCACACCCTCCAGAATCTCCCGGCACCAGGGCAGGGAGCGGAAAATCTCCGCCGAGGGGAAGGGGACATGCAGGAACCAGCCAATTGAAGCCTTGGGATAGCGCTCGCGCAGCATCTTGGGCAGGAGCATCAGATGGTAGTCCTGGACCCAAATCGTGTCGCCAGGCAGGACCAGGGGCTCGATCACCTGGGCGAAACGCATGTTCACCTTGCGGTAGGTCTCCCAGTCGTCTGGATTGAATTGCGCCTCGTGAGAGAAATCGTGGAAGAGCGGCCACAGGGTGTTGTTGGAAAAGCCGGCGTAGTAGCCGTTAATCTCCTCATCGCTCAGGAAAATAGGGATGCAGCGGCGGTCCCGGTAAGCCTGACGGATCTTCTCGAGCTCCTCATCCGTATACTGGTCAGGGTCGATGCCGGACCAGCCGATCCACAGGCAGTCACGGTGGGCCTTGTGGTAGGGGCCGATGGCGGTGGCCAGACCGCCCACGTTCTGCCGCAAGGAGTATGAACCGTCCGCCGAAGCCTCCAGCGAAGCGGGCAGCCGGTTCGAGACGATAATCAGACGTGACATCACAACCCCTCTCACGCCGACCAGTCCATGCGCTCTCCAGTAAGCGCCCAAGCCCGCCGGCTCATCGTGCGGGACGCGACCCTGGATATGAGAAAGGCGAACGTCCCCACCTGCTTCCGATTCTACCGCCGGAGGGGATATTCGCCTATGAAGACACGGCCTAGGGCCAGGTCGGCCCTCAGTCATTGCCGTCTAGTCCTTGGCCTCCTTTTGGTGAATCTGGAAGGCCAGCTCAGCGAGATGAACGCCCTGGACCACGAACTCGTGGGTGCGGCATACATAGTCGTTCTCACGGCCCAGCTCAGCTATGTAGCCGTTGATGTAATCGATTTCGGTGGGGCGCCCGTTGGTCAGATCCTGATACATGGACGGGTAGTGCAGGGGGTTAGTCTCACGGCTGGAAATCTCAATCGCCTTGATCTCTTCCTGCCGGGAGCGGGTCATCTGGTAACCGGCGCGCTCGCAAGCATCGTAGGCCTCGTTGACCAGCTGCGCAGTCATCTTCATGGCGCCGGGGAAGGAGATGAACTGGCCCATGCGAATCTGGTACATAGTGCACAGGGTGTTCGCCACCGAATTGAAGATGATCTTCGCCAGGCAGGTCCCGTGGAAATTCCGGGTGACCGTGGGGTTGAAACCGGCCTTGTCAAAGTCCGCGGCCATGGCCTTCTCAACGTCGGTGATCTGCTCATTCATCGCGCACATCTCCATGGAGCCGGCGCCCGCCTTGCCCATGAAGTCCACGTCGCCTGGACCGTTGAGGACCGTCGCCACCAGAGCCGTGCCGCCATAGATGCGGTCCGCGGGGAAGTACTGGTTGATCTTCTCGAAATGACCCCAACCATTCATGGCGGAGAAGACGACCTGATGGTCCTTGAACAGGTGAGCGCAGCGCTTGAGCATCTCTTCCAGCTGCATCTGCTTCATGAAGATCATCCACACGTCCGGGTCGCCCTCGTATTCCTCCGGCGTGTAGATGTTGATCGGGACCAGGTGGCGGTCCTCGTGGTCGCGGGAGGCGTAGACGCCGCCCTGCTGGCGAACCGCGTCGATATTGGGCTGCCAGGTATCGATGTAATCGACCTGGACACCCACCTTCTCCTGCAGCAGAACGCCGTACCGATACCCCATCGCGCCAGCGCCGATCATCGTATACTTCATCGTTCCGCCCCTTTCGTGAGACCCAGGCCGCTTGAGCGAGCCTGCCGACGGGCGCGCGGCCGGAATGGATACGCCACGCTGAGAGACCCGACGGTTATATGGCAGTATGCCGGAAAGGGCAGGGGCGCGGACGCCGTTGTCCAGATGGTGGACACGCCTTGGCTAGGGGGTGGGCAATAGCGAGGAAACGGGAGGTGGGGAACCGGGAGGCCGGTGCAACGCAAGGCGCCGATAGCAGGGCGAATCCAGGGGGGGGGGGTTAACGCCGGGCTGCGAAAAAACCAGCGAGCAAGGCGGTGCAGGCGGCCTCCTCGACGCCACCGACCACCTCGGGGCGGGCGCCGACGTGCGGGTCGCGGGGCAGGTCCCAGACCGAACCGCAGGCTCCCATCTTGGGATCCCAGGCACCGAAGACGATACGGCCCACATGGGCGGCGAGCGCGGCGCCAGCACACATGGGGCAGGGTTCAAGCGTGACGACGAGCGTGCAATCCGACAGGTTCCAGGAGCCGGCCGCGCGCAAGGCCTCCACCTCGGCGTGGGCCAACGGATCGCCCTGAGCCTGGCGAAGATTGTGGCCACGGGACAGGACGCTGCCATCAGGGCCGAGGACGACAGCGCCGACTGGCACGTCGCCGGCCGCCTGGGCGAGCGCAGCCTCCCGCAAGGCGCCCTGCATGGGGGCGCGCCAGGGGATGGTCATACCGGAATCTTCCACCCCACCAGTGTGGCACAGGGGGCTTGGGTAAGGCAAAGGCGCCGCCCCGGGGGACGACGCCTCGCTGGTTGAGTTATGCCCGCCCTGGCGCTCGCCGTATCGCTCGCCGCAATACTGGCTGTTGACTATGCGCGGCGGGGTTCCTCGGACTCAGCGGCTGGAACGCAACATGGCGGCGATGGAACGGCGGGTGTGGCGCAGGGCCGAACGCGGGCTGTGACCGTGCCGGGCCAGGAGCTGGCGAATCAGCTTGTCGCCTTCCGAGAAGATCAGGACGGTCAGCCCGACCACCAGGCACAGGCCCCACTGGGACAAGGTCAGCGGCGCGAAGCCCAGGACCCCCGCCAAAGCCGGCCAGTACATGGCGCCGGCGTGGATGCCCAGGGCCAGCAGGGAAGCCAGCAGGAGGAACTTGTTGTCCAACGGGTTGAGCTGGACGATCAGCTTGGTCTCCGAGCGGGCGGACATGGCCACAAAGAAGTTGAATAGCACCAGCAAGGTCAGGGCCAGGGTACGGGCCTGGAGCAGGTCCATGCCGGACGAGACGATGACATGGAAGAGAATCAGCACGCAGGTGGCCATCCACAGGCCGCAGACCGCCACGCGCGACCACAGGACCCGGGAGAGCAGGCCCTCATCGCTGGAGCGGGGCGGGACCGTCAGCTCGTCGCCATCGCCGGGTTCGAAGCCCAGGGCGATGTCCTGGACACCGTTGGTGACGAAGTTGATCCAGAGCATCTGCAAAGGCAGGAAGAGCAGGGGCATGTCGGCGATCACATTGACGCCCACCGCGATCATGGCGGCGGCCGTGGACAGCAGGAAGTAGGCGGAACCACGGATGGCCTTGAAGGTGACGCGGCCCTGGCGCACGGCTTGGGTTATTGTGACAAAGTTGTCGTCGGTCAGCACCACGTCGGCGGCCTCGCGTGCCACGTCGGTGCCGGACTCGCCCATGGCGATGCCCACCGAGGCGGCTTTGAGGGCCGGTGCGTCGTTGACCCCATCGCCGGTGACAGCCACCACCTCCCCCTGGTCTTGCAGGGTCTCGACGATGCGCAGCTTATCTTGGGGCGAGACCCGGGCGGCGATTGAGGTCTCGCGCAGACGGGCGGCCAGCACCTCATCGCTCATGCCGAGCATCTCGGAGCCAGTCAAGGCGCTGCCGGTGGACTCCAAGCCCAAGCGACGGCCGATGGCGGCGGCGGTGACCGGGTGGTCGCCGGTGATCATGATGACGCGGATGCCGGCGCGGGCGCAGTCGGCGATGGCCTCGCGCACGCCCTCGCGCGGCGGGTCCAGCATGCCTTCAAGACCCAGGAAGGTCATATCATGAGCCTTCTTATGGGCGCTCAAATCGTCGGAAGCCGGGATGGTGCGGCTGGCCACGCCAATCACCCGCAAACCTTGGCCGCCCATCTCATCATAGGCCTCGTGCAAAGCGGCGGCATCCAGCGGGACGGACTGGCCGGAGGCGTTCTGCATGCCCACGCACATGGCCATGACCGCATCAGGCGCGCCTTTGACGTACTGGGTCAGGCTGCCGTCGGGATTGCGGCGGATGGTCATCGAGTGCAGGAGCTCAGGCTCATACGGGGTTTGCGACTCGATGGCGGAGTCCAACTCGGCCTCGCTCACCGCGCCGGCCTCGTCGGCCGCCCGAGCCATAGCCATATCGACCGCATCACCTGAGTAGGTGATCTGCCCCTGGCCGTTACGCGAGCGTTGGGCCTCGTTGGTCAGGGCGCCGGCCTTGAGCAAGGCTTGTGCCGCGGGGTTCCGCTTGGAACCGGGCTCCAGCTCGTCCAGATGCATGACGGACCCGCCGATGGCCAGCTGCTCCACGCTCATACGGTTCTGGGTGAGCGTGCCGGTCTTATCCGAGCCGATGACGGTGATCGAGCCCAGGGTCTCCACTGCCGGCAGCGAGCGCACGATGGCGTTGTATTGGGCCATCCTGGACACGCCCAAAGCCATAGCGACCGTAAGCACGATGGGCAGAGCCTCGGGCATGGACACCACGACCAGTGAGACCGCGGACAGGAAAGCCTGGGCGGGGTCGCCGTCGATGATGGCGCCACCGATGAAGACGAAGACCGCGACCAGGATGACCGCGATGGCGATGCCGGTCTCAGTACGCTTAAGGATGCGCTGCAGAGGGGTCAAACCTTTGGAGGCATGGACCAAGTCATTGATTTCGCCCAACTCGGTGTCGGAACCGGTCGCCACTACCACACCCTGACCGCGCCCGGACGTGACCATAGTGCCGGAGAAGGCGATGTTACGCCTGTCACCCAGGGCAGCGGACGCTTCCACGGCATCGGTGCCTTTGCGGGCGTCCTCGCTCTCACCAGTGAGCATGGACTCATTGATTTTGAGGTGGATGGCGTCAATCAGCCGCAAATCGGCGGGGACACGGTCGCCTGATTCAAGCAACACGATGTCTCCGGGCACCAGGTCGGCGGCGTCGATCGTGGCCGCAGAGCCTTCGCGCAACACCCTTGTGGTGGGCGAGGCCAGGGAGGTCAGCGCTTCCACCGCCTTGTCCGCCTTGGACTCCTGGACGTAGCCGATGATGGCGTTGAGGACGAGCACGAGGAAAATGGCGCCCGCGTCCACATAATGCCCCAAAAAGATGGTGATTACGCCGCACACGATGAGCACGGCGATCAGCGGGCTGGTGAACTGCTTCAGGAGGAGCTTCCACTTGGGTTTGGCCTCGCCCTGGGCCAGGGCGTTGGGACCGAACAATTCCAACCGCCGCCCGGCCTCGGCGGTTGACAGCCCCTCAGGCGAGGCGCTGAGGGTATCGAGAGATTCGCTGACGCTCAGGGCGTGCCAGGCGGCGTCCTGGCTTGCTTGCGCCTGGTCCGGGCCGAGTTGCCCGGCGGGCTGGGAAGCGCGGTCGGGGACACTGGGGGCGCTCCCTGCGGAGGCCAGTGAAGGGGCATTCGAGCGGGTATCTGTCTGGCGAGTTTTATTGATTGACTCAGTCACGTTATTCGGCATGGTTTTTCGCCGGCCTTTCTGCATGGTCGGTTTCGCTGATTTAGCCTTATATGAGGCACCAGAAGGAACAACGGAATTCGCTGAATGCTTATTCCCACCTTCATATAATGGTTACAAGAGCATTCTGCAAGCTTATAAGGGCGGGTGCGGGGACCTTGCGCGCATTGACCAGCCGTCCCCTCATCGGGTGAGCCGGATGCGCTCCCGGTCCGCGGATGGCGCGCGCGCCCGGGGCGGACGCTCGCCAGCCGGCGGACCGAGGGGATACAACAAGACAACACGGCGCGGTCAGGCTCCGAGGCCAGCGACGGAAAGGCGGCACGTGGAACTTTTCACGCTCATCCTCACCATCATGGCGGCGGTCGTCGTCTCATCCTTCCTGAGCCGGTTCGTGCCGCGCATATCCACGCCCCTGGTGCAGATAGCGCTGGGGGCGGCGCTAGCCCTCCTTCCTGAGTTTTCGCACATGCAGCTCGACCCGGAGCTGTTCATGGTCCTCTTCATTGCGCCCCTGCTCTACCACGAGGCGCACACGATCGACAAGCCCGAACTGCTCAAAAGCCTCAACCTCTCACTGTCGCTGGCGATTGGCCTGGCCGCCTTCACCATGCTGATGGTCGGGGTGCTGCTTCACGCCGTCTGGCCTATGTACCCGCTGGCAGCAGCGCTCGCTTTGGGCGCGGCGCTGGGACCCACGGACGCGGTCGCCGTCTCCTCGATCGGCGAAGACGCCGACTTGAGCAAACGGCAGCGCTCCATCTTGGCCGGCGAGTCGCTGTTCAACGACGCCACCGGCGTCATCGGCTTCCAATTCGCCATCCTGACCGCCGTGACCGGCGCCTTCTCGCCCGTACACGCCCTGGGCAGCTTCCTGGCCTCCTTCATCGGTGGCATCGCCTTCGGCGCGATCATGGGGCCGGTGACTAACTGGGTCTTCGAAACCGCACGCCGCTTGGGCTGGGAGTCGATGACCACGCGCATCTTGATGGAGCTGTTCCTGCCCTTCCTGATTTATCTGGCCGCCCAGAACTGGCTGCACGTGTCAGGCGTGCTGGCCGTCGTGGCCACTGGGCTGCTCATCCGCTTCGACCATACGGGAGTAGGTCCCAACACCTCCAAAACCAACATCGTGTCCACATCGGTATGGAAGGTGCTCTCCTTCGGTCTCAATGGCGCGGTGTTCATCATCCTTGGAATACTGCTGCCCTCGGCGATCATGACTTCCTGGGGGGATCGAAAGGTGGGCAACCCCACCCTGCTGGCCGCCATCGCGCTGGTGTCTTGCACCGTAATCGCAGTGAGGTTCGTCTGGGTGGCCGGGGTGCTCTACTTCGCCACCGACCCTGGCACTGGCAAGCGGATACCGATGAACAAGCGCCGCCTGCGCTCGGCCGCGGTGATGACCCTGGGCGGGCCCAAAGGCACCATCACGCTCTCCCTGGTGCTCACCATCCCCTACACGCTCGCCTCGGGCGCGGACTTCCCCATGCGCAACGAGCTGATATTCGTGGCGGCAGGAGTGATCATCGTGACCCTCCTGCTGGCCAACTTCGGGCTGCCCCTGCTGGCGCCCGCCAAGGAGAACGGACCTGAGGCGCCCAAAGTCGAGAAGTCGATCGAGGTGCTGCGACGGACGGTGGAGGAGCTGTCCAGCCGGGCGGACGACTCCAACCGGCTGGCAGTGCAGCATGTCATCACGCTGTACAACCAGCGGATAGCGCGGATGAAATCGCAGATCGGCGCTTACAACCCGCAAGAGCCGCAGGCCCTGCAATTGCAGACGCTGCAATGGGAACGCGACTACATGGAGGCCGAGCTCGACAGCATCCAGCGGGAAGAGGACAGGGCCAGCCAAAACGCTGCGTCACAAGGGCCCGCGGGGATGACGGCAAAGGGGGCGCGGACCAGGAACAGCGCGGCATCAGACGAATCCGGCGGCCGAAATGGCCACGAGGGCGCAGACGGCGAGGCTCACGGCAACGCCGAACCCGGCGGGGACAGGCAGCAGGAGCCCACTTACTCCCAGGAATCGCGCGAACAGGCCGCTTCCACGATTCTGGACCACATCACCAACTCGCTGGCCCACCTGGACCAGGGCAGCGAGTTCAAGTGGCACCTGCACATAGCCGTGCGCCGGGCGCAAGGGCTGGCTCGGCACCTGATTCACCGACTGCGGCATGTGACACCCAAGATCTCCGATAACGAGGTGTTCCTGGCGGGGCGGCAGATCCAGGCCGACCTGAACCACCACGTGGTCGAGCAGTTGTACGCGGAGCTGGGTAAGGGTCGGTACAAGACCGAGGACCTGCTCGCCACGATCATCAACCACCAGCTGATCGAATCCTCCGCCGAAGGCAGGACCGAGTTCGGTGAGACGCCAAAAATCCGCGAATCGGTGGAGGAAGTCAAGAGCGAGGGCTACACGGTGGAGCTCTCAGTCATCCAAGACATGGTGGAAGCGGGCGAAATCTCGCGCGGGCAGGCGCGCGACCTGCGCCGCAACGTGTACGTGATGCAGGTGGATACCGACTCGATGGTGTAAGCGTGAAGGCCTGGCGGAGACGGGGTCTGGCACGAACTCCTACATGAGGCCGGACGTCACGTCGATGTCGGAGAGCCACTGGCGGATGTCGCTCAGCTCGGCCTGGCTGACCGCGTGGTCCAGCCCGTCGTAGGAGCGCGAGCGCAGCCAGGTGTGCTCGTCCAGCCAAGCGTCAAAAGCACGCGCCTCGTAGGGCGCCACCACCTGGTCGGCGGTACCGTAACCGTGGAACACCGGTTTTTCCATGTCCGCTAGCCTATTGTCCGCAGGCGCGCTGTCGGGGACCAAGCCGGGCGCCAGGAAACCTGACAGGCTGATCGCCGCCCGGTAACGCTCCGGATTAATGCGCAGGAGATGGGCGGCCAGCATACCTCCCTGGGAGAATCCCATCGTCACCACTTCGCGCTCGTCGGACAGGTTGGCCCGCACCCACTCGTCGACGGCCGTAGCCGCCGCGAGGCCGTCCCGGTCCAGGTCCTCGCCCTGGGGCAAGGAGCGGTGGAACCAGGTGTAACCAGGGCCGAACATGCCGCGCTCGGAGCCGGGCACGGTCATTGACGCGCGCAGGGAGGCGTAGTCGTTGTACGGCGCCACGTAGCGCATCAGGTCGGCTATGTCCTCCTCGTTGGAGCCCCAGCCGTGGAGCAGCAGAAAGAGCGGACGGCGCGGGTTGGAACGGCCATCTTTGCGCGAATACTTGACTATATCCACATGTTGAGGCTCGCCCACACTGCCGGGAGCCACAGGCTCGTCATCATTGTCCATGCTCATACCAACCCACGATACCGCAATAAAGCCATCGAGCTATAGACCGAACGCTGCAGGTCGCTGCTGGCAGCGTTGGAATCGTCCTGGCCTGGATCGTCCCCGTCCGAGCCCGAATCCGAGTCGGAGCCGAACCCGGAATCAGAATCCGACTCACCGCCCCACCGGCCCCGCCAACCATCGTTCGAGCCCAAACTGCGCAGCAGCTTCCCCAATCCCTTGAGCGACTGCCCCTCACGTGCCTTGCGCGCGAACGCTTCCAAATCGCCGTCATCCGTCTTGACCCGGTTCACGTCGGATACGTCAAGCTCAAAGCCCATCCCGCCCTTGGCGTCACACCGAATCGATTTAATCGTCCTGTCCCTGTTGAGGCGCAGGATTATCGGCAGCCGCTTCTCGTCGGCTTCGCCGCCATCCCGGTAACGGCTGCCCGCAGAGAACAGCTTGTCATAAGAGCCCCCCGCTGAGCCTAGCTGGTCGTCGATATAAGCGCGCAACTCAGGGTAGTCCCCCTTGGAATCAAGCATGTACCGGCTGAACACGCGCACCAGCTGCTCGGTGTCTAGCGTGTATTCCAACCTGCTGCCGCTGTCCTCACGGTGGCTGCTCTGCTCGGGGAACACCTTGCCCTGCGTGTCCTTGTCTTCCAGCGTTTTTGCCACAAACCTGGTCAGCACTTCCTGCCCTTGCCGCTGTATCGTGTCCATTTGGGGCTGCGTGTCGGTGGTCTTGTCCTTCCCTCGCTTGAGTTCGCCCCTATGGGCGGCGTGCAGCCGCTCGGAGGAGCGCATAAACTCGCTTTGCGCGGCGCTTGTGTTCCAATGTCCGTCACGAATCAGGTTCTGCTCCAATTCGAGCAGGGAGTCTCCATCAAAGCAGGTGGAGGCATCGGTTTTGTCCGGCAGACAGGTAAAGTCCACATCCTGCAGCTCGGAGCGCACATCCAAGCCGTCCATGTAGACGTACTGTCCATCCCCGCCGGCGTACAGGCCGTTATCCAACAGCAGCAGCCGCCCCCGGTAATCGTCCGCCTTCACGGTGAAGTCCGCCACCGACTTATCGGTGGAGCTCCCCAGCTGGTAGTAGCCCTCCAGGGAGAAGTCATCGCCCGACCCTACGCTCAGTTTGATTCGCGCCGAGGAGGCGTCCGGCAGTTTGCGGAAGGATTCCAGGGTCACCGCGATTGGATTCTTGGGACCTAGCCCCAGTACTATACCAATGGTCTCCAGGTTGGGCAGAATGAGCCCTAACGCCAGTACCACCACGACCGCCACCCCGCCGATAATCCAGGGCACCGGACTGCGCCTGGGCTTAGCCGCCGGCGCTGGCGGCTCCACCGGCTCCTGGGCGAATTGCTGGGTCGGCTGACCGGCGAATTGCGCAGTTGGCTGCTGGGCGAATTGCGCCCCTTGCTGAGTCGGCTGACCAAACTGCTGTGCAGACTGCGTCGGCTGCCGCATAGGCTGCGGCTCAGCTTGAGCCCCGCACTGCGGTCGCGTTTGCTCGATAGGCTGCGGCCGCGCTTGCTCACGGCCAACCATCTCCGGCGCCTGCCGCGCTTCCTGCTCGGCCGGCTGCTGCTGCCCCGCCAGCCGCTCGTCGCCGGATTCCCCTGCTTCTCCCTGCGTTCCCAATGCCCTCACCCCCCATATTCGCTCGCCCCTATACCCCTCCTTACTTTTTACCGGCCGCAACCGACACCAACCCATGCAAGGCGGCGAACCCCTTCATCACGACGACAATAGTCATGCCGGACGGAGTGAGCATCACAAACCACCTCGCGAAAGGAGTTCACGTCATTGCCTTACCCACTGACGGCACACTTCACCCCGGGGACTTGGCTTCGCGGGAGCCAAAGGGAATGGCGACGCGCCCACCACGGCCCCAAGCCGCTGCGCGACCCCCACCGACGCCAGCGAGGAAAGGTTTAACTTTTTAGCACGGGCGGATCGGGCGACTTATGGTATGCTCTACACAGCCGCGAGCAGCTGCTCCATCCGCGCTTCGTGCCACGACGCTCCCCTTTGGCGGCGAATGCCTCAACCGTAAGGTCCCATACACCTCAGAAGGGATAAGCACACCATTAGCTGTTCTTACGGATTGTCTTCCTTGAGATTCCAACGATTCCCCGAGAGCGGGCGACGGGAGTCGAACCCGCCTCTGAAGCTTGGGAAGCTGCCATTCTACCGATGAACTACGCCCGCGTGCTGTCTTGGCCAGCCGGATTGACACCGACGGAGCCGGACGCACGTTACGTAGTGTAGCAGCTAGCGGGGATTTCGCCCAACACCGCCAGCACCAACGAAACGGCAGTAAGCCTGCCCCACGAGGCCCGGAAGTAGCGGGCTGCAAAATAGTATAGATAGTTTACTAATTGGTGCTAGTCTGAGAAAAGTAGCGGTTTCGGCAGTCCGAGGCGCTCTAGACGGGCCAACCGAGGGAGGGACGGCGATGACGGAGGCGCTCCAATCAAGCAAAGCGACGGCAACCATTAAACCAGGCCTTCGCCTGGGCATCGACGTGGGCGGCACCAAAATCGAAGGCGTAGCCCTGGACGAATCAGATCGCGTCGTCGCCTTTTGCCGGCAGGACAGCCACCAAGGCAATCAATCCGTGCTCGAAGACGTGGTCAACGTAACCCATTCGCTCCTGACCCAAATCAGGCAGGCCAGGGGAACCGACCAGGCCTCGCCCTCCACGGCCAGCCTGGGAATCGGGATTCCCGGCCTGGTGGACAGTGCCCGAGGTTTGGTGAGCGAAGCCGTGAACCTGTCCATACGGCGGATGGACCTAGGAGCGCAGGCCCAAGCGGCCCTGAACATGCCAGTCCTGGTCGAAAACGACGTGAACGCAGCAGCCCTGGGCGCCAGTCAGGGGCTCGACCTGCCCTGCGTGGTCTTCATCAACTTGGGCACCGGCTTAGGTTCCAGCATCATCCAAGACGGGAGAATCATGCACGGCGCCACCGGTTACGCTGGTGAAATCGGGCATATCCCAGTGGATTCTCACTCCCTGCCTTGCAAGTGCGGCCAGCACGGCTGCCTGGAAACCGTGGCTTCCGGAGCCGCCATCCAAGCCCATTGGCCTCAGGCCGACCCTCCCCTGCCCGATATTATCGAGAAAGCCAAAGCAGGCCAGGCTGACGCCCGGGAGGCTTTGAACACGGTCATCTCCGGCATAGCGACAGCCGTGCAGATTGCGGGGGCGACCCTGGACCCGGATGCCATCATCCTGGGCGGTGGCGTGACCAAGACCGGCCCCGCCCTCCTGGACCTGGTCAAAGCTGAGCTGACCGCACGGGGGAAAACCAGCCGTTTCGTCTCATTCCTGAACCTGCCGGCCCGCCTGCGGATGGTGGGGTCCAATCAACGCATCGGCGCGGTTGGAGCAGCGCTAGCCGGGGCCGCGCAGAGCCGCCAGCGACCCGGCGCAAGCCCCAAGGCCAGCCACGGCCCAGAGCCTGAGCCGCAAATCCGCCCAGAGCAAGAGCCATAACCCAATCAAAGGCTGGGCCCGACCAGCCTTGCCCATTAACGTAAACACAGCGAGCGCAGGGGATGCGCAAACCCCAAGTAAGGAGCACATCATGACCGAAGTGATCATCGCCAAAACCGAGGACGAAGCTGGCCGTATCTACGCCGACTGCGCCGCCCGGCTCATTCAAACCAAGCCTGACTGCGTGCTGGGCCTGGCCACCGGTTCAAGCCCCCTGGCCGCCTACCGGGCCCTGGCCGCCAAAGTGCAGGACGAGGGCATAGACGTTTTACAGGTGCGTGGGTTCGCTCTGGATGAATACGCAGGACTGGACCCAGCCCACCCCCAGTCCTACCGATCGACGATTGAACGGACCGTCGTGGAGCCGCTAGGACTGGACCCAGCCAAGGTACATGTGCCCAACGGCGACTTGAAGACCATCGCGGAGGCCGGACGCCAGTACGATGAGGCCATCAAGGCCGCGGGCGGCGTGGACCTGCAGATCCTGGGCATCGGGACCGACGGGCATATCGGCTTCAACGAACCTGGCTCCTCACTGGCTTCGGGCACCCGCATCAAAACGCTGACCGAACAGACCCGCATCGACAACGCCCGCTTCTTCGACGGCGACATCAATCAGGTGCCCACCCATTGCATCACCCAGGGCATCGGCACCATCTTGAAGGCCCGGCAGCTAATCCTCCTGGCTTTCGGCGCCGGCAAGGCGGAAGCGGTCGCAGAGACGGTGGAGGGTGGCATCTCCTCCTTCTGCCCAGCCTCAGCCCTCCAGCTTCATCCTCACGCCACGGTCATCATCGACGAGGCGGCCGCCTCCCGGCTACGTAACCGCGACTACTACAAGTGGGCCTACGCCAACAAGCCTGCCTGGCAGGGCATCTGAGGTTCCCTGGCTGCGAGGCGGGCGCTTGAACCTGAGAGCATCTGCCGCACAATATCCGAGGACAATAGGAATGTCGGCGTAGCCGTGGAGTAAACAGAGCCTCGGCGCGGTAGGCCCGCATGAGGGCTGTCGCGCCGAGGCAGTGGGCGGCGCAAGCCGCAATCGGCGGGACGCGCAGGAGGGCGGACATCATGACAAGCACATCGTTCAGGAGCGAAGGCGAGCGAATCGAGCAGGTCCTCCGATCGCCCGCCCAACCGACCGTCATCTATGACGCGGAGCAGGTTGACGCGCGAGGACGACGCGGGCAAGCCTGGGTCATCGCCACAGGCGGAGTGATTCACAGCGTAGGTCAGGGACGCTCCAGGCTGGACTCAGCCCTACGGGGGCTCGGGCTGCCACCTGTTCCCGTCGCAGCGGCATCGGCTGGCGCAGAATCCGGCGAAAGCGCAGGAGCGAATGCAGACGCAAGCGCCTGCGCCTGCGGCGGAAACCCCACCCCCGGCGCTCCAGTGACCCAGCAAAGGGACGGCTGCGCTTTCATTAATGCCAGCGGTCGGCTCCTGACGCCCGGGTTCATCGACATTCACTCCCACGGGGCCTGGCAGTCCTCCTTTGACGACGGCGCCGAGGCCATCCGCACCGCCCGCGCCGGGCATATGGTCCACGGCACCACCCGGCAGGTACTCAGCCTGATTACGAACCCGCTAGACGTGATGTGCGCCAACCTGGCTGAAGTGCGCCAGGCCATGAGTGTCCGTTCAGACATTCTGGGCGCCCACCTGGAGGGTCCGTTCATCGCCCTGGCCCGCAAGGGCGCACATGACCCAGCCTGCCTGCGCGACCCAGAGCCAGCGGCGGTAGACCAGCTCTTGCAGGCGGCGGACGGTTGCATTCGCCAGGTGACGATAGCCCCGGAGCGCGCGCACGGCATGGAGGCCATCGGGCGACTGGCGGGCGCCAGGGTGGTCCCTGCCGTGGGCCACTGCGATGCCGACTACGCGCGAACCCAGCAAGCTTTCGACGCTGGAGCCCGCGTCTTGACTCACATCTTCAACGCCATGAATGGCATCCACCACCGCGAACCAGGACCGATTCCGGCAGCCTTGGAGGATTCGCGCGTGACCGCCGAGCTCATCAACGACGGCTTCCACGTGCAAGACCCGGTTGTACGGCTCGCCTTCCATCTCTTCCCCCACAGAATCGCGCTCATCACCGACGCGATGGAGGCCACAGGCTGCCCCGACGGCGCCTATAAGCTGGGATCGCTTGATGTGGAGGTACGGGATGGCCACGCCCGTCTCGTCTCAAACGGTGCCATCGCCGGCTCCACGCTCACCCTGGACGTGGCCGTCCGCCGGGCGGTGCAAGCCATCGGCCTGAGCGCCCCAGAAGCTGTCGAAGCGGCCACCCTGACCCCCGCACGCGCCCTGGGCCTGGACCGCCCCAACACCATCACCGGCGCGCCCCTGGGCCTGCTCGCCCCCGCTTACGCCGCCGATCTCCTTCTCTTGGACCCGCTCACCTACACCCCTCAAACCATCATCGCCGCCGGCCACCGCGTGCTCTGAGCGCCCCGGCCGCGAACCGCCGAGGGCCTACCAGACGGTGGTTAGCTAGGCTGGGAGAGGGTGGGTTGTTGGCCCGCGGCCTGGGACAGTTGCATTTCCCGGGACATTTGCATGAGGCGGGCTATGCGGTCGGCTGTCGGGGGATGGGTGGAGAAAAGCTGGCTGAATCCCTTGGAGGAGAAAGGATTAGCAATCATCATCGCGGCGGCGGACTGGGTGCCAGCGGTCTTGGGCATAGGATCATACTCCACGCCCACAGTGATTTTCTGCAAGGCGATAGCCAGTGCCTCCGGGTCCCCGGTCAGCCGGGAGCCGTCCTCGTCGGCGTCGTACTCGCGGGTGCGGGAGATCGCCATCTGAATCAGGGAGGCGCCCAACGGCGCCAGAATCGAGGAGGCGACCACGCCGAGCAGCCCCAGGATGCCGGAGGGGTTGCGGTCGCGGTCATTGCCCCCGCCGAAGTACATGAGCGAATACCCCAGGTAGGTGATCACCGTGGCCATAGCCGAAGCGACGGCCGAAGTCAGGATGTCGTGATTGTAGACATGCATGAGCTCGTGGCCCAGTACGCCGCGAATCTCCCGCTCGTTCAGCATGTTGAGAATGCCCTGGGTGCAGCACACAGCCGCGTGGCGCTCGTTGCGCCCAGTGGCGAAAGCGTTGGGGGAATCGGTCGGCGCTATGTAAATGCGCGGCATGGGTTTGCCGGCGCGCTGCGAAAGCTCTCGGACAATCCGGTAGAGCCCGGGCGCCTCTTGCTCGGAGACCGGTTGCGCGCGCATGGAGGCGATTGCGATGCGGTCGGAGAACCAGTAGGAGACGAACGTGGTGCCCAGGCCAATCAGGATATAGAAGCCGAGCGTGCCCGAGCGCGCGCCGGTCAGCCACCAGATGAGCATGATGATGGCCCACATAACTGCAAAGAGCAAGGTCGTCTTCAGCCCGTTATAGTGCCCATGCACTTTCAGCTTGCCGTTCATACACAGCACTCTAGCCGACCTCCACGCATTCAGCCACGCGCAATCCCCACCTCCGCCCAAGCTCCCCAAACCCGCCATCGGGTCATGGTCTAGCGCTCAAACACCGGCGGTACAAACGCACGCTCACAAGCGGAGAGCGTGACGGAACGAGAGTCCTGATGCTCTTCGCATGCCCGAATTAAGTATGGCCTATACGAGGCACTCGGCATTGGGGGGCGTTTTGCAGGCCCACCACCAGCATTTCAGCGAACAGCTTCGCACCCTTTGAAATTCTGAGGGCCCCAGAGCGAGCGGCCCTTGGGACGGCGGAAGGGGGAAGAGATCACAGCGCCATCTGGCCCTGGATAGGGTAATCGCCCCTGATGAGTCGACCGTTCGCATCGTAAAACGCCCGGAGGTTCATGGTTTCCACACCGAACGCCCGCGCCACATCAGGTATTTTCGGTTCGCGCTTTTGCCGCTGGTTCCTACTGGGATGCGCGCTCACCTCGTTCGTCACGATGGCCGCGCCAGTAACCATGCCCGCCGCGATAAGCCAGGGGTCGGCCTTGTCTTCAGGTTCCCATTCCCGGATTGAGTCGCGCGTATAAGAACCGCACCGCACCAGATAATCCTGCACACGCGCGTAAGCCGCGCCCATCTCGCTTGTCTTGTGGCTGACAACGCGCCCGGCAAACACGTACTCCACCCAGGCCCCAAGCTCATCCACATCGTGGTGTGTATCCTGAATAGTGAGCTCCTTATACACCACGTCCAGCAGCTTCACCTCATCACGACCGGCCAGCCTCTCCATCCACCGCCAGAAGGGGTGAAACTCCTGGTACATGAACGGATGGTGCTGGCGGTGGGAGTCAATCAACACATTGGAGTCAAGCAAGTACAGTCGCGCCATCAGCCCAGCCCCTTGGCCGCCAGCAGACCATCATAGGACTTGGCGGATTTGATGTTCAACAAACCGAATCCGTCCGTATAGCTGAGCGTCCCGCTTTCAATGCCGCCCTTCACCAACCGCACAAAGCCTGTATCCAGACGTGAGGCGTTAGTCGCATTTCCATTCCCCCCACTCGACTTTCGCCGCTCATGCTCCCTGGCGCGCAAATCCTGCTGCATCTGATCACGCAGCTGCTCTATCAACTGCTCATCAGCCAGATCCGCCTGCCGAGCGCGGATTCCGAAAGCCAGCGCGCTCAGTCCATACTCTTGGCTTATGGCGTTGGCGGCTTCCAACCGAGAAAGCCCAGCGTCCAGCTGCTCTCGCCACAAGACCGCGAAATCCTCGTCGCTCAATACGCTCTTCATCACGGCCCGATTGATTGTCCGCTCAATCTCGCGGCCAGCAGGGGTCAGACCGGCATCGTCATAAATCTCTGGTTCGCCCAACAGCACATGCACAATTTCATGCAGCAGGGAGAACAACATACCGGCATACGAATCGTTCCGATTGATGAAAATCAGCGGTGCCACGTCGTCCACCAATGCAAAAGCCCGGAATTCCTCGATGTTGAGCGGTCGGCGCTGATGCCCCACTTGCGAATTCTGCATGATCATCAACCCCGCAGCGGATGCACGCTCTTTCAGCTTATTGAAGCGTACTCTCTCGTCGCCGGTTCCCTTGGCCCACTGCTCGTCTAATCGCAAAGCATCCAGTATCGCCTGGGCCAGGTCCTCATCAGAGGCTGAGCCGGACACCGACCCGACCAGCGCATTTTCGCTAAGCCCGTCCTGGATCAGCTCATCCCGAGCCCAGTTCTGCCGGGCCCGCATCATCGAAATGGTGTCCAGCAAGTTCTTACTGGGCTCGACGGTTTCATTGCCGACGGTCCTATAGCGGACCAGTTCGTCCTCGCTCTCATCCGGCAGCGCCGACCTCACCAGGGCACCGAAACTCGTCTGCAAAACGACGGCCAAGTCATGAACTTTCTGGAAGGATACGGTAATGGGGTCAGTTGCTTCCAGCCAGAGGGGAAAGTCCTGCAATCCCTTGTGCCGCGACACTGCACTCGGGTCCGCCTTGGCAACGCGCGTGGCCCAGCGCAGCGTCTCCGGGTAGACGGTAAGCTCAGCCATCACTCAGCTCCTTATTGAGCCCGCGGACGATGCGAAGCCGCAAGAATGGCGGCTTTCCAGACAGCTGACACGGGCCGTCGCTTATAACGACAAGTATATGCCAGAGGTGGCTATGCCAGCAATGGCTTGCAAGGCGCTTGCAGGAGCGCCGAGTGATCAGTCCAGGGCCAGGTGGCGGAGGAGGTCGGGATCGGTGACCTTGATGTGTTCGCGGCCGGCTTTAGCGCCCTCGGCGCGCTCATAGGCGTCGACCTTCTTCCAGCCAGCGAAGTCGATGGGGCGCACGCCCTTGGCGGCCAGCAGCTGGTCGATTGAGTCCTCATCACGGTCGGGCGCCAGACGGCCGTGGTTAGGGCTGGTGGACAAGTCGGCCAACATGTTCGACACGGTCTCCAGAGCGTCGGACTTAGTGGAGCCGATCAGCCCGACCGGTCCGCGCTTGGCCCACCCCGTGGCGTAGAGGCGGGCGATTGGCTCGCCTCCCTCACTAGCCGGAGCCGTGCAGACCCGGCCACCTTGGTTGGCCAGCGTGTAAGCGTTGAAGTCATAGGGGATGCCGGCCACCTCGGCGGGCTTGTAACCAATCGCATGGTAGACCGCCTGGACCGGGTATTCGCTGTAGCGCCCAGTCTCGCTCATAACCCCATCCGGATTCACGCGCGTGTGCTCCACCCGTATGCCAGCCACTTGGCCGTCCTTGCCGATGATGGCCGCGGGCATCTGATAAAAGTGGATGCAGTACTTACGGTCGGCCGGATTCCCTTCGAAATCGACACCTCCGCCGGCCGCCATCTCCTCGGCCATGTCGCGAATCGCATAGAGCTCGCCCACCATCTGCCGGGTCAGCTTATCGTCGCCCGCTTTTTCGATGGTTGCGTCGTCCAATTCAAAATCATCTTCGTCAATCACTATCTGCACACCAGGCAGCTTCTCAAGCTCGCGCAGCTCCTGCACGGCGAACTTGGCCTGAGCAGGCCCGCGCCGGATGAACATATGCAGCTCGCGGGCCTTGTTCGCCTTGACCCCCTCGTACACATTACCGGGAATGTCGGTAGGCAGCAGGTCGTCGGCACGGCGCATCAGCATCCGCGCCACATCCATAGCCACGTTTCCCCCGCCGATTACGGCCACCTGCTGGGCCTGCAGGGGCCAGTCGCGCGGGGCGGTCGGGTAACCGTCGTACCACTCGACGAAGCGCGCGGCCCCATGCACCCCCGTCAAGTCGTGCCCCTCAATCTCCAGCGGCCGATCGGCTACGGCACCGGTGGCGAACAGAATCGCGTCGTACCGTTCCTCTAGCTCGCCCAAGCTGACATCCTTGCCGAACTCCACATCCGCGTACAAATGCAGGTCGGGGTTGGCTAGGGTCTTCTCCAGAGCCCCAGCTATGTATTTGATGCTGGGGTGGTCAGGCGCCACACCGTAGCGGACCAGGCCGAAGGGCACTGGCAGCTTCTCGAAGATATCGATACGTGCGTCTTCACCCAAACCGAGTTCGTCACCCTTCTGATTGAGTTGACGCAGGAGGATGTCGGAGGCGTATACGCCAGCTGGACCAGCCCCTATCACAGCTACCTTCAGTCGCCCGGACACGTTGGAATCATGCTCATTCATGCTGTCGTTCATGCCCTCCACCCTATCGCAAAGCCCACCCCCCGCCACGGGTGTGCCTGGGCTGGCGGCGTTCAATCCTTGTCGATCAGGGCGGTGAGGGCCCACAGAATCGAAATCACGTCGATAATCTCCTGGGCGAAGGCCCCGATAACCACTGGAATCAGGCCGAAGGCGGCCATCACCATGCCGACCGTGGCCAGAGTCAGACCCGCTACCACAGCTTGCAGCATGACCCTTTTAGTGCGGCGAGCGATGGCGATGGAGCGGGGCACGCAGGCGATGTCATCGTTCATGATCACCGCCTGAGCCGACTCGGACGCTGCGGTCGTCGTACCATCGGTGATGGCAAGCCCCACGTCCGCTGCGGCCAGCACCGGCGCATCGTTGACCCCATCTCCCACCATCATGGTAATGGACTGGGTCACGGATTCGCCCAGGAAGCGTGAGAGCCAGGGGTCCCACCAAGGCTGTTTGCCCGGGTTGAGTTTGGCGGCTTCAGCTATGATTTCCGCCTTGCCTTCCGGGTAGAGCCCGGCATGCACGTCTTGGATTCCCACCTGGTCGGCGATTAACCGCGCCGAGTCCATCTTGTCGCCCGTCAGCATGGAAAGCCGGTTCACACCCATGCTGCGCAGCTGCCGCACCGTTTGCGCCGCATCATCCCGGGGCACGTCCTTCATCACAATACGGGCCGCCAGCCGTCCATCGATCGACACATAGGCGGCCATCTCGTCGGCCGCCAAGTCGGCGAAATGATTGGAAGGGTGTGAGGGCCCTCCTCCTTGCCCCGTCTCCAATACGTAATCGAACCGGCCCACGCGCACATGGTGTCCGTTCACTGTACCGCGCACACCCTGGCCCGAGTCCTCCGACACGCCCTCAGCTCGGAAGCTCAAGTGCGCGCCTCCGGCCTCCTCTTGCAACTCCCGCTGGGCTTGCGTACCCGCCGCCGAGATGCCATTGGACAGGATGTGCACTGAGTAGGATTCCACAGACCCAGCCATGGCCAAAATCTGGCGCTCGTCCAAGGTGGCCTGGGCGCCTCCGCCAGCCGCCGGCTTGTCCACGTGCGTGACGCGCGGACGCTTGACGGTCAGCGTGCCTGTCTTGTCGAAGAAAATATGGGACACCCTGCCCAGATTCTCGATCACGTCTTGCGTCTTAATCAGGACTCCTGCCTTGGCCAGCCGGCCTGAACCGGCCATATAAGCCACTGGCGCGGCGATCAGCAGCGGGCAGGGAGTGGCCAGCACGAGCACTTGGGCGAAGCGGGTGGGCACGCCGGACACAATCCATGCCACGCCTGCGATGATGAAGGCTAGCACGGTGAAAGGCACAGCCAGCAAGTCTGCAGTTCGGACCACGGCCGCTCGGGAGGACTGGGCGGAGCGCACCAGCTCCAGAATCCGTTGGTATTGGGAGTCGCGCGAAAGCTGGGTGGCTTCCATGAGGAAGGTGCCGGAGCCGTTGACCGCACCGGACATGAGTCGGGCTGAAGCGAACATCTGCCTGGGCACGGGTTCGCCGTTGATGTTGGACAGGTCAAGTGTGGCGGAGGGTGATATCAGTTCGCCATCGACGGGCACGGTCTCCCCTGGTTTGACGACCAGCACATCTCCCAGCTGCACTTGGTCCACGGTTTTGGTGGACCAATCGGCCTCCTGCAATTTGCCGCCAGAGCGGGCCAGGTCCGCCGCCTTGCCTTGCGATCCGTTGACGATGTGCGCCAGCTGGGGGGCGGCCGAGACCAAGGCCGTCAGGTTGGAGGATGCCTTGCCCTGCGCGTATTGCTCAATCGCCGCTCCCGAGTAGACCATGAGCACCACGGCCCAGGCTGCCCAGTACTCCTTGACGGCCACGGTGGAGAGAATGGCCACCACGGCTAGGATATCCACACCCACATGCCCGTGGCGCACGTCGTCTATCATGCCTCGCAGGGTATCCACCAGGGTCACGGCAACCAGTATGGTCACAATCCAGAGGGCCACAGGCTGGTGGGCATGCCACAGCAACCCCATGGCCACTCCGCAGGCAATGGTGGCCAACAACAGCGGCACTCGTTTGGCAAACGCCCAGCCTTCTTTCATAATTCCTCCAACGCGCCGCAAACCCCACGGTCATATACATGGTTGCGCCCAAGGCCGAATCCGCCGCATATAAAGAAGTTGTCGGCCGCCTCAACGCCCGACAACCCAACGACGATTCCCATTATGCACCTTCCCCATCCGCTGCCGTGCGGCAAGCCCTCCTCCCCCACGAAACACCCTCAACTCCCAACCGACTCAACCGATTTGCACCCATGTATCGCGATAGGCAACCGATTCGCTTCACTACTTATCGTTTAATTTGGCCTAAAACCATTCCTCACAGTCAGTCCCATTTCGGAACGACTCATGTCATTGTTGATCGGTTCATATCGTTCTGAATCGATTATTCCCCATCAACACCGATTTGGGATCCATTGCTTGTGACTCTCTTCGGAAGCGTTTGCATCGTTGTTCAGCGGTTTGGGATTATCACGGACTGGAACGCTGGAAAATGGAAAAAGCCGCTTCCTGGGGGCGGAAACGGCTTAGATTGCATTCGGGTAAACGTCAGGCCTAGTAAGCTCCCCTGGCGGCCATGCGGCGTTCTCGCTGCTTGGAGACAACCAGACCAATGACCATGATGATTAGGCCAATGATCAGCATCAGGAGGATGCCCCGGCCGCCAGTCAGAGGCAACGCTCCGACCTTAGCCGGATCAGTTTGATCCTGCTGCCAGTTAGTCAGGCCCAGGGTAATCACGTCACCGCGCATATTCTTGAATGTCGACGTGGTGCCTGTAGGCATGCTTGGAGTCTTATAATCCTTGAAATCCAGCTTGCTTACGTCCGGCTTGACCTCCGTGTCTTGCAGGTCGGCGATCGGCTTACCGCTCAGACTAGAGAAATCAACGGTCTTGAAGTTAGCCGACGGGGCAAGATAGTCGGTCATCGTCGGGGAGGGCGTGTTGCAGTTAGCGGTGCAGTACTGGGGTTTCTTGTACTCCACCATGCCGAACTTCAACTTGGATGCATCGCTGTAAACCGCATTGGCCGTATCATCGACGATCGGGATGCCAGTGAAAGTGACGATACCGTTCTCGTTGGACGTGGCTTCGATGGCTTTGACACGGCCACCAAAGGAGTTGATTTGCGTATCGGTGTGGAAGGCCGCATCGTCGCACAGGAACTGAGTTCGGTCGGAGGGGTCGGTTAGCCGGAAAACCGCGCCAGGAACGCCGGCCAGTGTAATCGGAGGGACATGGGACGCTTCGGCCTTATTGGTCTTCGCGAACTGGAAACCAGGCGAAGCCACGGAAGCCGCGACGCTGAAGGGTTTGCTGTTTGAGCCTGAATTATCCAAGTTGTCCGAAACAGCTACATTCGTTAAGAGCCCCATCGGTCCGGCGTCCCCGTCGCCCTCGGCGGTCACTTTAGTGTCATAGGTTATGGCTACTTGAATATCAGTGTATGTGTTGCCGGACACGTAATTCCCGTAAAGGGTCTTGAGAGAGGATCCATTTTTTACCTCGAAGCTCAACAGGCGATTCTGCTTCTGCGTATCAGGCCTCATGGAGGGATCCACCATCGACTCTTGGGAATGCCCTGCCACAGGGCGACTCATATTCGAACGTCCGATATCGCCGAAGGATGGCAATCCAGTCGTAACAGGTTGATGGGCAACGTTATTATCCGTCCAGGAAAGCGCGACGTGGACGCTGCCCGAGACGAGGTCCAACGAGGTTGGTAATACATCCACCAGCGCGAGGGCGTCAGCGGTCGAGGCGGTATCCGGTATTTCGCTTAAATCAAGCCTGCCATCACCATTCGGGCTCGTGGTGTGATTATCGTCGTACAGCTTCTGGGTTATCTTCCACGTGACCGTGTCACCGACTTGGGCGACATTCTTGTCGCGGGATGCCCCGTTGGGTTTCTTGACCGAGACGACTTGCTTGATCAGCTGCGCGTCATTGATGTTCTTGGGATAGATATGAAGGTTATAGACGAAGCCCTCAACCGGAGTGGGGGTGCCACCAGGGCTTGGGGTGGTGGTGTTGGTTGACCGATAAGGCAAATCGTAAATCGCCTTCTCGACTGGAGTGTATCGGGGGTTGAACAAGGGATTGGACGGATCGGTATAAGGGTTGCCGCTGCCTGGCCCTGTGACCTCCTCCAAGAGGTAATAGCCATGAGGGAAGGAGGCCAAGCTAGTCGTGTCCGTATAACCTCCCGCGCTTCTTGTGTGCCAGTGACCTATGCCGCTGCCGCCATTCTGGATAACACCAGAATCATCGGTCATGCCCACATACTCCGTGCGGCGAACGAAGGTGTTCTCCTGATTGGGTTTCATGTCTCCGGGATGCGCGCCGCCCGGCGGAGTAATCTGGGTCAGCTTGAAAGGCACGCCCTTGCCAACCTGGTTATCGGGCATATTGGAGTTGGTCTTGTCTTGGATGGATCCCGTTGCGGTGAATCCCGGCTTCGAGGTGAGCAGCTTGGTAAGGACCAGCTTCGCTGGATGAGTTGAATCGGGCGTGTCACCAGGCAGGAAGTCATCATCTGTTGTGTATGTGGATGTATCAGCATGCGCTGACGGCATAACCGCAACCACCATCGCCAGAGCCACGGCAAACGCCAGGATCGCCACCAACCAGGCCCTGCCGTTGGTCCACATCCTCAGTGAATGCTTGCGCATACCACACCTTTCCCCTACTTTCAACCCCACATACCCTGGTCCCCACTGAAGCCCTTACTCGCAAAGCCTCTACCCAGGGATGCCAGAATGAAGCACGCCGCTACCACTCTGGGAAGCGAGCATGCCTACACTGACAATCTGTGTGCAATACTAGCAGCTTCGCAACGGAGCCCCAAATGCCAGCCTTGTCACTTCGCCCAGAATCAACCCGATCCTCACTTGCCGTCGCCGAGAAAAGAAGGGGGGGGCGACCAACCGGATTCCCACCCGGATTGATCGCCCCGCGAACCGCAGAGGTCAGAATCGTTGGCCGCAACGGCCCGCAGCCCTTCCGCCGCCTGTCACCACACTGAAATCACTGTCCGCCGAAGAGGAAACTGAAGGGATCATCGTCGCCGGAGCCACCGTCCGAACCGTTCGAGCCATCCGAATCGGAACCGCCATTAGAGTCGTCATGCTTTTTCTTGCTGCGCCCGTTGGAATCAGACTTGGGCGTGCCGTTGACGGCCTGCTCCTCCTGGTTCAGCGTGGCATTCACATCCATTGTCCTTCCGCTACGCACCACCGTAATCTTAGCCTGCGAACCAAACTCGGCCGCCCGGACGTAGCCTAGCAGCGAATAGTTGTTGTTGACCGCATGATCATTGAAAGCCACAATCACGTCGCCTTCCTTAATGCCTGCCTTATCAGCGGGGGAACCGGACGTCACTTTCATCACTTTGGCGCCGCCACGGGTGACGCCGTCCGCTTGGGCGGTGCCGGACTGAATCGTGATGCCCAAGGCCACATGCTTGACTTTGCCGTCCTTGATGATTTCATTCGAGATGCGCTTTGCCAAGTTGGAGGGAATGGCGAAACCGATACCGATTGAACCTGCCTGGGACTTGGAAGTGGCAGTGGAGGCGATTGAGGAATTGATGCCCACAACCTGTCCAGCGACATTGAATGTGGGGCCTCCCGAGTTGCCTGGGTTAATGGCCGCGTCGAGCTGAATCGCATTCGTGACCACGGGTGTGCCACCGGACTCATCCATGACCGAAACCGGACGGTCCAGGGCGGAGACAATACCGGTGGTCGCCGTGTTGTCATAACCCAGCGGGTTGCCAATAGCCATGACGTTCTCACCCACGGCGAGCTTGCTTGAATCTGCGAATTCAGCCGGCTTCAAATCCTTGGGAGGATTGTCCAGCTTGATGACCGCCAAGTCGGCTGTGGAATCGGTACCCACCACCTGAGCCGAGTAAATTTGCCCATTAGCCAGCGTCACCTGGATTTTCTGGGCGCCCGAGACCACGTGGTTGTTGGTCACGATATGACCTTGCTCATCCAGAATCGCTCCGGACCCGGCACCCACGCTGTCATTGACCTGCACCTGGATGGAGACCACGGAAGTCGACACCGTCTTGGCCACGGCTTGCCAATCGGGGGCTTTGCCATCCGGCACCTTGGCCGATCCCTGTCCAGAGGTGTCGGAGGAGACCGCGCCCAGGGAGGAAGCGTTAGGCACCGAGACCCAACCGTTGGTGATGGCGGCCCAACCTAGGGCCAGCATCAAAGCGGCGGCGACGACCGCGGCTATGACCGCAGTCAGGACATACCGCGGCTGGCCCGGCGTCGGCTGTGGGGCGAGAGGGCGAGCCCCTCCAGGCTGGAACTGACCTGGTTGGCCGCCAACCGGCGGGTATGGGCCGGAAGGGTTGGGAGCGTTGGGAGCACCGTAACCGTTTGGCTGCTGAGGCTGGCCCGCCGGGGGCCGCTGACCGAAGATGAAGCCTTTATTCTGAGCTTGGTCCGCTTGACCCGAGTCCTGGCCGGTCTCCGGCTGTGGCTGCCCCTGATTCTGCTGGGGCTGAGCCTGCTGGCCGGCAGGCGCATAAGCACCATACAGGGGAGCTGGACGATAGGCAGGGACCTGCTGACCGGGTCCGGATGCTGCCGGAGCACCAGAGGGCAGAGGCTGCCCCTCCACCGGCGCAGTCGGCTGGGGTTCAGTCACCGGGAGGACTGGCTGGGTTGGCTCGATGCGAGTGGTCTCCCCCTTGGCATCAGCATCCTGGCCTGACTGATGCCAATCATTGTGACTGTCTGAATCGTTTGAATCAGCGGACTCGGAGGCCACGGTCTTTCCCTCTTCGATATGGCTGGGTTGCCAAGACTGATCATCCTGACCCTGCCAGGGGTTGATGTTATTGTCGTCCGCCATCGATGCTCCTTCACGCTAGCTTGCGATCCGCCTGCCGAACCGGGACCCTCACCCATTATTGTTCAATCCGGGTTGATTATACTTGCCTCGGCCACCACAGGGGCAACTTTTGCACTGTGCTTACAGTACAGACAATCAATCTGATTGTTGTCTGAATACCAACTGGAAGCCGTCATCGGTCCTGCCATGTATTCACCGAAAGCGGATACGGCACAGCGAATCAGAGCCTCCTACCGGGGCCTCGGTAGAGTGGTTGGACATGAGCTATAGCAGCAATCCAGGGACCTTTGGCTTTGAAACCACGCAGCGCCTATCCCCCACCGCCGACGGGCTCGGACGTGACGGGGCACGCTACGGGCGAACAGGCATCATTCACACGCCACACGGCGACATCCGCACACCCGCCTTCATACCTGTGGCCACCCAGGCGGCGATGAAAGGCATCCCCCCCGAGCAGATGAAGGACCTGGGAGCGCAGGCTCTGCTGTCGAATGCATTCCACCTGTTCGAACGACCAGGCGAGGACGTGCTTGATGAGGCCGGCGGACTCGGGCGCTTTATGAACTGGTCGGGCCCAACGTTCACCGACTCCGGCGGTTTCCAGGTGCTTTCGCTGGGTGCTGGATTCAAAAAGACCCTGGCCATGGATGTGACCGGTTTGAAATCCGACCAGGTAATCGCCGACGGAAAGGAGCGGCGGGCCTTCGTGGACGAGGATGGCGTGACTTTCAAATCGCCTTTGAACGGCAACCTCCACCGGTTCTCCGCCGAAATCTCCATGGGAATCCAGCATAAAATCGGCGCTGACGTCATGTTCTCCTTCGACGAGCTGACCACGCTGATGAACACCCGCTCATACCAGGAGGAATCCGTTGAGCGCACCTACCGCTGGGCCCAACGATGCGTAGCCGAGCACGAGCGACTGACCGAGGTCCGCGCCGATAAGCCGTACCAGGCGCTCTTTGGGGTGGTGCAGGGGGCCAACTATGAGGACCTGCGGCGGAGGGCGGCCGGGCAAATCGCCTCGCTCCCCTTCGACGGGGTGGGCATCGGGGGCGCCATCGAGAAGCGGCTGCTGGGACAGACCTGCGCCTGGATCTGCGACGAAATGCCGGAGGAGCGCCCCAGGCACGTGCTCGGCATCGCGGCCGTGGACGACATCTTCGCCGGGGTCGAGAACGGTGGTGACACCTTCGACTGCGTCTCCCCCGCCCGCTGCGGGCGCAACGGCGCTGTGTTCACCCGGGACGGACGCTGGAACATCATGCGCGCCTGCATGCGCCACGACTTCCGGCCCATCGAATCAGACTGCGACTGCTACACCTGCACTCACTACACGCGGGCCTACATCTGCCACCTCTTGCATGCGCACGAGCTCAACGGCCTGACCCTGGCCAGCATCCACAATGAGCGTTTCTTCGTGCGGCTCCTGGATGAAATCCGCGCCTCGATCGACGGCGGCTACTTCGACGACTACAAGCGCGAAACCCTTGCCCGCTTCTACGCTCACGGCTCCAAAGGCTGAGGGCCGCTACGACCGCGCCAACAGCCAACGCCCATGATCCCAGCGCCTGAAAGCCCGCAGCGAAAGCGACCTCCTGCGGGGTTTGGGCCGGGCAGTCGCCGGGAGCAGCCGGCGCGACACGGCCGAGTTCTGGCAGGCTTGCGCGCTGTGGAGAGGCGTGGTAAATTTACTGATTGCTTGCGAACGTGGCGGAATGGTAGACGCGCTGTCTTCAGGTGGCAGTGAGCTCATGCTCGTGAGGGTTCAACTCCCTCCGTTCGCACTCTTTCCCCCCTACAAAAACCCCTGGAATCATTAGGATTGCGGCAAACTACGCAGCGCTCCTAATTGTTTTTGAGCGCACTTTGAGCGCACTTTCCAACAGCAGGTCATTCATGGACTCGCCGACCGAATCCAGGTCGTCATCGAAGAGGTCAGCGTACACGTCCAACGTCATCGCCGCCGACGTATGGCCAAGCTGCCTCTGCACCGCGTCCTTCACTTGCGAGTAGAGGCTTCGCCGAGGCGGGCCCGGGCGGGGAAACGCCCGGCCGGCTAAGTCAGGGCCGGCGACGGGCCAGCCTAATCCCTGGGCTAATTGCTGGGACTGATGCCGAAGAAGAAGGCGATGTGGGAGTCGAACCAGGAGTAGCCCAGGTCGAAAGTAGGCAGGAAGCCGATTCGCATCATGAGGCCGAAGGACGCCCAAGCGAAGAAGAGGGCCAGGGCAGCCAGAATCCACCAGAGCACGGTCAGGCGCCTCTCCCTCGCTCGCAAGGCCTTGATGTCGCTGGGGCGCTTCCGGCTCCAGACGGGCGTATGCCGGCCCTTGGGCACGCTGGCGCCGCCCCGCTTGCGGCCTGAAGGCTTGGAGACGGCTGACTGATTGCGCTCTTGCTCCGGCTTTTGCCTCTGCCGCTGGGCTGGGGCGCCGGAACCGATGGCGGCGGTCTGACTACCCAAAGGAGAATCAGACGGAGTGGATGAAGTGAATGGCATGGTTTGAGGGGCTTCCATAGACGAATACGCGGAATTGATCGCCGACACAGGTGTCTGAGCTTGGCCCGCAGACTGCTCCGGGATGGACCGCGAAGACGGGGCCAGCGGGGCCGTAGCGCCGAAGGAGGGCTGAACGGGGGACACAGGCGCGCTCTGAACACTCTGAGCGCTGTAAGGGTTGTATGCCTGCCTGGGGAAGGAGGGCGCGCGGACGGGGGAAACAGTAGGCGTTGGGGGAACCACCGGAACGGGGCTGGGCCGCCAAGGGCTGTCTTCCGTCAACGTCAGCTGGGTTGACGCTGGGTTCAGCGGCGCAGCTGTCACAGGAACATCCAGGTCGGGAGGAACAGCCGGGGCGTAGGGCTCCGGGCTCACACGAGGCACAGTGCCGGGCGACGCAGGCCGCTGAGTCTCGGGGTAGGAGCCATACAGGCCGAGAGCCGGGTTGGAATCATCAGGGACAGCGCCGGACCACTGGGACTCTTGCTGCGGCTCCGCATCGACCTGCTGGAGCTTGAGCCTGGGCACTTCCAGATACGAAGGCTGTTCCTCACCATCGCTGGACCTGCGTCGGCCCGAACCGGGATGGTGACGGTTGACGGCAAAAGCGACGGCGGCGGCACGGGCCACGAACGCATCGGCGGCCCTGCGCTCCTCTTGCCCGCCTTCCGCGCCGGTCACAGTTGGTTCCCCCTCCCGGCCCGTTTGCTCGTTCCATATCATCTGAACTACACCCCTTGCCCCACGAAGCGGCAGCGGGCAGGACTACCGGCCCGCCCACCCAGATATATCTCACCATACTATAGCGGCCCGTGCGGCCTGAGCCCGGTCAGAAGCCCTGGTCCATGCGCGAACCAGGGGCTCCCGGCCCGGAAGCATCGTCCCACCCTCCCGCAGGCAAGGATGATCTAGCCAGTGATGCGGGGCCGGCCGGGGCCCTGGGCATTTGGCCACCAGCCGGGGCGACGCCGGCCGGACCGATGAACGCCGACCCTGGGGAGCCAGGCCCTGGCAAGCCGCCAGCCAAGCCTGGATCGCCGCCCGGGCCCAGCCCGTAATTGCGATGGATTAAGGCGATAGCGATTCGGCACTGCCGCCGCTTCCGAGTGACCAGATGCATCAGGAGCGCGGTGATCAGCAGGGCCAGCAGGAAGATCCAGAGCACCCACTTAGGCGCCCCCTGAGGCGGGGTGCCGGGGATGTTGTCACCTATATAACGGCCGCGCACAATCAGACGGTGGGAGTTGATGCCGTAGGGGGTGCACGTCAGCAGGGTCACGTAGTTGCGGCCCTCCACCGGCTGCAGGTTGTGCACGTCGTTGGGCATGATCACACGAATCTGGTCGATTTTGTAAGACAAGTGGTGGTCCAGGACGCGCACCTGGAAGACATCGCCCTTCTTCATCTGCGTCAGGTTGTCGAAGAAGATATGACCCACCGCGCCCGTGTGGCCGGTGATCACACCGTGCAAGGTCTTGTTATCGGTCGGAATGTGGGTCGTGGCGATGTGGCCGGTGCCCTTGAGCAAGACGTCGTCGCTGGTGCCGTGGTAGACAGGGAGCTTGACCGAGATTTTCGGAATCTCCACGTACGCCATCATGCCCTTGCCGTCCACGTTGAGCGTGCGGTTGTAGAGGTTGACAGGGTACTTGAGCTTGTGATACTTAAAGGGGTCTCGCAGGGTAGGCTTGCCCAACTCCTCGTCGTAGCGCTTGGCCTGCGCCCACATCTCCGCTTTTTCAGCCGGGGTCAGGCGCTCGACGATCGAGTCGTAGTTGTCAATCGCGCTGGAAGCGGACTGGTAATTGACATAGGCGGCCACCAGCGGGTACATGAAGATGCCCAGCCCGATCAGGAAAATCAGCAAGTCGACCATGGACCGCCACTTGATGCTCCTACCAGCGTGCCCGGGCCGACCGGGTTTCACCACCTCCCGCCGCGCCCCCTGGGCGCGACTTGACCTCAGCCTGGACTGGTCCTTGCTGGCGCCCGCACGCCCCTTGCCGCTATGCTCGCTCATACCGCCCCCAAACCTTGGCCGCCGCCCGGTTTCAAGCCAGCGCTGGAGCCCCCGCGCAGCTGCTGGCGGCGCAGGGCCACATAAGCCGCGCCCACCACCGCCAGGGCCAGCGGTATGGCAGTGACGATCAGCATCAGGGGCGAAATCGTGTGATTGAGCTTGGGCTTGTCGGTGGTCACATCGGTCAACTGCCCAGAGACCAAGAGCCGGTGGTCGTTGACGCCCTTGGGCGTGCAGGTCAGCAGGGTCACGATCGTCTTGTCCTTCTGGGGACGCAGGGAGTCGGTCTCGGTAGGCTTGACCGTGCTGATGTCGGAGACCTTGTAATGGTAGGTGGCATCCAGTACGCGCACGGAGAAGGTATCGCCCTTGCGCACCCGGTACAGGTCGTCGAACACGTGCATATCATCCAAACCAGTGTGTCCATACAAGACCGAGCGCGTGCCCTTGACGTCCGCGGGGATGGCGGTCTGGTCCAGGTAGCCCACCCCTCGGGTGAGCGTGCTGTTGACGTCGCCGTAGTAGATCGGACCGGCGAACTTGGCCTTGGGCACGCTCAGGTAGCCCACCATGTCCGGGCTGACCTTGCCTAGAATCTTGGTGTAGTCCTCCACCTTGCCAGCTTCCTGGGAATTGACTGGTTTGCCGGAGAAGGGGTCCAAGGGTCCTCCGGCGCGCAGGTTGCCATCGTAGCGCCTGATGTCGGCACGGATCGCCTTGATTTGCTTGGGGCTGAGCTTGCGCACCGCCTGGTCGTACTTATCTACCGATTGAGTGGATTCGTGGTCGTTGTGGTTCTGCATGAACATGCTGCCGCTGTAGAGGGCATAGCCCAATGCGAACATGCAGACAAGCGCCACCGCCACCAGCACCGACCAGTCCATCTTCGGACGCCGACCTGCCCGGTGGGAGGCTTTGCTTAAGCCGGAGCTGACCGGCGGGCGCGCGCCCGGGACCGACATGGAGGCTGCGGAAGCGGAAGGTGCCGCGGAAGCAGGGACGGACGAAGAGGGAGTAGGCGAATCTCCGGCAGGAGCGGGGGCTGGGGAGTCGGGGAATGGTCGCGAAAGCGCTGCGCGCTGGGCGTCGTATCGCGCCTCGAATGACCGATCAAGGGACGGCGGGGCTGCGGCTGCTGACTCAGTGGGGCCCGGGGCCAGGTCGGGTGGCATGGGGGAAGCGAGCGGAGCCCTCAGAGGCGCTTGCGGGGATGCCGGCATCGAAAAGGCCAGGTCGTCCGGCAAGTTCGTCAGCTCGGGGGCCGTGAGCGAAGGAATCGCAGTGGACGCCGGCTCCGGTGTCCAGGATGCTTGCGGCTGCCAAGGGGCCGGTGATTCGCCAGTGGGTCCGACGGAGGCGGCTGCTCCTGCGTCGAATTCGGGCTGAAAGTCGGGAGCGCCAAAAGAAGGGGCTGAGGCGGGATTGGCGGATGCCGTAACCGCTTGGCCGGAAAAATCGGGGTAAGAGCCGGGCGCGGAGGAAGCGGACCCGGTAGCCGCCAACGCAGGAGTAACTCCAGGAACAACAGCGGACAGGGCGTCCGGGGGCGCCACCACAGGCAAGGATGAAACCATTCTGGGGGTGCAGCCGGACTGAGCGGCCTGGCTTGCTTTGTCGACTTGACCCGCCTGCTCCGGCGTCGTTAAGGCTTTCGGCTCTTCCTCATGCTGGGGAATATCCCGCGTGGCACCATGTTTGCGCTTGCGCGACTTGCTCGGGACATG
Source organism: Bifidobacterium actinocoloniiforme DSM 22766 (assembly GCF_001263395.1). Taxonomy (NCBI): domain Bacteria; kingdom Bacillati; phylum Actinomycetota; class Actinomycetes; order Bifidobacteriales; family Bifidobacteriaceae; genus Bifidobacterium; species Bifidobacterium actinocoloniiforme. The sequence continues at coordinate 1,479,209 of NZ_CP011786.1, read as the reverse complement.
CTTCGCCTCATGCACGCCATGAGGAGCATGTTTAGCCATTCGCACCACCTTACATCATCCCCCGCAAGACCGGCGGTGAATCCTGAGCCGGGGTCCCCTCCCGGTTGAGCATTAAGTCCCTCATAAGCATAGACGCGCAGCGGTACACTCTTATCACCCCGTCACGCGCCTAGCGTAAGGGGGTCGTCTGTGACCGCAGCAGAGACGCGCAATGCCCGGACAAACTCAGGAGCGGACCAGGCGGGCTATGGCGTCCGAGGCCTCTTGCATCTTTCCATCAGCCTCGTCGCCGCCTTTTTGCGCCGCCTCGCGCACGCAGTGGTTCATATGGTCGTCCAAGATGTTCAGGGCCACCGACTTCAGGGCGGAAGTGGAGGCCGCAATCTGGGTGAGCACGTCGATGCAGTAGGTGTCCGATTCCACCATTGATTCGATGGCCCGCACTTGCCCTTCGATGCGGCGCAGGCGCGTGATGACCCGCTGTTTATCGTTCATGTATCCCGCCATTGCATCCTCCTCATCACGTTCGCGTCGGACCCAGGCCAGGGCCTGGACCACCCCGAGCCTCTGCAGCACCACGTCGGCCCTGCCCGCAGTGGAGCTTTTGCCACTATACCCCCCGGGGGTATATGGTGGAGATAGTTCCCTTGGAAAGGAGCACGCCTTGCTCAACGCAATCGTCGTCGCTGCAGCGGCCCTGGTCACCATCGCCATCATCTGGTTCTTCTTCGCGCCCAAAAAGGCGGTCCAGGCCTCCAACGAAGGCGGAGTGCAGACGATTCGCATAGCGGTCAAGGGCGGCTACTCCCCCCAGCTTGTCCAGGTGGACGCCAACCGGCCGGTCCGCCTGATCTTCGACCGGCAGGAGTCCGGCGAATGCTCCTCGCACGTGATCTTCCCCGATTTGGGCATCGATCAGATGCTGCCCGCCTTCAAGACCACCAGCCTGGATTTGACCCTGCCCAAGCCCGGCGATTACCCGTTCGCCTGCGGCATGAACATGCTCCACGGGATGCTCCGGGCCCTGCCCAGCCAGAGCGACTCCAGCGAGCGCGACGCCCAGGATTCCCGGAACCAGCGGAGCCCGGCGAGCGCCGAGCTGAAGCCAGAGCAACCGAACCAGGTCTCACCGGCGGACACACGATCCGCCCATAGCATGGCCACGACCACGCCCAAGAGCGAGCCCGCCCATCCGGCCCACGGCAAGGTCCTGGCCCAAGGGGACCCGGAGGACGAAGACCTCGAGCGCAACAAGGAGATTCGCTCCCTGACCGCCCGCTTCGTCGTGGCCCTGGTCTTCACCCTTCCGGTCCTCACCGCCGCCATGTTCGGCATGTTCATCCGCATGCCGGCCCTCTTGATGAACCCCTGGACCCAGCTGGCCCTGATTCTGCCGGTCATGTTCTATTCAGGCTGGCCCATCCAACGGGTGGGTTGGTTGGCCCTGGCCCACCGCGCCCCGGAGATGAACTCCCTAGTGGCCCTGGGCACGATGACCGCCTTCGCCTACTCCCTGGTCGTCACGCTCACCCCCGGCATCCTGCCGCCTTCCGCCCGCAACCCCTACTATGAGGCCGTGGGCACAATCATCACGCTGATGCTCCTGGGCCAGGTCTTCGAAGCCCGGGCCCGGCGGGGCACCGGCGACGCCATCCGTTCCCTCGTGGGCTTGAAGCCCAAAACCGCCTCGGTGCTGCGGACCGGGGAGCAGGGGGGCGAAACAGTGGAGCAAATCGACGTGGACGATGTGGCTGTCGGAGACATCGTGTTGGTTCACCCGGGCGAGAAGCTGCCGGTGGACGGCACCGTGATCTCCGGCTCCTCCTCTGTGGATGAGTCGATGGTGACCGGCGAGCCCATGCCCGTGCTCAAAAAGGCGGGCGATCAGGTAGTCGGCGCGACGATCAACTCGACCGGCTCCCTGCGCTACCGCGCCACGCAGGTGGGGCAGGACACCGTGCTGGCACAGATCATCCGCTTGGTCAAGGCAGCCCAATCCTCCAAGGCCCCCATCCAGAAGCTGGCCGACAAAATCGCCTCGATCTTCGTGCCCGGCGTGATGCTGGTGGCCATCTGGACCTTCGTGGTCTGGTGGCTCTTTGGGCCCCTGCCCAAAGGAGTCAATGGCATCGTTGCCGCGGTCTCGGTGCTGGTCATCGCCTGCCCCTGCGCGCTGGGCCTGGCCACGCCGCTCTCGGTGACGATCGGGACGGGACGCGGCGCCCGGTCCGGCGTGCTCTACCGGTCGGCCGACGCCCTGCAGAAGGCGCAGAAAGTTGACGTGATCGTGCTCGACAAGACCGGCACAATCACTGTCGGCAAGCCCCAACTGACCGATACCGCCACCGCGATCGGCTGGAGCCGAAAGGAGCTGTTGGCCTTGGCCGCCTCGGCAGAGGGGGACTCCGAGCACCCCCTTGCCCTAGCCATCGTGGACGGGGCGAAGGCGCAGGGGCTGCGACTGCCGCCAGTCTTGTCTTTCTCTTCCCTGACCGGCGCTGGCGTGGACGCGCTGGTTTCCCTCCAATCCAGCTCGGCTACCTCTGAACCCGCGAAGTCAAGATCGGCTGAAGCAGATGTGGACAAGTCAAGCGTCCACGACGGCGGTGAAGGCCGCCAGAGCGGGGTCCTGGTCGGCAGCAAGGCACTTTTGGACGAGCGGGGCATCGACCTGCCCGCCGGGGACGACCCTGCACTGATGAGCGCCCAGCGATGGGCCGCCCAAGGCAAGACCACGGTCTACGTGGCAGTCGACGGCCGCTTCGCCGGCGTTCTAGCCGTGTCCGACAAGGTCAAGCCCAGCTCCGCCAAGGCCATCCAAGCCTTCAAGGACAGGCGGATCGCGGCCGTCATGCTCACGGGCGACGGCGCAGGCACCGCTCAAGCCGTGGGGCGGGAGGTGGGCGTGGAGCGCGTGGTCTCCCAAGTCCGCCCCGAAGACAAGGCCACGATCGTCAAGGCCCTCCAAAGGCAGGGGCACACCGTGGCCATGATCGGCGACGGCATCAACGACGCGCCCGCACTGGCCCAAGCCGACCTGGGCATGGCCATCGGCACCGGCACCGACGTGGCGATCGAGTCCGCCGACATCACCCTGGTGTCGGGCGACCTCCAGAGCGCGGTGACAGCGATCGACCTGTCCGGCGCGGCCATGCGCGACATCCATGAAAACCTCTGGTTCGCCTTCGGATACAACGGCTTGGGCATTCCAATCGCCGCTGGCGTCCTTTACCCCTTCATCGGCCTCCTGCTGAACCCGATGATCGCCGGCGCTGCAATGGCCTTCTCCTCGCTTTCGGTGGTGTTGAACGCCAACCGCCTGCGCGTCACCCCGCTCCAAGCCCGGCCCGTACGCGACCCCAAACCGGTCGACATGCCCGCCCTCAAGGCCCTGGTCCGGCGCCCACCCGCCGCAAACGGTGGGACCATGAATGTAAGGAATGCAAATCAACCGAAAGGAAGTGCCGATATGGCAGAGAACACCAAGGTCACCGACCCGGTCTGCGGCATGAGCATCGATCCCACAACGGCCGCCGCCACCCGCGACTACCAAGGCAAGACCTACTACTTCTGCAGCCCCGGCTGCGTCGAGACCTTCGACGCAGACCCGGAAAAGGTGCTCAACAAGTAGGGCCGGCTTACAAACCCGGGCCAGGCCTGGCGGCGGCCTCCCTATCCGTCGCTTCCAGCCAGGGAGTCAGGCTCGGAGAAGAAGGTCAGGATGCGTTCAAGGTAGGGGGACAGGACCCGGTTGGGCATGGTGTAAAGCTCATGCGTGGCGTTGGGGACGCGGACCAAGTCGATTTGACATCCGCCGACGCGGACCTGGTTGACAAAGCGCTCCTGGGGCTTGGGCGGGACGAGCGCGTCCGGACTGGCCTGAAAGACCAGGGTCGAACCCTCCACCCGCTCACACAGGGCCGGTTTCAGCACATCCCGTGACATCGCAATGGCCTGGCGGACCCAGCCGTAGGTGGCGGCGGAGGTCTGATAAGCGGGGTCAGCGGCCCGCAAGCCGTGGTTCCAACGCAAGCGCGCCTGGCTGGCATTGCCCACCGAGCCCGGGTCGAAGTGGGGGTCGAACCGGTGGTGGCCGGGCACCTTGCACTGGCCCATCCCCAGGCCGCAAGCGGCGTTCATGACCATATTCGTCAGGCCTAGCGGCAGGCCGGTCCTCGGAGCAATCATCGGCGAGGAGAGCACGGCACGGTCCACCAGCGCCGGATAGCGCTCCAACAGGGAGGCCGCGACGCCGGCGCCCATCGAATGGGAGTAAAGGCATATGGGCAGGTCGCCGCCATAGTCAACGGCCACCTCCTTGCAGAAGACGGCCAAATCATCCACATAGCGCCGGTATGAGTCCACCCACACCAGGTTCGGATCGTCCAACCCCCGGCCGGAGAGCCCGTGACCCCAGTGCTCCAGGATGCAGACCGTGTAACCAGCCAACAGGAAGTACCAGGCCATTTCGCTGTACTTGCCAGCGAATTCGGTGAAACCGTGGGAGATGACGACCGCGCCCCGGCGCAGGCCCTGGGACCCAGGCAACCCCAGCTCGTCGAAACGGGCGGCCTCGTAGCACACATAGTGCAGACGGTCCGGGCTAGTCGGAACTACGGCACGCCGGCCAGGCAGGTCAGCCGGACCAAACCGCGCCGTCCCATCATCTCCAGGCGCATTCGAGCACATCCACCCCTCGCGCTTGCAAGCCTCCAAGGCAGGCAGCACCGTCTGACGCATGGTCTGCTCGTATTGCCCCTCATCAATCAAATCAAGCTCCATACCAACCAGCCTACCCAGCGCCAGAGGCAGAAGCCACGCGTTGGACCGGGCGATTCCCACGTTTGCCGGACCAAGAACGCGCACATGACCCGGTAGGACGGCACGCGCAGAAGGCATGGCCGCTGAGGGCCGGCGCAGGCCCAAATACACCCATGAAGGCCGACCGGCTTCCAGCGCACGGCGCTTGCCTGAGCGTCCGGGTCGGGATTATGGGGGTTATGCGCGGGCCTGGAAGCGGCTGAGGATGCCACGGGAGACGGCGGTCGATAGGGCCACCGCCAGGGCCAGGGGCATTAGGGCCGGCGCAGGCAGGTGGCAGACCTCGAAGAGCATGAACAACGCCATCAGCGGAGCCTGCTGGGAGGCGGCCAAAGTGGCGGCGGCGCCGATGACCGCGGCTTGCCAGAAGGGAATGACCGGCGCCAAGGGCGAGGCGATGAGCGCCAGGATGGCTCCTAGGGCCGAGCCGAGCGCGATGGAGGGGGTCAGGGTGCCACCGGAAGCGCCGGCGCGAATGGTCAGGACCGTGCAAATGGCCTTCCAGAGCCCGAAAGCCAGGAAAGTGGCGATGAGCAGCCAGAGCCGGCTGCCTGTTTGCGGGCTCGCGGCTTCGGCGGACAGGCCCATCGCGGTCTGGGCCAAGGCCCGCCCATTGCCCATGACCTCGGGAAGGAGGATGGCGATCAGACCGGTCAGCCCGGCAACGGCCGGAAGCTGCCAGAGGATGGCCCGCCCGGTCGTCTGATGCGACTCAGCCCAGGAGGTCATGCGGCGGAAGGCAGCGCCCACGAACCCGGCCAGGGGGCCGGTCACCAGCGCGAACAGCATGACCCGCAGGGGGAAAGGCTGGGAGCTGACCGCATAGTACGCTTCGAAACCCTTAATCGACCCGCCGACCAGCGTAGCCACCGAGGACATGCCCAGGCAAACCGCCACCGTAGTCAGGTCCATGCTGCCCAGCAGGACCTCCACCCCGAACAGGGCGCCCGTGAGCGGGGAGATGTAAATGCCCGCGAATCCCGCGCCAGCAGTCGCGGCTACCAGAAGCCGACGGTCGCTGGGGCGCAGGCCCAGGCGATGGGCCAGGCGGAACCAGACGCCGCCGAGCATGGCGCCAGCCTCGCGAGGGGCCACCTCGCGGCCGATGGAGGCTCCGGCGGCCACGAGGAGAATCTGAGTGAGCACATGCACGACGGTCTGCCACACCGGCATCCAAGCGCCTTTGACCGCCTGCGCCACTGAGGGCACGCGCGCGCACTTATTCCGCAACAGACACCAAATCAGGGCCGCAATCGCGCCTGCGACCAGCACGGAAAGCAGCCGCCGCAGCGGGGGTACCCCGAACGGACCAGGAAGGGCGGAATTCTCGACGAAACCAAGGAACACCTGCTCCACCAAATCCAGGAAGAGGGAAAGCAGGCCGGAGGAGACACCAGCCAGAGCGCCCAGGACCAGAGCTGAGAGCGCCAGGGCCCAGCCGTGGGGCAGCAAGGGGCGCGCGCCCGCAGCCTGGGCTTGGGCCGCAATCTGGCCGGGGCCCGGCGTTAAGGCTGGTGTTCGCTCTGCTGTAGTCACGTCCACCAATCTAGCCAAGAGCGGGGTCAAAACCAGACGCCACGCGCAGACCAGGCGCGGGGGCGGCGCAGGCTCAATCGCGCGGTTGAATGCCGAGCGCCTGGTAGAGGAAGTCCCGTTGAAGGACCAGCAGGTTGCGCGCGACGGTAGGATCGTTGGTCATATGCGTGATACCGGTCAGGGGCAGCACGGTGTGGGGCCGACCCGCCGCCATCAGGGCTTGGGAGAGGCGCAGGGTGTTCGCGACCGACACATTGTCGTCGGCGAAACCATGAATCAGCATGAGCGGGCGGCGCAGCTTGGGCGCATCGTCGATGATTGAGTTGCGCCGGTAAACCTCCCGGTCCAAACCCAAGTAGCGCTCAGTGTAGTGGGTGTCGTACAGGGTCCAGTCGGTAGGGGGCGCACCCGCGCAGGCCGCGTGGACCACATCCGGCGCCCGCAGCACGGACAGGGCCGACAGGAAGCCGCCGTACGACCAGCCAATCATGGCCACCCGGCTCAAATCAGCCTGCGGCACCAGGTCCGGCAGGGCCTGCACCGCCGCAACTTGGTCGTCCAGGGTCACCTGGGCCATGTCCTCAAAAATCGCCCGATCCCAAGCGGGACCGCGCCCAGTGGTGCCGTGGCCGTCCGCGGTGAGCACTATGAAGCCTTGGTCCGCCCACCACTGGGACTCCCAGTAGTAAGACTGGCTGAAGACCACCTGTTGGAAACCTGGACCGCCGTAAGGCTTCAGCAGCACCGGCAGTTTCCCCTCACCCGCCCAGGGGCTGGATTCGCTGGGCCGCACCACCGCCCCGAAGAGCTGGTCGGCCCCCAAGCGCACGAAGTCCACGTTGGGAGTGAAACCAGGGTCAGCGGCCTGGCTGGTCAGGCGGGCGCTGGCCTCAACCCCGCTCTGGGGCCGAGCTTCGCCGCAGCAGGCCAAGGCGTCCAGGCTGGCCCCAGGCGCGAGCAAGGAGTGCCAGGCTTTGACGCCCGGCTCCTGCATGGTGCGCCCGGACACGACGATGCCCCGCCCGGCCCTGGAGGCGGTCCACACGCCCGGCCGTGAGTTCAGGACTTTCAGGCTGCCATCGTATCCGAAGCGGACCAGGTCGAAGGAGCGGGGGTCGGAGGAAACGACCGCGAGCGCGTCGCTCTCGCCTAAGTCCAGCACCTCTCGCAGCTGGCAGCCGACCGGCGAGAAGGCCTGACCGTCCAGGGCCAGGCGGATGGTGTCCGCGCCCTCGTCGATTACGGCTTCTGCCAGGCGCCCATCGGGCGTCCAAGCGGGCAGCCCGGGCACCAGGTCCAGCCACCGGTCGTTTTCGTGCTCACGCAAGGACCGTGTAGGCAGGGAGGGCAAGTCGGGCAAGTCATCGAATCCAAAGGTCTTCGTGCCACAGTCGGCGCCAGGCTCCTGCTGGCCGCCGCCGAGCTCCACAGCCGCGATCTGGTCTCGGGTCTGCCGACGGTTCTGCAGCAGCAGCAAGGGCTCGTGCTTGGCCTGCCAGCGCACCACCGCCAGGTATTCGTAAGCCTTGTGGTCCCAGTCCACACGGACCAGAGACGAGGCCGAGCCATCCGAGCCCAGGCGCACCAGCAGCAGGCGCACTTTCGCGTTCGCAGTCAGCGCCTGAGCGTAGCGGCGGGACTGGCCTGGGTGGCTTGGTTCAGCGGGGTCGCTGATGTACCACACCGGCTCGGGGCTGGCGTCGTAGGACTCCACCAGCAGGGCGTCGGAAGCTGGCGACCACCAGAATCCCTGGTAGCGGTCCATCTCCTCGCCGGCCACGAATTCAGCCAGGCCCAGCTTCTGCTCTTCGCCGGCACCATCCTCCAGCGCCAGCACCACGCGCGCGGCGTCGGCGGCGGGGTCGGCTCCGATGGTCACCACAGCCAGTTGACGACCGGTGGTGTAGGCCACCCGGGTGCCGTCAGCGGAAATCTCTGGGTTGAGGATGGCATGCCCTTCGCCCAGCTCAGCGGGCAGGGTCAGAGACCGGGTGCTGGCTCCCAGCCCATCCGAATCCAGTTGGGTGAGCCACAGGCGAGAGCCCAGGGTAAAGACCAATCGATGACCGGCCGCATCAACGCTGTAAGCCACGATGCCCCGTCCGCCTTCGCGCGAACGTTCCCTTCGCGCCCGCTCCTCGGCTGGTACCTGCTCCTGGGCCGCATCCGCCAGCAGGTCGCGGGGGTCAGCAAGGAGCACCTCCCTGTGGCCGTCACCCTGGTCGAAGACGCTCATCCACAGGCTGGTCTCAAAGTCTTCTGGGCCGTCCGAGCGCAGGAAGAAGGCCCGTCGCCCATCCCCAGCCATCCGAATCGACCTGGGGGCGCCCAGCGTGAAACGTAGGGTGCGCGCCTTGGTTTGCGGGAAGCCCGCGATCCGCTCCCCCACCTGGCTCGCCGACAGCTCCGCTTCGTCCGTTTCCTCAGCCATGCCTTCTGCTCCTACCATCCGCGCGCTGACCGCCCGCCGTTGTGGCGTTCGCGACCTTACGCCGATATCTTATGGCCCACCCGTCCCAAAACCCGCCTGGCCTTTGGGCTTAAAGGGCGCTCAAGGGTGGCGCGGAATGAAGAAATTGCAAGCATTAGGTGACTTTTTGCGCATGTTTGAGACCCTTGCGTAGGATAGAGGGGTTACGAAGAAAGGGATGACTATGAGCGTTCTCGATCGTTTTGAGAAGAGCGTTGAAGGCGCCGTCAACGGCGTCTTTTCAAAGTTCGGCTCCAAAGATCTGCAGCCTGTTGATCTGTCGAGCGCCCTGGAACGCGAGATTGACGCGCAGGCCATGCCCGTAGGCCGCGATCGCACCGTGGCGCCCAACGAATACCGTTTTCAGCTTTCCACGCCGGACTTCGACCGGATCGAGCAGTGGGGTTCCGAGGCCTTGGCGAACGAGCTGGCCGACAATCTGACCAAGTACGCGGAGAGCCAACACTATGCGTTCGTGGGCCCAGTCGTCGTAATCTTCGAGGAAGACCTGGAACTGAGCAAGGGCGACTTCCGCCTGAGCTCGGAGTCGGTGCAGGGCAACGCGGCGCCAGCCACGGCAGCCTCCGATTCCAAGGACTGCCCGGTCTTGGAAATCAACGGTCGCCAGTACCTGCTGACCGCTCCATCCACGGTGATCGGTCGCGGCTCGGCCTGCGACATCGTCATCGACGACCCGGGCATCTCCCGCAAGCACTTGCAAATCGACATCACCGACAAGGGCGTCATCGCGCGCGACTTGGGCTCCACCAACGGCACTTACGTGGAGGGCCACCAAGTCCCCGCAGCCACCCTTCTGGACGGCAACACCATCACAATCGGCCGCACTCGCATCCTCTACTGGGCGTCTTCACAGGAGCAAGCGGAGGAGTAAGCCCAGGCCTTGACGTAAGGTCGAACTACTTATGCTGACCGAACTGACATTCGCCATATTGAAATATGGCTTCTTGGCCCTGCTCTGGGTCTTCCTCTGGCTGGCGATCCGGTCCTTACGCAAGGACATCGAGACCTTCAGCCCGAAGGTTTCTCGCACCCAGCGCAAGCGCCAGCGCGCCGCCAGGAAGGCGGTCCCTGCGGCCATTTCAGCGCCTCCCACACCCGAACCCGCCTCCCTCAGCCGCCGCAGGGCCCATGCCGCTGGCGGCCAACCCTCCCTGCTGGTCGTCATAGACGGCCCTCTGGCGGGTTCATCCCTGCCCTTGGACGCACAACCAATCACACTGGGACGCGCCTCCTCCAACTCCATGGTCCTGGATGACGAATTCGTCTCCTCCCACCACGCTCGCGTCTACCAGGATCCAGTGTCCGGCCAGTGGGCCATTGAGGACCTGGGCTCGACCAACGGCACGGTCGTTGCCGGCCAGCGGCTCAACGAACCCACCATCCTGCCCACTGGCACCCCGGTGCGCATCGGCGCCACCACCTTCGAGTTGAGGTAGGCCCATGAGCGAATCGATCGACGACAGCCAAAGCCTCTTCATTTACTCCACCACCGTCTCCGACATCGGTTACGTGCGCTCCGACAACCAGGATTCCTCCTTCGCCGGCCAGCGCCTGATCGCCATGTGCGACGGGATGGGAGGTCATGCGGGAGGCGACACGGCTTCGACGATCGCAGTGCGCTCCCTGGCCCACATCGAGCACGACGACCAGGGCGAGGACGCCCAGCGACTGTCGCAGATGATGGAGGCCTCCGTCATCGCCGCCCACGACGCAATCGTCGGCAAGGCCAAGCGGGAGCACCGCCTGTCCGGCATGGGCACAACAGTCACCGCAGTAGCCCTGGCCGGCGGCTTCTGGGTCCTGGCCCACATCGGCGACTCGCGCGCCTACCTCCTGCGCGATGGCCGCTTGTTGCGCATAACCCAGGACCACTCCTATGTGCAGCACCTGATCAACACCGGTCGCATCGCTGAATCCGAAGCCAAGAGCCACCCCCAGCGCAATGTGGTCATGCGGGTCTTGGGCGACTTCGACATCGACCCCCGCCCCGACATCTCCATGCGCAAGGCCCAGCCTGGCGACCGCTGGATGCTCTGCTCCGACGGCCTGTGCGGCGTACTGGAGGACCCCACAATCAGCGAAGCCCTGTCCAGCGTGCCCGACCAAGGCGAGTGCGCCCAACGCCTGGTCACGATGGCCCTGAAGGCCGGTTCCACCGACAATGTGACCGTAGTCATCGGCGATGCCACCCTGCGCAAGGATGCCTCCGCCCTGGACCTGCCCCGGCAGACCCCTTTGATTGGCGGGGCCGCCTCAGCCAACCTGGAGGCTTTAGCGGACATCGTCCACGAGCCTGTGGCTGCAGCGCCCAAGTTGCGCGAAAGCGCTTCGTCCTCACCAGCCCAGAGGGCCGCCGCCCTTACCCAGTCCGCCCAGGATGGCGCTTCCGACGCTACGCCGGATCAGGGGAAGGGCCCGGCTCACGGACCGGCACCCGACCAGCTCCCCCAGGATGAGCCCCAGCGCATGGCCCAACCTTCCAGCGCCCGCGAGGAATCCGGCGACCGTGACGTGCCTGACACCGGCGAGATTCCCATTGTGCGCAAGGAGGACGGCTCGGCTTCGGCCGACCCCTACGACCCGGATGTGGCCAAGGCCATCCGCAAGGAGCACACCCAACGCCGCAAGCGTCAGCGGGTTCGCAAACGCCGCGTCCGCCTGATCATCGTCGCGGCGGTCCTGGCTTTGCTGGCCTTGCTCTCGGGCGGCGCCTACGGGGCCTACTACTGGAGCCAGCAGCAGTATTACCTGGGCGAGGACCGCGACGTGGTCGCCATCTATCAGGGGGTGCCCACGAACGTATTCGGCCTGTCCCTGTCGCACCCGGTGGAGCGCACCGACATCGAGCTGGGCGACCTGCCCTCCTCCTGGCGTGAGCAGCTCCAGGAGGGCATCACGGTCTCCAACTATGACCAAGCCCGCGAGCACGCCGACCTGATCCGCCGCGAATCCCGCTCCTTCAAGCAGGGCAGGGCATCCAAGGAAACCAAGCTGAGCGAGAAGAAAAGCTCGGCGTCCGCCTCCGCCAAGCCCGCCTCACCGACGAAACCGGCCGCGTCAGCCTCCACCGGCGGGTCCGTTATTAAACCCGCTGCCGCCAGGAGCGGAGGCATCCTATGACCCTTATTACCCGCTTGCGACGCGTGAGCCTGCTCCTGCTGGCCCTCCTGATCGGTTTCATCGCCTTCTTCCAAATGTTCGAACGCACTTCCGGCGGCTTCCCCACCCAGTACGCCGTGCTCCTGCCGCTCACTGGCCTGCTCTTCGTAGCCCTGTGGGCCGTGCTGGAAGTCTTTCAGCCCTACGCCAGCCAGGTGATTCTGCCTTGCCTGGCGGTCCTGAGCACCCTGGGCGTGACGATGATCGCCCGAATCGACATGCGCAACGCCAAGATCGGCGAGCCAACGAATGTGGGCGTCACCCAGCTGATTTGGCTGGATTCGGCGCTGGTTCTGTGCGGCGGCCTGGCCATCGCCCTGAAGGACTACCGGGTCCTGCGCAAGTTCTCCTACGTGAGCATGGTCGTCGGCATCGCTCTCCTCCTCTCCCCCATGATCCCCCACTTCGGCCGGGAGATCGGCGGCGCGCGCATCTGGGTGGGCATAGGCTCCCACACCTTGCAGCCGGGAGAATTCGCCAAGCTCTTCCTGGCCTTCTTCTTCGCCGCCTACCTCTTCGACCACCGCGACCAGCTGGCTGTGGCAGGTCCCAAGGTGCTGGGCATGCGCATGCCCCGCCTCAAGGATTTAGGCCCCATCATCGTCGTCTGGGCGGTCTCCATGGGCGTCTTGGTCATGCAGCACGATTTGGGCACTTCACTGATGTTCTTCGCCATGTTCGTCTCCATGCTCTACGTGGCCACCGGCCGCAAGTCCTGGATCGCGATCGGCGCGGTCTTCTTCATCATCGGAGCTGTAGCCGCGTCCATCCTCTTCGCCCACGTGGGCGCCCGAGTGGATGCCTGGCTCCACCCCTTCTCCGACGCTGAGTACAACAAGGCGTTCGGCGGCTCCGGCCAGCTGGTGCGCGGTGTTTTCGGACTGGCCACCGGCGGCCTCTTAGGCACCGGTCTGGGGCAGGGTCACCCCTGGATCACCCCGCTGGCCAACTCCGACTTCATCTACTCCTCCATAGGCGAGGAGCTGGGCCTGTCAGGCCTGCTGGTGGTCCTGCTCCTCTACTTGGTGATCGTGGCGGCTGGCATGGTCGTGGCCATGAAAATCCAGGATGGTTTCGGGAAGCTCCTGGCTTCGGGCCTGGTCTTCACGATGGCTTTCCAGGTTTTCACCGTGGTGGGCGGCATCACCTTGGTCATCCCGTTGACCGGTCTGACAATGCCGTATATGGCGGCGGGCGGCTCCAGCATGATCGCCAACTGCGTGCTGGCCACCCTGCTCATCGTCATATCCAACGCCGCCAACCGCCCAGCCCCGGAGGTTTCCTCGGACACCTTCCGCTATGAGGCCCTTGCCGTCCTGCGCGAGCACGAGATGGACCAGCGCGGACATGAGCGCCAGCCAGCCCCAATGCAGGCCCGGGCGGGCGCGGGGAAGGAAGCCGCTCATGAATAAGGCTTTACGCCAGCTCTTCACCGCCGTCATCGTCCTGTTCGTGATCCTGGGCTTGTCGTCCACGACCATCATGGCCGTGCGCGCCAACGCCCTGAACGAGGACCCGCGCAACACCCGAGCCCTCTATGTGGAGTACGGCGCCCCCCGAGGCGCCATCCTGGCCTCGGACGGCACGATTCTGGCCCATTCGGACCCCATCAGCGATTCCTACCAGTACCAGCGCAAGTACGCCGCCGGCCCCATCTACGCGCCGATTACCGGCTACTACTCGATCACCAACCGCGCGGACCGTGGCATTGAAAGCTCCCGCAACCAGCTGCTGAGCGGCCAGGCGGACAGCCTGTGGCTGGATAAGATCAAGACCCTGTTCACCGGTGCGCAGAACAAAGGCGCTTCAATCGAGACCTCAATAGATCCCAAGATCCAGCAGGCCGCTTATCAGGCCTTGGCCGGCCAGTCCGGCTCGGTAGTGGCGATCGAACCCTCCACCGGGCGCGTCCTGGCGATGGTCTCCACACCCTCCTACGACCCGAACACCCTGGCCGTGCACGACGCTTCCGAAGCGGCCCAGTTCTTCACCAACCTGGCCAACCAAGACGCCAATCCCATGCTCAACCGGGCCAGCTCCCAGCTTTACCCGCCCGGCTCCACCTTCAAGGTGGTAGTCGCGGCCGCAGCCCTGGAGTCCGGTAAGTACAAGGCGGACTCCAGGGTTCCGGCGGGCGCCGCCTACACCCTGCCCGGCACCGCCACCAACCTGACCAACGCTACGGCGGCAGGCAACGGCTCCGGAGGCGAAATCACCCTCCAGGACGCCCTGGCCTACTCCTCCAACACAGCATTCGCCCAGTTGGGCGTATCCCTGGGCGGACAGGCCTTGGACGAGGAGGCGAAAAAGTTCGGTTTCGGCTCCACAATCACCCTGGACGGCACTGACTCCACCGGTCGGCCCATGCGAGCCACCGCCTCCAAATTCCCCGCCGACGCCAGCCCCGACAAACTGGCCCAGGCGTCAATCGGCCAAGGCAACACCCTCACCACCCCCTTGCAGAACGCGATGGTCGCCGCGGCGGTGGCCAATGGCGGAAAGCTCATGCAGCCCACGCTAGTGGACCGGGTGCGCTCCTCCGATCTGAGCGTGCTGAGCGAAACCAGCCCTGCGATCTACTCCCAGCCCTTCTCCCCGGACACGGCCCAAGCCCTGACCGCGATGATGGAAGCGGTCGTGACCAAGGACTCGCCGAACCTGCAAATCCCCGGCGCCCAAGTGGCGGCCAAGACCGGCACGGCCCAAATCGGCGTGGCCAACAGCTCCAACGATGGCTGGACCATCGGCTTCGCCCCCGCGCAAAAGCCGAAAATCGCGGTCGCCGTCGTCGTCCACTCCACCTCTACCTACGGCGCAGCTTCAGCGGGGCCTATCATGAAGCGAGTCATGCAGGAGGGCCTGAAATGAAGCTGATTCAAGGGCAACTGATCCACGGGCGCTACCGTCTGGACGCGCGCCTGGCCCAGGGCGGCATGGGCGAAGTCTGGCGTGGCTACGACATAGAGCTCAAGCGCGTGGTCGCGATCAAGGCCCTGCGCACGGATTTGGACAACGACCAGGTGCGCCTGGAACGCCTACGCGCCGAAGCCCACAACTCCGCCAACCTGGCCCATCCGAACATCGCCGCCCTCTTCGGCTACTACGAGCATGACGGCATCGGTTTCATCGTCATGGAGTACGTGCCCAGCGGCTCCCTTGCCGCCCTCTACAAGCGCGAAGGCATCGTCGACCCGATCGAGTTGCTGCCCATACTGATCCAGACGGCGCGCGGCCTGTACGTGGCCCACTGCCACGGGGTGATCCACCGCGACGTGAAGCCGGCCAACATCATGGTCTCGGACTCTGGCGAGGTCAAAATCACCGATTTCGGTGTCTCCTACTCCACCAACCAGGGCCAGCTGACCCAGGACGGGATGGTGGTCGGCACCGCCCAGTACATCTCACCCGAGCAGGCGCAGGGATTGAAAGCCACCCCCAAGTCCGACATTTACTCGCTGGGAGTGGTGGCCTACGAGGGCTTGTGCGGCCACCGGCCCTTCACCGGCACCACGGCCGTAGCCATCGCCGCCGCCCATGTGAACGACCCGGTGCCGCCCCTGCCGGACACGGTGGACACCCAACTGGCCCAATTCGTCATGTCCATGCTGGCTAAGGAACCCGAGGACCGCCCCAAGGACGCCCTGACGGTCTCCAGGACCTTGTCCAGGATCGAACAGCGACTCCTGAACCGCCAGCTGGCGGACACCCAGCCGGTGGAGCGGCGGCGCTTCCAACCCCGTCGAGTGGTCAGCAAACCCCACTGGCCCATGACACCGACGGCCGGCGCACCCACCTTGGTCTACCACCCTGACATCGGCGGCCAGGCTGCGACCAGCCTCATCACCAATTTCAACAAAAGAGCACGCATTGTGACCGACGATCCTCAGACAGCAAACGGAGGGGATTCCCAATGAGCATCGCACTACCAGCCTCCCTGGCGAACGGGCGCTACCAGCTTGGCCAGCTTATCGGCCGCGGCGGCATGGCCGAAGTCTACACCGCGCTCGACACCCGCTTGGGCCGCACAGTCGCGGTCAAAATCATGCGCTCGGACTTGACCAACGACGAGATCTTCCTAACCCGTTTCAAGCGTGAAGCCCACTCGGTGGCCCAGTTGAACAACCCCAACATCGTCTCGATTTACGACTCGGGCGAGGAGCTCCTGGTCGAAGAGGCCGGCAACCAGGAGCGCGTGCCCTACCTAGTGATGGAGTACGTCAAGGGCCAGACCCTGCGCGCCATCATCAAGGCCAACGGCGCCCTGAGCCAGCGCGACGCCGAGCAGGTGATGCTGGGTGTCCTGAACGCCTTGGAATACTCCCACCACATGGGCATCATCCACCGCGACATCAAGCCCGGCAACATCATGATCTCCGAGCAAGGCGTCGTCAAGGTCATGGACTTCGGCATCGCCCGGGCCCTGGACGACTCCGCCGCCACGATGACCCAGTCCCAGGGCGTGGTCGGCACCGCCCAGTACCTGAGCCCGGAACAGGCCCGGGGCGAGAACGTGGACATGCGCTCCGACCTGTACTCGGCCGGCTGCGTCCTCTACGAGATGCTGACCGGGCGCCCACCCTTCAACGGTGACTCCGCGGTGGCTATCGCCTACCAGCACGTCTCCGAGGTGGCCACGCCACCTTCCGCCATCGTGCCCGGCTTGCCCAAGATGTGGGATTCAATCTGCGCCAAAGCCATGGCCAAGGACCGGGGGAACCGCTACGCGACGGCCTCCGGGTTCAAGAACGACATCATGACCTTCATGAACGGCGGCACCCCCGTGGCCGCCGCCTTCAACCCACTCGCCGATCTGGCGAACATGAAGGCACGCAAGGCCGCCGAGGAGGAGGCCGCCACGGCGGCCCTGCCCCCGACCGGCGACGAGACCGCAGCCACCCAGGCCATGAGCCCCTTAGGCCCGGCCAATCAGCCCTTGGCCGGCGCGACCGCCCAGACGGTGGCCCAGGCCCAGAGCCGCAAGGCCGCCAATGCCAAGAAGCGCAAGAAGAAAATCATCATCTCCTCGATCGCCGCCATCCTGGCCTTGGCGCTGATAGGCCTGGGCGCATGGGGCTTCCTCAACCGCGACAAGCGCGACGAGACCACCGTACCCACAATCAACGCGCAGATGTCCAAGCTCCTGGCCCGGGAAAAGGTCACGGCTGCCGGCTTCAAGTACGAGGAGAAAGAGGACCCCGACTCGGCCGAGCCGGCGGGCACCTTCACCCACCAAAACCCCAAGGGCGGCGTCCAGGCCAAGAAGGGTTCCACGGTCACGGTCTGGTTCTCCTCCGGCCCCCAGTCCACTAAGATCCCGGACGTCAAGGGCCTGAGCCAGGACGACGCGCGCGACAAATTGGAAAAAGCCGGGTTCAAAGTCAGCCCCTCCGCTTCGATTGAGGATTCGCCGGACGTGCCGAAGAACCAGGTGACCCGCACCGATCCGGCCGGTGGCCAGTCCGTGCCCAAGGGCTCCTCAATCCTCATCTACATCTCCTCGGGCATGACCAAGGTGCCGGACGTGTCAGGCAAGACCCTGGACGAGGCCAAGGCCATGCTCCAGCACTTCAACATCACGGTCCAGAAGCAGCACTCGGACACCGTGGCCAAGGACTCGGTCATCTACACCGATCCGGCGGCCAACACCTCCGTAGCCCAAGGAGCGATGGTTACCGTCAACGTCTCGGACGGCATGGCCGTCAAAGACGTGAACGGCAAGACCCTGGGCGAGGCCAAGCAAATCCTGGCGGGCATCAAAATCAGCGTGAACGGCCCCTCGGACGACTCGGCCATCGTGACCGGGCAGACCCCGGGCGCGGGCTCCGCGATCAAGAAGGACACCGATACGGTCACCTTGACCACCGAACCAGGCAATGCCACCGTGCCCCCCTTCGACTCCACCACCACGCTCGGCTCCTACAAGGCCCAGCTCAGCGCAGCGGGGCTGAACAACTACGCCCTCCACGGCCCCTCGGATGGCAGCGCCAAAGTCACCGCGGTCAGCCCCGGCCCCGGCAGCTCGGTCGACAAGAACACGCAAATCAACATCACCACTTCCTCCAATTAGCCTCCAGCTAAGTGGAGGGCTATAGCGCCCTACTGCCGCCTCGATTCGGCCGTCTAAGCCGCCAGGCCGCGGGCGCCATTCGCCAGCGGCGACTATTATCTATACTTCGATACCTTACCGAGAGGAGCCCGGCATGTGCGGCATCATCGCTTTCCGCGACCGTGAAGTCCTGGACAAGGACATCACCATCCAGGCCATGATGAAGATGATTCAGCATCGCGGCCCCAATGAGTTAGGCTCCGGATACTACGCCAACGACGAGTTAGCCATGGGATTCCGCCGCTTGTCGGTCATTGACCTGAAATCCGGCAAGCAGCCGATCTTCAACGAGGACGGCTCGGTCCTGATCACCTTCAACGGCGAGATCTACAACTTCCAGCCCCTGCGCCAGCAGCTGATCGATGCCGGCCACGTCTTCAAGTCCGAGGCGGACACCGAGGTGCTCCTGCACGGCTACGAGCAGTGGGGCATGGACGGCCTGCTCAAGCGGATTCGCGGCATGTTCACCTTCCTGATTTGGGACGACAACAAGAAGACCCTCCTGGGCGCCCGCGACTACTTCGGCATCAAGCCGCTTTACTACTACCAGCAAGGCTCCGCCTTCATCGTGGGTTCGGAGATCAAGGCCTTCTTCAAGGAGCCCAACTTCAAGCCCGAGCTCAACCGCCAGGCGGTTAAGCCCTTCCTGATGAACCAGTACAACGACCTTAAGGAGACCTTCTTCAAGGGGGTGCGGCGCTTCCCGCCCGGCCACTGGTTCGAGCTCAAGGGCGACGACTTCCAGGTCCACCAGTACTGGGACGCCTCCTACGACGTGGACTATGGGCGCAGCCAGCAGGAGACCATCGACGCGATCGACCGTACGGTCCAGGAGTCGGTGGACCTGCACACGGTGGCGGACGTGCCAGTGGGCGCTTTCCTGTCCGAGGGCGTGGACTCCTCCTACGTCACTTCCCTCTTGCGGCCGCAGGAGGTATTTTCGGTCAACTTCGACGAGGGACCCTTCGACGAGGTGGGCCCGGCCCAGGCCCTGGCCGACCACGAGGGCCTGCACTTCAACAAGGCCACCGTGTCGGCCGACGAGGCTTTCCGTGATTTCGAGCAGATGCAGTACCACTTGGATGAGCCCGACGCCAACCCCTCTGTGATTCCCCTGTGGTACTTGTGCCGCCTGGCACGGCAGAAGGTCACGGTCGTGCTCTCGGGCGAGGGGGCGGACGAACTGTTCGCCGGCTACCTGAATTACGGCGACCATTCCTCCAACGCCTTCATCCGAGCCCTGGCGGACGGTTTAGGCTCCCTGCCCACCGGCCTCAAGCGCCGCATAGGGCACCTACTGGCCAAGATGCCCAACTTCCCCGGCCGGGTCCAGCTCTACACGCACACCGCCGACCCCGCCGAGTACTACGCGGGACAAGCATTCGCGTACGACTTGGCGCAGCCCACCATGTTCACGTCGGAGCAGGCCAACGCGATCCTGCAGCCCGAGTACCGCAACGACCTGACCGTCAACGGCATCTACCAAGAGGATTTCGCCAAGGTCAAAGGCGCTGAGGACGTTAAGCGCATGCAGTACATCGACCTGCACCACTTCATGCTCAACGACATCCTCCAGAAGGCCGACAAGATCTCGATGGCCCACTCCTTGGAGCTGCGCGTGCCCTACCTGGACCGCCAGGTGGCCGAGTTGGCCAATTCGATTCCCTCCAAGATGCTCTTCAACCGGCACAACACCAAGGACATCTTCCGCAAGGCCGCCCGCCGCCACCTGCCCGACGAGTGGGCCAAGCGCCCCAAGCTGGGATTCCCCGTCCCCATCAAGTCCTGGCTGCGTGAGGAGAAATACTACCGGCAGGTGCGCAACCTGTTCGAGCAGGAGTGGGTGACGGACATCTTCGACCAAGAGCGGATCCTGCGCCTGCTCGACGACAACTACGCCGGCCGGATAGACGGGCGTCGACAGGTGTGGAACATCTACACCCTCCTGACCTGGTACCGGCTCTTCTTTGTGGACTTCGACCGAACCGTGGAACGGTACAACCACCTGCAGCCCGAAGTGCAGGCTCTGGTGGAACAGGGTTCCCTGCGCTGACCCAGGCAGGGGAACCGGCAAGTGGGGGGCGGCATCGCAGGGGCTTTGCATAGCTGACGGAAAGAGGGGCTGGATTGGTTTCCAGCCCCTCTTTCCGCGTCCGCTACCCTATCGCGCCCAGCCCTTACGCCTTGGGCGTCCCAGGCTATACGGACGGGTAATTGGATATGGCCCGCATGAAGGGTATGTTGGCCGCCATCCGGGGGAACACCCACTCAAGCATGGCGCACACCGCGATCAGGGCCAGCAAGGCCATCAGCACCCACCGCACGGGCGTGATGCCCGCCTGATGCCGGCTGAGCCAACCATAGAAGGACAGGTAGGGCTTAGGCTCACGGCCGTCGGATATGGCTCGCAGCTTGGGGTAGCGCCAGGCGACCAGGGCCGCCAGGTAGATGATGATGTACATCAGCAAGAGGACGGTGATGACCGGCAGGAGGGAGCCCAAACGGGCCAGCGCCCCCCCCTGGTGCTCATTCTCGAAGACCACGCCCCCGTTGCTCTTGGAGGCCAGCTCCTGGGGCACGCCGTCGGAGACCTTGGCCCAGTAGTTCAACTCGCCCCAGCTGATCCAACGGTGGGCGGCGGTCGCGTACTTGGGCTCGCAAGTGGTCAGCGTGATCATCCGTTTCGTGGCGGCCTCGTCCGGATGCTCAGGATTGGCCGCGATCACGCTCACCTCCCCGGGTTCCACGACTTTCTTGCTGGTGTAGTGGTACACGTACCAGTAATCCTTGGTACGCACGATAATCGGGTCGCCCTCTTGAAGCTTGTCCACGCTGGAGAAAGGCTCACCGTAACCGGCCCGGTGCCCGGCGAGCGCGAAATTGCCCTTCTGCCCGGGCATCTGAGTCTGCGTGTAATGGCCAATGCCTCCGTAGGCCAGCAGGTCCGCAGAGGTGCCTTCCACCACGTTACGGTCCCAGGTGGTGCCAAAGCGCGGCACGTAAAGCTGGGCGATCAGCTCCCCCCTCTGAGCGCTCTGCGGCTGGACCGGGGGCTCCCCCTCCTGCTTGGGCGCGATACGCTCCGCGCCGCCCTTACCGGAGGCGGGTGCGGACCAAGACGACGCTTGCCTGGCCTGAATCTGCGCGTGCTCGGACTGTACACCAGTCCACCAGAGCTGCCAAGCGATGTATAGGGCGCACAGGACGGCCAGAGTGGCCAACACCTCGGCGGCTATGCCCGCCGCCTTTGACAGCCCGCTCTGCCGCCGTTCGCGGGCGGATTGACGCGACAGGTTCCTGCTTGTGACTGAAGGGTCTTGATTCATTGCTGCGCTTTCTCATCAACGGTGGCGTACTGAAGAGGCTGGAGCACGGCGGTGGCCTGGGGGAACTCCAGTTTGTCCGAACGTTCCAGCTTCCAACCTAACCCTAAGGTTGCCACGTATTCCTTGTATATCCCCACCGAAGGCGAATCATCCAGGGCCGCGGTCATCTTACCCACCGGGCCGATCGCCTGCACGGTGAACGGGGGCGAGTACTTGCGCCCATGCAGGAGGAGGACGTTGCCCACGCAGCGCACAGCTGTGGTCGGCAGCACGCGCTGGTCCTGGATCTGCATGGATTCAGCGCCCCCCGCCCACAAAGCGTTGACCACGGCTTCGATATCCTGCTGGTGGATCACGTAATCGTTGATATTGGGCACGGAACCGGTGGCATCCACCTTCTGCTGCCACAGGGGCGAGTCATCCAAGGTCACGCTTACGCCCGGGCCGCGCACGGCCTTGAGCACAGTGCCCGATCCCGCGTCCTCGCTCACCTTGGACACGTCTTGCCCGTTGGTGAAATTCTTCAAGGCGTCGATCTGCGAGCTCATCTGGTTGATGTCGCGCCGCAGCTCGCGCACCTTGCCCTCGCGCTCCTCCAACAGTCCAGTGGTGTCCGAACTGGTGGTCACTGTGCGGTTGACGCGCACGTTGACCGCTAACATGTATCCCACGAGCGCCAGGATGAGTGCCACCGACAAGGTGCCCAAGGCCGAGCCCCGCGCTCCGTGCTTGGCCCGGGACCGGTTTTTGCGCCCTCCATCCCCCTGTGGGTTCGCGCCAGCCATGCGGTTCCCTTTCTCGCGCTTGCGATATAGTTACTTTCGAGTGTAACCGTTACTATGTCTATAGAGACTACTGAAGGAGAGTTTACTCATGGCAGAGCGCGAAGCCCATGACGGCGAAACCGGTGACGGCGAGCTCAAGGAGGCGGAAGGGGCCGCTTCCGAGGCCGGCGCGATGAAGAACTCCAAAGCCAAAGCCGGGTCAGAGGCCAGCGGACGCGCCGCAGGCGACGGGGACGCCAAGGGCGCGGGCAAGGGCAACGCCGAGGGTTCAGACGACGAGTACGGCATCTCCATGGACAAGGTCGAGGCTGTGCTGAACCAAGACGTCGACAAGAAACACATGACCCCGCAGATGCGGCGCATCGTGGAGCGGCAAGAGGAGAACTCCCGCCGGGTAGAGGAGACGATTAAGAGCACGCGCGCCAACCCCCGTTGGTTCGTCCCCTTGTTCATCACGCTGATGCTCCTGGGCCTGATTTGGATTGTGGTCTACTACCTGGCAGCCACGATGGGCCACACCAGCTTCCCCATTCCGAAAATCGGCCAGTGGAACCTGTTGGTGGGCTTCGGCATCTTGCTAGTCGGATTCTTTATGACCATGTGGTGGCGGTAGTTCAGTCCGCTTCGGCTCAGCCACTGTTAAGGGGCCCCGCGCGTCCGGCGCGGGGCCCCTTTCCGTCTCTTCCCAAACGCTGGCAAAGCGAGGGGGGGGGGGCTCGCGCACAGATGGTTTCCCGGGAGCCAACAAACACTTATCCACCGATAATGCTCAGTTATCTTCCGCTTATCCACAACTTTACCCACAACTGTGGATAGCTTACACGCTTGTAATTCCTACCTCACCAGTAGCGCCGAAAACCCCTCAGAAGGGCAGCGCCATGCCGTTTATAGGGTTGCCCCTATAGCAGAACAAGGCTGTAGCGATAATCACCAGAAGCAGAACCAATCCACTTATCCACATTCGAGTGTTGAGACTTTTCCCCCGCAGGAGCCCCAGACCGGAGACCAGCAGCAGCGTAAACAAGCCACCGACGATGAACCCGCCCACGTGATCCTGCCAGGCGATGCCCGAAACGAACAAGGGCATGGCCAGGTTGATGGCCACGAAGACAAGCATGGAGCGGATGTCGGTGCCCAAACGCCGGTAGAGGACCAGTACGGCGGCGAAGAGTCCGAAGATCGCGCCCGAAGCGCCCACGGCCGAGACCATCCAGCCCTCAGGTCTGATGGCCGCCGAGACCAGCATCCCCAGCCCACCGCCAATCCCGCTGAGCAGGTAAAGCGCCAGGTAGCGCCAGTGGCCCACCATCCGTTCCAGCACCGGGCCCACCGCCCACAGGGTCAGCATGTTAAACAAGATGTGGGTCACGTTCGTGGCGTGCAGGAACATGGAGGTCACGTACATCCAGGGCATCCGGGCCGACAAGGCGGGGATGAAGGCCGCATGGGTCAGCAGGCTCTCGTAAAAGCGCGGATTCAGGTAGTAGCCGTAGAGCTCCACCAGCCAGACCAGCAGACAGGCCACCGTAATCGCTGCGGTGACGACCGGCCCGTCATCCTGCCAGTAATAGCGCAGGCGCGACTTGAGGCGGCCTGACCGCCTAGGCCCTTTCGGCTCCGGCGCACCCTCCGGTTCCGGGCCGCCAAAAGGGTAGTACTCCGGCCCCACCGCCGGCTGCCCGTACTGCGGCTCCTGCCGGAAAGAACGTGCTGTAGATATGCGAGGGGAACGCTCGTAAGTCATGCCCCCCATCCTACCGACCGCTCCCGGACTGGAGGCGCAGCGGGACCCATGTGCGCTTCTGAGCAACACCGATTCAAAGACATGAATATAAGCGCTCAAGCACCGTCCGTCACGGGCCGGGAACAAGAGTGAGGCCTACTTCTGACCGATTGAGATAAGTGCCCCTTCCGAGCTGGGTTGGGGAATCGGACCGCGGGTCTGAACTGCCCGCCCGCTACTTTCGCCGTATGCGTGGCCCACCATAGGCACAGGGAAATTCGCGGGCGCGTTCCCTACCGCGAGCGCCATTACCGTACCGTTAACCACGATTATTCTCTTGATCGAACTCGGCAGCACCGGCTGGAACACCCGCCGCGTACCGCAATCAGCGCCCGAACGAACCAGAGAGAGCAGTCGCAATCCCTAAAATACGCGGTCCGGCAGTCCCCTTCCCCTGGGGCGCGGCATGCTCTGCCGCACTCCTCCCAACACTTCACTTCTTCCCAATCCGTAGACCCATTCTTCGTATTCGAAATCCCAGACTCCAAAAACTCGACGCACTGTCACAATTCTTGCGATATTCGCACCACCACCCTCTGAATTCGCAATCTACTTTACTAATTTCGCAACACTTTCTCCCAATTCGTCAAGAAAATCGTCAATTTTGAAATATCGATTTACAATATGAGCAACATTATTCTCAATTTTGAGGTAGGGACCACTCAAGGGCTTGGCAGGGGAACTGGATGCGGATGCCTCCCTGACGGAAGTGGTCAAGCAAGTCCAGCGAAACCAGCGCGAAGGTCAGATCATCGAGGTCAAGGCCGCTGCGGAAGGCACGCCTAGAGTCTATGACTCACTCTCCTCTTTTTCCAACCAAAACGAAGGCGGATTCATCCTGTTCGGCATCGACGAGGGGCAGGACTTCACTACCACTGGGGTCTTCGCCGCGCAGCAACTCAAAAAAGAAGTAGTCGGACAGGGCGAGGCGATGACACCCGTGGTGCGCCCGGAATTCGATGAAGCCTCCTTCGATGGCAAAACCGTGGTCTGCGCCTTCATCAGCGGTCTGCCCATGAGTCAACGCTCGGTATACCGGACCAAAGCAGGTATAACCCAAAGCGCCTACACCCGCGTAAACGACGCTGACGTGCGCATGAGCGCCACCCAACTCTATGAAATCGAATCCTTCAAGGACGGGCGCCGGGACGATGCGAGCCTGGCACCCGACGCGAGAATGGACATGCTGGATGCCAAGGCGGTCCGGGACTTCGTGCGCCAAGCCACGCAAGAGCGTCCCAAACTGGCCCGGCGCCAGGACGACGAGATTCTGGAACTGACCGGCGTGACCAAGGACGGCAAACCCACACTAGCTGATCTGATGACCCTGGGCGACTACCCCCAGCAGGCCTACCCGAACCTATGCATAACCGCCTCGGTCGTGGCCGGCACCGAGCTGGGCAAGGGAAACGGCGACGAGCGCTTCATAGATAGCAAGCGATTCGAAGGCGGTATCGGGGAGATGATCGAGGGCGCGATGGCCGTTGTGCGGCGCAACAGCAAGACCACCACCCGAATCCGCGACGGTGTGCGCATCGACCTGCCGCAGTACCCGGAGACCGCCGTACGCGAGATTCTGACTAACGCCCTGATGCACCGCGACTATGGCCCTTACTGCAACGGTTCGCCAGTGAGACTTACCCTTTTCTCCGACCGGCTGGAATGCACCAACCCAGGCGGCATCTATGGGGGGCAGAGCTTGAACGAATTTGGCTTCGCGAACAGCCAGACCCGAAACCCCACATTGGTGAGCCTACTGGAGATTGAGCATATAGCCGAGAACCGGCACTCCGGCATACCCGCCATCCAGGAGGAAGCCAGGGAACGCGGCTACAAGCCGGTGGAATTCCTCAGCCGGCAGGCTCAAGCTTCCTTCACCGTCAAGTTCTACAGTGTCGCAGACGAGCCCGCCAACGCTCCAGAGGCTGTAGCCAAGGCGCAAATGGGCGTGCCTCTCGCCGGCGCTGCTGGGACCGCGATGGATCGGGAGGACAAACTGGCGGCCATTGTGGAGCTCTGCCAGACTCCGCAAACAGCTGAGGACGTGGCCGAATTGCTGGGTATAGGCAAGTATTACGCTCGCCGTAACTACATCGAACAGCTTTTGCGCGAAGGACGGCTTGCGATGACGAATCCAGACCGACCACGGAGCCGCAGCCAACGGTTTGTGGCCGCATAGGCGGCCGGAGGGGACGGCGGCCCGAACCGGGCCAACTTAGGCGCTTAGGAAGGGACACGCAACCGCCACATAATGTCCATTAAACTGGTAAGCATTAGGCCGGCTGTGCGGGTAGTCGAGCCAACGGTTGAAAGGAACCATCATGGAGAATAAGTCCTCGAACGGCTGGAAGTTCTTCGCCCTGCTCTTCGGCACACTGCTGGCGGGCGTTATCGCGTTCTTCGTCTACAAGCAGCAGAACCCCGAGTACGACCCCTGGGAGGAGCCTTGGGAGAACTCCTCGTCACCGGTGGACCTGGGGCTGCCCGAGCAGGGCGAGTCCGGGTCCAGCGAAGGTAAGGGCGCTCAGGCCGAGGGTGAGGGGCCGGTCTTCAGCACACCTACCGCCAGTCCTGCCCAGGGCTGAGCCGCGCAGCTAGGTTAGCTGCTAGCACCCAAATCGAAGATTTAAGGTCGGCGTCAGCCTGGCGCGTGTCGGCATACAGTGAACCCCACGCGGGAGCCCGTTCCTGCGTGGGGTTCACTGTATGCTTCGGGGAGGGAGGAGCAAAGCATGAGCGTTATACGCGAGAATGATGTGGCCGAGGGGCGGCGGGACTTTCTCGCCTGGCGGGACGCGGCTAAAGAGGCGGCGGCGCAGGCCCCGAACGCGGCGGCGCGGCTGGAGGTGGGCCCGCCCATGCCTCGGCGGCAACTGGCCATGGCTGTGCGCTACTCCCTGCACATGCTGGAGATCAAGGCGCCCGGACCGGGCGTGGAGGTGCGCGTAGCGCCGTGGGGGGCGATTAAGATTTTGGACGGGCCGGCCTCGGACCCCCACAACCTGACCCCGCCGGACACCATCGAATTGGACCCAGAGGTGTGGCTGCGCCTGGCAGCCGGCGTGACTTCCTGGCAGGAGGAGCAGGAGGCCGGACGAATCACCGCCCTCGGTGAGCGGGACGATCTGAGCGAGCTCCTGCCCCTGGTCTAAGGCTCAATCCCGCCACCCTCACCGGCTTGACGGCGGGCGGCTGTTCGCGCTGCGTTCATAGATAACGGCTGGGCTCTGGAGCCTTATGAGGCTCAGGCGGCCGTAGCCGTGGTCGGCATGGCCTTCTTCTTGCTGCTGCGCGTGGCACGGCCTGCGGCTGCCGACTTGCCCTTGGCCTTAGCCCCGGCGGCGGTGGAGGTGCCAGCGGTCTTCTTCTTAGCGGCCGTGGCCTTGGTGGGCTTGGGGGCCCCTGCGGCCTCGGCGGCTTTCGCCCCAGCAGGCTTAGTGACGGCTGAAGTCGCTTTCTTCGCCGCCTTGGCGGTCGCCTTCACCACCGAACCCGCCTTCTTAGCGGCACCGGTCTTAGGGCTTGCGACCCGCTTAGGGGCGACCTTCGCCGACTCAGGCACAACGGCGGTTGAAACTTCAACCGGCTTCACTGCGGCCTTGGAGGCTGGCTTATGGCTCAGCGCGGAAGGCACAGGAATCGGTATGGGCTTGCGGCGTGGCGTAACGGCCGGAATCTCGCCCGACGTGGCCTTGGCCGCAGCCTCGGCGGCCCAGCGCGCGTAGTCGTCCAAGTCATCGTCGCCAGCGGGTTCGCCACCAAAAGCATCGTCCAGTGCGGCAGCCGAAGCCTGGTCCGATGGACCCCGGTCAGCGCGATTGTCCTTACCCGCCTGAGCGCCGAACTGCTCCTCCACTACCCGGAGGGGGTCGGTCCTCGCTTCGCTGGAATCGCGCTGACTCAGCTCTTTCGCAAGCTGGTCGTAATCAGTGTCAGTTGTCAGATATTTGAGCTTACGGGCTATTCTCGTCTGCTTAGCCTTCTGACGTCCGCGGCCCATCCGACCCCCTTCGTCAGTTAACGGCCCTGAAGCCTCGCGTTGTTATCCATGCATTACTTTCGAGGTTACCACTTGGGAGCTTGTCGGCTCGGACTTTTACGATAAAAGCAATATTCCGTAACACTTGCGCCCGACCGACGCGCGCAACAGGCTGAGAGGCAGGGTCATGGGCGGCGAACAGCAGGTGACGGCGGCAGGCAATGAAATCAGCGCGAGCTTCCTGGCGGCGCAGAAGCGCTCGGACGCGGTAGCGAAGAAGCTGGACGCCCGTCCCGGTGACTTCACCATGCTGACCGGCGACAGGCCCACCGGGCGTTTGCACCTGGGCCACTACTTCGGCTCCCTGAAGAGCCGGGTGGAGCTGCAAAACCAGGGCGTGCACACCAATATCGTGATCGCCGACTACCAGGTGATCACCGACCGCGATTCCACCGAGCACATTCAGGAGAACGTGCTGAACATGGTGCTGGATTACATGGCCGCTGGCATCGACCCTACGAAAACCATGATTTTCACGCACTCAGCCGTGCCTGCGGAGAACCAGCTCATGCTTCCCTTCCTCTCGTTGGTCACCGAGGCTGAGCTGCACAGGAACCCTACGGTCAAGTCGGAGATGGAGGCTTCCGGCCACGCGCTGACCGGGCTCCTGCTGACCTACCCCGTCCACCAGGCCTGCGACATTCTGTTCTGCAAGGCGAACGTGGTGCCAATCGGCAAGGACAACCTGCCGCACGTGGAGATAACGCGCACGATCGCCCGTCGCTTCAACGAGCGCTACGCGCTTAAGAATCCGGTCTTCCCCGAGCCGGCGGCGATTCTGTCGGACGCGCCGGAGATTCCGGGGCTGGATGGGCGCAAGATGAGCAAATCCTACGGCAATTCGATCATGCTGGGCGCCAGCGCCGAGGAGACAGCCAAACTGATTAAGAAGAGCCCCACCGACTCCGAGCGGCGCATCACCTTCGACACGGTGGGACGCCCTCAGGTTTCGGCCCTGCTGACCACCGCCGGCCTGGTGACCGGGCGCGATCCGGCGCAAATCGCCGAGGAGATCGGCGATGCGGGCGCCGGAGCCCTGAAAGCGTATGTAACCAAATCCGTCAACGACTTCCTGGCCCCCCACCGCGAGCGCCGGGCTGAACTGGCCCGCGACATGGATTCGGTGCGCGATGTGCTGGCCGAAGGCAACAAGCGCGCCAACGCCATCGCCGAAGAGACCCTGGACCAGGTCCGCTCCGCTATGGGCATGGCCTACTGACCGTTCGCGCAAGCGGCGCAGCCGGCCGGGCTCACACGTCGTAGCGCCAGGAGCGGTCGGCGATGACACGGGCCGTCGCCAAACCAATCGGCAGGCAGATGATGACCATGAAGGCGCGGAAGGCCCAGTCCAGAGCGCTTAGCGTATTGAACTGGCCCAGGTAGAACATAGCCCGGTACATGTAGAGCCCGGGCACCATGATCACAATCGAGGGCACGGTCAGGCAGATACGCGGGAAACCCAGGTCGGGCGGCAGCCAACCGTGGCGGACCGAAGAGCGCCAGGCCGTGGCGAGCATACCGGCCAGGAAAGCGCCCAGAAAGGCGGCCATCTCCGGGGGCATACCGAGCAAATCCTGGGATTCCAGGCGCAAGGTGTCGGTGATTGCGCCAATCACAGCCGAGACCAGGGCCATGCGCTGCGGGGAGTTAAAGAGCACGGAGAAGCCCCACACCCCCCAAAATGCCGCGAGCGCGCGCAGGCCGGCGGTCGCCCAGGGGGTCAGGTCCAAGGCCTCGAATCCCTGCGGGTTGAGCCTGACCATGTGGGCCACGGCCCATCCTCCCAACGTGGCCACCAATATGACCGCAAAGGCGTAAGTCAGGCGCTGCACGCCCGAGGGGAAGTCCATCTTAGCGAGGTCCAAACCGCCGGTGACCAGCGGGAAGCCGGGGATGACGAAAAGGATGGCGCCGATATAGGCGGTGTCGTGGCGCAGGGCAACCGGGTCGAACAAACCCACGAACCGCAAGGTGCCCACGCAAGCCAAGGCGGCGACGACGACGGCGATCGCGGTGACGAAGAACTGGTTGATCCGCCGCTCCAGCAGCAGGCGGCGAATCCACTGGCCGACGCCCGCGCCAATGAAAGCCCCCGCCATGTCGTATAGGCCGCCGCCCAGGAGGCAGACGAACGAAGCGCAAGCCACGGCCGACGCGAAGGCGGAGAAGAGCGGCGGGTAGAGCGGCTTGCGGTGCTCGATGAGATTGAGCCGCTCGTGGGCCTGGCGGACCGTAACGCCCCCCGGACGCGGTTGCGAACCTCTCCTGGCCCGTGCTACCTCATGCGCTTTGGCGGCCTCGGCTTCCCGGGCCTTGCGCACCGCCCAATGAGACTTGGCTTCGCACAGGTGGTCCACCAGCTCCTGGGAGACGAGCGCCGCGCGGTGGTAGGTGGACGAACGCCCGCAGTTGACCGAGAGCCAGTCGGCGAAGTGCTCCAAGAGCCAGATGCGCTCGGTGTTGACGCCGGTGGTCGGCAGGTCCACCACCTCGGTGATGCGCCCGGACCCATCGGTGCAAGTGGCTTCGATGTCGGTCAGGTTCACGTCGGCGCGCACGTGCACGCCCATCGGATAGGCCACCCGGTGCATCATCTCACGCACACGGAAGGAGCCTGTGCCCGACCCCAGGTCCAACATGCCCACGCGCATGATGACGCTGGCCTTGGCCGCGATGCAAGCCTCCTCAATCGGCTTGTCGTAATCGCGCTCGATGTCTTTCATATCCAGGGGAATGGCCCGGTCCAAGCGGTCCGAGGAGATTTTGACGGTGCCGGACGGCCGCTGGCTGGCGTTGCCTTTCACCCACTCGTTCGACCGCCTGCCATGTCCGTCCTTCTTGCCCATGCTCACTGATGAAACCCTGTAATCCCTAGTCTTGTGGTTGTAGCGCATACCGCTCCGGGGCCTTGAAGCGGCTCCGGGCGGCTCTGACAGGGGCGCGCGAACCCCCACCTAACTGTACAACCGCCCGGAGAACCATCCCTAGAGCGCCAGGGAGGCGCGCTCCGGAACCGCTCAGCGGGCGTTCGACTTACAGGCGGGTGATCTCAATCATCCGGACAGTCTCAGGCCGGCAACGCGGCATGAGGAAGCCCACGCGGCACAAGTATTCACCGCTCACGCTCTCCTGGCCGAGCGGACCGGCCGGGTCTAAGCTCTCCAGGCTGGCCTCAGGCTCAATGGGGCTGGTCCAGCTGAGCCGGTACTTGGCCGACGGATCCAGACCGGGCACCCGCAGGAAGACTCCACGGTTGCTGGAGGACTCCTCGTATTGAACGTGCGCGATGATGGCGCGCGATCCGTCTTTAGCGACCACCCCGTGGGCCATCACGGCAGCGTCGGCCACGTCCAGGCGAATGAAGTCGCCCGAGTGCAGGAAGCCACGATTAGCCTTGTACCACGCGATCCACAGGGCCAAGCGGTCCAGGTCGGCCGGCGAGGCGGTGCGGATGTCCCACTCGATGCCGAAGGCGCAGAACACTGCGGTGGCTGCCCGGAAGTCTAGGGAGTACGAGCGGTGGGTCTGCTGGGAGCAGGGTTGGGAGATGTGGGCGCCGATGTACTCGGGGGCGACGGTTTGCAGGGTCCACCTCTGGATGAGCTGACGGCTCAGGGCATCGGTCATGTCTGAGTTCCAGAAGCGCTTGACCCGCTCTATCACGTCCAGGTCGATCCGCTCGCCGCCCGACGAGCATGACTCCCAGGCGATGTGCGGGAAGCGCTGGCGGAGCTTGTCCAGCAGCCGGTAGTAGGCCTCCGTCTGCTGGTGCACGGCCGGACGGCGGCTATGAACCTCGGAGCCAGCCTCCAGCAAATCACGGTTGTGGTCCCACTTGACGTAATCGATCCGGTACTCCTCCAGAATCGCGCTCATCTGCCGGTAGACGTGGTCGAAGGCCTGCGGATTGGTCAAGTCCAGCACCAGCTGGTTGCGCTGCAGTCGCGGGTTCTCGCTCCGGGCGCGCATGGCCCAGTCCGGGTGCTGGCGGTAGGTGTCGGAATCCGGGTTGATCATTTCGGGCTCGAACCAAAGGCCGAATTGCATGCCCTTATCGTGCACGTAATCCACTATCGGGCTCAGGCCATGGGGCCAGACCTCCGGGTCCACCCACCAGTCACCCAGGCCAGCGGTATCATCCCGACGCTGATGGAACCAGCCGTCGTCGAGCACATAGCGCTCCACGCCTATCCGGGCGGCTCGGTCGGCTATATCCTTGAGCTTGTCAAGGTTATGGTCGAACATGACCGCTTCCCACACGTTCAGCGTGACCGGCTGCACGCTCGGATGCTCAGGCAGGGTGCGCTCCCAGTCATGCAGACTGTGCATGATCGGGTCCAGACCCGCGGTGGACGCGGTGACGAACACCCAAGGAGTGGAGTACTCCTGCCCCTGCCCCAGCTCGATTTCGCCGGGCAGCAGCAGCTCGCCAGCGCTCACACCCGCGTCCGTGGCGGAATTGCGGTCCACCCGGAGCACGGTGTTGCCGCTCCAGGCCGGTTGCACGCATACCACCTTGCCGTCGTGGAAGTCGAAACCGGGGGTGCCCACCATCACCACGGGCCCCTCGTAGCCGGTGCGACCCCAACGGAACTCGCGCACCCAGCCGCCGTCCTCCAAGCTGTGGCGCTGGGGTTGGCGCTCCCGCTCATGGCGGCCCGCGAAGTCCAGAATCTCGCTCTGATCATCAGCCAGGGGCAAGCGCACGCTCAGGCTTTGCAGGAGGTAGTCACCGGGGGCGGCGTTACGCAGGGTGTGACGGATGCGCAGGGAGCCGCCGGGCAGGGCCTCCAGTTCAGTCGTCAGCTCCAGACCGCAGTCGGTGTCCGTGGCATGGAAGGCCAGT
The DNA here is from genome assembly GCF_001263395.1 of Bifidobacterium actinocoloniiforme DSM 22766. Taxonomy (NCBI): domain Bacteria; kingdom Bacillati; phylum Actinomycetota; class Actinomycetes; order Bifidobacteriales; family Bifidobacteriaceae; genus Bifidobacterium; species Bifidobacterium actinocoloniiforme. The sequence continues at coordinate 1,446,317 of NZ_CP011786.1, read as the reverse complement.
CGCCGCTCCCCCAGTTCAGGCTCGCGGTCCAGCAGGAAGCGGGGCGACCAATTCCTGCCGGCCGCCTGGCCTTCAGGCGCGCCCGCGCCCGCCAGCCGATGCCCCTCAATCCCTGGGTGCAGGAACATGTTCTGCGAGTGCTCCGCCAACAGGGGGGTGCGACCGACGGCCTGCGCCGGCCCTTGCACTGAGGCGACGCTCTCCGAGCCGGCCGCGAACAACTCGCAAGCGGCCGGCAGGTCATCACCGACGGTCGAATCCGCCAATGCCAGATAGGTCTGGGAGCGGGTATTCACGGGTACTGAGGGAAACAGCATTGTAATCCTTCCTTGGACGGCGCTCCATTCCGAGCTTCTGCCGACTGTCGGAGCCACCTGCACAATGGTGGCTCCATATCTACTGTTGTGAGCGACAACGAAACTATTTGACAGAACCTGCGATCATTCCGGCGATGAAGTAGCGCTGGAGGAACATGTAGGCCACGACGATCGGCGCCGCCGCCATCAGGGATGCCGCCGCCGCGATGCCGAGGTTGTTGGCGTTGGCCGAGAAGAAGGAGGCCACGCGCGGCGCGATGGTCTGGGCGTTCGGATCGGTCAGGATGTAGCTGGAGAGGGCGTAATCGTTCCAGACCGTGGACCCGGTCATGATGACCACGGTCGCCGTCACCGGCTTGAGCATGGGCAGGATAAGGCGGACGAACACCTGGAGCTTGTTGGCCCCGTCCAATGACCCCGCTTCGTCGATGGCCGGGGGGATAGCCCGGATGAAAGCGCTGTACAGGAACACGGCCAAGGGCAGGTTGGTGGCCGTCAGCACCAGGATGATGCCCCAGTAGTTGTTGACGCCTCCGATTTTGACCAAGAAGGAGTACAGGGGCACCAGGATGCTCAGGGGCGGGATCATCATCATCGACAAGATGAATGACGAAATCCACTTATTGCACCGGGTCTGCCTGCGTGCCAGCGGATAAGCGGCAGCGGCTCCGAGGACGCAAACCAGGAAGGTGGTGCCCACGGTCACGATGACGCTGTTGAGGACCGCGCGCAGGATGCCGCCCTCGTTGATGGCCTCTGACCAGTTGCTCCAAGCCAGGTCATGCATGCGCATCGTGACCACCGACGACATATCGTCGGCCGGCTTCAAGGATGCGGTAATGGCGAAGTAGAAGGGCAGCAGTTGAACGATGCAGACGATGGCCAAAAACAGGTAGATCGCCCAACGGCCACGCTGGTAGTCCCGCTCAGCCCTGGTCTTACCATTCAGCGCTGAATTCGAGTTCATTGCGCTTGTCATGCTCATGCCTCCCAATCCAGCTTGGCCAGGCCCTTGTTGACCAGCCAGGTGACGATGGCTATCAGGACGAAGAGGAAGACGCCGATGGCCGAAGCGTACCCCGCAGCCTGGTTATCGAAGTAAACCGTGCCGATGTAGGTGGAGATGGAGTTCGTGGAGTAGCCAGGGCCACCGCCGGTGAGCACCTTGACCATGTCGTACAGCTTCAATCCGCCGATGAGATTAAGCACCACACTGGTGGTGAACGAAGGGGCGAGCAGGGGCAGGGTGATGTTCCAGAACTTCTTCCAGCCCGAGGCGCCGTCCACCTCAGCCGCCTCCACAACCTCTTGATCCATGGTTTGCAGGCCCGCCAGGTAGATGATCATCGAGACGCCGACGAACTGAATCGAGTTGACGACGACGATGATCCCTACAGAGAGCCCGGCGTTATTGAACCAGGCCACCTTGGGCATCCCCAGCGCCGAAAGCAAGGCGTTGAGCGCACCCTGCTGGTACTGGAACACGAAGTAATACATGATGCCCATGATGACGGGCGCCACCAGGGCCGGCAGGTAGATGATGGCCCGAATCAGCGTGCGGCCCTTGATCTTGGCGTTCAGCAGGAGCGCCAAAGCCAGGCCCAGCGCCTGCTGGAGAATCGTGCTGCCTATGCCGTAAATGAAGGTGTTCAGCACAATCTGCTTGAAGTTCGCGTCGGTGAACATCTGCTTGTAATTCGCAAGCCCCACGAAAGCCTTGGCGTCGTTGTAGCCATCCCAGTTCGTGAAGGAGAGCCCGATGCCTGAGAGCAAGGGGTAAATAATGAACACGACCAGCACGAGAATCGCTGGCAGATAGAAGAGGTTGACCGAAGCGCCCTTGAACGAATGGCGCTTGTGGACCGGCACTTTACCGCCACCCGCTCGTGGATTCCCCACCGCCCCGTCGTTCGCTTCGGCGTCCGGCAGCGAGGAGCTGGTACTTACTACTCCGTCGGTCATCGCTGGCTCCCATCTATATTGCCTGAAAATTCTTACTTTTCCGCACGAGACGGCCCGGCCTTCCGGCGGCGGGCACAACCCGGGGAGTGGGCGCCGCCCCGACGACCCGCGTCGGCGGCAGGACGGCGCCCGATTCAGCTACGCTTAACCCGCTCTTCTCAAGAGGACTTCTGGCCGTAGAGGCTGTCGAAGGAGCTCTTGACCTGGTCGGCTGCGCTTTCAGGCGTCAGCTGGCCGGTGATCAGACCATCGGTGGACTTGTACAGGGTGTTGTACATGCCGTTGGGCAGGTAAGCCCGGTCGAAGAAGGGCACGGTCTTGGTCTTCTTGTCCTTGACCCAGTAGTCATAGGTGGTTTGGAACTGGCCCAGGGCCGACTTCACGCCGGTCAAAGCGGAGTCGTTCATCGACACATCGACCAGCTCCTGCAGGTTCTCTGGCTCAGCCATGAAGTCGATGTACTTGAGCGCCGCATCCTTGACCTTGCTGGTCTTGGAAACGCCGAAGGTCAGGGTGTCCTCGCCAGTCGAGAAGTAAGGCTCGCCCACATTGGACGGCAGCGGCATCATACCGAGCTTGACGTTGGGGTTGTAGGAGGTGATCAGCTGGGCGTTGCCATTGGAGCGGAAGTAGAATCCCGCCTTGTCCTGGGCCATGAGCCGGGCGACGTCATCCACCGTGGCGGAAGTGTAGTCCTCGTTGAAGTAGCCGGCCTTTGACCACTGGCTGATCATGCTGGTGTAGCCCTGGTAAATCTTGGTGTCGAACTTGCCTGACTTCAGCGAGGCCAGCTCGTCGCTCTTGTACAGACCCGGCAGCACGTAGTCGGCCAGATCGCCATCCGGGCCCGGATCCTTGGGGCTGGAGATAATCGGGGTCACGCCCTCGCTCTTGAGCTTGTCGCAAGCCTGCTTGAAGGCATCCCAAGAATTGATGGACTTGGGGTCGATGCCCGCCTTGGACAGGACAGTCTCGTTATACATGATGCCAGACACCTGGATGTCAGCTGGCAGGGCGTAGAACTTGCCGTCTTTGGTCTTGTAGACGTCGTTGCCGATTGGCTTCATCCTCTTGGCCCAAGGGCGATCCTGCAACGGCTCAAGGAAATTGGCGTAGCGATCGCGCGACCAGCCGTGGGTGTTCCAGATGTCGGGCGGGTTATGGCCAGCGAGGCGCACCTTGATGTCGTTCTCGTTGGTGTTGGTGCCCGGGTTCAACTTGATGTGAATGTCAGGGTTCTTGGCCTCGAATTTCTTGGTGATACTCTCCAAGGCCTTGAGCTGGGGCGTGCCGGTGGACTGCATGGTCATGAATTCGACCGTCTGCTTCCCGCCAGAGGACGAGGACCCACAGGCGGCCAGCGAACCCACTGCGAGCGTGCAGCATACAGCGGCTGCGACATACTTCAACTTGTTCATCTACCACTCCTTCGTAGGGATGTCTCTCGCCGCGACGCAGCCAGAGCCTTATCTCCCCCACGGCTGCTCCGTAGCGGTACATATAGTATACACGTGTAGATTCGTCTGTCAAAGTACGGTCTTGGATGCCAAGATTCATACGGTTTATAGGGAAAAAACATCAATGACACACTCAATATGAACTTCTTGCACCGCTATTTTCCGGGATTTGTCTGCATGTTCATGCTTACTCAGAGATCAGTCTTTCCCGCAAAGCGCGGTGTCGCGTGACTATTGTCTACTCGTGTAGACTATAGTATTCGGGTAGCATGGAGATATTGCTGGGGCGGGTTCACCGCAGGCGGCGGACGACGGAGGCGAAGGCCATGACAGCGCAAACAGGAGCCAGGCAGCCGCGGCCCAAGCGGGCCACCAGGACGGATGTGGCTCGCCTCGCCGAGGTTTCGACCGCCGTGGTCAGCTATGTATTCAACAACGGCCCCAGGCACGTGGCGCCGGAGACAGCCGAGAAGGTGCGCAAGGCCGCCCAGATGCTCAACTACCACCCCAACACAACGGCGCGGGCGCTACGGACCGGCTTCTCAAAAATGATGGGCGTGGTGGTGCCGGACTCCTCCAACCCCTACAGTGCCGGCGTCTACGATGAGCTGCAGACCGCCGCCATGGCGCGAGGATACTCGCTGGTGTACATGAACGTGCGCAGCGACACCGGCATGGAGGACAACGCCATCGGCAAGCTGGTGGAACGCAACATGGACGCGATTTTCATGTCATCCACCCGCGATTACTCCCAACTCACCGGCGCGCACCTGAACCAGTCGCGGTTCGTGTTCATGGACCAGCCCAGACCGGTCCCGGGGGCCAAATGCGTATCCACCAATTTCTACGATTCCGCCTACCAGGCTGTCGGCCACCTGATTGAGCATGGCCACCGGCGTATTGACATGCTCTTCGGCGGCTCGCCCAAGGACTCCACCGACATGCGCATCCAAGGCTGGTATGAGGCGCACCTGGACGCCAACCTGCGCGCTGGCACCGTCATGCAGTCCTTCTATTCGCGTGAAGGCGGCTACCAGGCCACACTCGCGCTCCTGGACGAGCCGGAACCACCCACCGCGATTTTCGCCGCCTCGGACCTGGAGGCCATGGGCGCGCTGCGGGCCCTGCACGAACGCGGGCTGCGCATACCGCAAGACGTGGCGATCGTATCCTTTGACGGAACCGTGGACTCGCTCTACACCTGGCCGCAGCTGACAACCATGCAGCAGAACACGCGCGGCATCGCGGAACGCGCCATGCGGGCGGCCTTGTATCCGGACTCCACCCCCGACGTGCAACTGGTCGACGCCGAGCTGGTCATCCGTCAATCCTGCGGCTGCTGAACCGCCAGGGAGGACGGTGAGGACACCGTTGAACCGCCCATCCCCGGCAGCATGACGTCAAACAGGACCAAGTTCGGCCGCACGGCTAATCATCGGTACCGCGCGAGAGGAGCGCGTTCAGGCGCCGATCAAATCGAGCATCTCAGGGACGGATTTCTTGCCGAATTCAACGATCTGCTCACCGCCATTGTTGACCACAATGCAGGGCACGCTCATCACACCGTACTGGTCCTTGAGCTCGGGGAAGCGGGCCACGTCGTAGGCCTGGGCGCGCACCTTCGGGTTGTCGGAGGCTATACGCTGGGAAGAGAGCACGGTCGTGGGGCACATCGTGCAGGTCAGGGAGACCAGGAGCATCACGTCGATAGGGGCGCTGATGGCCTCGATGCGCGCCTGGGTGTCCGCGTCCAAGGACTGGCCGGGGCCCGCCACATTGTAGAGGGCCAGCACGAAGGAGTTGAACTCATGGCCGGAGGGGACCCCGTGGAAGCCTAAACCGCTGTGAACCGGGTCGCCCGTAGCGCTCCGCCGGCAAATCTCCACGTAGGGCCGAGCCAGGGGCATGTCGGCCGCAGGGTCGTAAGAGGCATCGGAGCGCTCAGCCACACGGCTGTCCAGCTTGCCGCTCGATAAGGCCACCAGCTCGCCGATGAAGCCCTCCAGCTCCTTGGACAAATCCGTCGAATCCAAGGTCAGCTCCAGTGTGAGCGGCTGGCCCATCTTGCCGAAAACCACCGCCAGTTGCTGACGAATCGCGTCGTTAAAGAAGCCGGATGCCTTGCCCTCACTGACCTTGCCGGATGCGGCTGGCGCCGGCGAGGTGCCTTCTTCGGAAGCGCTTCTGGCGGCGGCCGCCTCTTCCTTCTCGTAGGGGGAATCGTTCGGGCGCGGTGGCAGCAGACCGGTCTTTTCCGACATCTCGGAGGCGTAACGCTCCATCTCCACGGCGGCCACAGCACCGTCGGCGGTGGCGGTAATCACCTGGCGCAAGTTCTTTTCGCGCAAGTCGCCGGCCGCGTAGACGCCAGGCACCGAGGTCTCAAGGTTGCCGTGGGTGACGATGTAGTCGCGTTGGTCCAGCTCGACCACGCCTCGGACCAGGCTGGTCTGCGGCACATAGCCCGCGAAGACGAACACGCCGAAGGATCCGCCGTCAGCGGCCGTCCAAGTGGACTCCTGCCCGGTCTTATTGTCCTTAATCCTGGCTTCCACCAAACCGCCCTTGCCTGCGGAGACGCCAAGAAGTTCGGTATTGTAGCGAATCTCGATGCCGGGATTGGCCTTGGCGTCCGCGGCCACAGCCGCGTCGCAGGTGAAGTCCGGCTCCCGCACCAGGAGCGTGACCTTGGAGGCGTACTTGGTCAGGAAGACAGACTCCTCGGCGGCCGCGAACCCGCCGCCTACCACCAGCACCTCACGCCCGGAGAAGAATTCGCCGTCGCAGGTGGCGCAGTAGGCCACGCCCCTGCCGGCGTACTCCTCCTCGCCAGCGAAGCCAAGCTTGCGCGGGGTGGCTCCGGTGGCGATCAGGATGCCGAAAGTCTTAATGTCCCCTCTCGTGGTGTGCACGGTCTTCACATCGCCATCCACATCCAGGCCGGTGGCTTCGGCGCTCATGAACTCTGCCCCGAAACGCTGAGCCTGCTGGCGCATGGTCTCGGTCAGCTGGCGGCCATCCGTGTTAGCCACGCCTGGATAGTTGACCACCTCAGCGGTAATGGTGATCTGCCCACCGAAATCGCCTTTCTCCAAAATCAGCGTCCGGTAGCGAGCGCGGGCCAGGTAGAGCCCAGCCGCCAGCCCCGCAGGACCCCCGCCAATGATCACCGCATCGTACAAATCCTCTTGGTTCACGGAAATACCGTTCCCTCCACGTAGTGCTTCCTCATGCGTCTTGTCGCATAGTGGTTGCATTGATCTTGTGTGCTCAGGCACAGGGCCTACAGGCCGCGTCTTTCAAACTGGCCCAACTCCTGGATGGACGGCAGGCGAAACGTTCACTGGGCCAGCCGCTTACCGTCCGGGAGAAAGCTTGGGCCCCCGCCACAATCCTTGAGGCGGGGGCCCAATGGCGGGGCCATTGGAAGCTGGCCCCACCTGGCGGCGCTCAGAGCTGGCCGACCAGGTCCAGACTGGGCTCGATGGTCTCCTCGCCTGGCTCCCACTTGGCCGGGCAGACCTGATCGCCATGCTCGTAAACGAACTGGGAGGCCTGCACACGGCGCAGGATCTCGTCGGCGTTGCGGCCCACGTTGGAGGAGATGACCTCGTAGGCCACGACCTTGCCCTCGGGGCTCAGGATGAAGTCGCCGCGCTCAGCCTTGCCCTCGGACTCGTTGTAAGTGTCCAGGTCGCGCGCCAACGTGGCGGTCGGATCGGCCAGCATCGGGAACTGAATCTTGTTGATCTTCTCATTGGCCTCGTGCCAGGCCTTGTGGACGAACTCAGTGTCGCAGGAAACTGAGTAAATCTCGCAACCGACCTTTTGGAAGTCCCCATAGCGGGTGGCCAGGTCCTCCAGCTCGGTGGGGCAGACGAACGTAAAGTCCGCCGGATAGAAGAAGAGGAGGGACCAGTGTCCCAGCAGGTCCTGCTTGCTCACCTCATGGAATTTATTGTCCTGGAAGGCCTGGGTCTTGAACTCGGTCAGCTCATGTTGCAGTAGGGTCATCATTACCTCTTTGTCGTCGTGCGGAGTGGCATGCGCACCGACTGCGGCGCATGTTGCATCATACAAGCCTGGCCGCCGCGCGGAAACGCTGCCAAGCAGCGCTACCCGCTCCAACGCCCGGAGCCATGCGCTCCCCATGCTACCCGTCGCCTCCGCGCAACATAAGACCCCCGAGCATCCGAGAGTGTGGCCTTACGCACAAATCCCCACCATGCCCTCCTCCGGTCTCCGCAGCCTGGGACGGCGCTTATCTCGCTGACATCGTAAATTAGAAGGCATGGCACTCTGGCTGAACATCCTGTTGGTTTTCGTCTTTCTGCTGATTGGGTCCATCTTTTCGGGCACTGAACTGGCGCTGGTCTCTTTGCGCGGCTCGCAGCTGGATCAGATGGAGCAGGAGGATGCGCGGGGCGCGCGCGTGGCGAAAATCGCCCGTGACCCCAACACCTTCCTGTCCACCGTGCAGATAGGTGTGACCCTTTCCGGCTTCCTTTCGGCTTCCTTCGGCGCCTCTTCGATTGCGCCTTCGGTGATTCCGCTGGTGCGCTCCTGGGGGGTGCCCGCCAGCCTGGCTTCGACGCTGACGACAATTGTGCTGACCCTGATCATCTCTTACTTCTCGATCGTCATCTCCGAGCTGGTGCCCAAGCGCATCGCCATGCAGCGCGGCGAACAGATCGCGCGGGCCGTGGTGCCGGCCATCGACGTGTTCTCCACCGTTTGCAAGCCGCTCATCTGGCTGATCGCCAAGAACACCAACGGCCTGGTCCGCCTCTTGGGCTTCGACCCACAGCAGACCGACACCGAGGTCTCCGACGACGAGCTGCGCGTCCTGGTTTCGTCCAACACGAACCTCAGCAAGGACGAGCGGATCATCCTAGGCGACGTGTTCGACGCCTCCGAGACCTCCGTGGCCGAAGTAATGCGTCCTCGGGCCGACGTGGTCTTCATCAGCGCTGACATGAGCCTGCGCGAGGCCGCCGCATTCGTGCGCAAGGAGCCGTATTCCCGCTACCCGGTGACCGGCCGGGACTTCGATGACGTGCTCGGTTTCGTCCACGTGCGCGACCTGCTGGACGTGCGCGACCCCCAGGCGAAGACCGTAGCCGACGTGACCCGCCCTGGCATCTCCCTGCCTGGCACCTCCAAGCTCCTGCCCAGCCTGGAGAAGCTACGCAAGCGGGGCATCCATTTGGCCGTGGTCATCGACGAATACGGCGGCACCGACGGCATCGTCACTTTGGAGGATATGACTGAGGAGCTGGTGGGCGACATCCGCGACGAATACGACCTGCCGGAGGAGAAAGGCGGTCCCAGGCCCAATCGCACCGCTTTCGTGGGCGGCGTGGCCACAGTGGAAGGAGGCATGACAATCGAGGATTTCGCTGACCTGACCGGCATTGAGCTTGAGGACGGACCCTACGAGACGGTGGCTGGCTACTTCCAGGCCCACACCGGCAAGCTGGGTGAGCCAGGCGATGTCCTGCGCTCCGACGACGGCTACGACATGATCGTGGCCAGCATGGATGGCCGGCGGATCGAAACCGTCCAAGTGCGCAAACGCGAAGGAGAGGGAAAGGGCGAGAAAGACGGTGGGAGCGAGGCGCCTGACGACGACCAGGCGGAATCAGCGGCCGGTAAGGCAGGCAACGCGAGCGAAGCGGGCGGCGCCAGCGGCAAGGCTGACAAGGACCGATAGAGGCAGCGGCCAGCGGCCAGCGGAATCCTGAGCGCTGAGCGCGCACCGAATCGTCTGGCGAATCACACAAGTCGCAGGCCTCATGAGGTTGACTTCCTACACAGGTCATCTACTCTAGAAGTAAGGCCGAGCCCAACCTTGGCCGATTAGCTGTCAGGTGCAAAAGCCAGACCGGAATCGATCCGGCAGACAGCGGACAAAGGAGTAATCATGGCATTGGAATTCACCGTTCCCGGGCTCGACGCAGCCACCTGCGAGAAAATCGTTGCAATCTTGCAGAGCCGCCTGAGCAATGAGCAGGAATGCGCTCTGCTGCTCAAGCACGCTCACTGGAACATGAAGGGGAAGAACTTCATTGGCATCCACGAAATGATGGACCCGGAGGTCGACTCGGTGCTGGCTATGGCCGACGAGACAGCCGAGCGCATCGCCACTCTGGGCGGCCAAGCGGATGGACGTCCCGACGACATCATTAAGAACCGCACCTGGAAGGGCCTGGACCTCGCTGGCCGCCAGGAGGCCCTGGACTACCTGAAGGCCATGGACGCCTACTACAGCGAGTTCATCAAGGCTGACCGCGAAGCCATCAAGCAGCTCGACGACCTGGATGTGATTTCCTCGAACATCGTCCAGGACCACGTGCAGGAGCTTGAGCACTTCCAGTGGTTCATGCGCAGCCATCTGATCTGATTCGATACAGCAAACCTTGAGTGCGTAAGCGCCCTTTTCTCTAGCGGGGGCCGCAGGCCGCGGAAGGCCCGCGGCCCCCGCTCGCTTTCAGCCCTCGCGCAGCCGGCCGAGGAATCACCCCGGCCCGATTAAGACCCCTGGCGGTAAACCTTGGTGTAGGAGCCCTCGGCCCGAGGGCGGACCACGATTTGGTCGATATCCACGGTGTCAGGCTGGTCCAAAGCCCACTGAACGCAGCCAGCTACGTCTTCTGCTGTCAGAGGGTCAGGCACGCCAGCGTAGACGGCCTGGGCCTTGGCCTGGTCTCCACCGAAGCGTTTGACAGCGAACTCGTCGGTGTGAACCATGCCCGGAGCGATGTCTATCACCCGAACCGGCTGTCCAATCAACTCCAAGCGCAGGATTCGAGCCATGACGCGCTCAGCCGCCTTGGCGGCGCAATAGCCACCGCCGCCCTCATAAGGCTCGATGCCAGCGGTCGAGGAAATGACCAGGACCGTGCCCTCAGCTTCCTTCAGCGCCGGCAAAAGCTTTTGGGTAATCCGCAGAGTGCCCAGCACGTTGAGCTCGTACATGGACCGCCAGTCATCAAGGTTGGAAGCGGCCACAGGGTCCTTGCCAATCGCTCCGCCGGCGCAGTTGACCAGCGCTTTAACCGGCCCCGCCCCGAGGATTCCCTCCACAGCCGCCTGAGTGGAGGCCTCATCGGTCACGTCGCACACCCGGTAGGAGAAAGCACCGGCCAGCTCGTCAGACAGCTCCTTGAGACGGTCCTCTCGCCGGGCCAGGCCCACGACCTGCCAGCCAGCCGCCACCAGGGCCCGGGCCGAAGCGGCCCCGATCCCGCTGGAAGCGCCGGTCACAACCGCCCGCTTCACATCCTTACTCTGGTTCGTCATCCCGTCTCCTTCCAGTGGCAGCCGCCAGACGCAACCCCGGGCCAGCCAACCGTCCAACCTACTCATCGCCCTATGTATTACCTTATTCCACAAGATACCCCGCCCTTACCACCAGCGTCAGCTTCATGAGAACTGTGGTCGAACGTGCCACTTATCCACATAATTATCAACATATATCCACAGCCTGCGGCCGTCTCAGACGATGACATACCGGTTGAGCTCCCGCCGCACCTCCCGCCATCCAGGCAAGTAGGAGTCCATCAGCCCTTGGAACCGAGCCCCATGCCCCGATGCCCGCAGGTGTGTCAGCTCATGGACCAGGACATACTCCAGAAACCGGGGCTCCAGCCATGCGAGTTCCAGATTCAGCCGAATCCGCCCGCTAGCCGGCGTACATGAGCCCCAGCGAGTCGTCATTCTCCGCAGGGTGATCGACGTGGGCCCCCGACCCACCACGGGCACCCACCTGTCCAGCAGACCGGGCAACTGGCCGGACAGGATCCCGCGCGCCTGCCGCAGCCGCTCCTGCTCGTCATGCTCACCCCGGGCGGCAGGCCTCTCCCTTTCCGAACCTTCAGCACGGCTGGCCACGGCACCCGAACCGCCACCAAGCGCCCGCCGCGAACGCGCGATCCGCTCGCGCGCCCCTTCCACCCAAGCCATCCGGGAACTAACGAACCGTCGGATTTCAGCCTCAGGCAGGCGGGCCGGCGCGGTCACTTCAATCCGCCCCTCCGGCGGTTTAACGCGCAAGTAGACGTTCTTCACTCGCTTGCGAATCAGCAGCGCCCGCTGGCCGTCCACATCGATCCACCGGCGGGAGAACTCGCCACGGCCCCCTCGCCTGGGCCGACTTTGATCAGGAGTAAGAGGCATGGCCCTATTCTCCCCCGACCCGCTGATTTCGCCAATCCACGAAACACTCGCATCGCCGAGGCAAATTGACTTTCTGCGTCCATATGATAATCTGTCTGCTTGTGTGATTGCTTACCACACGGTTTGGGCCTGTAGCTCAGCTGGTTAGAGCGCATCCCTGATAAGGATGAGGTCGGAGGTTCAAGTCCTCCCAGGCCCACGCAGCGGATTCTTAATGGGCCGCGATAGTTAAATCCACATATTTTGGGGCTGTGGCGCAGCTGGTAGCGCATCTGCTTTGCAAGCAGAGGGTCAGGAGTTCGAGTCTCCTCAGCTCCACTTTCGGGAATCGTCCAGGGCTATCCTTGAGCCGTAGATGGCTGTTCACCGATGTATATCTGTTTCCCAGGCTGTGACTTCTGTCTAATGACCGCCATCACTGACTTTCGATTTGTCCAATCGTGTGCCAATCCCATCTTGAGAAGCCCCCGGCATCCAATAAACTCGTCGACTGTTGGGGTAGGGTGGAGGTATGCCACGACAGCTATTCACTGATGAGGAATGGGCGGCGTATGCACTGGACTTTGGACGGAACCTTCGCCGCTTGCGCGCCGAGCGCGGGCTCAGCCAGGAGGAGCTTGCTGCAGCGGCTGGTCTGAGTCGCTCACAGTGCCAACGGCTGGAATCCGGGGCCAACCGCAGCGGGCAGCCCAGCAACCCCAGCTTGCGCAACCTGCTGAGCCTGGCCGAAGCCCTCTCTATCGACCTGGATACGCTCATCCCTGAGCCTTCGCACAAGAACGAAGCCCGATAATCGAAGCGGTAGGGACGGCTGCGACGCATGGTGGGCGGGCGAGCCAGGCTCATCCGGCGACCCCTTGCCGAGCACCGGCAACCTGCTAGTCGGCCAGCCCACTAATAGCCAGCGAGCGCGAGCGCGCACAAATAAACGTGACTTCGCGCACATCAGCCCGCTCTTCCCGCCGTCCGGCGTCTTCGCGATGCCATAATTGGATGGTGAGCGAAGAACTGTATCAAAGCATCAATGAAGGCGAGCCGTCGGACCCTTCCAAGCCGGGTGCGACCCCCGGCAGAACCCCAGGCGCAACATCCACAGATGCGGACCAGGCGGCCCCCCAGCCCCTCTTCCCCGGGCGCACCTTCATCTCCACCGTGCTGGACGTCGCGGACAGCAAGGACACGATGACCGGCCGGATGACCAGCAAGTACTTGCAGCGGGCGGTCATGGCCGGCCTGTTCGTCGGCATCTTCTTCACCGCCTTCTTCTACATCATCGGCCAGTTCTCCGCCTATCCCGCCAACCCCGGACTCAAGCTGGCGGGCCGCGTCCTAGCCGCGCTCACCTTCGGCTGGGCCCTGGTGCTGATTTACTACACCAACTCGGAGCTGCTCACCTCGAACATGATGGTCGTCACGATCGGCGTCTACCACAAGCGCCTAGGCTGGCTGCACTCCTTACGCATCCTGGGCCTGTGCCTGCTGGGCAACCTGGCTGGCGCCCTGCTCATCGCGCTCATCCTGCGCTGCTCGACGATCATCTCCGGCCCGACAATGGCGCAAATGCTAGCGGCGTCAGCCACCAAGACCGGCTACATCACGGGCGGCTGGCAGGGGGTCGCGGACCTTTTTGTGCGCGGCATCCTGTGCAATTTCTGCATCAACATCGCCATGCTCATGGTCTATAACGGCAAACTCACCAATGATTTCACCAAGTGCACGATCATGGTGGTGGCGGTCTTCGTCTTCGCCTTCTGCGGCTTCGAACACTCGGTCGCCGACTCCGCCCTCTTCCTGATTTTAGGCACCTACGGCGCGGTCAACGCCTGGCAGGCCATCGGTGTGGTAGCGGTCGCCATGCTCGGCAATTTCGTCGGCGGCGGCATCCTTATCGGTCTCAACTTCGCCACCATGAACGACGAGCGCCGCTACGCCGCGTCCCTAGACAAATCCCTTGCCGAGGGCTGAGCGCCGGCTGGCCGGACTGGCTTAAGAACGGCACCAGCAGGCCGTGGGATGCGGGCACTAGCCTACTGCGCACAGCCAGCGTGGAAAGAGCGTGACGTGAGCACCGCATCGTGCAATCGATAAGGCCGCGGCCAGCGGGTTCCGCCAGCAGGTTTTCGACAACTAGGACTTCAACGACCTCGATCGCTTCATGCGCGAGGACTGCATCCGGCACAACCCCGCCAGCGCCGACGGCCTATCCTGATGCAGCCCCGACGAGGTCCCGAAGCCCGGCAACCGCTTTGACCGTGCCGCCCATGACGCGCTCCAGACCCCGCAGAGGGTCGCGAGCGCGCCCCATCAGCGTGATTCTTACTCTTATCTTGTCCATAGGCCGCTATTTTGCTAGGGTCGCAAGCAGTCACTTCGATTCTCCTACGACTAGGGTATGAGACATGATCAGTAAAGAACTCTTGAATCTTCCCGGCGCTGACTTGCGTCGATCCACCATCATCGGCGGGCTCCAGACTATCGGGGCCCTGGCTGAGACCCTGATGCTGCCACTTGCCATTTTCGCCCTCGGACGGCTCTTCGGCCTGGTTGCTCCGGCCTGGACCGCCTCGTTCATCTCCGACCCCCTCGCCGCCATCATTTGGCTGATGGTCCTGGCCGCGGTCAAGTGCCTGTGCGCCATAATCGCTAACCAGAGCTCGATTAAGCTGGGCGACGGCATGAACGCCGCGCTTTCCTCCGACCTCTACCTCTCCTTGTTCAACCCGGAGACCACGGAACGAGACCAAGCCGGCAAGGAACTACGCACGCCGCCCAGCCAGAGCATGGCGGCGCTCTCCACCGAGGGCGTCAGGTCGGTAAGCTCGTATTTCACCAGCTTCCTGCCCACCTTGATTCAATCCGGCTTGATGATCCTGGTTGCCGCCCTGGTTCTCCTGCCGATCAACTGGGCAGCCGGCCTGATTGTGATTGCAGGCATGGCGGTGATGCCCTTCGCGGCAAGCATGGCCCGACAGAAGAACATCGCTGCCCAAGTGACCCACCTCAAACGTTACGAGCGCGTTGGAGTGCGCTTTGAGGAAGCTCTGCGCGGTCTGGGGACTTTGAAGGTCTTCGCGACGGACGGCGACGAGGCCAAACGTTTGAGCGAGGACTCCGAAGGCTTCCGCAAGGCCACCATGCAGCTCCTGGCAGGGCAGCTGCGCAGTCTGGTCAGCTCCGATGCGGTCATCTGCCTGGCGGTCATCTTGGCCAGCCTCACGGCCGCGTTCATGGAGCGCTCCAGCCCGACGGGCCTCATATGCTCGATTGCTGTCGCGGCTGTCGGCGTCCGCCTTTTCACTCCGGAACGGCAGCTGGTGTACTTGACTCACTCCGCCACCGTTGCGATGCGGCAGGGCAAGGCCATCGCGGCTGCTCGGGCGCTCCGGGCGGGCGCTCCGAACCGAGCCAAGGATGCCACGGCCGAGGACGCCAAGTCCGCAGACACCCAGGCCAGTGATAAGGCCACGGTTCCAGTTCAACTAACCAGCGGCATATGTGTGAAAGGCCTCTCCTACGCATATCCAGATGGGTTCAAAGCCCTGCACGACCTGTCCTTCGACCTGCCTGCCCATGGTCATTTCGGTCTGGCTGGCGCCTCCGGTTCCGGCAAGAGCACCCTGGCTGGCCTGCTCTCAGGCCGTCTGACAGGTTACGAGGGTTCCATCACCATCGACGGCGAGGAACTGTCCAGCCTGCCTCAGGACCGCCTTATCGCCCTGGAAACCATGGCCGCCGGCAACGACCACCTTTTCAGTGGCACAATCCGCACCAATCTGGATCCGGCTGCCAGCGGCTACACGGACGAGCAGCTGACCGATGCGCTCAAGCGGGCCGATCTCGCGGATTTAGCAACCGCTCGCAGTGGTTTGGATGCGCCAGTCGAACAGGCGGGTGCCAACCTATCCGGCGGACAGCGGCAGCGTCTGGCTATTGCCCGAGCCCTCCTGCGCCGTACCCCGATTTACATTTTCGACGAAGCGACCAGCGCTGTCGACCGCGATCATGACGAAGCCTTGGCAAGCCTGATGGACGAGCTGGGACGCGACCACCTGGTCATCACAATCACCCACCGTCTGGCGGGTGTGCGCCAGGCGGACCGCATCCTGATGCTGGATGAAGGCCGAATCGCGCAGTCCGGCGATTTCTATGAGCTCACCATCCAGAACGGCCTGTTCGCCGACCAGTGGAAGGAGCAGAACCGCCTCGAAGGGTTGACCGAAGAGGAATCGCGAGCGGTGGCCAACCCCCTGTCATCCTACAATCTGAGCCTTCAGGTGCCGGAACTCGCCTCGCAGGGCGCGCCAGCCGGTCAGGCTCCAACTGACAGCCGTTTAAGCGCCGCCAGCACCAGCATGGACGGCAATCCCAGTAACCCTGATGGCCACGCTGCCGCTTACGCCGAAACCGCCGGCCATACGGGTCAGTCCAAGCGGGCTTCCCACGCCGGTGATCGATCCCAGGGTGCAATCGGGACGATGCGACGCATGACCAAGCTCATGCGGCCCCTCCTCCCGATTGAGCTCAGGGCCATCATCTGCGGGACCTTGAGACACTTGTGCGCTGTATGGGCCATCATGTGCGCAAGCGCGGCCATCATCGGCTTCTTCATCGGGGGCAAATCCCTGATCGGCCACTGGCAGATACTGGCGGTCACAGCGATTGTCCTTGCCCTGCTGCGAGGCCCCCTGGCTTACGGTGAGCAGCTCTATAACCATCAGATGGCCTTCAGCGCCTTGCGCGACCTTCGCGGCAGGGTCTTCGACGCCATGCGCGCCCTGGCCCCGACTAAGCTCAAGGAGCGTGGCCGCGGCGATTTGGTCAGCCTGATCACCGACGACATCGAGCTCCTGGAGATTTTCTACGCGCACACCCTATCCCCTGTCGCCATCGCCATCATCACCTCCGTGGTCAACGTCATCGTCCTGGCTTGCCTGTCGCCGCAGATAGCCCTGGCCGCCCTGCTTTGCTACCTGATCATCGGCCTCGCTCTCCCGCTGATGACCGCCCGCACCGCCTTCCGCTCGGCCCTGATTGAGCGCAACGCCGAAGGAGACCTCCATTCCATGCTTTTGGAGACGCTCGACGGACGCCGGGAGCTCTTCGGCCTCGGGGCAGCGGCTCGGACACGTCAAAGGCTTGCTGAAGCCACAGACACCATGCTCCAGGCCCGAAGCGACACCCAGTTCAACACCGGCTGGAATAAGATTTTCACGATGACGGCCTGCCTGATCGCCTTCTCCGGTGTCGCTTGCCTGGCTTGGATTCTGGTTCTCACCGGCCACATCGGTTTCATAGGCGCTATTGTCTCTTTCATCGGTTTCGTCTCCTCCTTCGCCCCTGTAGCCGCGATCTCGAACCTGGGCTCTGGCTTGCAGCCCACACTCGCCGCCGCCCGCCGTGTCTTCTCCCTGTTGGACGAGCGGCCTGCAGTCGTTGAGAATGAAGATGGAACCGAGGTTGAGCGCTTCTCCGGTATCCAAGCCAACAACCTGTCGTTCTCCTATGCTTCAGGTTCCGGCTCCAAGCCGGTCTTGGACGGCGTCAACCTGAGCATCCAGCCTGGATCAATCGTGGGCATCCAAGGGGCGAACGGCTCCGGCAAGTCCACCCTGATAGACCTGCTCATGCGCTTCCGTGAGCGCACCGGCGGTCGTCTGGAGGTGTGCGATCGCCCAATCGAGGACGTGCGCACCTCCAGCCTGCGCGGCCTGGAGACCTTGGCCAGCCAGGAGACCTTCATCTTCTCCGTGTCCATGGCGGACAACATCGCCATAGCGCGTTCAGATGCCAGCCGCGAGCAGATTGCGGATGCTGCTCGCCAGGCCTGTCTGGACGATGTCATCGACCAGCTTCCCAACGGCCTGGACCACATCCTGGCGCGCAACGGGGCCGAGCTGTCAGAGGGGCAGAAGCAACGGGTCGCTCTGGCACGCGCTTTTCTCAGCCAAGCCCCGTTCGTAGCGATGGATGAGCCGACCTCGAACATGGACGCCCTGCTGGAGGGAAGGGTCATCGAAGCGCTCTTGTCCAGTAAAGCAGGCAAGACCTATCTGATCGTCTCCCACCGCCCGTCAGTTCTGGCCCACGCCAGCCAGCTACTGACCCTGAGCGAAGGCCAGCTCACCGCGGTCCGCTGAAGGTAAGCACCCGCCCGTCATAGCGAGAGGGCCAGCAGGCACATCCGTGTCCGCTGGCCCTCTCCCCTTATCCGCCACACATACCGCCAATCGGTAGCGCGCCCGTCGGTATATATATACCCGCCTCGGGCCGACAGCCCACCGAGTTACGCTCACCACACCAGCGCGTCGAAACGGCGGAGCCGCACCCAGCCCCAGCCGCGTCCTTACTGCAGGGCCTGCGCGATAGGCGTGTCCCCCTGGATGATCTGGTACACCCGCCCCACGCTGCCCAGCTGCCCCAGACTGTCCACCAGCATGGCCGCCACATCCTCGATGGCTATGGGCCCGGTCTGCCGCCCATCCACGTTGACCGCGCCCGTCCTGGCCTCTTCCACCAGCGCCCCCGGCTCCACAATCGTGTAGTCCAGCCCGGAGTGCATCAGATGGTCGTCCGCAAAGTACTTGGCCGGGTAATAGTCCGGCAGCTGGTCGATGGCCCGCTTGACCTCAGGCTCGTCCCAACGCTCCAGTTCCGCCGCAAACAGCGCCCCCAGCAGCACATAGCGCTTGATGCCGGCCCCCTTGGCCGCTTCCATCGTCTTGATAGCCCCCAGAGCGTCCACATGAATGACGTCCGCCCCGCGCGATCCAGCCGTAAAGATGATGGCATCGGCCTGTGCGTCCTTAAATACCGTGATCATGGCATTCAGCGGCGCGGCCATATCAAACGCGACCGGCGTCACCAGTTCACTGGCCTCTATGCCGTCCAAATGCCTGGCGCAGGCGATAACGTGCCGCCCTTGCGCCTCCAGCCGCCGCACACACGCCCGACCAACCCGACCGCTGGCTCCTACGACTATGATGTTCATACCTATCTCCTTTGTGCGCCTAAACGCTGCCCTGCCAGCTAATCCACACTCTTCTAACCGCTTTTAATACTCTCGTGCTAGACACGCCAGGCAGATCCTCTTGAGCGTGAGTTTCAACATTTTGTACTATTCTGTGGAACTTCAATTTTTGCCGAAAGGATTTTTGCATGTGCATAACGGCAATCACATCTGCCTACCACAATTTAACCGTATCATTGTCAACTGACACCGAATTCGACTTTCCCGTCCATATCAACCCGGTCTTAGCAGAGGAAGCGAAGTCTTTGTTAAATCAATGGTTGGCCAGAGTTCTTGTTTTTTTGTGTCTCCTCATTATCATTCTCATTATCATTTTTCCGCTCGGCTACTTGTACGACTTTGTAAGAAAAGGCAAATACACAGATGAGTATTTTGCCAAGCATGTTAGGACCTGGCGTTTACTCCGAGCAGGGAGCGAAGAAGATCTGTACATAAACTACTGGATATGGCAACGGTACAAAAGGAAAGCTGCCCTCGTATTTCTTAGTTCTTCATGCGGCTTAAACAATGCGTATACGCGCCATGCCAGAAAACGTCACAAGGATGAAAAGTCGAAAATCCCCTTCAGAGAATCGGTAGTCAAGAAACATGGCTAACTACCATCTTGGTAACGTTTCATCTTATAGTTGCAGATTCGTTTAACACTTGCTCAGTACTGTGCTGTAAACAATAAATGTAGTGCTAATGCTGATTTACCCTACAGGTAGACTCTTCTTGGTGTCATTAATGATAGAATTCGTTGATACGGGTCAGTTACTTACTGTTAACAAGTGCCGGCTTCACACATGGCTGGGAAGTCTAACCAAAATAGAAAAAAGCGAGTCAGTGTCCGATTCGCAATTGCCTAATTATAAGGGCATCAACTCAACCATTGACATACCCTGCTTCAGCACAATGTTCTAACCTAGAAGCACATGAGAAGGTACACCTATGGCGGCGCTATATGAAGATCGCAACCTGGATTCCACTGATTGAGAAGAAAGAATCGGCATCGGCTGGATATGCAAAAAGCCCCGGGAAGCGTGGTGCTTGCCGGGGCTCTCGAACGTTTGTGTTGCGGCGGTGCGCTACTCTCCCACACCCTACCGAGTGCAGTACCATCGCCGTGCTGGGTCTTAGCTTCCGGGTTCGGAATGGGACCGGGCGTCTCCCCCAGGCTATGACCACCGCAAAACAAACAACAATCCATGAACCACCCCCGCGTTGACGGGGATGCTTGGTGCTGGCTCGGGGACCGGCTAGCGGACGCGTGTTCCTCATGATCGCTTGAAGCGCCGGACCCTGACCCGTTGAAGGCCGTCCGTCACGGCAAGCTCACGCCACGCCACGACCCCCACCACACGGCAAGGGCGTGATCGTGTCGTCATCGGCCGTTAGTACCGGTCGGCTCCGCCCCTTACGGGGTGTCCACCTCCGGCCTATCAACCACGTGTTCTGCGTGGGGCCTCCCGCGCCTCGAAGGCGCATGGAATCCTTATCTTGGAGGGGGCTTCCCGCTTAGATGCTTTCAGCGGTTATCCCATCCGAACGTAGCCAACCGGCCGTGCCACTGGCGTGACAACCGGCATACCAGAGGTTCGTCCACCCAGGTCCTCTCGTACTATGGGCAGGTCTCCTCAAGATTCCAACGAGCGCAGAGGATAGAGACCAAACTGTCTCACGACGTTCTGAACCCAGCTCGCGTGCCGCTTTAATCGGCGAACGGCCGAACCCTTGGGACCTGCTCCAGCCCCAGGATGCGACGAGCCGACATCGAGGTGCCAAACCATCCCGTCGATATGGACTCTTGGGAATGATCAGCCTGTTATCCCCGGGGTACCTTTTATCCGTTGAGCGATGCCGCGCCCGTGCGCCGGCACCGGATCACTATCTCCGACTTTCGTCCCTGCTCGAGCCGTCGCTCTCGCAGTCAAGCTCCCTTGTGCGATTACACTCGAAACCCGATTGCCAACCGGGCTGAGGGAACCATTGAGCGCCTCCGTTACTCTTTAGGAGGCAACCGCCCCAGTTAAACTACCCGCCAGGCACTGTCCCTGACCAGGATCACTGGCCGAGGTTAGAAGCCAGACAACAACAGAGCGGTATTTCACATCACGGCTCCACACGGGCTGGCGCCCATGCTTCGAAGCCTCCCGCCTATCCTACACAGTCGTTGCCTAACGCCAATACCAAGGTATAGTAAAGGTCCCGGGGTCTTTTCGTCCTTCTGCGCTTAACGAGCATCTTTACTCGTACTGCAATTTCGCCGAGCTCCTGGTCGAGACAGTGGGGAAGTCGTTACGCCATTCGTGCAGGTCGGAACTTACCCGACAAGGAATTTCGCTACCTTAGGATGGTTATAGTTACCACCGCCGTTTACCGGGGCTTGAATTCACCGCTTCGCCCGCGAACGGGCTGACGGATCCTCTTAACCTTCCGGCACCGGGCAGGCGTCAGTGCATATACAGCGGCTTACGCCTTCGCATGCACCTGTGTTTTTGGTAAACAGTCGCTACCCCCTGGCCTGTGCCGCCCCAAACCGCTCCGAGAGCAAGTCTCTTCACCGCCCGGGGCCTCCCTTATGCCGAAGGCACGGGAGCAATTTGCCGAGTTCCTTGACCAGGATTCGCTCGATCGCTTTGGTATGCTCTACCTGACCACCTGTGTCGGTTTCGGGTACGGGCGGCATGAGAACTCACGCCGGAGGTTTTCTAGGCGACAGGACACACCGGATTCGGGGCACAAGACCCCCCATCATCACGCCTCACGCTCATGCCAGGCGGATTTGCCTGCCTGGCGCGCCACACGCTTAACCACGGACTACCACCGCCGCGGCCCGGCTATCCCATCGCGTCGCTCCCGCGCTGCCATCCCCGCCCCCGCCATGAACCACCAACCCGGCGAACCGCCCGAAAGCGGCCGCCCGGCCGATGAAGGACACAGCATCGACGGTTCAAGCCTGACGCGCTCACGCCGGTACGAGACTATCAACTCGTTCATCCATTCGACTACGCCTGTCGGCCTCGCCTTAGGACCCGACTCACCCAGGGACGACGAACGTTGCCCTGGAACCCTTGGTCATCCAGCGGGCGGGATTCCAACCCGCCTCTCGCTACTCATGTCTGCATTCTCGCTTCCGCGCGGTCCACGGCCCGGTCACCCGGCCGCTTCACCCCCCGCGGAACGCTCTCCTACCCAGCGCGACGAACGCGCTGCCGCGTCTTCGGTGGCGTGCTTAAGCCCCGCTACATTGTCGGCGCGGAGCCACTAGACCAGTGAGCTGTTACGCACTCTTTCAAGGATGGCTGCTTCTGAGCCAACCTCCTGGCTGTCTATGCGACTCCACATCCTTTCCCACTTAGCACGCGCTTAGGGACCTTAAACGACGATCTGGGCTGTCTCCCTTTCGACGACGGAGCTTATCCCCCGCCGACTCACTGCCGCGATACACCTGACCGGTATTCGGAGTTCGGCTGCCCTCGGTACCCAGCAAGGGCCCTCAGGCATCCGGTAGCTCTACCCCCGGCAGACACTCACGCGACGCTGCACCAAAATGCATTTCGGAGAGAACCAGCTATCACGGAATTTGATTGGCCTTTCACCCCTAACCCCAAGTCATCCCCTCAGTTTTCAACCTAAGTGGGTTCGGTCCTCCACGCGGCCTTACCCGCGCTTCAACCTGCTCAGGGCTAGATCATCCCGCTTCGGGTCCAGGGCGCGCGACTGAAAAACGCCTTTTCAGACTCGCTTTCGCTACGGCTGCCCCACACGGGTTAGCCTCGCCACGCACCACTGACTCGCAGACTCATTTTTCGATAGGCACGCCGTCACCCAGGGCAAACCCCAGGCTCCGACGGATTGTAAGCGCACGGTTTCAGAAACTATTTCACTCCCCTCCCGGGGTGCTTTTCACCTTTCCCTCACGGTACTCGTTCGCTATCGGTCAGACAGGCATATTCAGGCTTACACCACGGTCGGTGCGGATTCACACGGGATTCCACGAGTCCCGCGCTACTCGGGAGCGCCCACAAGCAGGCCACGCGCTGACGGCTACGGGGCCATCACCCTCTACGGCCAGGCATTCAATCCTGTTCGCCTCACACGCGGCTTTATCACTGCCCCCAGGGTCGCCGGCCCCTGGACGGAACGTCCCACAACACCCCTACCGCAACCCCCGACGGGTATCACACGGCAAAGGTTTAGCCATCATCCGCTTTCGCTCGCCACTACTCACGGAATATCTCTTCCTGCAGGTACTGAGATGTTTCACTTCCCTGCGTACCCCCCGTTCAAAAACGGTGCCGGCCCATGACGGCCGGCGGGTTACCCCATTCGGAAATCCTCGGATCAAAGCCCTGTCGGCGGCTCCCCGAGGCTTATCGCAGCCCCATACGCCCTTCATCGGTCCTGTCTGCCAAGGCATCCACCATACGCCCTTACCAACGACGCGACCCCCAAGGGCGAACCCCCGGGACCACGACGCGGCGCACAGCCTACCAGACGACACATCAACACAATCAAGATCACAAAAACACATCAAACGATCAACCAGACCCCTGAACAACAGAGGCCCGGCGAAAAACATGCAGCAACCACGACCAGCCAACGGCCAGCCATGATCGCTCGCGTCCACTATCCAGTTCTCAAGCCACCACCACGCCACCGCCGACACGACCCACGAAGGGCCAGCCAGCCATGGATGGCGCCCAGGCGCCGCGAACAGCGGCCCGGGAACCCAACAGCATGCCCATACCACCCACAGCGATGATCGCTTCCGCACCAGTGGAACAGCCCACGCGCGCCCGCCCAACGGCGGCCGCCAGGGCCACGACCCCACGTCAAACAACGCGAGGATTCCAAGAAATCTCCGTAGAAAGGAGGTGATCCAGCCGCACCTTCCGGTACGGCTACCTTGTTACGACTTAGTCCCAATCACGGGTCCCACCTTAGACGGCTCCCCCCAGCGAACTGGTTGGGCCACCGGCTTCGGGCGCTACCCACTTTCATGACTTGACGGGCGGTGTGTACAAGGCCCGGGAACGCATTCACCGCGGCGTTGCTGATCCGCGATTACTAGCGACTCCGCCTTCACGGAGCCGGGTTGCAGGCTCCGATCCGAACTGAGACCGGTTTTCAGGGATCCGCTCCATGTCGCCATGTCGCATCCCGCTGTACCGGCCATTGTAGCATGCGTGAAGCCCTGGACGTAAGGGGCATGATGATCTGACGTCATCCCCACCTTCCTCCGGGTTAACCCCGGCGGTCCCTCGTGAGTTCCCGGCACTACCCGCTGGCAACACGAGGCGAGGGTTGCGCTCGTTGCGGGACTTAACCCAACATCTCACGACACGAGCTGACGACGACCATGCACCACCTGTGAACCCGCCCCGAAGGGAAGCCGCGTCTCCGCGACCGTCGGGAACATGTCAAGCCCAGGTAAGGTTCTTCGCGTTGCATCGAATTAATCCGCATGCTCCGCCGCTTGTGCGGGCCCCCGTCAATTTCTTTGAGTTTTAGCCTTGCGGCCGTACTCCCCAGGCGGGATGCTTAACGCGTTAGCTCCGACACGGAACCCGCGGAACGGGCCCCACATCCAGCATCCACCGTTTACGGCGTGGACTACCAGGGTATCTAATCCTGTTCGCTCCCCACGCTTTCGCTCCTCAGCGTCAGTGACGGCCCAGAGACCTGCCTTCGCCATCGGTGTTCTTCCCGATATCTACACATTCCACCGTTACACCGGGAATTCCAGTCTCCCCTGCCGCACTCCAGCCTGCCCGTACCCGGCGCCGATCCACCGTTAAGCAGTGGACTTTCACACCAGACGCGACAAACCGCCTACGAGCCCTTTACGCCCAATAAATCCGGATAACGCTTGCGCCCTACGTATTACCGCGGCTGCTGGCACGTAGTTAGCCGGCGCTTATTCAACAAGTACACTCACCCGAAGGCTTGCTCCCTGCTAAAAGCGGTTTACAACCCGAAGGCCGTCATCCCGCACGCGGCGTCGCTGCATCAGGCTTGCGCCCATTGTGCAATATTCCCCACTGCTGCCTCCCGTAGGAGTCTGGGCCGTATCTCAGTCCCAATGTGGCCGGTCACCCTCTCAGGCCGGCTACCCGTCGAAGCCTTGGTAGGCCATCACCCCACCAACAAGCTGATAGGACGCGACCCCATCCCATACCAGAAACCCTTTCCCACGCCACCATGCGATAGCGCGGAGCATTCGGCATTACCACCCGTTTCCAGGAGCTATTCCAAAGTACAGGGCAGGTTAGTCACGCATTACTCACCCGTTCGCCACTCTCACCAAACAGCAAGCTGCTTGGATCCCGTTCGACTTGCATGTGTTAAGCACGCCGCCAGCGTTCATCCTGAGCCAGAATCAAACCCTCCACAAAAAAAATGAAAGGGCAGAAACAAGCCCCAATACAAAACTGACAAAAAAGCCAACCACCAAACCAAACGGTCCAATGGAAGGCCCACACAAAAAAACCCGACACCAATTAAGCGCTCCCACGCACCCAACGCAAACACGCCAGGCAGGCATCAGACTGACAATCAAAAAACTATAAGCAGTACAAACACACTATTGAGTTCTCAAACCACTCTTACACACCCCTCTGCAAAGAACCCCTGTGGACTCTGTGCAGCTGAGCGGCAGCAAGTGATAAACTTACTACGAACAAGCTCCTATGGCAAATCGTACCCTTTTGACAGGGCATAAAACGGCGTTATTCCGCCATTCTACGGCGTGTCGTCATTAAAGTCTTCCCTGCACAGACGCAGCACCTCCCTATTGAAACGCCCCGGCTCCTCCCACTGCGGGCAGTGACCGGAGTGGTCGAACCAGACGAATTCGTGCGGACTTGTCAACCTGGCGGCATAGCGAGCCACCAGCTGGGAGGGCAGGTGCTGGTCGTGACGCCCCTCCAAAAAAGCCACAGGGGCAGTGAACGAACGGATGGCAGAGAAATCCACCCTATCCAGCTGCGAATCAAGGCGGGCATGCGACTGGTGCGCCCCTAGCAGCAATCCCCATAAACCGGCCAGCCCGTAGTCCGGGGACCGCAGGTAGGCGGCCACCCGGTCCAGACTTTGGCGCAGTCCACGCAACCAACCAGTGCGGCCCATCTCAACCAAGAGCAAGAGGAGGTCAGCCAGATTGCTCTCCTGGGCCACAAGCCGCCCCAGCCAGGCCGGGCTGAAGCCCGGGGTGGGGAGGGAACGCGCGTGGTGACTGGCAGGCATGCAGACCACCTGGCCAACGCCGATGAAACGGCGAATCAAAGAGGGCCAGCGGCGGGCGAACTCCAGGCCCAGGACACTGCCCCAAGAGTGCCCCAAGAGGGTGATAGGCGCGCCAGGATAGGCTCGGGCCAGGAGGGCGACGAAAGCGTGGATGTCCTCCACCATGCTCTCGATGGTGATGCTCTCACCCGGGCGGAAGGGGTAATAGGAGAGCCCACAGCCGCGCTGGTCCAGGTTGATGACGCGGAAATAGCGCTCCAGGGGCGTGTTGTAGCGCTCGGTCAGAGGGATGCAGGCATCGCCGGGACCGCCGTGCAAGTAGAGGAGGATTGGAGCCTGGCGAGGGGCTGGATTCATCGAAAAGGCCAGATTTGCGCCATTGATGGCGACCCTGTGTATACGGCTGGTGGAGTGAGGCAACGGACGGCCGTCCTCGTCCCTGGGCCCAGACAGGCGATGCGCACGCATCATGGGGCAGCCCTCCTCGATGCTTATCGTCACTCGCTGCGGCCGGGCTCGGACCCCGATAGCCTAATGGCTGACCTTGCACCGACCGGTATCTGATAGTTTGATAATAACTGCCTGCTGTGTGGAACGATTACCGGTTCGGCGGCCTGCTGAAAGCGTGCGGGGGGAAATCTGCTTTTATTAGCGTTCGAACCAAGTAGAAGCGCGCTCGATAAGCCGAAAATCAGTGGTACACATTCTGGCCGGCCCCTGATAGCCTTCTATACGCTCGATCACCATATCGACGGCACGCTGAGCGAAATCACCGGTATTGGGGTCGATAGTCGTCAGGGCTGGGTTGGAGTAGCGCCCTTCAGCCACATTGTCAAAACCTACAATCTGTACATCTTCAGGGATACTAAAACCTCGGCGTTGCAACTCATGCATGGTCCCAAACGCGAGCGCGTCATTGAGGCAAACTATGGCCTCAGGCAGATCAGCATTGGCTAGCATCGTACTCACCGCCCGTTCACCGTCACTGCTGATCCACTTATTGCCGGACACCATAATCCGCCAATCCACCCGCATTCCGCGTTCTTCAAAAGCCTCAATATACCCCCGGGTACGCATGGGACGCCCGCCTTCCTGGGCTTCGAAGACAAGCTGGCGGTCCGCACCATCAGGAGCACCGATAAGGCCTATGCGTTCCACCCCACCGTCGAGCAATCTTCCCACAACGGCTTTGACCGCATCGACGTTGGGCATCATAACGCTATCCACTTTCCCGTAGGACAGGTAATCACCAGCCAATACCAGAGGATAGTTCTGGTCGAGGATGGACTTGGGATGGGCCGGTCGGTCCATTAGGAAAACCCACCCATCCGCCCCAAGCTGGGGAATCTCTTTAAGGATCGTGCTCAGCCCTTCCCCGTCGCTGTCGTATGTATCGACGACGACCCCGTACTGGCGTTTACGAGCTGCCTTGACTACCGCGTCAACGAAAGTCGCTGGGAATGGTTGGGCGAAGTCGAACGTAGCCAAACCCAAGAGACGTGATTCGCCGGTTTTCAGCAGGCGAGCCGACATGTTAATCGAATATCCCAGACTGTCGATAGCCTGTTCGACCCGTTTTCGGGTTTGCGGCCTCATGCTTCCAGAATCATTGATGACGTTCGAAACAGTTTTGATCGACACATGCGCTTCGCGCGCCACATCTTTGATAGTCGCTCGCTTTTGCATGCTTCATCACCTTTTTACCTTCAGCATCGCGGGTGAGTCCGTTCACAACAAGGGTATACCGGCCCACTGCAGACGTGGGCCGGTTTTACCCATTAGGCCTTCACGGAACCAGCCGCCAGCCCTCCTACCCAGTATCGCTGAAGGAAAAGGAAAGCCAGAACGAGCGGTATAACCGATACCAGCGCACCCGACGTGATCAGGTTCCATACCTGCTCCGACCCCGCACCAGCATTCGATTTTACCTGCCACTGAGTCAAACCTACTGTAATCGGGAAGAGCTTGGTGTCAGAAAGCACGACCGATGGCAGGAAGAAGTTGTTCCAGCAGCCCACTACCGACAACAGGAAGACAGTTGTGATAGCGGGGGTCATAATTGGCAACGAAACCTGGAAGAAGGTCCTGAGTTCGCCAGCACCATCCACCCTCGCCGCCTCCATCATTTCATCCGGTAAGGAGCCCATGCAGTAAATCCTCATGAGGTAGGTGCCGAACGGAGATAGCAGGGAAGGCAAAAGAACTGCCCAGATAGTGTCGGTCATGCCAAACTGGGACATCAGGATAAAGGTGGGAATAACCAAGGCGGTCGTCGGGATCATCAGCGCGCCCAATACGACATTGAAGTAGAACTTCCGGCCATGGAAGCGGAACTTGGCAAAACCATAGCCAGCCATCACCGATATGGCTGTGGCCCCTATACCACCGACAACCGCGTATAAGAGGGAGTTGAACAGCCACCGCCAGTAAATACCGCCCTCATACGTGCTTAGCTGCTTGATGTTGCTCCACAACGCAAAATTATTGTCGAACCACATAGCTCCGTGAGCGCCGGAGAACAAGCCGGCGTTGTTTTTGGTAGCTGCCACTAATAGCCACCAGACAGGGAACAGGAAGTAAACGCAGCAGATAAGTAGCAGCACATAGGCTAAGCGGTGAGAGCTGCGGACGCGGCCGCCATCGGTAACTTGATTGCGTGAAATTCGCCTACCCATATCAATCCTCCAATCCTGACTGATGCCGGGTCAAGCGCATGAAAACGACGCTGAACACCACCACCAAAAGCCCCAAAGCGAACGACACCGTCGCGGAATAATTTAACTGGTTGTAATTGAAAGCGAGCGCCTGAGCGTACATATTCGGGGTGTATTCCGGAGCGATGACCGATGGGACGTTATTGCGCAGAATCATCGGCTCTGTGTAAAACTGCAAAGTCCCAATCAAGGAGAAGACAGTTACCATAACCAGCGAACTTGAAATGATGGGGGTTTTGATCCTTAAGGCAATCTGCACCTCTGAAGCCCCGTCGAGCCGCGCCGACTCATAGAGTTCAGGCGGTACGGATTGAAGGGCCGAATACAGAATAACCATGTAGTAACCAGTCCATTGCCAGGTCACGATATTTACAAGCGACCCGAAGATCCCGCTTGGGCTCAAGAATGCCGGCGCCTTCATTCCAAACAAGTCGAAAATGGAGGTAAACGGACCCATCTGCTTGGAGTACAGGAATCCCCACATCAGTGCCCCAATGACCACAGGAATGGCGTACGGCAAGAAGAAAGCCAGGCGTGAGAACGACGCAAAACGGTTCTTTACACTATCAAGCACCAAAGCCAGGATAAGGGCAAAGACCAGCTGCGTGGGCACCATGACCACCGCATACATGACCACGCGGCCCATGCCGGCCAAGAAAATGGGATCGCGGAAGGCACGGGTATAGTTGCCCAGGCCTGTGAACACAGCACCTTTCAACTGCGTATAAGAAAACAGAGAAACGTAAAAAGCGTATGCCAGTGGGATGACGAGGAAGAACAGGAAAATCACCGCGAAAGGCGCTGTAAAGAACCAGCCCCAGGCGTTTTCCTTCCTGGATATCCCTCGCTTACGCGCGGGGAGCGCTTTCGACCTGATTGATGACATGACTGTTGCCTCTCATAACCGGGGCCGGAAGGAACAGGCCTCCCGGCCCCAATTCTGCGCTACTTCTTGACCGTGAACCCTTGCTGAGTTGCATAGTCAGTGAGCGTCTTGTTCAATGCACGCAGTGAGCTGGGGACATCCGCTCCATTGCGCACAATCTCGGTGAAGACCTTGGTCTGCTCGTCGTAAGCGTATGGCTGGAAGGGCAAGAAGTCATAGCCCTTGTACCCTAGGGCTACTGGAGCTATAACCTGATTTATCTTTTGATCACCGTAGAAGGGATCCGTCATATTCTGGAAGCTCTCGGAATTCAAGACTTTGGTCCACGTTGGGAAGAGTCCGCTTTCAGTGATAGCCGTCTGCTGGATGGCAGGATCATCGAAGAACTCCATAGCTACCTTGGCGGCCTTTTTCGTAACCTTCGCTTGGTCGGTCACAGCCAAAGACGACCCGCCGAAGTTCACACTCGGCGTTGTGGAACTCCACCCAGGAGCCTTCGCTACCTTCCAGTCAGCGCTCGAATCCGCCCCACTGACCCCGCGAAGATTCCCTACCAGCCAGGACGCGCAAACCGCCGTAGCCCAAGAACCGTCAACAATCTTCTTGTACCACTCGGCGGTATAAGCGTCATCGGTGGTCACCACACCCTCTTTGGCGAGTCTCTGCCAGTACTCCATGACCTCCTTGGACTCTTTGCTAGTGAAGTCGACGCCCAACTTATCAGGCTGAGAGGCAGAGTAGTCATATACTTTGCCCTTGTTCTGGGCGATAAGCGTGACGTTAGAACCGTTACCGCTAGGTTCGTAGTTGCCGATATGCCCCTGGAAGCCCTTCTGCCGCAACTCTTTCCCGGCTTGCTCATACTCCTGCCAGGTGGTCGGCACCTTGACCCCGTATTTATCGAAAATATCCTTTCGATACATCATGACGTATGGGCCTTGGTCTACTGGAATCGCATAAACAGACTTACCGCCCCTCAAGCTCACCGCATTCCAAACACCTTTGGTGTACTTATCGGAAAGCTTGTCGGCCCCAAACTGGTTGAGATCGACCAAGTGCTTCTCGACGCCTGATACATACTGGCTCAGCACGTCATACTCGATTTGCACCACATCCGCCAAACCTGACTTCGCCTTGACTGCGGTGGTGATCTTCTGATATTGAGTCTGCCCCGAACCAGCTCTGGTCCAGCAAACCTGCACATCATCATGCTGATCGTTAAATGTATCGACCATCTTTTCCATGGCTGGGTACCAGGCCCAAACCGTGACCTTCTCAACACCCTTTTTCTTGATGGTGTTTTGACACTTCGCATCATCATTCGCCTTGGCGTCGCTATGCACCTGGTCAGCCCCTCCGGCGTCCTTGGAGCCTTGGGATCCCGGTGCGCCACAGGCGCTGAACGACAACAATGCCAAACATGCGACGCAAGCTGAAGCAATCCTCATCGATTTCTTCATTGGTCTACCTTCCTTTTTCGTACAATTGAGCTCGAAGCAAGCTGTCATACCAACCCGCTTGAAGTTTCGTTTTGCGCTTCCTCCCTTCTTTCTGATTGACCGATCACATCAATCAATCAGTCATCATTGCATCCCAGAAAGCCGAATCGCGCTCCATGAAACCGGGGGCAGGTGGATGGAGGCCTGACTGCCGGAGGCCGTTAAGCGGGCAGTCGTGTTCGGGTGAGGCAGGACACGATCCTGCGCTTCCAAAGTGTTGCTGGCCTGGATGTCATCGTCGTGCAAGGTTTGGGCCTCAATCCGTGAATAACCGGAGCAGGCCCACGCGGGCAGACGCAGGGTCAGGTCATACGGCCGAGAGCGCGACCGATTGGCGACGAAGATCGACAGAGAGCCGTCATCCTGGCTTACGGCCACCGAATCCAGGTCGGGCACATCACCGTACCGGGCCGTCTCGTAGAAGTCGCTGTTCATATGTGACTCGACGACATTGCCACCCTTGGACAGACGCGCCGTTGACGAGAAAGGATAAAAAGTGGTCTGCCGCCATGCAGGGCCTCCAGGTTCAGTCATGATCGGCGCGATGACGTTGACCAACTGAGCCAGGGAGGCTGAACGCACCCGGTCCGCATGCTTGAGCAAAGTAATCAACAAGTCACCGAAAACAACAGCGTCTGCGAGGCTGTAGACGTCTTCAAGGAGCCTCGGGGCTTGCGGCCAATTGCCAATCCCCTCAGGTGTGCGCGAAGGCTCGCTGTCCTGGTACCACACATTCCACTCATCGAAGGAAATCGCCACCTGGTGATCGCTCTTTAGCTTGGCGCGGGTGGCGTCGATTACTGCAGCCACTTCCCGGATGAAAGCCCCCATATCCTCACCGGACGCCAGGAACGAATCCATGTCACCATCGACCGGATGGTAGTAGGCATGACTGGAGATGAAGTCCACCTGCTCATACGTACGTTCCAAAACCGTGCGTTCCCAATCGCCGAAAGTGGGCATGCTGTGGCTTGAGGAGCCGCAAACCACCAGCTCGACATCCGGATCCATCTGCCGCATGGCCGCCGCCGCCATGGCTGCGGTGCGGGCGTAGTCGGCAGCATCCCGATGCCCCAGCTGCCAGGGGCCGTCCATTTCGTTGCCCAGACACCACATATGGATATCGAACGGGTCTTCGGAGCCGTTGCGGCGGCGTAAATCGGACAGGACGGTACCGGAGGGAATATTGGAGTACTCCAGCAAATCAAGGGCCTCCTGCGTACCTTGCGTACCCAGATTGACAGCCTCCATCAGCTCGTTTCCACCCAATCGCTTGAGCCATTCGACCATCTCGTGCAAGCCGAATTCGTTGGTCTCCGTGGAGTGCCAGGCCAAGTCCAGGCGCCGAGGTCGCTGATTGCGAGGACCAATGCCATCCTGCCAGCGGTAGCCGGAGACGAAATTCCCGCCCGGATAGCGAATGGCGGTAACCCCGAGCTCTCGGACCAACTCCATTACATCGGTGCGATACCCATTACAGTCAGCTTTGGGATGACCAGGCTCATATATGCCGGTGTAGATGCATCGGCCTAGGTGCTCGGCGAAAGAACCGAAAATCCGGTCTGGAACCGAAGCAAGTCGGAAGTCAGGATCCACGTCCAGCTGAGCCTGGTGAATCGAAGAGTCGAATGGAGATGCCATGATGCCCTTCCCTAGAGTTAGCACGCTATTTAATACAACGTTGTTCTAATGGTCAAACCAATGGCTTCGTTAGTTCTTGGCTTTTTTCATACAACCTTGTACTTATGAAGAAAATATACAACAGTTTCGTAAATTGCACAACTAGCTAGAAAAATCAAGGGTTATATGCCAACGACACCGTCGACGTTCAACCACTCAGGGAGGGTATGCGCCCACAGGTGACCACTATCGTTGTACTTCACTGATCATCCAATCCGGCCCAGAAGAGCGCATACGACGGTGGGCGACACCCTTGCGGATGCCGCCCACCATGTTTTCTCACTTCTTGCTTATCGCTTCACGCACTTCACTAGTAAGCGGTGAACGGGCTTGAGCCGCGCTGCCACCTGCCCAATCAGCAGCCGACAGTCAGTCCTCAACGACGCCAGCCTCGGGGGCCTCCACCTTCTTGTAGCGCTCGGCGCGGGTCAGGATCAGGAAGCAGACGATACCCAGGACCGCGGAGATGGCGATAATTCCGAACCCCTTGTCCCAACCGTTCTTGCCCACGAGAGCACCGATTCCATAGGAAGCGGTCGCCTCGCCGAAGATGTAGCCGAATAGGCCGACGAAGCCGGTGGTGCTGCCGATTGCGAACCGAGGTGCCAGATCGATGGTCAGGGCGGCGATCAGCATCTGTGGGCCGTAGACGAAGATGCCCATCAGCGCGATCTCGATGTCGATGGCCCACAAGGAGCTGGAGGCCCAGTAGCCCAAGAAGATGACACCCAGGAGGGCCATAAGAGCCGCGGCGATGCCAGCGCGCTTGCCGTGGAAGAACTTATCGCTCATCCATCCAATCAGGATCGTGCCGGGGATGGCCGCGTACTCGAACAGGGCGAAGGAGGAGCGGGCTTGCGCCAGCGAGAAGCCCTTGGCCTCGTTCAGGTAAATCGGAATCCAGTTCAACACGCCGTAGCGAACGATGTAGACGAAAGCGTTCGACAGGGCCAAGACCCAAATGTAGGGGTTGGAAGCCACATAGCGGATGAAAATCTGGGGGATTGAGAGATCCGAGTGGGACTGGAGCTTGGACTTGTCGATCTTCTCGCCCTTGTACTCGTCGGCCTTGAACTCCTGGATGGGCGGCAGGCCCACGGACTCAGGGGTGTCGGCGCCGAGCACGATGACCAGGACGGCCATGATGATCGAAATGACCGAGGGGACGAAGAAGATGCTCTTCCACATGTGGGGGCCGAAGGCCGCAAGCGCAAACCCGACGATTGGGGCGACGGTGCCGGAACCCAGGTTGTGGGAGGTGTTCCACATGGAAACGAAGGAGCCACGCTCTTTCTCCGCCCACCAATTGGATAGGGACTTGTGAGCCGCTGGGGCGCCCATGCCCTGGAATATGCCCATCAGGACCATCAGCAACATCATGACGCCCTTGCTGGCCGTCGCGCCGAAGATCAGGTTCAGGAAGGCCGAGGCCAGCAGGCCGGTGGCGATGTAGAAACGCGGGTTGGACTTGTCGGAGAGCATGCCCATGACGAACTTGCTGATGCCGTAGGAAACGGCTAGGCACAGAGTGATCAGACCAATGTCCGCAGTC
The DNA here is from genome assembly GCF_001263395.1 of Bifidobacterium actinocoloniiforme DSM 22766. NCBI lineage: Bacteria > Bacillati > Actinomycetota > Actinomycetes > Bifidobacteriales > Bifidobacteriaceae > Bifidobacterium > Bifidobacterium actinocoloniiforme. The sequence goes on along the minus strand of NZ_CP011786.1, from coordinate 1,411,815 downwards.
GTGAAGCCGTAGTTCTTCTTCAGGTAGGGAGAGGCCACCGAGAAGTTTGAACGGACGATGTAGTAACCGGCATACCCGAGGTAAATGCTCAGGAAGACCCTGATCCTGTACTGCCGGTACTTACCGGCCACCTTACCTGCGGGCACCTTGTTGGCCGCAGGAGGCGCTGGTTTCAGAAAAGCGAACATTCGCCCAAATTCCTTTCTCTCTTCCGCATGCATTGCGGAAAACCAAGCAACCATCATGGTTCAACGCGAACCTTGGTTGCTTAAAAGTACTAGTATAAACTAGGGACAGTCTTTTGTGAAGTTCTTGTGTTTTTCTCTATACGCTTGAGATTAAAATTCCCAGATAAGCGAACGCCCATAAACCTGGGCCTGGGCACAGCTAGGATTGGGGCATGACTTCCCGCGACGACTCCATCCACCTGAACCCTTGGGCCGCCAGACTCATGCTTCTGGCAGCGGCCGCCGCCTGGGGGGCCGGATACACCTTCGAAAAAATAGCCCTACGCCAAATGAGCGTGCAGTGGATCATGGGCGTGCGGCTGGTGATCGCGGTAGCCCTGATGACCCTGATCCTATGGCCCAAGTTACGGCGGGCCCATCTGTTGGACATGCTGGTTCCCGGACTGACACTGGGGATCACCTACTGGTCCGCCTTCCTGCTGCAGATGGAAGGCTTGCGCACCATCGGCCCGGGGCGCAACTCCTTCCTGACCGCCACATACTGCGTACTGGTGCCCTTCCTGGTTTGGGCGGCCACCCGCAAGCGCCCCGCCTGGCGCAATTTCTTGGCCGCGCTCCTGTGCGTGGTCGGCGTTGGCCTCATCTCCTTGTCACCGAATGACTCGGCCCGCCTGGCTCTAAGCCCAGGAGACCTGCTGACCCTGGCCGGTGCGGTCTGCTACGGTATGAACATCGTACTGGCTGGCAGCCTGGCCAAGAATTTCGACGCGACCATCCTGACCTATTACGAACTGCTGGTGGCCGGAGTCCTCTTCCTCATCGGCGCCGCCCTGACCGAGCCAGCGCCGCAACTGGCCACCCTGCACCCCCAGACGATTGGCGCTCTGACCTACTTGGTGCTGGTCTCCACGCTAATCGCCCAGAACCTGCAAAATGTCGCATTCTCACAAGTGCCGGCCGCGCAAGGCTCACTGATCCTGTGCACCGAGAGCCTATTCGGCATGGCCGTCTCCGTCCTGGCCTTGGGCGAGGAATTGACGACCGCCCACTTGGTTGGCTTCGCGATCATCTTCGTGGGGATTGTCGTCTCCGAAGTCCGCATCAGAAGACCAGGCAAAGCGGGGGACCGCTGACCCGCTGCCTTGCCCGCCAACGGGACGCGAGAGCGGTGACGCAGCCGTTGAAACGGGTGAAACGGGGATGAGGTCATAGGGCATCTGCCGCTTGATTACATAGAAGACCAGAAGAAGGAAGGCCAGCAGGTTGACCCAGGAGCGCAGACGACCGCTCCAAGGGCCGAAGACAAGCAGGAGAACCGTTGTACGGGCCAGGTAGAAGGCCGCGCGCGTCCAACCCCGCCGAGCCCGCGTCTCCACGCTCATGTGAGTGAACGCCGCGCCCAAGGTCTGCCCCCGGCGCAGAAAGGGGATCAAAAGCTCGAAGAAGAGCAGGCTTGCCAAGTCCAGGGCGATAACCATGAGCCGCAGGGCGTGAGTGGAGACGGCCCAGCCAGCCAAATCGTAGTCGCCGTTCGAACGGTGACCGGCCCAAGCGTTGATCACGACCACCAGTCCGAAACCCAAGGAGGAGGAGAGGGAATAGACCAGGACCAGATCCACGGCCATTGTCACGCAACGGTGAAGGAAACTGGGGGAGCGGACCACTTCGTTGGCATGGGTCGAACGAGGCGGGACCAAGCGGTTGAGCAGGACCGCGCAGGCAAAGCCAATCAGGGCGCCGGAGGTGTTCCACAGGAGGTCATCCACGTCGAAGAGCCGGTAGGCGCAGCCCACTAGGCCGAAAGCTCCGGTCAGCTGGGCGGTCTCTATGGTCAGGGAAGTCAGGAAGCCCGCGGGCAGGGCCAGGCGCAGGCGCCAGCGGAAGACGCGGCCCATAATGAAGCCCAAAGGCAGGAAGAACACCAGGTTCAACACGATTTGCAGCAAAGCGTCACGGCCGCCGAAGGACAGGTCGGACAGGAAGCGCAGCGGATTGAGCTGGGGAGCCAGGTGGTGGGTGGCACAGAAGGCGGCGCGATCGTCAGGCATGGGCCACAAGGTGAAGCAGACCAGGGCCAACAGGTAGAGGATGACCAGGTAGGCGGCCAAGGCCGCGGCCAAGCGCAGGCGGTGGTAGCGGTGGTAAATCAGAGCCAAAACCGGCAGGGTCAGCAGCAAGGAGACGAAGGGCCAGACCGCGATGGACAGGCCGAACGAAGCTGAAAAAGAGCCAAGATACGAGAGCATGTGCGCAGGTTAAAGCCCGGAGCCGGCGGCGCCTTCACACCCCCGATACGAAGGGGCCGCCGGCTGTTCAGGACCGTAAACTAGTCGTCGCCCAAAGTCACGTGGATGCCGCCGACCAGGGAGCCGACGATGTTGTACAAGAAGGCGCCAATCGTGGCCAGGACCACGATGAAGACGATCTCGAAAATGGAGAAAATCGTGACCGAACTAATCACGGTGCCCAGGCTGAGCACGGAGCTCAAATCGAGGCCGCCGGCGTCCAGACCGGTCTTGGAAACCATCTGGGTGATGTTGTCGAACAGGCCGATCGCGTTCAGGAGGAACCATAGCAAGGAGGTGGCGACCACCTGGATGATGCCACCAGCGATGCCCAGCAGGAAGGAGACCTTGGCCACCGACCAGGGCTCGACCCTGGTCAATGAAAGCTGCATACGCCGGGCTCGCGGCACACGGACCTTATCCTCGCCGCCGCCGATCCCCGCCGAAGCCTGTCGGTTGGGACGGGCCGTGCGTGTGGAGGCCGCCGGACGCGGGGAGACCGCTGGACGGGCGGTTGCCGCGGGCCTGGCCGTAGGGGAGGCGGACGAGCGTGGGTGGGCGGAAGTCTCCTGCCGCCCCTTCAAACTGGCGGCGACCTGCGGGATGGATTCAGAGGAGGAGGAAGCGGCGGTCCTGGGCGCTCCAGCCCGACGGACCTGCTCCGGTTTAATCGGCTTCAAAGTCGCCGCCGCCGCTGCCGGCTTGGCTTCTACCTTGGGCTTGTCTTTGGAGGCGGCCGCCACAGTCGCGCCCATGCTGGCCGCCTGCTGGCCTTGCTTGCGCTTGGCAGCTTTGGCGGGATTGTCCTGAGCAGTCTTGGAAGCTTGCGCAGGGGACTTGGACTCCACCTTGCGCTGGGTCTCTTGAGCCTGGCCTTGACCCTTGACGGTGGCCGTTTGCTTCGCCTGTGGGTCTTGTTGCCCGGCTTCCTTCGCAGCGGGCTGAGCCTTGACGGGAGTCTGGCCCCTCGCCGGGGCGGTGGCCTGGGCCTTCGCCTGCTGGGCCGGTTCGCTCTTGGGCGCGGTCTCGGGCTTACCGGCCTGGGACGGTCGTTGGGATGCCTGGGCTGCGCCGGAGACCGACCGCCCGGGATGGTCGACACCCTGCTTTGGTTGGGACTTTCCGCTGTTGTTCTGGCTCATCGGTGCTCCTTGCTCATTTCAACCAAGACGACCCCACTGCGTTCGGAGCCCACGAGCCCCTCACCCTCTAGTGAGGCTACCAGCTTCCTCTGGAGGAGCGGGGGGCGGCCCCGCTCCTCCACACTACCGCCGGACCTGCCCTGATCAGACCTCGGCGGGTTCGGTCTCCGGTGTCTGCTGAGCGGTGTCGGCCCCGCCCGCCTCATCATCATCGCCGTCATTGTCGTCATGTTCGGCGTTGCGGGCGACCGAGATGATTTCGTCGCCTTTATCGGGCTTGGCCAGGGTGACACCCTGGGTGTTGCGCCCGGTGCGCTTGACCTCGGCGACGTCGGAGCGGATCACCTTGCCTGACTTCATGATCGCCATGACTTGGTCGTTCTCGCTCACCACCAACGCGCCGGTCAGGGACCCACGGCCCTCGACCAAGGCCAGGGCCTTGACCCCGTAGCCGTTGCGTCCCTGGAGGCGGTACTCGGACAGGGCGGTGCGCTTGGCGTAGCCCTGGTCAGTGACCACAAGCAGATCGTCGTCGGAATCCGCAGGCACCACGTCCATGCTCAACAGCTCATCGCCGGAGCGGAACCTCATGCCTTGCACGCCAGTGGTCTGCCGTCCCATCGGGCGCAAGGTCTCGTCGTTGGCCTCGAACTTGACGCTCATGCCATGCCTGGAGACCAGGATGATGTCATCCTGGGCGTTGCACAGGGCGGCGCCGACCAGCTCGTCGTAGACCGGCTCCTCACCACCGTTTTCGTCGGTCGCATCGGCCGGACGGGTCAAGGGCCGCCCATTCTCGTCCTCCAACTGCACCAGGCGCATCGCGATCAGGCCGCCCTGACGAGGGGAATCGTATTCGGACAGACGGGTCTTCTTGACCTTGCCGCTGCGCGTGGCCAAGACCAAGTAGTCGGCGTCATCGTAAGAGCGCAAGGAGAGGACCTGCTCGATCTGCTCGCCTGGGGCCAGCTGAAGGAGGTTGGCCACATGCTGGCCTTTGGAGTCACGTGAGCCCTCGGGCAACTCGTAGGCTTTGAGCCGGTAGACCCGACCCTTGTTCGTGAAGAAGAGAAGCCAATTGTGGGTGGAGGTCAGGAAGAAGTGGTCCACCACATCCGCCTCGCGCAGCTTGGTGCCCTTGATGCCCTTTCCTCCACGATGCTGGGCCCGGTATTCATCGGCCTTGGTGCGCTTGACGAAACCGGAGTGGGTGACCGTGACCACGACGTTCTCGTCGGCGATCAGATCCTCCACGTTCATCTCGCCCGAGTAAGGCAGAATCTTAGTGCGCCGCTCGTCGCCGTACTTCTCGACGATCTCGTCCATCTCATCGCCCACGATCCGCCGCTGACGCAAGGGGTCGGCGAGGATGTCGTTGTAATCCTTGATCCGGCGCATCAGTTCGTTGTGCTCGTCCACGATCTTCTGACGCTCCAGGGCGGCCAGACGGCGCAGCTGCATGGCCAGGATCGCGTCGGCCTGGACTTCGTCCACGCCTAGCAGATCCATCAGCCCGGTGCGGGCGCTCTCCACATCCTTGGAACGGCGAATCAGGGCGATGACTTCTTCGATCATGTCCAGGGCCTTCAGGTAGCCCTGGAGGATGTGGTCGCGTTCCTCGGCCTCGCGCTTCAAATACTTGGTGCGGCGCTCGATCACGTCCAGCTGGTGGTCCACCCAATGGCGGATGAAGGCGTCCAGGCTCAGGGTGCGGGGCACGCCGTCCACCAGGGCCAGCATGTTGGCCCCGAACGTCTGCTGGAGCTGGGAGTGCTTGTACAGGTTGTTCAGAACCACCTTGGGCACGGCGTCGCGCTTGAGCACGAGCACCAGGCGCTGGCCGGTGCGGCCCGAGGTCTCGTCCCTCATGTCGGCGATGCCCTGGATCTTGCCGTCGCGCACCGCCTCGCGGATGGAGACGACCAACCGGTCCGGGTTCACCTGGTAGGGCAGCTCGGTGACCACCAGGCACATGCGGCCCTTGATCTCCTCGGTGTTGACCACGGCGCGCATGGTGATGAGCCCGCGACCGGTGCGGTAGGCTTGCTCGATGCCCTTGTGACCCAGGATCGTTGCGCCGGTCGGGAAGTCAGGGCCCTTAATGATGGAAATCAAGGCGTCCAGGAGCTCTTCCTTGGTCGCGTCCGGGTGGTCCAGGGCCCAGTGGACGCCTCGGGCGATCTCGCCCATGTTGTGCGGAGGGATGTTCGTGGCCATGCCCACCGCGATGCCGGCTGAACCGTTGACCAGCAGGTTGGGGAAGCGGGAGGGCAGGACCGTGGGCTCCTGGGTCTTGCCGTCGTAGTTGGGGATGAAATCGACCGTGTCCTTGTCGATGTCGCGCACCATCTCCATGGCCAGCGGAGCCATACGGCACTCGGTGTAGCGCATGGCGGCCGCGGGATCGTCGCCGGGGGAGCCGAAGTTGCCCTGGCCGTCGATCAGGGGGTAGCGCATGGACCAGGATTGGGCCAGGCGCACAATCGTGTCGTAGATGGCCGCGTCGCCATGGGGGTGGTACTTGCCCATCACGTCACCGACCACGCGCGAGCACTTGTTGTAGCCCCGGTCGGGCCGGTAGCCTCCGTCGTACATGGCGTAGATGACCCTGCGATGCACCGGCTTCATGCCGTCGCGCACATCAGGCAGGGCGCGCTCGACAATCACGGAGATGGCGTAGGACAGGTATGAGTCCTTCATCTCCTTCTGCAGGTCGATCGGTTGAATCCTCTCGCCCTTGAGCAGCCCATAGTCGGTGTTGTCCATCTCTTGGGGGCTCAGGGGTTCGCGCGAGCCGTCGGGCAGGATGAGCCCATCGTCGTCGTTGTTGTTGCTGTTGTTCTCGTCTGCCACTGTCGGTCCTTACATCACAAATAGAAGATGATTCAAGCTTGTCCGCTGCGGCCGGGGCCGGCGGGGGAGGTGCCGCGCGCCCGCCCCGCCGCTCCCTGGCTCAGGCGTCCACGAAGCGAGCGTCCTTGGCGTTGCGCTGGATGAAGATGCGACGGGGTTCGACTTCGTCACCCATCAGCATCGTGAAGGTCTCGTCGGCCTGGGCCGCGTCCTCAATATGAATCTTCTTCAAGATTCGGTGGTTGGGGTCCATGGTGGTCTCCCAGAGCTCCTGGTAGCTCATCTCTCCCAGACCCTTATAGCGCTGGATGCCTTCGCCCTTGGGCAGCTGCCGGCCCTTCTCCTTGCCTTCGGCCAGCACGCGGTCACGCTCGGCGTCGGTGTAGACGAAGTCGTGCGGGCCCTTGGTCCACTTGAGCCGGTAGAGCGGCGGCATGGCCACATAGACGTAACCGGCCGTGATCATCGGCCGCATGTAGCGGAAGAAGAGGGTCAGGTTCAGGGTGGCGATGTGGGCGCCGTCCACATCGGCGTCGGCCATGATGATGACCTTGTGATAGCGCACCTTGGACAGGTCGAAGTCCTCGCCATAACCTCCCCCGACCGCGGTAATCAGGGACTCGATCGTGTCGGACTTCATCATGCGGTCCAGGGATGCGCGCTCGGTGTTCAAAATCTTGCCGCGCAGGGGCAGGATGGCCTGGGTCAGTGGGTTGCGGCCCTGGATGGCCGAGCCGCCTGCCGAATCACCCTCGACGATGAAGAGCTCGCACTCCTCGGGATCGTTGGACTGGCAGTCCTTGAGCTTGTCGGGCATGCCGGCGGTCTCGAAGATGGACTTGCGCCGGGTGGACTCACGCGCCTTCTTGGCGGCGATTCGGGCCCTGGAGGCGTCAATGGCCTTCTGGACGATGGCCTTGGCCTCCCCCGGGTGGGCGTCAAACCAGTCGGTCAAGCGCTCGGTCATCACCCGCTGGACGAAGGTCTTGGCCTCGGGGTTGCCCAGCTTGGTCTTGGTCTGCCCCTCGAACTGGGGGTTGGTCATCTTGACCGAGACCACGGCGGTCAGTCCCTCGCGCACGTCGTCGCCCGAGAGTTTCTCATCCTTGTCTTTCAGGATGCCCTTCTCGCGGGCGTAACGGTTGACCATCATGGTCAGGGCCGCGCGGAATCCCTCCTCGTGAGCACCGCCCTCGGTGGTGGAAATCGTGTTGGCGAAGGTATGCACGGACTCGGAGTAGGCCCCGGTCCACTGCATGGCCACCTCGGCGGAGATCCCCAGGGTCAGGTCCTCGGCCTCGAAATCGATGATGTCGTCCTCGACTGGCGTGGCTTTCTTTGAATTGACCAGGAAGGCCACATAGTCGCGGATGCCGTTCTCATAGCGGTAGGAGACCGTTTGCGGCTGACCCTCGGCTCCATCCTCGCCGGCCACCTCGTCGCCGGCCTGCTCGCTCGGGCGCTCGTCGGTCAAGGTCAGGCGCAGGCCCTTGTTGAGGAAGGCCATCTGTTGGAAGCGGGCGCGCAGGGTCTCGAAATCGTATTCGGTGGTCTCAAAGATCTTCGGATCGGCCCAGAAAGTCACCGAGGTGCCAGTGGACTCGTCCGCGGTCATCGGCTCGTCCTTGGACAAGGCGGCCACGGGTTGTTGGTCCACGTAGGTCTGCCTCCAGTGGAAGCCCTGCCGGCGCACCTCAATCTCGATGCGGGTGGACAAGGCGTTCACCACTGAGATGCCCACGCCATGCAGGCCACCGGAGACAGCGTAGCCGCCACCGCCGAATTTGCCCCCGGCGTGAAGCTTGGTCATCACGGTCTCCACGCCGGAAACACCCTCGCCTGGCACTTCGTCCACGGGGATGCCGCGTCCGTTGTCGTCCACTCGGATGCCACCGTCGGACAGGATGGTCACTTCTATATGGTCGGCATAACCAGCCAGGGCCTCATCCACTGAATTGTCGACGATCTCGTAAACCAGGTGATGCAGGCCCCTCGGGCCGGTCGAGCCAATGTACATGCCCGGCCTGATCCGCACGGCCTCCAACCCCTCCAAGACCCGCAAATCACTGGCGTCATAGTGTTCCGGAGCCAATGAATCGTCCAATTGGGCGTCCGTCAGCCGCTCCTGCCCGTCTTCTGGGACGCGCGAATCCTGGGACTGATCCGCATTCCGCTCTGCCACAGAGTTTCCTTCCTAGGCCCTCGGCTCTGTTTGCTAGGGTCGAGATAAGGGTCTTACGCTCTAGAACGCACAAAAAAGGCTCTCACGCACGTTCAACTATCTATACGTATCCTACCAGCCACAGGCGACGGAAGACCTCCTGCGGGCTCTTGAAGTGGCTCAGGACGCAATGCGCGCCCGCTATTGGCCTACCAGCGGCGGTGGGGGCGCACCCAGGCGTGTGTTCCCCTGGAACCAGAGCCGGAGCCAGGGCCGGAGACGACCACCTCAGTGACGGGCATCCCCAGACGGGCGGCGACCGTGGACTTGAGCTGGGGAATCAGGTAGGTCAGCTGGGTGGCCCACACCGGTGTGGAGGCTTGAAGGACCAAACGTCCTTCCTTGTAGGAGCGCACGGTGGAGTGAGCGGCGATCGCGGGGCCCACTACTTGATCCCAGTGGTCTTGGAGCTGGGCCACTTTCAAGTGGGGGAACCACCCGCCTTGGCCTGCCATCGACGTAGTCACCGAGCCCAAGCGCTTCGGGTCGCGGCCGGGCTTGCCGAAGGATTCCCAGGCCAATTCGGCGTCGTGCAGACGCTCCTTGCGGCTGAGGCTGCGCACCACGAAACGACGGAAAACCTGCGCTGGCAGCTTGCTGGGATTCAGACCAAGACTTTGGTCGACTGGCTTCCTCACGCCTCCGCCTCCCCCAGGGCCTCGCGCTGACGCTGCGCCAACTGGGCCACATTGATCAGGTGGGCGCCCTCCAAGGCCGGCAAATCGCCAGGAGCGGCGACCGTGATCAGGGCCTGAGGCTGCTCCCTGGCGAAATCCAGAATCTGCCCGCGACGCTCGTCATCCAACTGGGCGAAGACATCGTCCAGGATGAGGATGGGCGCCTGCCCGCCCTCCTGCGACAGGATCTGGTGCTCGGCCAAGCGCAGGGCCAAGGCCAGGGTCCACTCCTCGCCGTTGGAGGCGTATTCCTTGGCCGGCAAGCCATTGAGGCTGAAGGAAAGGTCATCACGCTGTGGCCCTAAAAGGTTGACCCCTCGGGCCAGCTCACCCGGCCAGACCCGCTGGAAGTGGCGGCTGATTTCAGCGGCGGCCTCGGGCCCGGGCCCCGCTTGCAAGACCTCCGCGAAGGAGGGCTCATAGGTCATCGACGCTTCTTGGCCCGCCCCGGCCAAGCGCTCGTATATTTGGGCCAGGGGTCCTTGCAGGGTCTGAACCAGCCGCTGACGGCGGGCGGTCAGGTCCATCCCCCGTTGGATGAACTGCCCGGTCCACACCTCCAAGCCGCTCAAATCCGCCTGTCGGTCCCCTTCATCGGCGCCGGCGCTCTCGGCTCGGGAGAGCCGTTTCAAGAGGGCGCTGCGCTGCTGGGCCAAGTGGGAGACATCCTGCTTGGCCTGATAGTAAGCCGGGTCCAGCTGTGAGGCGGTCTGATCCAGGAAGGAGCGCCGCCCGGAGGGATCGCCGGAGACCAGGCGCTGATCCTCGGGGGAGAACGTGACTGAGGGGACCCGGCCTACCAAGTCGCGCATGTAGAGGGAGGGTCCGCCGTCGATGCGGGCGCGGTTGGCGCCCCGGACCGGGATGGTCAGCTCATAAGTGGTCGTACGCCCGGCCTCCTGGGCGTTCGCTCGGACCGTGGCCCGGGCCTGGCCCCTTTGGACCAGGGGAGCCGAGGAAGAGGCCCGGTGGCTCGACCCAGTGGACAAGACCTCCAAGGCCTCCACCAGGTTGGTCTTGCCCAAGCCGTTGCGTCCCTGGAGGATGTTGACGCCTGGCTCCAAATCGAGCACCAGGGCCTGCCAGGAGCGGAAGTGGTCCACGGCCAACCGTGAGATGCGCACTGCCCCGCTACCTCCTTGACTGCTTTGCGTAAGAGCGCTCAGACGTTGAAACGCATGGGCACCAGCAGGTAGCGGTAGTCCATGGATTCGTCCGAATCGGCCTCCTGCTGACCGTTGAATTCCACGGCCTTGACCGCCGAGGTCATCTTCATGCGCACGAAGGGCTCTTCTATGGCGGACAGACCTTCGATCAAGTAGGTGGGATTGAAGGCCACGGTGATGTCCTCCCCGTCCAGGTCCACGTCCAAAACCTCATGAGCCTGGGCCTCATCGGCGGCGCCGGCGGACAGGGTCACCTCGTGGCCGCTGAAGATCATGCGGATCGGGGCATTGCGCTCGGCCACCAAGGATACTCGCTTGATGGCGTCCAGGAGGACCTGACGGCCGACCACCGCCTGAATGGGGTACTCGTCGGAGAAGAGGCGATCGACCGTCGGGAATTCGCCGTCGATCAGCTGGCAAGTGGTGACCCGGCCAGCGTTCTCAATGCCTACGATCTTAGGGTCGTCCGGGGTAAAGTCCAGGACGACGTTCTGGTACTCATCCAGGGAGCGCGAGATGTCCCTCAGGAGGGAGCCCCGCACCAGCAGGGTGGCCTCGGCGTCGGCATCCTGGGGGGTCCAGGTGAAGGATGACTGGGAGAGGCGGAAGCGGTCGGTGGCGGTCATGATGACCTTGTCGCCGCTGATTTGGATTTTCACGCCGGTCAGGACTGGCCGGTTCTCCTCCCTGGATACCGACACGATTGCCTGGGAGACGGCTTGGGCGAAGGTTTGCGCGTCCACCTGGCCAAGTTGGCTCGGCAGTTGAGGAAGGGCGGGGTATTCGGAATCGGGCATCAACTGCATGGTGAAAGTGGATTTACCCGAGGAAATGGTGATTTTGGAACCCTCAGTCGAGAGGTAGGCCTTCTCGGCGGGCAGGGATTTGGCGATGTCGGCCAGAAGCTTGCCCTGGACGAGGACGGATCCGGGTTCATCAATGCCGGCCTCGATATGGTGGCGGGCTGAGGTCTCGTAGTCGAATGCTGAGAGGTTCAAGGTTCCTTCGGCCGCCTCCAGGCGTACGCCAGCGAGTATGGGCGTGGCAGGGCGGGCTGGGATGACCCTGGTCGTCCAGGCTACGGCGTCGGAGAATGCGTGCGAGTTGATTTCGACTTTCATAGAGGCCTTCTTCGGGGATGGGCTGTACGTTCGCTGTTTTTATTCTAGCGGGAGCCTCCAGCACTTACTGAGAATGGCGCGGGGCGGAATTGATAATGAGAATGACGGGATTTTACTTACCTGGGGTAGTCGTAGTAATAAGCGCGGTGGAAAGTGTGGATAAACCTTAAAAAGAGCGGCAGGCCGCGAATGTGGATAGTTTTTTGTTGTCAAGGAAATTGTTAATTACGGTGAATAAATCAGAAGGTTACGCACAGTCGCCGGCGAGGCTTTCGTCTGTCCACATTTTTACGGCTTTTGCGCGCAATACGCTCACGGCTTGTCCACTGAAAAGAAAGGCTCCATCCCCAGGATTTGCCCACATCTGGGGATAAGCATGTGGATAACTTCTTTGATAATATCCACTTCTTAGGCGTGTCGCTTAATCGTTCTGAGGCTGCTTAAGCCGGACCGTCAGTTCCATGACGTAGTTGTAGATCTCACGCTTCTCCTGCATTTCGTTAGAGATGCGGGTATAGGCGTGCATGACCGTCGTATGGTCACGGCCGCCGAAGACCTCGCCTATGTCGACCAGGGACATTGAGGTCATCTCCCGGGCCAGGTACATGGCGATCTGACGGGCCATGGCGATGTTCTTGGTCCTGGTGCGCCCCACAAGGTCATCGAAGGTCAGGTGGAAGTACTTGGCCACCTGGGAGATGATGTCGGTTGGCTTGATCTCCACATCCGTGGCGAAGTAGTCCTGGAGCGTCTGCTCGGCCAGGGTTTGGGTGACGGGCTGGTTGTTCAGGGAGGCCACGGCCGTCACACGGGTCAGCGCGCCCTCCAGCTCACGGATGTTCTCGGTGAAGCGCTCGGCGATCAGGTCGAAGACCTCGTTGGGGATCGCAATGCCCATGGTGCCCGCCAGCATGCGAAGAATCGCCACCCGGGTCTCCCGGTCCGGCGGTTTGATGTCCACCGGCATCCCGGAATCGAAACGCGAAATCAGCCGTTCCTCGAACCCTTTCAGGTTCTTAGGGGCCACATCCGAGGCGATGACGATGCGCTTATTCGCGTCGTGCAGGGCGTTGAACGTATGGAAGAACTGCTCCAGGGTGGCGTCCTTGCCGCCCAGGAACTGGATGTCATCAATCAGGAGCACGTCCACCTGCCGGTAACGGCGGTTGAAGGCGGCAATCTGACCCTGGCTCCGGTTCGGGTCCTGCAAGGCCTCGATGAACTCGTTCGTGAACTCCTCGCTCGTCACGTAGCGCACCTTCAGCCCCGGGTCCTTGACCAGGGCGTAGTTTCCGATCGCGTTGAGCAAGTGGGTCTTGCCCAGTCCCGAGGCTCCGTAGATGCACAAGGGGTTGAAATCCTGGCCCGATCCCTCGGCCACGGCCATCGCCACCGTGCGGGCGAAGCGGTTGGAGTCGCCGGGCACGAAGGTGGCGAAGGTAGCGGACTTGTTCAGATGGGTTTCGGGGTCGCGTTCCACCTGGTTGGTGCCCATCGGGAACGTGGGGGGAGTGAAATCCTGTTGGTTGGAGTCGCTTTGCTCCGCGAAAGTCTGCTGGCGGTAAGACCTATGCTCTGCTTCGGGCGTTTGCTCCGTTGGGGAATCCTGCGCGGAGCGGTGGGCGCGCTCGTCCGGGTTCTCGTCGCGATGAAGGGACTCGGGGGTCTGAGGGGCCTGCGCCGTTTGGTTTTGCGTGACCTGCGCCGGGGGGTTAGGGTCTGAGGTTTGAGCCGTGCGCTCGGCCTGGGCGCGGGCTTCGTCCTGGGCCGCGGGCTGGCTCCGGTCCGACTGCCTGGCTTGGTGTTTCGCCTGGTCGTGGCCGCTCGCCTGGACGGGCGCCGCCGGTCCAGGCGCCTCCTGAGGGGCTGCTTCTGCTTGGGCGGGCCGGTCTCGCACGATTTTGATGGCCGGGATCATGTCTTTCCCTGAGACCAGGTTCAGGGCCTTGACCAGGGTGTCGCCCAGATCCCCTTGGATGGCCGTCTGGGCTGCCCGTGAAGAGACGGAGAGGACGATTGTGTTGCCGAAGACGGCTTCGGGGGTGATGTCGGCCAGCCAACCCTTGTCGCGGGCGGTGAGCGTGGCGCTGAACGCCAAGGCTTGGGAGGCAGCTTGCCAGATCGAACGCGCTTGTTGGGCAGGATCCTGCTGATCGTCGGCCATGCCCTCCTCCTCTCTATCGCTCACTAGCTCCCGTGGTTGGGTGCTTCAAACTGTCCGCGCGCCACCCGGAGATATAACCAGTCCATAATGGCACGCGGCATGGTCGCTTATCCACAGCCTTGCGTGTTGCAGGGGGCCGATTGTGAACAACGCTTGTGTTGTTTGTGGATAAATTACGGTCTCGGAACGGCCCCCTGATAAGGGTTACCGCCGGTCCCGCCCGCACTGTGATAAGGCGGGTCAGGGCCGAAGAGACGGATGATTTTTGCTTTCGTCCCCCTCGGCTTGTACTTTAGTAGAGCTTGAACTCATATGAGGAGCCATGCCCTCTGCGTGGCTAGTACTAGGAGCGTTGATATGAAGAGGACTTTCCAGCCCAACAACCGCCGTCGTCACATGAAGCACGGTTTCCGCGCCCGTATGCGCACCCGCTCGGGCCGCGCCCTGATCAACCGTCGCAGGGCCAAGGGCCGCAAGACCCTCTCCGCCTGAGACCAGTCCAGGCGTCGAGGTGGAACGGCTGAGGAGCCATCGTGAGTTCACTGCGGTCCTGCGGCGGCGGCAACGGGTCTCCAGTCGTGATGTGGTCATTCACCTGCTGACCGGTGAGGATGCAGCGCGCAACCGCAGGCCAAGGCAGGCCGAAGCAGGTCAAGGTACGCCAGGCGGCCGACGGATAGGGTTGGCCGTTTCCAAGTCCGTGGGTAACGCGGTCGTCAGGAACCGGGTGAAACGGCGTCTCCGCGCCCTGGCCCGCGCCCACGAGGACAGCCTCCCTCAGGAGTGCGACCTGGTGATTCGGGCTAAACCGAGCGCGGCGAGAGCCCGCTACCAGGCCTTGGACGAGCAAGTGGGCCGGCTCTTCGCCGATGTCGCCAGCAAGGGGCGCCGACCGGGCAACCGGTCCGGTGATGCCGGCACCAGAGCAGGCAAGGTGGGCGAACGGCCATGAAGCAAGCCAAGCGCGAGCCCGCCGAGCGCGGGGAGGACAAACCGGTCGAGGGCGTAAGGCCAAGTTTAGCCGCCCGTTGGGCCCTCAAAGCCGTGGCCTGGTACCGGCGTTCACTCTCACCCCTTTCGCCCCCCTGCTGCCGCTACTATCCCACCTGCTCCACCTACGCGCTCACCGCGATTGAAAGGTTCGGAGCCTGCAAAGGAGGGGCGCTGGCAGTCCTGCGCCTCCTGCGCTGCCGGCCCTGGTCCAACGGCGGCATCGATGATGTGCCCGCCCGCTTCTCTCTCTTCTACCGATTCCGTTGGTCCAAAGCCCACGAAGAGCCTCGGCTGGTCCCCCTGGCTTGGGCCCGGGGCGGTACAAAGCCCATGGCTTCGCTTAAGGAGACTATCTAACGATGTTCCGCAACTACAACACCTTCACCTTCGACGAGGGCATCTTCGGCTTCTTCTATAAGATTCTGCGCCCAATCGAATGGTTGATGACCTATGTGATGGTCTGGTGCCATAAAGCCTTGACCTTCGTGGGCTTCGAGGAAGGGCCCGGCCTGGCCTGGGCGCTCTCAGTCGTGCTTTTGGTGATTTTCGTCCGCTTGCTGATCCTGCCCCTGTTCATCAAGCAGATGCGCTCCATGCAACGCATGCAGGCCCTCCAGCCTAAGCTGATGAAGATCCAGAACAAGTACAAGAACAAGCAGGATCCCGCCTCGCGCGAAGCGATGAGCCGGGAGACCATGAAGCTCTACCAGGACAATCACGTGAACCCAGTGGGCTCTTGCCTGCCGGCGCTGATTCAGAGCCCTATCTTCATGACCATGTTCTACGTGCTCTCCGCGGTGCCCTTCATCGCGCATGGCACGCACGACCCCCTGGGCGCCTTCACCAAGGACGTTTCCAAGGAGTTCGAGGAGACGACCTTCTTCGGCCTCAAGATCTCCGACAACCTCACGACGGCCCAGGGGGCCGGCAAGGCCGTCATCGTCGTCTTCATCGCCCTGATGTGCCTGGCTATGTTCTACTCACAGTTCCACAATGTGCGAAAGAACTTGCCGCGCGCCTCAATGGAGGGCCAGCAGTACAAAATGCAGAAGATGATGGCCTACTTCTTCCCGGTCATGTACATCTTCTCAGGCGTGGCCTTCCCCTTCGCCGTGCTGATTTACTGGTTGACCAACAACCTGTGGAACCTTGGGCAGACCCTCTTCCAGGTCTACCATATGCCCACTCCGGGCTCCCCGGCTGCCGAGGAGAAGGAGGAGCGCGACCACCGGCGCGAAAACAACCGCCGCGCGCGTAAGGGCCTTCCCTCGATCGAGGAGGAGGAGCTGGCCAAGCTCAAGCAGATGGAGGAAGAGGCCAGGTCGGGTAAGAAGGTCTCCCACCAGCGCGAACAGCCCCACCGCAAGCGGCGCAAGGGCTGAAGTGCCAGGTGGCTCGGGCCGACCCTTTTGGGACAGGCGATGAGTATTCTTGGAAATCAAGCGAGTACGCGCGTGCCGGCGGTCGGATTAAGGTCCTGACCGGCCGTCCCCAAGGTAGGGAACGCCGGGGCGCGGACAGACACGAGTAAGGAGCGGGGCAAATGTCCCAAGACTTGGATCAAGACAAGAGCATGGAGCAGCTCAACGAGGAGGCCGACATAGCCGCCGACTACCTTGAGGATTTGCTTGACATCGTCGATTATGAGGGCGACATCGAGATGGGCGTGCGCAACCACCGTCCGACCGTCCAGATCGTGGCCGATGACGACACGGACATACAGCACCTGATCGGGCAGGATGGGGATGTTGTCGATGCCCTGCAGAGGCTGACCCGCCTGGCTGTGCAGCAGCGCACGGGCGAGCGTTCGCATTTGATCATCGATGTGGACGGATTCCTGAGCCGCAAGCGCAAGAAGCTGCGGCGGACCGCCCTTGACGCGATTGACGAGGCGGGGGAGACCGGCGAGCCGGTGGACCTGGAGCCAATGAACTCCTTTGAGCGCAAGATCGTGCACGATATGGTGCGCGAGGAGGGGCTCAAATCTCGCTCCCACGGGGAGGAGCCCCACAGGTATGTGACGGTGTACCCCAAGGTTGATGCTGCGGAGGGCGTGGACGAACTTAAGGACGATGCCGATCAGGCTGAGGAAGACGAGCGCTGATGACGGACGAGGGGGAGTCGCAGGTCCTTGCGGACGCTGAGGCTGAGGTCGGTGAGAACGCGCTTACGGGAAGTGCGGGAGCCGCCGCGTCCGTCGATCAGCTGGATGGCTCCCCTCTCTTGTCGGAGCTGTTGGGACCGGCCCTGGGGCCCTTGGAGCGATTCCACGCCAAACTGTTTGAGCAGGGCCTGGAGCGCGGCATTATCGGGCCTCGGGACGCTGGGATTATCTGGGAGCGGCACATCCTTAACTCCGCCGCTGCCGTCCCGTTCGTGAGGGACGCCTGCAGGGCCGCCGGCTCGATGCGTGTAGCCGATTTGGGCTCTGGGGGCGGTTTCCCTGGATTGGTTCTGGCGGCCTGCATGCCTGAGTGCGAGTTCACTCTCATTGAGCCGATGGAGCGCCGGGTGGTTTGGCTCACTGAAGCGGTCGAAGAGATGGGCCTGGGTAATGCGTCGATTCTGCGCGCTAGGGCCGAGGAATTGGTCGCTCCGAGGGCATCGAGCGGGAGTGAGCGAAAGCGCCATAGGGCTAGGAATGAGCGAAAGGGAGCTCCTCGAACCGGTTCGATGCAGCCCACGCATAGTGCTGTTCCAGCGCCGTTCGCCGTCGTCACTTGCCGGGCTGTCGCCCCAATGACGAAATTGGCTGGCTGGGCTTTGCCTCTTGTGGCACCAGGGGGCAGGCTTGTGGCTCTCAAGGGGAAGTCCGCTCAGGCGGAAATAGACAAAGCGTCCAAGGAGCTTCGTAAGTACGGGGGCCGGGACGCTCGTGTCGTGGAAGCGGCGGTCGGACCGGGCTTGGAGTCGACGCATGTGGTTTTAGTCGACAAAGTCTAGTGAATTAATGGGGCTTTGTCCCATGTGCTACCCGTTTCAACGATCCGGTGATTGAGCTAGGTTGGAGTGCCGGTGGTTCTTAAGGAGGCGGCATGTCCAAGAGCAGGCGTGTGGCAGGAAAAGCCGTGCTGGTGCTGTGCGTTGTCGTGCTGGCGATTGCCTTGTCCGTAGCCATTCCTGTCAGCGGCAAGATCCGACGTGAGCCCCTTTCTGGCTTTGCCCAAGAAGAGGTGCCTACCTTCTTTTTGCATGGTTGGAGCGGGTCCTACAAGTCAGAGACCCATATGGTCAATGCGGTTCAGGACGCGGGCGTTACTAAAACCATGGTCCGTGTGGGCGTGAGCCCTTCCGGACAAGCGACGATGACATCCAATCTGCCTCAATCAGCGCGAAACCCGCTGATTGAGGTCTCGTTCGTCGATAACACAAACGCGGATTACACGCTTTGTGGGCAGTGGTTCAAGAGTGTTGTCACCACAGTCCATGCCGTCTACCCGTTCGAACGCTACAATGTTGTAGCTCATTCCATGGGGAATATGGTCCTGGCTAATTACTTGCGTGATACGGCGGGGGATGCTTCCCTGCCTCAGTTACGGAAGCAGGTGGACTTGGCTGGCAATTTCAATGGGATTATCGGCGTTGACGATCAGCCAAACCAGATGACCTTTGATGCTGCGGGACTGCCGTCACCGCAGACGCCCGAGTTCAAGGCCCTACTGTCTCTGCGGAATACCTACCCACAGTCGGCCGAAATTCTGAACATTTATGGGGACAAGGGTGACGGCACGCACTCAGATGGTCAGGTCAGCAATGCATCCTCCAGAGCTTTGCGTTACTTGACCGGTGGGCGTGCGAAGTCGTATCGTGAGTTGAAGATTACAGGACCTGACGCGGCTCATAGCAATCTGCACGAGAGCAGTCAGGTTGACCGTCAACTCGTCGACTTCATCTGGCGGCGGTAGTGTGCATTCGTGGCTGCGCGCGTGTTTTCGCAGGTGCTTCAAGCATTGGGAGAGTGAAGCCTGAGCGGCGGCAAGTCGCGGGTGTCGATGGTTGGGGCTGAATGTTTCACGTGAAACATTCAGCGAAAGGCCTTGAGTGTCGTGCCCTCGTAAGATGCGTACGGTCAATTCAGGAGTCGTAGGAATCATTCTTCCGGGGCGGCTGTATTTCTCCTCTGTATTCGTACCGCCAAAAAAATAAGGAAGAACCTGACACTCTGAACTGCGTTCCTGAGATAGTGGATGAGGGGCGGCGGGGAAAGATGTCGTTTGGGGGAGGATCAGCATGAAACAGCCGAAGGTGCTGGATGATTCTCGATGCCAGAGTGTTTCACGTGAAACCTTTTGTAAAGGGCATAAGGAAACCCACGGTAGCGAGTTATGCACAATTTAAAAGAACGTAAAAAGTTGTCCACATTCGGAGACTGGACTGCGCCTTTCGTCTAGTATGATGGAGAGAAGTCCTGGAATCATTGACATTGAGCGCTGCTGAGCTTTTGGTGAGTTTGAGCAATGTGCGCAATGCTTGATGCGTTTATCCACACTTATCCACAGGCTTGTGGGTAAGACTGTGGAACGGTTTATGTCCAGCTGTGGCAAGAAACTTGAATAAGGACAAAGGAGGATAGTCAGGTGACCAAGGCGAAAGGAAAACGGGTGCGCCCGGATAAAAGCCGGGCGGGCGGTATGCCACCGAGACCGAAGATCGAATCGGCATCGGACGTGCTAAACCGCATCTTCGCCAAGGGGGACGACGAATTTTCAGTCGGCGCTGAGATCGCTAATCTGACATCGCGGTTCGCGGCCCTCCAGAATGTCGTGTTCCCGAAGCCTCCGCAGACTCGATTGATTGCGGTCGCCAATCAAAAGGGCGGTGTAGGTAAGACGACAACGGCCGTGAATCTGGCCGCGGCTCTCGCTGAGAATGGAGCGCAAGTCCTCGTCATCGACATGGACCCGCAAGGGAACGCTTCGACAGCGCTGGGTGCCCAGCGAACTCATGATATGGCCACCACCTACGATGTCATCGAGGGCAGGATCGGTATCGGGCAAGCAAAGCGTCCCAGCACGGTGTTCCCTACCCTGGATTTAGTGCCTGCCTCGATAGACTTGTCGGGCACGGAGCTGGAGGTGGCGAATCTGCCGGAGCGGAACCTCTTGCTCAACAGGGCGCTTTCCCAATTCTTGGCCGAGAGCCAGGTTCATTACGACTATGTAATTGTAGACTGCCCGCCAAGTCTAGGGCTTCTGGTCCTCAACGCTATGTGCGCCGTTACTGAGGTTTTGATACCGGTGCAGGCTGAGTATTACGCACTCGAGGGCCTCCAGCAGCTCCTCCACACCATTGAGCTGGTTCAGGAGAACTATAACAGGTCCTTAATCGTCTCGACGATGCTGATCACCATGTATGACCGTCGGACCTTGCTGAGTAGGGAAGTCTACGACGAGGTGAAAGAGCACTATCCGCAGATCGTCTTGAAGACGACCATTCCCCGGTCGGTTAAGATTTCGGAAGCGCCCAGCTTTGGCGAATCGATTATTTCGTATGACCCGCGAGGGGCGGGCGCAATTTCGTATAGTGAAGCCGCCCTGGAGATCGCCGAACGGTCGAAACGAGTCCTGAACATGATCAGCAAGAAGCAGTCCAGTTGGGAGAGTGAGTGATGGCGAAACGTTCAAGACTGGGAAAGGGCCTTGGTGCACTTTTCCCTGCGCTCCCTGGTGAAACACCATTGGATGGCTTGGAGGATGTGGGAAGCGGGGATCCCCAGGTCGCCCCATCCAAGCAGGCATCGGCCACCTTGGACAAGGCTGAGACTAAAGAAGTCAAGACCAGTGAAACGGTGTCCGCGAAGACAATTCGTGGTAAAAAGGCGGAGACCAGCGGGGGAGCGAAAGCCGGTAAGGAGTCGCGGGTTGCCGCCGCGAAGTCGGAGGCCGGGAATTCCTCCAAGACGTCTTCGGCTGCTGGCAGCGGAAAGCCCAACAGCAGCAAAAATGTTTCACGTGAAACATCGGCCAAGAAGTCACGGATTAACCGAATGCCAGTGCCTCAATTAAGCGAGTTGGAGCATCCTAGCGACCTTTTCTTCGGCGCTGGGGATGATACGGCCCCCAATGGTTCCGGAGCGAGCGCTGGTGATACCGGAAAATCCACCGTCGGCGCAGTCGTTGGCGCAGCAGGTGAATCGGCGGCGGACAATGATCTCCAGCCAGTCGCAGGTGGCTACTTAGCGGAGTTGAACGTGGATGATATCCGCGCCAATTCCGAACAGCCCAGGCGAATCTTTGATGAGGATGAGTTGCTGGAGCTCTCTCGATCGATTACTGAAGTAGGGCTTCTCCAGCCAATCGTCGTTAGGAAGGCTCCAAAGAAGCCAGTGAGAGGCGAACTTTCCTCCGCAACCACCTATGAAATCATCATGGGCGAGAGGCGCTGGAGGGCGAGCGTATTAGCGGGGCTGAAGACCATACCGGCCATCGTTAAGACGACCACGGACGATGAGATGCTCCGCGATGCCCTGCTTGAGAATCTGCATCGTGTGGCCCTGAATCCCTTGGAAGAGGCGGCTGCCTACCAGCAGATGATGGATGAATTTGGCATGACTCAGGAGGAGTTGTCGAAATCCATCTCCAAGTCGCGGCCACAGATTGCGAATACGCTTCGTCTGCTGAAACTACCGCTCAGTGTCCAGAAGAAGGTCGAATCCGGTGTCCTTTCGGCGGGGCATGCACGCGCCCTGCTCACTCTGCCCACTGAAGCCGACATGGAGGCCTTGGCTGACAGGATCATCGCAGAAGGGCTGTCAGTGCGTTCGACTGAGGAACTGGTGGCGCTCAAGACCCATGCGTCCGAGAAAAAGCCTCGCAAGCGGGCGGCTAGCGCGTGGGCTGGTTCGCCAATCCTGCACAACCTGGAGGACAGGTTTGAGACCAAGGTCGACATCAAGGGCAGCGAACGGCGGGGGAGGATAGAGATTACCTTCTCCTCGCCAGACGATATGAACCGAATTCTGTCCCTCTTGCTCGCGGGGCAAGGGTCGAGTCTCCAAGGCTCTGAGGCAGCGAATCATGACGGCTGGGTCTG
This sequence comes from Bifidobacterium actinocoloniiforme DSM 22766, assembly GCF_001263395.1. NCBI lineage: Bacteria > Bacillati > Actinomycetota > Actinomycetes > Bifidobacteriales > Bifidobacteriaceae > Bifidobacterium > Bifidobacterium actinocoloniiforme. The sequence goes on along the minus strand of NZ_CP011786.1, from coordinate 1,389,973 downwards.
ACTCACAGTAAACAACGGTATGGGGAAGCCCGCAAGCGATATTTGCGCTTGCGGGCTTTGCCGTATGGGGCCGGAAGTGAGCCAGTGAACCCCGCCTAGGCGGGATCCAGGCGAGTCAGGTAGCCCTGAGCGTCGAGGGCGGCCCGGCAACCCATGCCGGCTGCGGAGATGGCCTGACGATAGACGCTGTCCACCGCGTCGCCGGCTGCGAAGACGCCTGGGACGGAAGTCAGGGTGGAGGCGCCCTCCACTTCGATGTATCCCTGCTTGTCCAAGGCAAGGCTTCCGTTCAGGAACGCGGTCTGTGGGGTATGGCCTATGGCCACGAAGATGCCGTTGACTGGGAGCTGGCGCGTTTCACCGGTCACCGTGTCAAGCAAGTCCAGGGATTCGACCCCTTGGGCGCTGCCGTTGATGCGAGTGGCTACAGCATTGAGGATGAAGTCGATTTTGGGGTTGGCCTGAGCCCTATCCACCATGATTTTGGAAGCGCGGAAGCCTTCTCGGCGATGAATCACCGTGACCGAAGACCCGAAACGGGTCAGGAAGTCAGCGTCAGTCATGGCAGAGTCACCGCCGCCAATCACCGCGATCGGCTTGTCTTTGAAGAAGAAGCCATCGCAGGTGGCGCAGTAGGAGACGCCGCGGCCACCGAACTCACGCTCACCTGGAATGTCGAGCTTGCGGTAGTCGGAGCCGGTGGTGATGACGACCGCTTTCGCTTGGTAACGCTCGCCCCCGTCGGTGATGACGGTCTTGATTGGACCGGAGAGGTCCGTTTCGGTCACATCTTCATACTCAATTTGGGCTCCGAAACGCTCGGCTTGCTCGCGCATGCGGTCCATCAGGTCAGGGCCGAGAACGCCTTCAGGGAATCCTGGATAGTTCTCCACCTCGGTCGTGTTGACCAGCTGGCCTCCCGGGGTGACCGCGCCGGCGATGACCAAGGGTTGATAGCCGGCCCTGGCTAGGTAGATGGCTGCCGTGTAGCCTGCGGGTCCGGAGCCGATGACGATTGCGTCGCGTACTTGTTCACTCATGTCCTACACTCTAGCCAGCCTTTCTGACCGCTCTTGCCTGAGGCTGAATGTGAGCCTTGCGGGCCTCTAGGCTGGGCGGGAAGTATGGTAGAGCGTATGGATAGCAAGACCCTGATCATCGCAATCGTAGTGCTTGTGGCGAACCTCGGCACCGCGGTTGTGGTGGGCGTGGTGTTTTGGCAAATCGATAAACTGATGCGGTCCAATCCCGCTAAACACGAGGGCGATCAAGGGCGCGATCAAGACAAATGGTATTCATTCAGGCTCTGGCTACCGAAAGACGACCCTGACTTCGCGGCTCCGCAGGTTCGTCAAGCAATGGAAGGCAAGCCTGGCTCCCGGAATGATTCGGAGCCGGCGTTGGGGCTGTCAGAACGGCCTGGCGAAAGCGCTGATCGAACCAAGCTGGAGTAAAGCTCAGGCAGGGAGTATCCGGCGGCCAAGGCCGACTGGGGTAACTGTGAGGTAGCGGTCATGCCGGGCGCCACATTCGACTCCAGGAAGAGAGGAAGGCCTGAGGCATCGACGATGAAGTCGGCTCGTGAGATGTCGCGTAGGCCCAGGGCGCGGTGGGCGGTCAAGGCGGCTTCCTGGGCCTTTGCCAAGGTCTGCCGGCTCAGCCGGGCGGGCGCATAGAACTTGGTTGGTCCGGGCGTGGCTCTTGCTTCGTAATTGTAGATGCCGTCGGGCGTCCAAATCTCCAGTGGTGGTAGGGCGCGTAGCCGGCCGTCAATCTCCAGGACCGAGACGGAGATTTCGGTGCCGTTGACGGCCTGCTCGATCAGGGCGACTGGTCCGTAAGCGAAGCAATTAATCAAAGCCTGCGGCAACCGATCCGGTGTGTCAACCAACGAGCAACCCATGGCCGATCCACCTTCACTGGGTTTAACGAACAGGGGCAGCCCGAGGGATTCAACCATCAGATCCACGATCTGCCGGGCGCCTAGCTCGCGGAAAATCGATTCTGGGAGTGTGACTGAGTGGGGGGTGGACAGGCCGGCCTGGCGCACTACGTTCTTGGCGATGGGCTTGTTCCAAGCTGTGCGCGAGGCCTTAGCGCGGGAACCGATGTAGGGAAGGCCGGTCATATCGAGAATGTCGCGAATGGAGCCGTCCTCCCCGTCGGCCCCGTGCAGGAGAGGCCAGACCAGGTCCGGGCGTGTTGCCGGGGCCGTCAGGTAGTCCAGCAGGGTCTGATCCAAGTCGTGGATGGTCACCTGCCAGCCCGCTTCCCTGAGGAAACCCCGGACCCGATGGCCTGAGCTCAGGGAGACGTCACGCTCGGTGCTCAGCCCACCGCAGACGACGAGAATTGAGGCCTGGCCGGGGTTTGGGCCCGCATTCGTTTCGCGCTCGCTCATCGTTCCTCCTGCTGGTCTAGGGTTGCTGGGAACTTGCTTGCCTCTTGTTTCGCGCCCTCGAAGAGCTGGACGGTTTCCAGCTCGCGGTCGATGACGCCGGCCAGGCGCCTGATGCCCTCTCGGATGCGCTCCGGTGTGGGATAGCAGAAGGAGAGCCGCATATGGTCGGCGCCCTGGCCGTCATTGTAAAAAGCGGTGCCGGAGACATAGGCCACCTTGGCGGCGATGGCGCGCGGCAGCATGGCTTTGGCGTCCAACCCTTCCGGGATGCGCAGCCAAATGTAGAAGCCTCCCTGGGGCTTGTTCCATGAGCAGAAAGGCAGGTATTCGCTCAAGGCGGCATCCATCGCGTCCCTGCGCTCCCGGTACATGCTTCTGTAGTCTTCTATCTGCCCGCGCCAGTCGAAGTTATCCAGGTAGCTGGTGATGGTCATCTGGCTCATATTCGAAGGGCAGAGGATGGCGGACTCGTTAGCCAGGACCAGTTTTTGGCGGATGCCGGGTGGGGCCAGCATCCAGGCCACGCGCATGCCTGGGGCGATGATTTTGGAGAAGGAGGAGAGGTAGACGACGCCATCTGGATCCATGGAGCGTAAGGCGGGGTAGGTGCGGCCGTCAAAACCGAGCAGGCCGTAGGGGTTGTCTTCCAGGATCAGCACATGCTCCCGGTGGGCGATGTCAAGGATGCGCGGGCGCCGCTCCAAGCTCATCGTCACACCAGCTGGATTGTGGAAATTGGGGACCGTATAGAGCATTTTGACCCGTTTGCCCTGACGACGTTGGGCCTGAATCGCTTCTTCGAAAGCCTCGGGAATCAGCCCATCCGCGTCCATGGGCACGTTGGCGACCTCGACCTGGAAGGATTGGAAAACACCCAGGGCTCCTACTTAGTTGGGCGCCTCGGCCAGCACCACATCGCCTGGATCGCACATGACCCGGGTGATCAGGTCCAGGCCTGACTGGGAGCCGTTAGTGATGACCACATCGTCGCTCTGGGCGTCCGTGATGCCCTCCAGGGCCATGATTTGCAGGACGTCCTCGCGCAGATGCGGGTCGCCTTGGGCCGAGCCGTACTGCCAGGCCACCTCGCCCCGCTCCCTGAGCATTTGCGTCACTTGGTCGGCCAGTTGGTCGAACGGCATACGACCCAGATAAGGCATTCCGCCAGCCAGGGAGACCACGTCGGGCCTGTTAGCCACCGCGAATAAGGCCCGTATCTCCGAGGCTCGCATGGACTCGGCCCGAGCGGCGTAAGAGCCATACCAGGGGTCGTTGTTAATGACTTTCGGGGCAGTGGTGGGGTCGTCGGCCATGTGTCCGCCTTTCGCTTACGGGCAGAGAAACCCTTGCTAGGTCATCGTAGTACAGCAGGCAGGCCAAAGGCTGCCAACCGCTCGGCGCTCACCAAGTCGGTACAGACGTTTGACCGCCACCAATTCGCTTGCGCCGCTCAAGCCATTGGTGTCAGTAGACTTTGACCTCGTTGAAATGCAGTGTCCCTCCCGCCGGCAAGCCGTCTTGGGGGACCCAGATGATTAAATCCTGGGTGGTGACCGGTTTTGTGAGCGTGACCCTGCTGACGCCAGAGGGGTCGAATGAGAAGTCCGCTAGGGATTGGCCAGGCGTGGGCTGGGAAGCGGACGCATTGGCGAAGATCTGGGCGTGCCCGCCCTGCTGGCGGATGGAGACTTCCACACGGGAGACCTCGTGGGGCGCGTCCAGGTGTACGTACCAGGCGAAGCCCGGTTGCCCGGCGGGGTGGCTCAGGAAGGTTTGCCTGAGTGTTGGGTAGGCAGTCGTGTTGGTCGGCTGCCTGGGGGCGGGCACAGCCGAGGCTGACTTGGTCCCATGCTTGACCGTTGGGGCCGGGGATGCTTCGCCGGACTTCTGTCCCGCTTTCTCGCCCTCCTCGGGTTGCTGGGGTTGGGCCGTGGACGAGGAGTCGGATGAGTCGCTCTTGTGGCCTGGGAAGGGCACATTGGACATTTGCGGCCAGCCCGACGCTTTCCCCTCCTTGGGTCGCCGGTGGCCAACCAAGGTGAGGGAAGCCCAGATCAGGCCTATGACCACCAGGCATGAGGCCACGGCTATGACCACGGATTTGGTGGTGAAGCGGCCGAATAGACGGGCATCCGCGACGTCCTCGTCGTCTTCGTCATCTCTGTCATCGCCGGGTTCGTCCAGCCCGAATGGACCTCGTTGCGATCGGACGTTGATGGCTTGTTCGGCGCTGCCGGGAGCGAAGCTGGGCGGCAGGTCCAGTACGGATTCGGCTTGCGCATGGGCAGGGGACCCGGCCCCGGCACCAGTTGCAATGGCCTGTGCGTCCTCCGCCTGCTTGTCCGGCAGGTCGGCCGGATCGGTCTCCTGCGGGCGGGCCAAGTTGATTTCACCGGTGTCAGCGAAATCCCACACCATCGCGGGCACTGCGGACCGCGCGGCCTGATTGCCCTGGCCAGCGAGCGGCCTGGCGGGTATCCGCGCGAACAAATCAGTGCCCTGATCGTCCTCAGGCTCCTGCTTGCCCTTGTTTGCAAGAGAACGCTGACCGCCCGCCGTGGTGGAAGCCGTATCGCTGAAGTCTGAGCTGCCGACTCGCCGTAGCTCGCTGGCATCGACCATCCGTGTTGGCCAGGTGGAACGCTCGCTCTGCCCGAGTGGTGCGGAAGAGGAGCGACGGTTCTGGAGCTTGCGTTCGTCGAACATGGAGAAGAGGTCGGCATCGGATTCGGCAGGATTGACCATCTGCACTTCGCCGCGACCGGGGAAGAGGAGCTGGTTGGCCCCCCACCTCGGCTCAGCAAGGGTGCGTGAAGCCGTGCGCCCGGTTATCATCAGGGAAGCCGGGATTGGTAGGCGGTCGCGTTGAGCTACGGGCTTGAGGCGGACGGTCTCGATTGAGGCGCTTCCAGAGCCTTGGGGCCAGTGGATGTCGCGTTCGCCCAACTCTTCCGGCGGCGTCCAGGAGCCTAGGAGGGCGGTCAGCTCAGCCAGGGTGACTAAGCGGGTGGGCGCAGGCCTCTCGGGTGCGCGCAGGCCCAGGCCGCGCTCGCAAATGATGCTGAACGCCTCGGGCACGTCCGCCGGAAGCGCTTGCAAGGATAGGGATTCGCTGCTGTCATTGGGGATTGAACCGGTCAAGAGGGCATAGAGGATCCCGGAAAGTTGGCGGATGGCCAAGCTTTCGCTGCCATTGTCGTCTTCGGTTCTGCTTGGTAGCCAGGGCTTGAGCATGGAGAAGACCGATGCGTCGGCGATGCAGATTCGTGGCGCTGCCAGGCGAATCAGGCTAGGCGAAAGCGACAGGTTGGTCAGGCCGGCCTGGCGTAGGGTGGTCAGGTCCTGAGCGCTTTCGCCAACGATGGTGCGGATGGCTTCAAAGCTGGGGCGCTGGGCTGGCTCCTGGTTCTCCAGGAACTCTCGGAGTGAGGTGCCTTCGTCCAGGCCAGTGACGACCAGGGCGATGCCGTCGCGCGCATGGAGTTGATAGACCGGTGTGAACCGGCGGTTGGGCTTCAGGGCCATGGCGGAGGCCGCGGCACCCACTGGCTCCAAGGCCGAGGCGTCGGTCACCAGGAAGAGCTGGCAGGGCCTATCGAGGACTTTATCTTGCGCCTGCCATACGCTCAGGCCCGGTCCGCGCTTGAGGAGGGTTTTGAGCTGGTAGCGGTCGAGAAGGATATCTGAGGTGGAAGGCTCCATGGTTCCTGAATTCTCGTGAGCTGCGGGGCTGGGCTGCGTCGAGAGGGCGCTTGGCTGGGGCCAGGCTGTGCCTTCGGACGGGAGGGCGAAGGAAGGAGAGGGTTCGGTAGGTTTGGCCAGGGGGGCTCCTGAGGGGGGTGCGGCCGGTATGGGGGCACTTGCGAGGTTGCTTTGGCGATCGCCAGCCCGCTGGCCTGTCGTTTGGCTGATTGGGGCGGCTGCTGGTGTTGCGGGTGTTGGTGTTGCGGGCTCCGTGGCCTTTCGCTGCAAGGTTTTGCGGGGTGGGAGTTTGGGGACGATGCGGGCTGGCTGCTTCCAGACGCGAGGATTCATGGAGCCGGCGTCAGCCATGGCCACATTCTCGATTTGCTCGAGCGCCCCTTCCAACTCAGAGCCGATGGCGGGTTGGGTGTAGGACCGGATGACGCGTATGGGCTGCCCGGCCAGTTCGCTCTCCTGGGCCGTCGGGTCGGCGGGTAGGGAGGAAACAGCTGGTATCGAACCGGTTCGAGCGCTCTTGCTGTTGGTTTTCTCGCCAACGCCCAGACGTCTGGTCAGGCCGTTGAGAAGGTCGGTCAGTTCGCTGGTGCGCAGCAGGCAGAGCAGCAGGAAGTAGACCGCGCCGACCAGGACGCTGATGACCAGACAGATGAACACCGCCTGGACCCAACTCATGTGCCCCTGGCGCCCGCTTACCTCGGCGCCTGCGAGCTTGGTCAGCGGCGTCTTCACGAGGAGGGCCAGGCCACCTGCCACGATGGCGGCCAGCAGGGCCTTGCAATAGGTGGCGACGATTCGTCGTCCGTCCAGGAATCCTTCGAACCGGCGCTTGAGCATGTGCACTAGGAAGGGGAATGAGACGATGTTGCTCAGGGCCAAAGAGAGGCCGACGAGAGTGGTCCAGTAGCGGGGAGGAGCCAGGCGGACGGCGACCAGCACCATGCCCACCTGCAGCGTGTTTGAGATGGCCGCGAAGATGAAAGGCTGCTTGCCGTCCTCGAAAGCGTAGAAAGTGCGCTGTATGAGCAGGAAGGCCGAGACCGCCGCCAAGCCCACCGTAAGGCCCAATAGGGGGCCGGAAATCAGGACGGCTTCGTGCACGCTGACCGAGGGCAGGAGCGCGCGGATGATTGGCACTGGGATGACCAGCATGACCACGCCGAAGAAACACATCATCAGGCCCACATTGCGCAGGGCCCGGCTCAAAGCCTGACGGGCGTCATCGATTCGGTTCTCGGCGATGGCCTGTGAGAGCAGGGGGAAGATAGCGGTGGAGACGGAGACGGCGATCAGCGAATAGGGCAGCATGTAGAGCGTGTAGGCGTTCTGATAGGAGCCGTTGCCGGCGATGTCGAAGGGATCGCCTTCCAGGGGCGCACCGTTCGTAATGCGGGCGTTAACGATATTCGCCAGCTGGTCGATGACCACCACGCCCAGGCTCCAGGCCGCCACGGGGCCCATCGAGCGCAGGCCGATGCCCTTCAGCCCCCAGCGCGGCCGGTAGGTGAAGCCGGATTGGATGAGCGGGATGAACAGGACCAGGGCTTGGAAGGCCACACCCAGGGTCCAAGCTCCGGCTGTGAGCCCCACTTTCTCGGTCGTCCAAAAGTCCATCGGTTGCTTCTGGGCGTTGCCGAACATGGCGATGAAGGCCAGGAAACCGCCGCAGGAGATGGCATTCGCCGCTACCGAGGACCAGGCGTAGGCCGTAAAGCGCCCCTTAGCCGCCAGAATCTGCCCGAGGACCGTGTACAGACCGTAGAAGAAGACCTGTGGCATGCACCAGAGCGTAAAGGCGTTCGCCAGGGCGCGCTGGGCTGGGTTCCATTTCGAGTTCAGGTAGATGGAGGTCAGCACCGAAGTGCCCAGCATCAGGATGAGCGTCAGACCGGCCAGCAGGGCGATTGACGCGGTTATAAGCTTGTTGAGCCGGTCCTCGGCGTCCTCCTCCTTCAGGGTGCGCACAATCTGCGGGACCAGCACCGCGTTGAAGATGCCTCCTGAGATCAGGGTGAACATGACCTGGGGGATCATGGCGCCAGTTTGGTAGGCGTCCGCGGCGATGCCGGTGGTGCCGATCGCGGCGGCCAGCAGGATGGTGCGAATCTGTCCGGTCACGCGCGAGGCGGCCGTGCCGGAGGCCATGATGATTGAGTTACGTCCTACGGAATCCTTGCCCTCAGCCGCCTGGCTCAGCCGCTCTGGGGCTGGCGAGGATGAGGCCGGCAAGGATGCTTGCGCATGGGTCTGTTTCTGGGCCGAGGCCCGGTTCGCCCGGCTCATTCGTCCGGGTCCTTCTTGCGATGGAACTGCCGCCACAGGCCTAAGGCGCCGAACAAGAGGGCTGCGACGACGATGATTAAACCAGACATGTCGCTCAGACGCAGGTGGCTGTTGATGTGGGTGGCCTGCGTCTGCCCGAAGGGACGACCCTGCCGGTCCACCAGGGAGATTTCAGCGGTGGCTTGGCCGGCGGTGGCCACGCGGATGGTGAAGGTCACTTGGGCTTCGGAATTGGCGGGGATGACCGTGTCTGCGGTGCGCGTGGTGGCGATCTCCATCGAATCGGTCTTAGCGCTGACCCGGGCGGCCACCGGATAAGGGTGCGAGTTGGAGACGGTGACCGGCATCGTCGCGGTCTCGGAGACCACGGTGATGGACTCGGAAGGCCTTATTTGTATGCCGCCGAGAAGTTGGTCGGCTAGGGCGCGCGCCGAGTCGGCCAGGCTTGCAGCTTGGTTGGTGCAGGCCAGGGTGTGCAGAGCCAGGGTGTCGTGGGCCTCGCTCACCTCGTTGAGCCAGCGTCGGGGGTCATCGGAGCGATGGGCCGCGTTGGCCGCGTCTTGCCGGGCCAGGGCTTGGGCGTCGGACCGGCTGGAGGCCGAGGGAGTGGATTGGGCTTGGCTGGGGGTGGCTAGGATGGACTCGCCGAATCGGGAGATGTCCTGCCGACTGGCGGTCAGGGAGTCCAGCGTGCCGGACAGTCCGTTGTCCTTGCTCTGGCCGCCGTTGGCCTGATTCGCCTGGGCCACGGTCTGTTTGGCGGCTTCCCCGCCCTGGTAGGCCTGGGCCTGATTGAGCGCGTCAAGTCCGCTCAGCTTCAGCCAAGGGGCTTTCTCCGCCGCGTCCATCAGCGCCGACGTGGCTTCGGCGTCTTGGTCGGTCCCGAAGCAGACCAGCAGGGGCCGCTCGGAGTAAGGCTGTTCCATCTGGTAGAAGGCGGATTGGGCCATGAATCGGGCGGTCTGCCCGGCCGGCGTCTGCTCGCCCGCCGCTCTGGTGGAGGTGGGTTGCCCTTGCGCCAGGTCGCTCAACTCCTGCTGGGCCGACAGCACCGTGACCTCGCCGGCGGCTGTAGGTACCGTGTACTTGCCGGTGTGGGCCGAGGAGCCGGAGCCCGCGTCCAAGCCCAGGGGGGCCACGACGGTCTGGTATCCCTGCTGACGGGCCTGGGTCAATGAGTCCATGGACCAGGACCTCCGCCCTTGCCAAGCGTAGGTTGGGATGGTCTTCGAGGATGCGCCCAGGGCCGCTTGCAGGTCCTTGCCGGTTTGGTCGGCGCTCCACACGGTGGGTTGGACGCCGGCGGAAGCGTAGTGGGCGGCGTCTTGGCTGGAGTATGCGGTCAGGTCGAATGCGGCGGGCTGCATGACGGCATCCACCTTGGGCGAGTTCTCGAACGCGGCCAGGTAGGTGGGGTCGGCCACCACATTGAGATTGGGATGGTGGCTGACGAGTTGCATCTGGCTGTTCTGCACCTTCTGGGCCTCCTGATTGAGGCTTAGGATTTGGCTGGGATCGGTCTGCTCACGCGATCCTTCACCGCGACCGGCTTGGCCGTCGCTGTGCTTGCTGCCCTGGCTGTCCTGATCCTCTTGGCGCTCACCGGTCATCAGGCGCTTGACCGCGCCTTGGTCGCTGGTCCAGCCGGTCGTCGTCAGCGGCATAAGCATGCTCACCGTCATCGGCGGGGTCTGGGCGGTGGTCAAGCCGTCTTGCGAGCGGGTCAGGAAGGAACTGATCGCTGCGCGCACCTGCTTGCCGGAGCCGCCCGCCTGCCCGCTCTGGTATGTCAGCAACAGGGGTTTCGGCCCCCAAGTGGCCATGGCTTTGATCGATCCGTCGTCGGCGGGGGCGGAAAGGGTGACCTCCACGCTTTGCCCTGGCTGGATGACGCCGACGGGCTGGGCGGCAAGCTGGTTGGGCGTGGGGATCCGGGAGCCTCCTTCGGCCCAACCCTGCATGTCGATTCTGGAGCTGAAGGTATACAGGCTGTTGGTGGAGGCGCTTAGGCTGCCCGCATCAAGGGGGGCGCTCGAGGTGTTGGTCACGGCCACCCGCGCCGCGTAGCCGGACGTGGACGAGATCATTGGCGTGGAGGACCGGATGGCCAGCTTGGTTTTGGTCTCATCCTCGCGCTCTTCGGTCTTGCGCTGTTCGCCCGCCGCTTGAATCTCCTCGCCTGGGTTCGCCAGGGCCGCGGGCGCTGGCAGCAGGATGCTGGCGCAGACCAAAAGGAACGCCAGCAGGGCGCGGATTGATGTGGTCAACGCGCCTAGGGGTGCGCTGGGTCGCCGCCGGTCTGCTCCCGGTGCGGGGGCGCGGCGGTCCTGGGGGGTGACGGAACTCCCACGGTGCTGGCTCTCAGTCATGAGGCCTCTTGATTTTCTTGGCGTAGAGCCAGGCGATTTTGCGCTCGTTCGGGTAGGAGAGGACGTCGGTCAAGTCGTCGAAGTCCACCCAGGTGGCGTCCTCGGCCTCGTGGTCGGGGTCGCCTTCCACGGTCAGCCAGCCCCCAGTCTGTTCCAGGACGAAATGATGGACCAGTTTGTGGACCCGATGGTTGCTGCCGGTGAACCAGTAGTCGATAGTGGCGATTGAATCGACCACCCGCCCCAGGATGCCTGTTTCCTCGTGCACCTCGCGTACGGCGGTCTGCTCCGGGCTCTCGCCCTTCTCGATGTGCCCTTTGGGCAGGCACCACTCCATGTGACCGGAGCGCGAGTGCCTGGCGATGATGGCCACCCTGTTGTCCTTGTCGAAGATGAGCCCACCGGCCGAGTACTCGCGCACCACTGGCAGGTCTTGGGTCTGCAAGGAGGCGAATGAGGCGCGGCCTGTCTCCTGGCGGTGACGCGGCATGATCGCGGGCGTGGGCGCGTCGCTGTCGTCCCTTTCGCTGCTGTGCTCGCGGATGGAAACGGAGATCAGCCGTCCGTTCGAGGTTCCGTCCGTCTCGTCGGCCTCGGCAGCGGATGCATCAAGGTCCAGCTCGCCGTCCCCCAGTTCCTGGCCCCGGCTCAGCCGCTCCACCATCCGACCCAGGTCCGGATCCAAATCGTCGCTCAAAGTATGGAATAGCCGTGGGGATTCCTTGGGTCCCTGGCCTTTTTTGGCATGGTCGCCCCGATCTTTGGCGTGGCGCGACAGCATGCGCGCAAAATCGGTAGGCGTAGTCATAACTTCCACTTTACGTAAGCTATTGTGCAGGTGGGGTGACGGTAAGCTGGTAGGCGCATACACTGCTCACGCCGCTGCGACGGGCGTGATGACAAGTATACGCGGAAAGGGTGATTGTGGACTTTGAAGTTTGGCCTGAGGCGCTGGAGCTGGGGCGCTTGTTCGCCCAGGAGGGCTTCGAGCTGGCCTTGGTAGGCGGCCCTGTGCGCGACCTCCTCCTGCGCCGCCCCTCCCACGATTTGGATTTCTGCACTTCGGCCAAGCCTGAGCGCTTCGAGCCCATCCTGCGCCGGTGGGGGCAGGGTTTTTGGGATATGGGCCGCAAGTTCGGCACCCTAGGCGCCATGCGTCGGCGGCCGGACGGGACCGAGGTGAAGGTGGAGGTCACCACCTACCGGTCCGACCGGTACGAGCCGGACTCTCGCAAGCCGGACGTGGACTACGGAGACAGCTTGGAAGGCGACCTGTCACGGCGGGACTTCACAGTCAACGCGATGGCCCTGCGGGTGCCCGACCTGGAGTTCGTGGATCCCTTCGGCGGGGCTTCCGACCTGTCCAAACGGGTCCTGCGCACGCCAGTGGACCCCCGGCAGTCCTTCGATGATGACCCCCTGCGGATGATGCGTGCCGTCCGCTTCGTCGCCCAGCTGGGCTTCCGCATAGCCCCGGAGACCGCCGAAGCGTTGAGCGACATGACAGACCGGATCAGCATCGTCTCGGCCGAGAGGGTGCGCGACGAGTTGACCAAGCTCCTGCTCAGCGAGCATGCCTCCGATGGCGTCGAGGCCCTGGTGGATTCAGGGCTGGCTGACCAGGTGCTGCCTGAGCTGCCCGCCCTCCAGTTGGAGATAGACGAACACCACCGACACAAGGATGTCTACGAGCATACGCTGATGGTCCTGGACCGGGCCATCGCGCTTGAGACCGGCCCGGATGGACCGGTGCCCGCTCCCGACCTGACCCTGCGCATGGCCGCCCTCCTGCACGACATCGGGAAGCCCGCCACCCGCCGCTTCGAGCCCGGTGGCAAGGTCAGCTTCCACCACCACGACGCGGTGGGCGCCAAACTGGCCCGCAAACGCCTCAAGGCGTTGCGCTTCGACAAGCGGCTCATCGACGACGTGTGCGACCTGATCGCCATGCACCTACGCTTTCATGGGTATGTGGATGAGCGCTGGACGGATGCGGCTGTGCGCCGGTACGCCAAGGAGACCGGCCCCCTGTATGAGCGGCTCAACCGCTTGACCCGGGCTGACGCTACCACGCGCAACAAGCGCAAAGCCCAGGTGTTCTCCGCCGCCATGGACGAGCTGGAGGACCGCGTTCGGCAGTTGAAAAAGAAGGAGAACCTGGACGCCATCCGCCCTGACTTGGACGGCCAGCAGATAATGGCGATCCTTGGCCTGGAACCTGGGCCTCTGGTGGGCAAGGCTTACCGGCACATGCTGAACTACCGTTTGGACCACGGCCCGGTCGACCCGGCCAGCGCCGAGGCAGAGCTCAAGGCCTGGTGGGACGCCCTGCCCGAGGATCAGAGGCGGTCGGCCCGACGGTCTGCGCGCCGCCCCTAAGCGAGCCAGGGGCGTACGAAACGGCGGGGGAGCGGCGAATCCGAGTGGTTCGCCGCTCCCCCGCTTGCTTATCTATGCCTGTATTACCGGCATTCCCGCTCTGAGTGTTACTGCTTGAACTTGGGCAGGGTGCCGAGGTCCTTGATGTCCGATTGGCAGCCCCGGATCGCCTCGATCGGCTTGCCTACGGCCGGGGTCTCTTTCTCCTTGGCCAAGTCGTTGAAGGTGGCGCCGATCACCACGTCGACCAGGTCATCCTGCCGGTCGTCCATGCGCATGATCGCATCGTTGAAGAGGCCTGCCACCGTGTAGCCCTGGGCCACGCCATTGGCGCCGAAGCGGATCTCGGTGCGGGCCAGCTCGGTTTTGGTCGGGAAGTCCGCTAGACCTTGCATGTTGAAACCGCGGTTGCGAAGGGCCCGCAAGACGGCGCTTCCCAACCCGGTCTTGTTGGTGCCATTGAGCACGCGCACGCGCACGGTCGGATGGTTGAGCACGGCTGCGTCCTTGGGAGGGCAAATCACAGCCACCCCGTAATTGGGCTTGGACTGGGCCGACTGCCGGTGGGAGCGTCCGACCGCGCCCAGGGTGACGACCAGGGCGATGACCAACACCACGGCCAGGGCCGATACCGCGATTGTGAAGACCATCTTTTGGCGGCGGCGGACGAACTGGCGGCGAGCCTCTCGCTCATCCGCTGGATCGGGAAACGTCATGGTTGAACCCCTCTGAACGGTGACTGCCTCAATACTCTATCCCGTCCGGCTGACGCTGGCGCGGCGCGGGCGGGGCGGTGTTATGGGAGTTCGCCGTCCCTGGGATCAGCGGCCGCCAGACGGGCGAATTCGTCCACGAGCAGGGTCTCCCCCCGGCGCTTGGGGTCGATGCCCGCAGCGTTGAAAGCGGACGGATCCACGCGTCCGGACAAGGCTGCGCGTAGGGTCTTGCGCCGCTGGGCGAAGGCGGCGTCGATGAGGGAGAACACCCGCGCCCGTTCGTCTGGGGCGTGTTCGGGACCGCGCTCGCGCCCCTCGGTTCTGTTGAAGGACACGAGGGCCGAGTCCACGTTCGGGGCCGGCCAAAAGACCGCGCGCCCAATCCGTCCGGCGGGGCGTGCCTGGCCGTACCAGGCCAGCTTGACCGAGGGCGCCCCGTAGGTCTTGCTCCCGGGCTGAGCGGTCAGCCGGTCGGCGACCTCCTTCTGCACCATGACCAAGAATCCGGTGAGGTTGTCGAAGCGCTCCAGCAAGGTCAGGATAATGGGTGTGGCCACGTTGTAGGGCAAGTTCGAGACCAAGGTGAGCTCGGGCGCCTGGGCCAGGTCCGGCGCTGTCTCCCGGCTCAGGGTGAGGGCGTCGCGCGTTCTCACATCGAACCGGTCCAAGGCTTGCGGCATATACGATTGAATGGTATTTGGCAGCTGGGTCGCCAGGCGGGGGTCAATCTCGACGGCGGACACGCGCGCGCCGGTTTCGAGCAGCCCCAGGGTGAGCGAGCCCAGGCCAGGGCCCACTTCCACCACCCGTGAGCCAGCGCCCACCCTGGCTTCGCGCACGATGCGGCGCACGGTCCCTGGGTCGGTCACGAAGTTCTGCCCAAGTTTTTTGGTTGGGCTCACGTCGGCGGCCGCGGCCAAGCGCCGGATATCGGCGGCCCCTAACAGGCCGCTTTCGGTTCCGGTATCGGGGCTGCTGAGCGGGAAGGAGGCGCTGTCGCTACTAGCGGTCAGACCTGGCTCTCCTTGCTTATGCGAATCGTTCACGGGGCTCAGTACCAATTGAATCTCTCAGAGTGCTGCCAGGCGGCGCTGGGGTTGCCGTAGGCGGAGGCGATGTAGCTCAGACCCCACGCGATCTGGATGGCGGCGTCATCGCGCCAGTTGGCGCCGAATGCGGCCATTTTGCTGCCAGGCAAGGACTGGGGGATGCCATAGGCGCCTGAACCGGGGTTTTCCGCAGACCATCTCCAACCCGATTCCCGGTTCCACAGTTTCACCAGGTCATCGAATTGCTGGCCGGTCCAGCCGCGTTGGGCGGCGGCACCGGCGGCGAAACTTTGCGCGGCGGCGGGGCTGGCATGCCACAGGCCGCTTTCGGAAGGCGCGGGAGGGGCCGGCGGTGCGGGGGGCGCAGGAGCTGGCTGAGCGGGTGGCGCAGGTTGAGCGGGCGCAGGCGTGGACGTAGGCTTTGAGGGGGTGGAGGCCCCGTTCTGGCCGTCGTTTTGGCTGGGCTTCGCCGCTTCTTGCTTGCTGGACTGGTCCTTGTCCTTATCCTCTCCGTTCTTCTTGTCGTTCTCACCGCCCTGCTTGTTGGCATCCGCTGAGCCGCCTTGGGCTGCTTGCTGCTCCGGTCCGACGGCGATGATCTGGTCCAGCGGCACGGCCACGGTCTCTTCATTGATCAAGATGGAGGACTCGGCTTCGCCGTCCACGAATGTGGTCTGGTAGGTCTGCTTCTTCTGGCCCGCCTGGCCTTGCTGGCGGATGACGGTCTGCCCTGGGGCCAGGCTGGTGTCAACTACCGTGCGGCTGCCGAAGGGCAGGGCCACCATTTTGATCGTCTGCCCGTGGGTGACCCGCTGTACGCGCAGGATGGTGGTGCCGGCGCCCTTCTCCGCAGAGACGCGGTCCTCCTTGCCCAGGACTATGCCCTTGGAGTCCAGGATCGAGGCGGCCGGCAACTTGCCGTCGGGCGCCACTGATGTCTTGCCGTCCGCTATGACGGTCACCGGACCCGCCTGGTTGATGGCTAGTCCGCCGGTTAGTTGGTTGTATACGTTCTTGATGTCCACGCTCACCTTGGCGGCGTTGCGGCGGTTGGCCTCGAAGAAGCCCAGGAGCTGTTCGGCCGAGCTGGCGGTGGTCCAGAAGGGCACTTGCTGTCCGTCGATCGAAATCGTGGTCTGGTAGGCGGACTGCACGGTCACTGTCCCGTGGTCCACCAGCTGCCCGCCGGCGGAGGTCTCAACCAGGTCGTGGGTCTTGCGATCGATGCCTTCTTGCTGGAGCAAGGCATCCACGCTGGAAGCGTAGGTGGTGACCTGACGGGTCTGACCGTTGACGGTCAAGGCCACTGATTTACGCGCAGTGAAGGCGAATGAGCCGATTATGGCAACGGCCACCAGGGCGGCGCAAGCGATGACGCGGATGCGGCGCTTGATCACGAATTGCTGCGGTGTCCACCGTCTACTCATGGTCGCTCCTTTCGTGCACGCAATAGACCCGACTCTATCGGTGCGATGTGTGGCTTCCGTGGAGGTGGGCGCGGACATGTGTAAATATGCACAATTGTCGGGGCACCTGTGAAGCGTTTGTGGAGGTTGTGCCTCCACAAACGGTCCACAAAGAAATCAGGGGCGGGATTGAAGGGGATGTTCCCGCCCCTGCAAACGGACGAAGCTGGTTGGAGAAAGCGCTTCGTCCTGTCTCCGCAGGCCGAAACCTTCGGAATCTTACTCGAGAGAAGTATTCGTTTGCGGGCCGGTAGTCCGGGCCGCTCCCGTTGAGGGGGCCGAGGCCGGACGCCACCCGTAAGGCGTGTCCAGACAAGTGTTCTCAGCGAGCCTCCTGTCAGATTCGAACTGACGACCTGCCGCTTACAAGGCGGCTGCTCTGGCCAACTGAGCTAAGGAGGCGGTGAGTGCGCTAGTATGCGAACGCGCAACGCATCAGTCAGCATACTATTGTTTTGTAACGACGTGGCCGTTCTGTGAGCCACATCCCAAAACCGTCCTAAGCTCCTTGGCCATGCGATCGAAACCGAATCCGGCAAGGGCTTCATATTCAATTGTGGGCCAGCACGTCCGCAGGACGCCGGTCCGCCTGGTTCGAGGGCTCAAACTCTCACGCAGGCAAGGTCGTTCACCTTAGCACATACTGCGGGCGACCCTCAAGTCACTGCCGCGAACTCGCTGTGAGCGCAATCGGCGCCCCCTTGTCCCCAATCGACGGCATCCGGCCCGCTTGGCCCACCTGAGCGGCCGGCAGACCAACCGCGGCCAGGAAGCCGCTAACCGTGTCCATGCCCGCCTTGGATGGGGAGTCCACCGACCAGAAACGCTTGTTGATGCGTACCGTCGGGGTGGTCATCGACCCCTTGCTTGAGCCGCTCGTGTTCCACAGCTCGGAGCGCATGGGGGTGTACTTGTTCATCTTGGACAGCCACTCCTTGTACTGCCCCTTGAGCGCCTCATCGGCCACTTGCTCGCTCACCCCGGCCTTGAGCATCTGCTCCTTGAGACGCGCGTCCGAGACGGGCTGGTAGTTGGACTCGTCGGGTTGGAAGTCTTTCGCGTACAGGTTCGACATGTACGCCATGTAGTGCTTCGAGTCGTGCTCCAGCAGGTAGATTCCTGCGGAGCCGGCCCGGGCCGAGTACTCGTCTGTGGTGAGCCGGTCCATGAAGCTCATCGGGTAGATTTCCAGGTTGAGTTGACCCGCGTCCATCATCTTGTTCAACGTGGGGTCCAGGCTGCGGTTGAGCGCGGCGCAACCGGGGCACATGAAGTCCATATAGATTTCCACGGTGGGGGCCCCGGCCACGCTCTTGCCCACGCCGTCCTTGGACAGGAGGAAGCCCCCCTGGCTGTTGGCGTCCCGGGGCTTCACTTTGACCTGTTCCACCGCCTGGTAAGCCTGCTTGATTGAGGAGGGCGAGTCCTCGGCGGCAGGGCGGTGCGAGCGCCAGTAGAAGAAGCCGCCTGCGGCCACCAGGGCGATAACGATGACGGCCGCGACCACACCGATGATGGTCTGTTGGCGTCCTTCCCGGGCCAATTCCTCCTGGTGCGCGCGCTCCTGGGCTTCTTTGGCCGCCCGGTTGGAGCTCGCGTTCGGGCGCACCGTGCGCTCCTGTTGGGACTGCTGGGGGTGCTTTTGGGCCATATCCACGTTCCTTTCGCCAATCTCGTGCACTAAGTGTAGCCAAGAAAAGAGAAGATGGGCTCCGCTGGTTCCAGGTCGCTGGCGCCAGGGCTCATCCGGTCTCAGGAGCTCGCGGGCATGAGCGTGATTGGAGCCCAGTCCAGGGTGGTGCCCGAGGCGATGAAGGCCAGCAACACACCTAGGATGAGCACCCACAGGGCCAGCAGAATCAGCGGACGCCTGCGGCTGGCCTGGGCTGGAGTCCCCTGGAGTGGGTCCGCTTGGCCGCTCAGGCCCGCTGCCGCCGCCTGCTGGGCTTGCTCCGCCTCCCTCTCCTGGGCGCCCTTGCCTGGCAGGGCACCGGCTCCCAGGCGCACTGCCAGCCTCCAATCCTTCGTGCCAGGAGCGGTGGCTGAATTCGACGCCCCTCCTCCGCCACCAGCGAAAGCCGCCAGGAGCCAGCCGACAAGCGCGCAGGTGGCAGCCAGCAGGCCCGCCGCCGATGAGGACTTGCCAGCCACTAGGGGGAGCGGGATGACGGCGCCGAAGAGCCCCAGCTTCCCGCTGACCTTGGGGGTTCCCAAGAGCCAGCCGCCTGCTGCCAGCCCCAGGGCGTCAGTGGTTAGGAGGATGAGCAGGCGGGGCAGGGTCATCGCGAGGGCTTTGATGGCCAACCAGGGCAGGCTTGCCAGGTTCAGAAGCGCGTCCCGCCGGCGTCGGCCATCGCCCCGCTTGAGTTCCCGGCTCATCTGCCCGCCCAGGCTCAGACCGGCGGTGGCCAGCGCCCATAGGGCCAGGGAGGAGAGTAGACAGGCGGAGAACGGGGTCAGTGCGGCCAGGGCGGCGGCCAGCAGGCCGATCATCCACAGAACCGGCCTGCCCCGCTTGTAGCGCTCCCTCCAGCGTACAGCGGCAGGGGGGTCAAGGGGGGCTTGGGCGTAAGGGCCATAGGGGGTGGCTGGAGCCGCGTACTGGCCTGGGACGGCCGCTTCGGGCGCTATGCGCGGCGCCGCCTGGGCCATGGTTCCGGCTTGGAGGCTTGGTCCTCCAACCTCCGCCGGCAGCGCCGTGGTCATGGCTGGCAGGGTCCGCGTGGCGCTGGAAGGACCGCCGACCCAGGTCTTTTCCGCGTCGTCCTCGGCTCCGTCCTCCGCTTCGTCCCAGTCGGCCGTGGCGCCCAACTCCGATTCCTTGGCGGGCAGCGTGCGGGTCAGTCCAGCTAGGGTCGTTGCATCCTCCGGGCCGCTGTCGGCCAGGGCCTGGGTGCGAGCAGTATCGACGTTTTGAGTCCGCCAGGTCAGGCGGGGGTTGCTTGCTGGGCCCCCTAGAACCTGCGTGGTTTCGCCGGCCGTCAGATTTCTCGCATCTCCAACTCCGCTGGCCTGCGCGCCGCCGCTGGGCCCAGGTCGCCGATCAGTCGAAGAGCTTGCGCCAAAAGGGCGCACCACCCCTTCGCTTTCCTCGTCGCCAGGCTGGCTCTGTCCGCTTTCGCCGCTGTCCTCGCCCTGTTCGCTGTCTTGTTGATCGTCCGGTTCGTCGTCCCGCTCCCAGAGCTCAGGTTGCAGGGCGTCCAGCCCTATGGCGTCCAGCAGGGCTTGGGGCCTGGGCCTGTCCTGCCTGCGGGGGCTGAGGGCGGCCCGGAAAGCCGCCATGGTCCGGGCTGGCAGCCCGGTTAAGTCCGCCGATCCCGAGGCCGCCCGTTCCAACACGGCCATCATGGGTTGGGAACCGAAGACCGGCTTGCCGCAGGCCGCGTAAGCCAATACTGCGGCCGTGCTCCACCAGTCCGATTCCTCGTCCGACTCGGCCCCATCGATCACCTCCGGGGCTATGAATCCCGGCGTGCCCATCACGAGCCCGGTGCGGGTCACGTGCGCTTCGCCCGCGCCCATAGCGATGCCGAAATCCACTAGGACCGGACCGGCGGCGGAAATCATCACGTTCGTGGGCTTGATGTCCCTGTGGACGATGCCCGCCCGGTGGACGGCGGCCACCGCGTCGATCAGCTTGGCGGCCAAGCGCTCCAGGTCATCGCCGCTGTAGGCTCCGTTCGTGGACACATCGTCGCTCAGGTTCAGCCCCTCGATCAGTTCGGTGACGATGAAGGCCAGCGAGTCGTCCAGCTCCATGTCCACAATCCGGCAGACCCCGGGGTGGTCGATCCGCCGCAGGGACATGGCTTCCCGGCGTAGGCGCTCGCGGGCGGATGCCCGGTCCGTTCCCCCCTGACCATCCGCCTGGCCGTCCTTCTCGGCCAGGGAGTCCCGCAGGACCTTCATCGCGTAGTCGGTGCCCCCGTCGTCCTGGACCCGCCAGACTGAGCCCATCGCCCCGCCGCCCAGCGGGGCGATCAGCGTGTAGCCTCCCACCTCGTCGCCGGTCTGCAAGTTCAGCACGTCCACTCTGCTCATGCCTTCTATTGTGGTCCTTTGCGCGAACAAGGTTCTTCCCTGCGGCCTCTCAAGCCGTTCGGGCCCTTACTCGCTGATGTCACGCACTGACCCGCGCTCGATCAGCTCGGCGGGGATCACGGTCTTGACGCCTACCGGCACCTCCTCGCCTTCGCACTGGCGGCGGGCCATTGAGAAGGCCTCGCGGCCGATTTCGTTGAACTTCATCCTCATGGTGGTCATTGTCAGCCGCGGCACCACGCCCAGCAGGGAGTCGTCCACGCCGATCACACTCACATCTTGGGGCACGCGCTTGCCGTTGGCTACCAGTCCTTGCACCAGCCCGTAGGCCATTTGGTCGTTAGCCGCGTAGATCGCGGTGCAGTCCTCCTCACGGGCCAGAGCCAGCCCGGCCTGGTATCCGCTGTCCGCCTCCCAGTCGCCGACATAGGTCTTAGGCAGGGGGATTCCGAACTGCTTCAGGGCGTCCCTCCAGCCTTTGGCCCGGCTCTCCGCAGCGCGCGACCAGGAGGGGCCGGCCACATGGTAGACGGTCCGATGCCCCTTGCTCAGCAGATAGTCGACGATGGCGGTGGAGCAACCGTACTGGTCAGCATCGATTGTCGGGCAGTGGTTAGCTGGGTCCTCCGAGATCAGGACTACTGGAAGGTCTTTTGCCGGATCGAATTCGTTGAAGTCGGGAACCCGCCGTTCCAGCACGGCCACCACCGCGTCCACCGGTAGTTGCTGGAAGTGGGTTATGGCTGAGTTCAGGCTCTGGTTGGCTTGCCCGTTGATGGTGTGAACTGTCACCGCGTAGCCGCTCTCCGCCGCGGCTGAGACGATTCCATTCAAGATGCGCACGTTTCCGTTTGAGGTCATGTTGTGCATGAGCACACCCACGTTCTTGAAGCGTCCGTGTTTCAGGGCCCGAGCCGCGTAGTTGGGCCGGTAGCCGAGCTTGGTCATCGCCGCTTCCACTCGTTGCTGGGTTTGGGGGCGCACAGCCGTGGAACCATTCGCCACCCGGGAGACCGTCTGGGCGGAGACGCCCGCCGCCTTGGCGACATCGCGCATAGACGCGGGTTGTGCGTGTTCCATCTCGATTCGGCCTCTTGATCTATCGGCTGCAAGCTTCCCGAGCGGTATTTTCTTGACCAATTATACCTATCAGCGTGCGCTCAGGCCTTAAGTATGGCAATATTACATTATTGCGAAGTGTTAAGATGATAACGCAAACATTTTGGAGTGACTGCCCTGAACTCCTGTAAGTTTTCGGCGGTCGGCCTTCGAGGGAGAGGGATTGGGATGACTTCCGGGGATCTTGATGCGAGTGGGCTTGCAGGCCGGCCTCAGGTGACGGTTCACCGGCGAAGGACGGATTGGCGTGGGTGGAAGTTCATGTGGCCGTTCGCCTTAGTGTTCTTGCTGGTGTTCGTGATTCCGATTGTGTATGCGGTGTATATCTCGTTCTTCCAGCAGAAGATGATCGGCGGGACGGTGTTCAGTGGATTCGCAAATTACACGCGGCTGTTCAGGGATGGGCAGTTTTGGAGTTCCGTGCGCCGGGTGGCGTTGTTCACGGTGGTGCAGGTGCCTGTGATGTTGGCGTTGGCGGCGTTGATGGCGTTGGCATTGGATTCGATGAGGCTCCATGGCACGAAGTTCTTCCGTATTTCGACGTTCCTGCCGTACGCGGTGCCTGCTGTGGTGTCCGCGTTGATTTGGGGATTCGTGTATGGCGCGAAGTATGGCCTGGTGGGTTCGCTGAATAGTTGGCTGGGCGTGCATATCGACGTGTTGCAGCCCAGCGTGCTCCTGGCGGCGATCGGCAATATCAACACGTGGGAGTTCACGGGGTATAACATGTTGATCTTCTATTCGTCCCTGTCCACGATTCCGCATTCCTTGTATGAGGCGGCGGCGATTGACGGTGCCAGTGAGTGGCAGATAGTCAAGCGTGTCAAGATGCCTGAACTCAAGGGCTCGCTGGCGATCACGGTGATTTTCTCGATCATCGGTTCCTTCCAGTTGTTCAACGAGCCGAGCATTTTGCAGAACATGGTGCCGGGTAACGCGATTACGACGTATTACACGCCGAACATGTACGCGTATAACCTGTCGTTCTCGGGTAACCAGAGCAATTACGCGGCGGCGTTGGCGATCGTAATGGCGGTGATCACGATGGGCATCGCGTACGCGGTGCAGTTGAACAGCATGAAGGAGCAGATGAAGTGAGTGCGGCGGCGGAGGGGCCCCAGGTCGGGTCCAGTCAGTCATGGTTAGGGGCCAGGAAGGTTGAAAGGGCCCGGCGGCGGCGAATCGCTGCTGATGAGCGCGCGGAGCGCAGGCGTTCGGGCAAGAGCGGGTTCTCGAACCCCGCAAACCCGCGTCGTTCCGTGTGGATGACGGTGGTGTGCGGGGTGTTCGCGGTTTACTGCCTTTTCCCGTTCGCCTACTTGTTGATCAATGCGACGAAGACGCAGGGGGATTTCACTAGCACGTTCGGCCTGGGACCCGGGCACAGCTTCGCCTTGTGGGATAACTTGGTGATGGTGTTCACTTACCAGGATGGCATCTTCGGCCGGTGGCTGCTAAACACGGTGTTCTACGTAGTCGTCGGCGCGGGCGGCGCCACGCTGCTGGCCATCATGGGCGGGTACGCGTTGGCGAAGTTCCGTTTCCCTGGCAGGAAGGCCGTGTTCGCGGTGATCATTGGCGCGATTAGCGTGCCGGGGATTGCGCTGGCGGTCCCACAGTTCCTGTTGTTCGCCAAGCTGGGGTTGACGAACACGCCTTGGGCCATGATTCTGCCGAGCTTGATTTCGCCGTTCGGCTTGTATCTGATGTGGATTTTCTCTGAGCAGGCGGTGCCCACGGAGTTGTTGGAAGCTGCGCGGGTGGATGGGGCGTCGGAATGGCGCACGTTCGCGCAGGTGAGCCTGCCTTTGCTGGCCCCTGGGATTGTGACGACGGCTTTGTTCACGATCGTGGCGACTTGGAATAACTACTTCCTTCCGTTGATCATGCTCAAGGATGCGGACTGGTACCCGTTGACGATTGGTCTGAACCAGTGGAAGGACCAGGCCAGCACGGCGGGCGGTCAAGCGATTCAGAACCTGGTCATCACTGGCAGCCTGGTCACGATCATCCCCTTGGTGATCGCTTTCCTCCTTCTGCAACGCTACTGGCAGTCCGGTCTCGCCGCCGGCGCCGTCAAGGAATAAAACCCATACTTTGCGGACCAATCGGGGAGAACAGTTCCACGTGAAATACGATAACGAGACGGGTCTGACCGCGTCCGCGCGCAGGGCGCACCGGTGGCCGCAGCCTTCCGCCGGACGGTCAGGGCGCATCTGGTATGGTGGCGATTACAACCCCGACCAGTGGCCCGAGGAGGTTTGGGACGAAGATGTCGCCTTGATGGCCAAGGTCGGCGTCAACGTGGTCTCCTTGGCCATCTTCTCTTGGTCCAAGCTGGAGCCGCGTGAGGGTGTTTATGATTTCGGCTGGCTGGATCGGGTGGTTGGCAAGCTCGGCCGTGCCGGCATCAGCGTGCTGATGGCCACAGCCACCGCTTCCCCGCCCATGTGGCTCACTCAGGCTCACCCGGAGGTCCTCTGGCGTGACGAACGCGGCGATGTGGTCTGGCCCGGCGCCCGCCAGCACTGGCGGGCCACCAGCCCGGTCTACCGGGACTACGCCCTCAAGCTCTGCCGTGCCATCGCGGAGCACTACAAGGGCAATCCGGTCATCGTTGGCTGGCATGTTGGCAACGAATACGGTTGCCACAACCGCTTTGACTACTCAGACGATGCGATGCGCGCCTTCCAGGTTTGGTGCCATCGCCGCTATGGCACGATTGAGGCGGTCAATGAGGCCTGGGGGACGGCCTTCTGGGCTCAGAACCTGGACGATTTCTCACAAATTCTGCCCCCCCGATACATCGGCGAAGGCAATTTCATCAACCCAGGGAAGCTCCTGGATTTCAAGCGCTTCAGTTCCGACGCCTTGAAGGACTTCTATCAGGCTGAGCGTGATGTCCTGCACGAGGTCGCTCCGAAGTTGCCGGCCACCACTAACTTCATGGTCTCGGCCGCAGGCAGCACCCTGGATTACGACGACTGGGGTGCTGAAGTGGACTTCGTTTCGAACGATCACTACTTCACCCCAGGCGAGGCTCACTTCGATGAGCTGGCCTATTCAGCTTCGCTGGTGGATGGCATAGCCCGTAAGGACCCCTGGTGGTTGATGGAGCACTCCACTGGAGCCGTCAACTGGCGGCCCATCAACTACCGCAAGGAGCCTGGCCAGCTGGTTCGGGATTCCTTGGCCCATCTGGCCTTCGGGGCGGATGCCATCTGCTACTTCCAGTGGCGGCAGTCCCGCTCCGGCGCCGAGAAGTTCCACACCGCCATGGTTCCTCATGCGGGCGCCGATTCCCAGATTTTCCGTGATGTGTGCGAGTTGGGCGACGATTTGCGCCTCCTGTCCGACCACGGCTTGGCCGGTAGTCGCCTGGCCAAGTCCCAGATGGCTGTCGTCTTCGACTACGAGAGCGAGTGGGCCAGCGAGTACACGGCCACTCCCTCCCAAGAGGTGCGCCATTGGACCGAGCCTTTGGACTGGTTCCGGGCCCTGGCCGACCAGGGGTTGACCGCTGACGTAGTGCCGGTACGCGGTCCCTGGGATTCCTACGAGGCCGCTGTCCTGCCGGCTGTCTACCTGTTGGATGAAGCCAATACTCGGCGGGTTCACAGCTATGTGTCCGGCGGTGGCAAACTGTTCGTCACCTATTACACTGGCCTCGCCGACGAATCCGATCGCATCTGGCTGGGCGGCTACCCGGGTTCGATTGGCGATGTGGTCGGTGTGCGTGCCGAGGAGTTCGCGCCGATGGGCGCGGACGAGGGTGCTCTGGACCATGTGAACCTGACGAACGGGGCAGTTGCGCATGGCATGGCTGACCTGATCACATCGGTCGTCCCTGGTGTCACGGTCCTGGCTTCCTATCATGCGGATAAGCGCACTGGTTTGGATGGTGCACCAGCCATCACAGTGAACCCCTTCGGGCAGGGCCGAGCGGCATATGTCGGTTGCAAGCTGGGCCGTGAAGGACTGGGTAAGAGCTTGCCTGCCCTGCTGAGAGCCGTGGGGTTGGAGGTGCAGGCTCAGGGCGAGGATCCTGGCGCCCTACTGCGCGTGGAGCGTGTGAGCCCGGACGGATCCAAGCGCTTCGACTTCCTCTTCAACCGTGTTGACCACAAGGTTCGGTTTCAGGCTGACGGCGAGCCCTTGCTGGCCTCCTTGGCCCGGGTGGGGGCGGATGGCCGCGCGTCCATCGACCCCAACGGAGTCTTGGTCCTTGAACGCTGAGCGGAGGTTCATCCAGGGGTGGATCATCGCTCCGGGCCTTGCGATTGCGATATCAGAAAGACACTAGGGTTTTCCTCGGTATTTCACTTACAGACGTGTATAATAAATTATGTTATCGCAACCATTCTCTCCGACCGACGCTGGCTTCGGCGGGAACGGTCGGTCCTCAGCGGCGAGGCATTTCGCGGAAGCCATAGAGGAGCGGCAAGGGTCGCGGATGCAAGTGTAGGCAGCCGTCATCCGGCGGCTGAAGGAAGGAGACTAAGAACGATGAAGTTTACAGCGGTGAAGAAGGGGTTGGCCTTGGTGGCGGGCCTCGCTATGCTGTCCAGTTTGGCGGCCTGCGGTGGTTCCGGCAGCTCATCCGACTCCAGCAAGAGCGGTGAGAAGACCGAGCTGACCGTGTGGGCCTGGGAGCCTACGCTCAAGGGCGTGGTCAAGGAGTTTGAAGCCCAGAATCCGAACATCAAAGTTAAGCTGCAGAATGTGGGCACCAACACCAAGGAGTACACTGCTCTGGATAACGCCATCCAGGCCGGCTCCGGTGCCCCTGACGTGGCACAGGTCGAGTACTATGCCATTCCGCAGTACGCGATTGGCAAGCACCTGATGGACATCACGGATAAGACTAGCGGTTACGAGGGCTTCTACACTCCCGGCACCTGGTCTTCGGTCCAGTGGGATTCCAAGGTTTACGGCCTGCCGATGGATTCTGGCCCTATGGCTTTCTTCTACAACAAGGACGTTTTCGATAAGGCTGGCGTGGACGCCACCCAGATCAAGAGCTGGGATGACTACTATGAGGCGGCCAAGAAGATTAAGGCCACCGGTTCCTACATCACATCCGACTCGGGCGATGCCGGCTTCTACGATTCCATGGTCTGGCTGGCTGGCGGCCACCCCTTCAAGACCTCGGCTGATGGCAAGAATGTCACGCTGAATCTGACAGGAGACGAGAACGCCAAAGCGTTCACTGAGTTCTGGCAGAAGATGATTTCCGAAGGTCTGGTCGACACCAAGACCGCCGGCTGGTCCGAGGATTGGTTCAAGGCCATGATCGACGGCTCAATCGCCTCCCTCCTGTCCGGCGCTTGGATGCCCGCCAATCTGGCTAACTCCGCTGCTGGCGGCGCTGGCAAGTGGCGTGTGGCCCCCATGCCCACCCGCGACGGTAAGACCACGGACGCTGAGAACGGTGGTTCCTCGCTGGGCATCATCTCGTCTACGAAGAAGGCCGATGCCGCTTACAAGTTCATCGAGTTCGCCAACCACGACTCCAAGGGCATTTCCATCCGCGTCAAGGGCGGCGCCTTCCCGGCCGATACCAAGACCATGAAGTCCAGTGACTTCCTCAACACCACTACCGTCAAGAACTCCGACGGCAAGGACGTGGATTACTTCGGTGGGCAGAAATACAACGAGGTCCTCGCCAAGGCGGCTGACTCCGTCTCCACCGGCTACCAATTCCTGCCCTTCGAGGTCTACGCCCGTGGTAAGTACGGCGATTTCGTTGGCAAGTCCTTCACTGGCAGCGACAAGCTATCCGACGGCATCGCCGCTTGGCAGGCGGACATGTCCTCCTACGCCAAGGGACAGGGTTTCGAGGTCAAGTGATGAAGCGCTGTGTGTAGCAGTGAGCATACGCGCAGCCCATTGACTGAAGAACCATTCAGCCAGTGCCGTCGCGGCCCTTGCAATTTCTATGGATGCATGGGCCGCGACGGTTTTGTCGTCTCAGGCTCTTGCGTGACGTGTATCATAGTGAGCACCGTTGCGACGACTGGAGAGACATGTAGCCGTTGGTCTGCGAGGTTGCAGAGCAATGAGCTTTAGGTGTATTGGCCGTGGGGGTGTATGGCTCTTGATGGCGTCGCTGTTTCGCCCGTGGCCGCTATGGGGCGGCCGGGAAGGATGTGGGAACGATGAAGTCCATGACAACACGCAAAACCCTGGCACTGGTAACTGGTCTCGCTATGGTCTCCAGCTTGGCGGCCTGCGGTTCCGGAGGATCTCAAGCCTCTAATAGCTCCTTCGAGTCCGGCGGGAAGACCGAGCTGACCGTGTGGGCCTGGGAGCCTACGCTCAAGGGCGTGGTCCCGAAGTTCGAGGCCAAGAACCCGAACATCAAAATCAAGTTGCAGAACGTTGGCACTGGCAACAAGGCTTACACCGCCTTGGATAATGCACTACAGGCAGGCTCCGGCGTGCCCGATGTGGCCCAGATAGAATACATGGCTATCCCGCAGTATGCCATCGGCAAGCACCTGACTGATATTACCGACAAGACGAATGATTACAAGGGCTTCTACACTCCCGGCACCTGGTCCTCGGTCCACTGGGGCGGCAAAGTGTATGGTCTGCCGATGGATTCTGGCCCTATGGCTTTCTTCTACAACAAGGAGGTCTTCGACAAGGCTGGTGTGGACGCCACCCAAATAAAGACCTGGGACGAGTATTACGAGGCGGCCAAGAAAGTGAAGGCCACCGGTTCCGTGATTATGGTTGACTACGGCGATGCCGGTGTTTACGATGCCATGTCCTGGTTGGCAGGGGGGCAACCCTTCAAGACTTCGAACGATGGGTCCCGGGTGACGATTAACTTGACCGGTGATGCCAAGACCAAGGAGTTTACTAGGTTCTGGCAGAAGATGATCTCCGAGGGGCTCATGGATACCAAGACCGCCCCCTGGACAGAGGAATGGTTCAAGGGTTTCTCCGACGGTTCGATCGCCGGCCTGTTGACCGGCGCCTGGATGCCAGCCAATTTCGCTAATTCCGCTGCTGGAGCTGCCGGCAAGTGGCGTGTGGCCCCCATGCCTACCCCTGACGGCAAGCCCACGAACTCGGAGCTGGGCGGTTCTTCGCTGGCGATCATGGCCCCGACCAAGAAGGCTGACGCAGCCTGGAAGTTCATCGAGTTCGCCAACCACGACTCCGAGGGCATCAAGACCCGCGTCGAGGGCGGCGCCTTCCCAGCTGACCCTAAGACGCTCAAGTCCAAGGAGTTCCTGGATACCACAACGGTCAAGAATGCCCAAGGCCAGGATGTGCAGTATTTCGGTGGCCAGAAGTTCAACGAGGTCCTCGCCCAGGGGGCTTCCCAGGTGTCCACCAATTACCAGTTCCTGCCCTTCGAGGTCTACGCTCGCGGAAAGTACGGGGACTTCGTGGGCAAGGCCTTCGGAGGCGAGATCAAGCTGTCCGATGGCATCGCAGCCTGGCAGAATGACCTGAAAACCTACGCCAAGGGGCAAGGTTTCGAGGTTGAGTAAGCGCGTGGCCCAGGCAGGTGCGGCTTTGCCTCGCCGCTGCCTGGGCGCGTGCGCGCGAAGGCCGCTGGGTTTTCCTGCTTGGCGTCGCGCCGACCAAGGAGAGGGAACCAGGCGCCGGCAGTGTGTGAGGTGGGGCTTGGGTGGAATCGGGAGCTTTGAGGTATATACTGGATTTTGGCTCAAGGGAGAGTTTCTCTTAAGCGATAAGTCAAGACCGTTCCGCGGCCCCTCCGTTGATGGCTGGGCTCGAGGCGGTACCACAGTGGAACCCCTTCACTACGGATCGTTCGGCACGTACCTGCCGATGAAAGGATGAACAATGGCAGAAGTGGTATTCGAGCATGTGACTCGCATCTACCCGGGCAATGACGAGCCCTCGGTGGATGACCTCAGTTTGGACATCAAAGACGGCGAGTTCCTGGTCCTGGTGGGCCCCTCCGGCTGCGGCAAGTCGACGACTTTGCGCATGTTGGCCGGCCTGGAGGAGGTCAACAAGGGCCGGATCATGATCGGTGGCAAGGATGTCACCACCATGCAGCCCAAGGATCGCGACATCGCGATGGTCTTTCAGAACTACGCCCTCTACCCCCATATGACGGTGGCGGACAATATGGGCTTCGCCTTGAAGATCGCCGGCACCCCCAAGGATGAGATTCGCCAGCGGGTGGAGAAGGCGGCCGAGATTCTTGATTTGACCGAGTTCCTTGACCGCAAGCCTAAGGCCCTCTCGGGTGGTCAGCGCCAGCGCGTGGCAATGGGCCGCGCCATCGTGCGCCAGCCCAAGGTCTTCCTGATGGACGAGCCCCTGTCGAACTTGGACGCCAAGCTGCGCGTGCAGACCCGTACGCAGATCGCGGCCCTCCAGCGCCAACTCGGCGTCACCACCTTGTACGTGACCCACGATCAGACCGAGGCCCTGACGATGGGCGACAGGATCGCCGTCATCAAGCTGGGCGTCCTCCAGCAGGTGGGCGCTCCGACCGAGCTCTACGATCACCCCGACAATGTGTTCGTGGCTGGCTTCATCGGCTCCCCGTCGATGAACATCAACATCCATCCGGTAGTGGATGGCCATGCCAAGATCGGCGAGGATACGGTCAGTCTGCCGCGCGAGGCCGTCGACAAGCTCACGGCCGAGGACAATGGCCGCATCGTGGTCGGCTTCCGCCCCGAGGACGCAACCCTGGCCGGCGCTGGCGAGCCTGACGCCTTCTCCCTGTCGGTGGCGAATGTCGAGGACTTGGGCTCGGATGGCTACATCTATGGCAACATTCTGACCGACGACAGCCCCGCCGAGAAGGCGACGGTCATGTCCGACCAGAACAAGCTGACCACCATCCGGGTCAACCCCCGCCAGCTGCCCAAGGTGGGCGATGTGGTCAAGATTCACATCGACCCGGCTAAGATGCACCTGTTCTCCCCGTCTACGGAGCTGCGTCTGAACTAATAATGAATCCAGGCGCGCCGGGTCCATCCTGGCGCTGCCCCCTGAGCGCGTCTTTTTTCCTCTTCTTCTCTGCGCGCTCCTCCAGTGGCCCCACCCCCATCCAGGGCGGGGCCACTGGTTTTCCCTGGCCGCGCTCGCTGGCGGCGTGGAGGCGGCGATTCGCGTCCGCTCTTTCTCTGGTCCCGAAGGTAGGTTGGAGGCATGGATTCGACAGATCAGTTGAGCCTGGACCCCAGGGCCCTCAAGGCCACGTCGGTGCAGGTGCCGAGCGGGTCCGGCGCGGATCGGGAGCCCGAGGCGCTGAGGATTACCGCGGCCTCATCCAACCCCAAGATGTTCACTTTGCCCTGGGAGAAGCCGCTGGCCACCTGGCCCAAGGAGCTCCTGGCCAACCTTCCGCGCGGCATCTCCCGGCACGTGGTCCGCTTCGTCCGTGTGGGCGATGAGGTTTACGCCATGAAGGAGATCACCCAGCGCATGGCCGAGCGCGAGTATGAGCTCCTGCGCAAACTGGTCAAGCTCGACCTGCCGGCGGTCACGCCGATCGCGGTTGTTACCGGTCGCAGGGATGCCTCCGGCCAGCCTTTGGAAGCCATCCTGGTGACCCGTCACCTGAAGTTCTCCCTGCCTTACAGGGCCCTTTTCGCGCGCAACCTGCGCCCCGACACCGCCGAACGCCTGATTGACGCCCTGGCTGTGCTGCTGGTACGCCTTCACTTGGGCGGGTTCTACTGGGGCGACGTATCCCTGTCGAACGTGCTTTTCCTGCGCGACGCCGACTCCTTCGCCGCCTTCCTGGTGGATGCGGAGACTGGCGCCCTTTACCCGTCACTGACCGACGGCCAGCGCGAATACGACATCGACCTGGCTCGCACGAACATCATCGGCGAGCTGATGGACCTGAACTCCGGCGACCTGCTCTCGCCCGATGTGGACGAGGTGGCCGTCGGCAACCGCTTGGCCGGTCGGTATCGCTCCCTATGGGCCGCCCTGACCGAGGCGGAGTCCTTCAGCCCGGACGAGATGTGGAAGATTGAGCAGAGGGTCAACAAGCTCAATGACCTGGGTTTCGACGTGGACGAGCTGGAGATGAAGACCGACGAGGATGGCAAGCGGGTGCTGGTGCGTCCCCGCGTGGTCGACGCCGGCTACGCCTCACGCAAGCTGCTCAGGCTCACCGGCTTGGACGTGCAGGAGAACCAGGCCCGGCGCTTGCTCAACGATTTGGATGTCTACCGTACCTCCACCTGGCGGCAGGGCGAGGAGTTGGAGATTGTCGCCACTGATTGGATGCGGGAGGTGTTCGAGCCGACCGTGCGCATGATTCCCCCCGAGTACCGATCGCGGATCGAGCCGGCCCAGTTCTTCCACGAGGTCCTGACCAAACGGTGGCTGCTGGCTGAGCAGGCCGGTCACGACGTCCCCCTGGCTGAGGCTGTACGCGACTACATCGACGAGTCCCTGCCCGAGTACAAGCTGGATGCCGCGGATATGAAGACGATCAACGACGAGGCCGACTCGGCGGTCGTGGACGATGACCGACGGTGGGCGCAGGATGGCACGCAGGGCGAGGCGGCCGACGAGCGCGACGATTCCGCCGATTCGGATGACGTTGACGACGACTACCGCGATGATCAGGACGCCTCGGTCTGGGCCAGCTGACGCTGCGTCCGAGCCTGCGTAAAGCGCGGGAAAGCCCGACGACTGAGAGTACCCAACGTCGGGCTTTCCTTTTGCGGCGGCGGGCGGTTCGTCAGCGCCGGATCACTGCTTCTCCTGAGCCAGCCCTGCCAGGCGACGGGCGTTGGCGACCGAATAGAGGGCGATGCCCGCAGCCACCGAGGCGTTCAGTGACTCCACGGTGGAGGAGATTGGGATGCTGGCGATCACATCGCATGCTTCCCTCACCAGCCGGCTCAAACCCTTGCCCTCGGATCCGAGGACCACAATCAGGGGGTCGGTCTCGAAACCGGTCTCGCCGACCAGGGCCTTGCCGCCGCCGTCCAGGCCGACCGCGTAGTATCCGCGCTCGCGCAGGGCTTCAATCGCCCTGGTCAGGTTCACGACCCGGGCTACCGGCAGATGGGCGGCGGCGCCGGCTGAGACTTTCCAAGCCGCAGCGGTGACCGAGGCCGACCGCCGTTCGGGCAGGATGACGCCCGAAGCGCCAAAAGCGGCAGCGGAACGAATCGCCGCGCCCAGGTTCTGCGGGTCGGTCACCCCATCCAAAGCGATGAAGAGCGGGCGGGCGGCCAAGGCTGCGGCTCCCTGTACGGCCCTCATGGCGGCTGAGTGCCGCTCGGCCTGCTCAACCAGGTTGGCCAGGGTAGCGTACTGGTAAGGCTGGGTTTTCAGCGCGACGCCCTGATGGTTGCTGGAGTGCGCGATTCGGTTCATCTCCAGGCGGTCCGCCTCCAACAGGTTCAGTCCCTCCTGCCCGGCCAAGCGGATGATCTCCCGGGTACGGTCGTCGTGCTCAAGCCGAGCGGCGACGTAGAGCTGACTGGAGGGCACGCCGACTCGCAGGGCCTCCAAGACGGCGTTGCGCCCGATCACCAGGTCGCTGGGGTCGGTGGCGAAGCGGTCCGCCCGCCGCCGGGCCGCCAGCCTTGGGTCAGCCGCCTGCCGCTTGATCGCTGATTGCTTGGCCTTGTACGCTTTGTGATACACGCGGTCCTCGGCCTTTGGGGTGGGGCCCCTGCCGCGCAACTTCCCCCGATGCTTACCGCCCGAACCTTTGGTCGGGCCTTTCTTCTGTGCCATAAGCCTTATCTTACGGGCAACCCGCAACCGCCATGGGCTCCGCTCGTCGCGGTCCAGGGCGGTTGCGGGTTACTGCCGCGCTTTGGTCAGCCCAGTTGGGCGACTGCGGCGGGGCCGGGGAATTCCTGCCAATCGACTACCTGCTCGCCGGGGGCGGCGGGGGTCACGGCCACGTGGGTCATCGAAGAGTCCTGAGCGGCACCGTGCCAGTGACGGACGCCCGCCGGGCAGAAGACCACGTCGCCGGGCTTGAGCTCGCGGGGCTCCTGGCCCTCTTCCTGCTCCCAGCCACGGCCGGCGGTCACCATCAGCAGCTGCCCGTGCGGGTGGGTGTGCCAGCGGTTGACGCAGCCCGGCTCGAAGGTCACGTTGCCTGCGCTGCACTCAGCGCCGGGGTCGGTCAGGTACTGCACCCAGGCGTGCCCGGTGAAGTTGGGGCCGTCCGCCGGGTCGCCCAGCGGGTAGGGGCCATGGTTGGCGATGGGCTCGGCTGTGGGCGCCGCCGCCGCGTCGGACTCGTCGGCCCCGAAAGTCTCCTTAGCCAGGCCGAAAGCGGACCAGGCCTTGGGCCAGCCCGCGTAGAAGGCTAAATGCGTGATCAGCTCCACCATCTCGGTCTTGGTCACGCCGTTGCGCTTGGCGAGTTCCATATGGCTCTTGAGCTGGGGGAAGAGCCCCATCGACATGAGTCCGGCGCACGTGATGAGGGAGCGGTCATGAGCGCTCATCTCGCGCTCGCGCGACCACACCTCCCCGAAGAGCACATCATCGTTCAGGTGGGCGAACTCTGGGGCGAAGTCGCCCAGTCGGTCGTGCCCAGCGGTCTGTTTGATTGCCATGATCGGCTCCTTATAATTCATACTCTGCTGACATTGCTGCTGTTACTGGTATTGCTGTTGCGGAAAGCCGCAGCGGGCGATGGGAGATGCCGCGCGGTGCCGCTCTTGGGGGCGTGCCGCCGGTGCGGCATGCCGGCGGTTCCTTCAGCCCTGGGACTTCCAGATCAGGTGGTCCCCCTCGGTACCGGGTCGGGCTATGCCCAGGCTCTCCCCGCTGTACTCGCTCGGGTTCTTGAGGATATCCACGATTAAGTCGGCGATGGCGGCCCTGGAGACGGTCGTACCTTTAAACGGCTCCCCCTTGCGTGTCAGCTCGTAATCCAGGTCAGGCTCATCGTCCATGTAGGCGGCGCGGATGATTGTGCTGTCCACGTCGGACTCCTCGATGACCTGGGCTGCCCGTCGGGTGTCGTCCATAACCTCGCTGCCGATGCTGTCCTCCACCCACTGCCCGAACCTGCCGGGCACCTCATGGTAGAGCCCCAGGCCAGTCACCCAAATCAGGCGCTTCACGCCAACGGCGTCCATGGCCCGCACCACGTTCTTGGCCATGGGTTCGAATTCCCCGCCCAAGTTGGCGTAGACGATGTCCTGGCCGCGCATGGCGGACAGCAGGTTGCCGTAGTCGTTGACGTCGCCTTCGATGATGGACTCACGCGAGGGGTCGATGGGCTTGAGCCGCTCAGACCGACGCAGGTACTCGCTCAGGAGGGCGTCGCTCTCAGTCAACATGCGCCCTCGCACGATCCGGGCTATTTGCCCGTACGCGCCCAGAATCAAGATATTGCTCATAGCTCGCCTCCGTGACCGCCTCGGCCGCCCTCGCGCGAAGCGGCGAGAAAAAGACGACGGCCATAAGGCTGTATAGCCCCACTTATACAACTTCAAGTAGGCTTGAAATCAAATGCCTTTGAGCCCCTCTTTCCCCGGTACTTCGCCGCATGATTAGCGAGGTGTCCACTGGTATGAGCTCAGGGGAAGCCTCCTGGGGAGATAGACCGTGCGCAGTCAACCACATTTTCAGTTGGTTATCGCGCGACGAGGGCGCATGTCTGACCTGTCGCCCTAACAACGTATCGACCGCCGCTTGGCCGATTTGTGCCCGCGGTATGCGGATTGTGGTGATAGACGGACTTACGACAGGGGCAATGAGCGTGTTATCAAACCCGATGACCGACAAATCGCCGGGTATGCGTAGCCCATCGGCCTGTAGACGCAGTGCCAGTCCGGCCGCGATTAAGTCATTATACGCGATGATGGCATCGGGCAGGCGGTCCTCCACCGCCGCAGCCGCCTGCACGCCGCCTTCCACATTGGCTTTTACAGGCCCGATTCGGTGAGTCTTGAAGCCTAGGCTCCGGCCTATGGTCTCCAGACAGGCCCATCGGGAGTGGTCGGCCCATAAGCCATCTATGCCGCTCACGTAGACGATTGAACGGTGGTGAAAGCGTTTGAGCGCAAGTAGGGCGCGGGTGACGCCCATCGTCGGGTCAGGCACGATTGATGGCACACCTTCGACTGGTCTGTTGACCACAACCGTGGGCAGGCGACGGGCTGTCCGGTGTATGGACTCGGCTGTCAATTCGTTGTTCGCGATGATGATGCCATCCGTGCGGTCCATCAGGAGCCTCAGCAGGCTCTCCGAACGGGGAGCGGACGGCCCTGTTTCGATGACCGATACCGCACAGCCTGAGGCGATGGCCTCTCTTTGCGCGCCTTTGAGGATTTGTGAGGAAATGCCGTCTGCTGTGTCTTGGGTCAGGAAGGCGATGATGCCTCTTCCCCGGTCATTTTCGGTATCGGAGGGATTCCCGGCTGTTGCCGTGCGGTCTGGTCTGGGCCTGTAACCCAGACGGTCCGCCACCTGTCGCACTCGTTCTGCGGTTTGGAAGTTGACCCGTGTTGGCTTGGAAAAGACACGGGAGACCGTGGATATGGCAACGCCCGCTTCTGCTGCCACGTCAGCCAAACGCACGCGGACGGTGGCTTTAGCTGTGCCGCCAGCGGCCTGATGCCCGCTTCCGTCAGTCATAAAACCTCGATGTTGAATGCTGCCAATGGTTATTGCACCAGTGTAGGTCGCACGCTGGATGCGCAGGAGCGGCGTGGCCTATCCGAAATCTCAATTCCGGGCAGGTCGCGTCGCTCCGTAATACGCTTCGGTGGTCGTCCGTCACATTGAAGCGGTTCGCGTCCGTAGTGTATCAGGCTTGTGCCGCCTCCTTGGCATGGCGCTCTTTCAAGTCAGTAGTTATCTGCCGGAACTTCTTTTCAGTGACTGGATAGAAGAAAATCAGGATGGCGGAGATGGCGAACACGATTGTCGGTACTAGGCCGACGGCCAAACGCATATTGGTCTGGATCGAAGGATCTTGCGCCACGTTCATGCCGGACTTGTAACCGATGAAGGAGAGGATGGCAGGACCTGCCCAGCTGTTGATGGCGCCACCTACCTGGCGGGTGAAGGACAAAGCGCCCATTGCTGCGCCCTCGGTGTTTTTCTCACCGGTTTTCCACTCGTGGTACTGCACCGAGTCGGCTTGCATGGCCCAGACGCAAGGGGTGATAAACTGCACGCCGACGCTGTTCATGGCGATGAAGAAGACTGCCAACCAGGCGTTCTCCACGAAGATGAAAGCCAAGGAGGAGATGATCACGATGGCGGCACCGGTGATCCAAGTGGTCTTCTTGCCTAGGTGCCGCACGATGACAGGGGAGAATGGGGACATGACTGCGCCTGCCAGCACGGATACCAGGGTCAAGGCGAACGTGACTTGGCTGATTAGGTGGGGCTGGCCTACGGCGAGGACTTCTTTGGCCACGATTGGGGCGATGGAGCCCACCGGGTTGGTCATGAAGAGTGTGGCCAAGCAGACCAGGAGCAGAGCCTTGTTGCTGAACATGACCTGTAGGCTATGCAGTGGTGAGGTTTTCTTCTGTGGAGCGGGCGTGTACTGTTCGATTGTGGCCTTGGCCATGAACACGTAGCCTAGGGCACCCAGCACGCAGAAGACGGAGACCACAGGCAGGAAGAGCTTGGAGGGGTCCATCGAGTTGACACGGGTGGCCAGGGTGAAGGTGAAAATGATCCCGACGGCTGCGGAACCGAAGTTGCGGGCTGCGGACAGCTTCTGCCGCTCGTTCGGGTCCTCGGTCATCGCGCCCAGCAGGGCGCCGTAGGGCACGCCTCCCAAGGCGCCGAAGAGCTGGTAGAGCAGGTAGGTCACAATCGCCCAGATGATTTTGATGTTCATGGCTGAGTTCGGCGGAATCGTGTACATCAGCGCCACAGAAATCATCAGTGGGATACCGAAGATGACTACCAACCTACGGAACTTGCCGTTTTTGTTGGGTTTGAAGTTGTCAGTGACATTGCCTGCGAACAGGTAGACCACAGCTTGGAAGAGCCGCGCTCCCAGAAAGATGTTCGCTACCACCATCGGGTCGATGCCCATATAGACGTAGTAGGTGGTCAGGAAAAGGTTCATCATCTGCCAGCCCACGTTGTTGGCGGCATCGCCTGTCCCGTAACCGATGATGTTGAGTGGCGTTAGCTTTTGAGGCTGAGGCGCGACTTGCGATTGGCTCATTTGAGCTTTTCTCCTTCTGTTTCTTATTGGTTATTGCTGGACATTCATTGCCGATTGCTGCCTTGGGCTCACTTGATGATGCAAGGCAGAGAGGGGCTGGACTCTTGGGACATGCCAATTGCGTTGACAGCAATGATCGAGACTGTATAGTTCCCCGGTGCCAGGGCATCCACGCTGACCACCGTCTGGCTGGCATCGGCCTTGACCACCTGGCTTTTGCCTTCGGTCAAGTTGCGCAGGGTGAGTACGTAGGAGGTGACTGGGGTACCGCCGTCGGTGGGCACCTGCCAGGTCACCTTCATCCGGCGCCCGGATGAGGTGACTCCGGGCTTGTTGGGTTTGGCAGGAGTGTGCGCCACGATGATTGGGGCGCTCGGCTGGGAGGGTTCGGAAACCGCGCCAACCGTGCTGGTCGCCTCCAACCAGGCTCGGTAGCTCCCTGTCGGCACCTGTTCAAAGGTCCAGCTGGGCTCATCCTCATTGGCTGGGGCCCATGCGGTCAGGGCCTGGCCGTCACCAGAGATTGGCGAGAGTATCAGATTCCATCCCTCGATATCGTTAGGAAGATTGTTAGCCTTCCAAGTCAGGTTCACCTGCGCTCGATCCACATCCACTTCTGCGCTCGGCTGGTCCGGTCGAGGCAGAGTGCTGTTGATTTGTTCGGACTGCGTCTCTCCAACAAGGGTTTCATAGGGTTCGGAAAGTTCGCCGGCTCCTATCGTATTTCGACCTTGAATCAGGACGATCCACGACCCATACGGCACGTTCCTCAGACTTGTTTGCTGCTGGGCGCCATCCAACTCCATCCGGATGAGTTGGTCTTGTTCGTTCACAAGCTTAAGCGTGGAGCCAGTCAATGGCGAGCGACCATCGGAGTTATAACTCCAACTCAAGTCCAGTTGGTGACCTCGGCTTTGTGCGCGTACCTGGGTGGGCGCAGTGGGAATAGTGGGTATTCGGTGGTCGGCGTAGGCCGCAATCTGGGTCAGCTGCATGGCGTAGGCCCCACCAGCATTCGGGTTAGGACGCAGTCGGCTGGCGGCAATGCGCACGAAGCGTACGCCTTGTACCGGCTCAAAATCAAAGGATCTGGGTTTACCATTATCTGGTAACGGGTAATTCACGTGACGGGATACCTCCTGCCAATCGTGACCGTTTTCCGAGACCGAGATTGTGAAGTCCAGAGGGAAGCCCTGCCCGCGGTTGGGGTCCAACGCTTTGTGACCGGCCGCGAACTCCAGCACGCCGCCCACTCCCTCACCTTCGCCGTGAAAGGCCTCGGCTACGGTGCCTCCGGGGTTCTCCCCGCGTGGTACGAGTACCACTTGGGCTAGGCTAACTGGCCTGTGGAACTCCAATTGGGCCCATTGTGGTTTGTTTTCGCCGCTGATTTCGCTGGACCATCCGAATCGGTCATAACCGGCGTTGAACACGCCATCCACCAAGGCTGCGGCGGTCCAGCCCGGCTTTCCGGATGTCGAGGAGACCCTCACCCGTGCGCCAGCGGCGAGGTTCGTGGGATCTTCGCTCCCTGGAGCATCGTTTACGGTGAAAGCGACGGTGAACCGAGCTGTTTCACCGTTCTCGCCTGTAAAGGTCACGGCTGCGCGATGCTTGCTGCCCGCTTCCAGCGCCGCGGTGTTGAGCGTGTAGAAAATGTCCTGCTCGTGACGCAGATTGCCGGTCCGCGCTTCCAGCTGGAAGGCTCCCGAGGCATCGTCGTCGACTGTGGCAGTCCAGTGCTCGCTCATTGTGCCACCCTCTTGAGCTAAGTGAATCACGTGCTTGACTGTGCGCGATTCCCAGCCCAACTCTCCTAGGTGGCGCTCTGAGCCGTGTACAGCTAGCTTGGCTGGCGCAGGTCGGTCTATCCAGCCTAAGAAGTTTTCCTCCCGATATACTTCCTGATTCTCTTTGCGTACCGCCAGAGTGAGGATAAGCTTGGCGCCTCGGGCGGCATCCGCGTCGGGCACTTGGATATTGATCGTGCTTTCTCGGTGCTCAGCGTGAGGCACTTCTACGATTCGTGTGTCTTCCTCAGTTGTGTACAAGTTACCGTCAGATACGGTTTGGTAGGACACTCTCCACTGCAGTTCCAGCTTGGTGCCGCGGCGCTCTTCGTCATTGTGCACGATAATGATGCGTTCGCTGGTCTCGCCTGGTCGGTAAATCCGATGGGGCTGGCCTAGACGGGGCTCCTTGTCGTATGCCTTGTCATAGGCCGCCACATCCGCGTAAGAATTGGCGAAATACCGGTACCCGCCGCCCTCAATCCATCGTTCGTCGCCGCTCTTTGTCGGGTCAAACTGCGGGCGCATCAGCAGTTTAGGGTTGAGTCCATGTTTTGTCATCTTCTGGTCCAGCGGTACGAAGCGCTCGATATTGTCATAGATGAACATGGACAGGCAGAATGGTTTCCAATCGGCCATACGCGTAGTGCGTACACCTCGAGTTACGCGGCCGACCTCCCGTCCGAAGTCCGCGCGGGTGATTGTGTCGGGGTCGCCATTAAGCCTGCCGTGGTAGATGTCTTGGATGGATCCGTCCTCGCTGTATCGGGGGATGCCAGCTGTGGATACGGAGAACTCCTCGCCGGCGGCCAGCGGCAGGTCGGAGTCGATCTGATATAGGGAGTAGATGTCAGGCGCGGAAGTCATGCCAGAGGGGTATCCCCCGAAGTAATGGCGGGAGTCCTCATTGGTGATTGGCTTATTGAAACCGTCATTGATCACCAGCCGGGAAGGGTCTTCCCTTAGTGCTGCCTCCTGCAGCGGACCTATCAGCTCGGTGGCGTCGTTGGGGTTCCATGCCTCATTGGTAGTGGACCATAGGATGATGGATGGGTGGTTGCGGTAAGCGCGCACCCAGCGTTGCACCCACTCGCAGTAGTAGCCTATGGTCTCGTCGCTGTAGTTGATATAGTAAGGGGGTTCCAACGACACATTTGAGACCGAACCCGGATTCCAGAAAGCGGTCTCCTCCTCGATCAACATGCCTGTTTCATCGGCATGGTTCTCCAGGCTGTCAGAGGGGATGGAACGGATGTGGTTGCGTAGGATATTGGCGTTGGCGTGCCGGTAGGCGTCTATCCATGCTTCTGCCATCGCATCCGAGGCGTGGTTGTCGTCCAGAATCACCCCGTAAGCGTCACCGATTTCGTTGATTAGGTCGCGGTTGCCCTGGTTGAGTAAGCAGAGGGAGTCGCCGCGTAGACGGATTGGCAAGCCATTCATCATGTAGCGATCGCCTTCCCTCCAGAATTGACGAAAACCGAAGCGGTCGCTGGCGGTGTTCACTGGTATCCCACTGGTGGTTCGGATCAACTCCGCATCCATTTGGTAGAGGAAGGGGTCGGTCCGCGACCAGTAGCGCGCATCAGGCCAAGCAGCGGTCAAGCTAATCACCTGGCTGGCTCCCGCCGCCAGCTCTATCTGTCCGCTCTCCAATGTCAGTTCCGCTGATTCAGTTGCTCTCTCGTTTCGCGTCCAGGGGCGGACCTGGGCTTTGAGGGCTAGCTTGGCCATGCGCCGCGTGTGGTTGACGAGCGTGGCTTTGAGTGTTAACTCGTCGTCGGATGGGTCGGCATTACGTTTCAGGTCAGGGATTATCTGCATGTCGTCGATGCGCAGCTTAGGTCGGCTCGCCACCCGAACATCGCCGCCCAACCCTACGCGGCCCACGATGTTTTCGGTGCCGAAGGGGAAGAGCAGGCGGTCAGGTCCTTCTTCCGGTGCCAGCGCGTCCTCCGGTAGTTGCTTGACGCTCCAAACTTCGATTTCCAGTTCGTTGCTCCCGGTCCTCGCCGCCCCGTTGATGTCCAAATCGTAGGGCAGAAGGGTCATCAGGTACTCCTTAGTAGACTCGGGCCCAACGGACACCCCATTGACCCTCACTTTGCCTAACGTGGCCAGCGCGCCCACATGCACGAACAAATCCTCGGCAAGGTCTTCTTTGCTTAGTTGGAAACTCCTCCGATAAAGCCCGTGCCGCACCCCTTGACTCCACTCGGCTGGGTAGCCGGTGGTCTGCGGAAGGCTATCCCACCAGGTGGGCACGGTAATTTTGTGCCCTTCATCGCTGCCATCTGGGTAGAAATTCCAGCTGCCATTGAGATTGAGTTCCATCGCATCTCGCTTTCCTGCGTATATCCCTGATCGGTCTGCCGGGTTGCCTCTCAGTAGGCTACCTCTGGGTTTTTTTGCCATTTTTTGCCATTTGCAACGGACTGAATGGGCGGGATTCCACGCTTGCGCAGAGGCGCGCACTTCGCTTCGACGGGGCGCGTTTGACATCGGTAGTATGTGTACTTGCTGGAGCACGCCGCAGTGTTGGGCGCGGCACGCAGTGATGTCAGGAGGATGCATGTATCGATGGTGTCGGTCCCGATTCGGCGGGATAGCAAAAGCAATGGCTGCGGTGCTGGTCATAGTGTTCGCGCTTGCAGCGGCGGGATGTGGCTCGTCCGGCCCAGCGGACGGTGCGGTTGAGATTACGCTGTGGACCTGGCAGTCCACGATTGACGATTTCACTCGGGCGTATTCAAAGACTCATCCCGGAGTGCGTGTCAAAGCGGTCAACGTGGGTTCTAATGAGAAGGAATATATGCAGTTGACCAATGCCATCGCTGCTGGTAAAGGCGTGCCCGACTTGGTTTACATGGATTACAACGCGGTCCAACAGTACGCGGTATCAAGTCAGCTGCATTCGGTAGATGAGCATGGATTCGATTCGATTTCCGACGATTTCACTCTTTCTTCCTTGGCTAATGTCAGCTACCAGGGCAAGCATTACGGTCTGCCGATTTCCGCGGGCCCCATGGTCATGTTCTATAACAGTGACCTGCTGACTCGTGCGGGCGTGAATCAGCCTCCAGCTACCTGGCAGGCGTACGCTCAAGCAGCGCGAAAGCTGGCTGACTTGGACGCGGGTGTTCATATTACTTCAGACTCCGGTGACGCCAATTTCCTAACCTCTATGCTGTGGCAGGCGGGCTCCCGTCCATTTAAAGTCGATGGGACTCATCTAAGCATAGGCTTCTCCGACCAGGGGGCCCGGCGGTTCACTGGTATGTGGCAACCGTTGTTAGACCAGAGGCTGGTGGACACTAAAATCAAGATGTGGGACGAGTCATGGTACAAGGCTCTGGACGATGGTCGGATCGCCACGGTACTTACCGGAGCTTGGCTGGCCACGTCTCTTAAGAAGAACGTCAAAGCAGGGGAGGGTCACTGGCGGATAGCGCCGATTCCCCAATATGAAGCCCAGCCTATCGCCAATGCGGAGAACGGCGGAGGAGCTTTGGTTCTCCCTGCCGCTGCTGACCGGCGCAAGGTCGACGCTGCATACGATTTCGCCCGGTGGTTTGCGCACGAGGGTGGTGTCCAGGTTAACTTGAATCAGGATGGTATTCCGCCGCTCGCCACAGTGTTGAACGGCGCGGAATTCCGAGACAAGACTGACCCATACTTCGGAGGTCAGCGCACCGGGCAGATCATCTCTGACGCTGCGGCCCAAATCAGTTCTGGCTGGACCCACCTGCCCTACATGGTCTACGGATCCCAAATTGCCGCTAATTCAGTAGGCAAGGCGTATCTGGGCAAGTGCACATTGAACCAAGCCTTAATTCAATGGGGCCAAGACTTATCCGATTACGGGCGCCAGCAAGGCTTCACCGTCAACTAGCTGTGTTTCGTCGTTTCGATAATTGCCGCGGTCCGGTCAGTCGGAGACGTCCGCACGGTAGAAGTTGATGTAGGAGCGCGAGGGGGTGGGGCCGCGCTGGCCCTGGTAGTGGGAGCCGGTGCCCTTGGACCCGTAAGGGTGAGCCGCCGGGGAGCTCATCTGGAAGAAGCACATCTGGCCGATTTTCATGCCGGGCCATAGCTTGACCGGCAGGGTGCTGACGTTCGAGAGCTCCAGGGTGATGTGGCCTTCGAAGCCGGGGTCGATGAAGCCGGCGGTCGAGTGGGTCAGGATGCCCAGCCGCCCCAGGGAGCTCTTGCCCTCAAGCCGGGCGGCGATTGTCCCGTCCAGCTTGACGTACTCCCAGGTGGAGCCGAGCACGAACTCGCCGGGGTGGAGGATCCAGGGCTCCCCGTTCGGCACCTCGAATTGCTCGGTTAGGTCGCCTTGGTCCTCGGCAGGGTCCACGTAGGTGTACTCGTGGTTGTTGAACAGGCGGAAGAACTTATCCAGGCGCACGTCCACGCTGGCAGGCTGCACCATTTCGGGCGTCCACGGGTCCAGGGACATGTGCCCTGCCTCGCGGGCCGCCTCTATGTCATGGTCGCTGAGCAGCATCGCATTCTCCTTATTATCGGCTGTCACCAGGCGTTCTGGCTCCAGTCTACTGCCTGGCCCCAAGAGCCTGGCCTCCCGCCCTGCCGCTGGTTGTTTCTCAGAGTATTCCCAGGGGAATCCTGCCTCTTTCCAAGATAAAGGTGTTGTACTGTCCCTGTCGGCACGAGGTGCGCTATGCCGGCCGAGTTGTGGAAGTCTCGTTAAGTTGAATCTC
Organism: Bifidobacterium actinocoloniiforme DSM 22766; assembly: GCF_001263395.1. Classification (NCBI taxonomy): domain Bacteria; kingdom Bacillati; phylum Actinomycetota; class Actinomycetes; order Bifidobacteriales; family Bifidobacteriaceae; genus Bifidobacterium; species Bifidobacterium actinocoloniiforme. The sequence goes on along the minus strand of NZ_CP011786.1, from coordinate 1,345,787 downwards.
TCTCTTCTCTGCCCGGCGGTCTCTCTTCTCCCGCCGGGTCTCTCTTTCCTCTGCCTGGGAAGCGGGATTGTGGCGAGTGGGTGTGTGAACGAAAAAGAAAAACCGTTACAAAATATTCACATAGCTCACATTGAATTCCCAGAAAACTCTAAAAGTTTGCCGAGAAAGTGATGCTTAACTAAGAATTGTTGGCGGAATATAGCTGACGGGGTGATTACCGAGGTGGTTTGGTCTGGCGGTCACTGGTGGTAGAAGTTCCTTTTCTCTTCTTTCTTGGCCCGGCGGCCCCCATCCGCCGGGCTTTCTATATTCCGCACCATTGCGAAGGCTTGCGCCCCTGCCTCCGGCGTCCCCTTCCGCCGAAGTGGGCGCCGCGTGGCCCGGACCCCACATTATCGGTGGCAGTGGCGATAATGAAAGCATGACTTTAGCGACACCCGAGCGGTACGCGCTCATGCTGGACTCGGCCAGGCGCGGCGGTTACGCTTACCCGGCCATCAATGTGACCTCCACCCAGACCTTGAACGCGGCCATCCAAGGCTTCGCGCAAGCTGAATCCGACGGGATCATCCAGATTTCTGTAGGCGGCGCGGACTACCTGTCCGGCCAGCGGCTCCACGATCGAGTGGTCGGTTCCATCGCTTTCGCCCGTTTCGCCTCCGAGGTCATCTCCGGGTATAAGGGCGTCACGCTCGCCCTCCACACCGACCATTGCGCCCCCCAGTACCTGGACGGGTGGGTCCGCCCCCTTCTGGCCTACGAGCGTGAGCAGGTGGCGCGCGGCGAGGAGCCCCTCTTCCTTTCGCACATGTGGGATGGCTCCACCCTGCCGCTAGAGGAGAACCTGCGCATAGCCCGCGAGCTCCTGAGCGAATCCCAGGCGGCCCATACCATCCTGGAGATCGAGGTCGGGGCGGTCGGCGGCGAGGAGGATGGGCAGTCGGCCGAGATGGACGAGCGGCTCTACTCCAGTCCCTCCGACGGCATCAAGGTGGCTCAGGCCTTGGGCTTAGGGGAGGAGGGGCGCTACATGGCGGCCTTCACCTTCGGCAACGTCCACGGCGCGTACAAGCCCGGCGTGGTCAAGCTGCGCCCGGAGCTCCTGGGCCGCATCCAAAGCGCAACGGCTGAGGCGGCCGCTCAGGGCGGTCTGCCGGAGCGGACGGCGCGCGCGGCGGCCGAGGCCCCGGACAGCAAGCCCTTCCTGCTGGTCTTCCACGGCGGGTCAGGTTCGCGTCCCGAGGAAATCGCCCAAGCGGTGACCCACGGGATCGTCAAGATGAATGTGGATACCGACACCCAGTACGCTTTCACTCGCGGTGTGGCCGACCATGTGTTCACCAACTACGACAAGGTCCTCAAAGTGGACGGCGAGGTGGGCGCCAAGAGCGAGTACGACCCGCGCGCTTGGGGTCGGCGGGCTGAGGACTCGATGGCCGCCCGCGTGGTCCAGGCTTGCCAGCAGCTAGGCTCAGCGGGTCGGGCCCTGAAGTAAACCAAGCCGGGCGTCCGAGCCTGGCGGCGGGGCTCCTTGCTCCACGCTCCGGAGTAGGCTGCTGCTGGCGGTCGATTCGGCGCGAGGCGCGGAAGATCGTCTGACGTGGAGGAGGATTTCATGCCGGGAATCGTGATTGTCGGAGCCCAATGGGGGGATGAAGGCAAAGGCAAAGCCACCGACTTGATTGGTAGCAGGATGGATTACGTGGCCCGCTTCAACGGGGGCAACAACGCCGGGCACACCGTGGTCGTGGGTGACCAGACCTACGCCCTCCACCTCCTGCCCTCAGGCATCATCCACCCCCGGCTGACCCCGGTGATCGGCAACGGCGTGGTCATCGACCCCGAAGCCCTCCTGTCCGAGATCGACGGCCTCCAGGCGCGCGGCGTGGACTGCTCCAAGCTTAAGATTTCCGAGGCGGCGCACATCATCGCCCCCTTCCACCGTCGGCTCGACAAGGTGTCGGAGCGTTTCCTGGGCTCCCACAAAATCGGCACCACCGGTCGGGGCATCGGTCCCGCGTACGTGGACAAGGTCAACCGTGTAGGTATCCGGGTCCATGACCTCTTTAATGCCGCCCACTTGCGAAACAAGGTGGAAGCCTCCCTTCACCAGAAGAACCTGATGCTGGAGAAGATCTATGATTTGCCGCCGGTAGACATCGACCAGACCGTCGATGAGCTCCTGAAGGCCGCTGAACGGCTCAAGCCTTACGTGGCCAACACTTCCCTGCTGTTGAACGAGGCCTTGGATGCGGGCAAGTCCGTCCTCTTCGAGGGCGGCCAGGCCACCATGCTCGACGTGGACCACGGCACTTACCCCTTCGTCACCTCCTCCAACTGCACGTCCGGCGGCGCCTGCACCGGCACCGGCGTGGGCCCCGCCAAGATCGACCGGGTCATCGGCGTGGCCAAGGCTTACGTGACGCGTGTGGGCCAAGGCCCCTTCCCCACGGAGCTGGAAAATGAATCCGGCGAATGGCTACGCAAGCACGGCCATGAGTTCGGCGTCACCACCGGCCGGCCCCGCCGCTGCGGCTGGTTCGACGCGCTGGTTTCCCGCTACGCCACCCAGGTGAATGGTTTGACCGACATCGTGCTCACCAAGCTCGACGTGCTGACCGGTCTGGAGTCCATCCCGGTTTGCGTGGCCTACGACGTGACGATGGCCGACGGCTCGACCGCCCGGGTGGATCACATGCCCACCGATCAGGCTGAGTTCACCTCCGCCAAGCCCGTCTACCAGGAGTTCCCCGGCTGGTCCGAGGACATCCAGGGCGCTCGCTCCTTCGACGAGTTCCCAGCCAAGGCCAAGGATTATGTCCATCGGCTGGAGGACCTCTCCGGTTGCAGGATTTCCGCCATTGGTTCCGGCGCTGGTCGTGGGCAGATCGTCTCCCTGCGCTCTCTGGTAGACTGAGAGGCCGCAGGGTATCGAACGTTCGATACCCCGTTGATTCGACGGGAGGCTCTCAAATGGTAGGTATGCGCGATGTGGCCAGGAAGGCGGGCGTCTCCACCAGCACGGTCTCCCTGGTCGTCAATGGCAATGGTTACGTCTCCCAGGCCATGGCCGACCGCGTCCAGGCGGCCATGGACCAGCTTGATTACGTGCCCAACGAGTTGGCCCGCAACCTCTCACGCAACCGGACCAACCTGGTCGGCGTCATCGTTCCGACCATACGCCACCCATTTTTCGCCACGCTGACCGCCAGCCTGCAGCGAGCCCTCTACGAGCAGGGTCTGCGCACGGCCTTGTGCTCCACCGCAGACGTGGATCAAGACGTCAGCCAGTATGTGGACATGCTGAGGCGGCGGGCTATGGATGGCATCATCATGGGCGCCCACACGGTCTATCCGGCCGACTACTGGTCCTCGATCGACCGGCCGATTGTGGCCTTCGACCGCTACTTGGGCTCCTCGATTCCCTCGGTGGGCTCTGACCACAGCCAGGGTGGCCAGTTGGCGGCAGCCCTGTTTATCAAGACCGGAGCCCGGCGCGTGGTCGAGATCGGAGGCCCCCGCATCCACTACCAAACGGCTGCGGGCGTCGATTCGGTGCCCCTGGGGTCCGTCACGATTGCCGGTCAATCCACCTTCCCGCCCGTCCGCTATCACCTGGCCTTTGAGCGCAGCCTGCGGGCGGCGGGCGTGCGCTACGACTACATCGAGATTGAGTCAGTCGCGCGGATGGAGGAGTTCCGCAACGCAGCCTATCTGGCCTTCGAGCGCTGCCCCGACTTGGATGCCATCGTCGCTCCTGACCTGGCGGCCGCCTTCTGCGCCCAAGAGGCCATCCGCCGGGGTCGTCCGATTCCCGGTGACTTGCAAATCGTCGCCTACGACGGCACTTACGTCTCCGACCTGGCTGGCGTCAAGCTGACCAGCGTCCTCCAGGACTTCGACGGCGTGGCCTCCGCCTTGGCCCGGCGCCTCGTGCAGCTCATCCCTGGGCGAGACGGCCAGGTCCCTTTGCCTCAGGGCGGTAGCCCGCGCGCGGCTGGTGCAAGGTCGAGGACCAAGCACGCCGCGCGGTCCGCTCGCGTTGGCTCGGGCGCCCCGGGCGGCCTATCCGCCCAGTCCGAGCTGGTCCCGATGACGCTCAAGCCTGGTGAATCCACCCGTTGGAAGGGCTCGATTCAAAGCCTGCTCAGTCGCTGACGGCCACTGATTTCGGTTCCAGGTCGATGTCATCCAGGGGGCACGATCTTAGTGTGGTGGCTGATTTTGTATCCCAAATACGGGGCGAGCACTAAGATAACGCTGAAGTAGGTCATCGCGATTTCGCGCCAATCGCCACTTTGGAGGACATCTCTGGCTGCCGCATTTCGGCCATCGGCTTGGGCCCCGGCCGCGACCAGATCGTTCAGATTCACTCCCTGATGGACTGACGAATTCGTCAGTGTCGTCCAGTGTCCTTGGTTTGTCGGATGCTTGTAAAATCGGTTTGGTAAAATGCTCCGAGTGGGCCTGTAGGCGTTGTAAGGAGAAATTGCGGATAACAGGGTCAGCCCATCGCCTATGCGGACCGTTTCGGAGACGGTACTCTGCTTCCTTGGCTGAAATGCTGCGAACCAGGTTCGATGGTGTTTATTGTGGCATTCACATATTGCCTTTTTCGCCCCGTACGATGGCGCGGATCCCGGTTTCGATCCAACCGATCACACCAAGGTGGATTCGCGTCTGGGCTCCTGGGAGGACATTAGGGAGCTGAGCCGTACCCATGGGATCATGGTGGACACCATTGTCAACAACATGTCATGGGAATCCAGAGAATTCCAGGATGTCATGCGCCAAGGCGAGGTGAGCCTTTACCACAATATGTTCCTAACCATGTCTTCTGTCTTTTCAGAAGGTGCTTCGGAAGAAGATTTGACGGGTATTTACCGCCCTTGTCCAGGTTTGCCCTTTACCCAGTACGACTGGGCAGGAAAAACGAGATTGGTCTGGACCATTTCCACCCCCCAGCGGGTCGACATTGATACCGGGACTGAGCAGGGGTGGGGTTATATCATGTTGATTCTCGACAGGCTGGCAGAAAGTCGTGTACGGTACATCCGGCTAGATGCTGTCGGTTATGGAGCCAAACAAGCCGGCACCAACTGTTTCATGACTCCAAAGACCTTCGAACTGATTTGAGCCAGCAAGCAGGAGGCTGGGAAGCGCGGTCTGGAAACCCTGATTGAGGTTCATTCCTATTACAAGAAGCAGGTTGAAATAGCTGCTAAAAGTCCATCGGATCTACGATTTCGCCTTACCGGCTCTCCTTCTCCACTCGATTTATATGGGTGATTTGGAAGCACTATCTTATTGGGTAAGTGTGCGGCCGGGCAATTGTTGGCTTCGTCCACGGGTTCAACATCCATTACGGATACGTCAAGCCCAGCGCCGATCATCCTGTCTCCATGGTCGCACCCAAGGGCCCGGGCCACATCGTCCATCGCGAGTACGTGGCCGGACGTGGTGTGCCGGTGGTCGTTGCCGTCGAGCAGGATCCCCGCCTACGCCAAGGCCCTGGGCTCCCTGCGTGTAGGCGCCATCAAGACCACCTTCAAGGAGGAGACCGAGACCGATCTCTTCGGTGAGCAGGATGTGCTCATGGGTGGCGTCAACCACCTGGTCGAGACTGGCTTCGAGGTGCTGACTGAGGCCGGCTACCAGCCCGAGATCGCCTACTTCGAGGTCTGGCACGAGCTCAATATGCTGGTCGACCTGATGAACGAGGGTGGTCTGAACAAGGCCCGTTGGTCCTGCTCCGACACCGCCCACTACGGTGACTTCACATCCACCGTGGTCGACGAGTCCACCAAGGATCGCATGCGTTACCAGCTCAAGCGCATCCAGGACGGCTCCTTCGCCAAGGAGTTCATCGACGATCAGGATGCCGGCGCCCCTAAGTCCAAGGAGTTGCAGGAGAAGTACTCCCACGAGAAGATTGAGGAGGTCGGCCCCAGGCTGCGTGTCATGTTCTCCTGGAACAAGGACGTCAAGGATGCCGACGAGGCTCAGTCCTTCACCGGGAAGATCGCCCGCTCCCAGGTTCAGTGACCTATAAGTTCCTAAGTCTGTAATCTATAGGGCCACCGTCCAAGTGACGGTGGCCCTTTTTTATTGTGTGACCCGGATTATCTATTTCCGTTTAAGTGGTGGAAGCGCTGTACTCTGAAGAGTCGTACCCATACTTATATTGGCAAAAATTATTTACTGTGGTAAAATACTATTACCACTGAGTTCAGTAAACAAAGGAGTTGACGTGGGTACCGGTCCTCTTCTGGTGGTCCTCCTGATCGCCATAGCCGTCATTGTGCTGCTCATTGTTAAGGTAAAGATGCATCCTTCGCTTGCCTTACTGCTTGCGGCATTCTTAGTCGCTTTTGTTACGCGGGTTCCTTTGGGGAAAATAAGCGATATCCTTGAGAAAGGTGTTGGCGATACCTTGGGCTTTCTGACCCTGATTATCGGTTTTGGGGCCGTCCTCGGCAAGTTGCTGGAGGTTTCTGGCGGGGCGCAGCGCTTGGCTCACTCAATGCTCAAGGCTTTCGGCAAACAACGTGCCACCATTATCATGGCTTTATTGGGTCTGATTTGTGGTATCCCTGTCTTTGTGGAGGTAGGGTTCGTACTCTTGGTTCCTTTGGTCTTTGTGGTCGCAAAGGAGGCCGGAATATCCCGGTTGAAAGTAGGAATACCCCTCGCCACCTCTCTAATGGTTGTTCACTGCATCCTGCCGCCACATCCCGCGGCTACCGCCATTGCCGGGACCTTGCATGCCGATATCGGTATGGTTATCCTTTTGGGGCTTTGTGTGGCAATCCCCTCCGTACTCGTGGGAGGTGTGCTCTTTGCTCATTTTGCTATACCTGCACATGACTCGTCTCTTCAGGAGATCACCGAAGGGGGCTTGGGTAATTTCGTAGAAAAGGATGAGAAGGATCTTCCTGGGTTCGGTATCACCTTGCTTACCATCCTTCTACCCCTCCTGATCATGGTCACCCGCACCATCTGTGAGCGGCTGATTCCAGCTGATACTTTGGCAATGCAATGGATTAATGTTATTGGCAATCCGATCTCTGCCCTCACAATTGCACTGCTCTTTGCGTACTTCTCATTGGGGCTGAACCGAGGGTTTGGTATTGAGAAGCTCCAGGAGATCACCGACGGCTCCTTCGGACCTATCGGTGGCATTCTCTTGATTATAGGTGCTGGAGGGGCATTCAACGCAGTACTGACTGCTTCGGGTGTGGCTCCAGGACTGGCAAAGGCTTTCGCTCACCTACCTGTAAGCCCGGTAATCCTAGCTTGGCTGATTGCTCTCATCCTACACTTCGCGGTAGGTTCCGCCACGGTTGCCATGATTAGCGCCGCCGGAATCGTGCTTCCGATGCTTTCAGCCAATCCCAATCTTTCTCCAGCAATTTTGGCCTTGGCCATCGGTGCGGGTGCCATAGGCCTTACCCATGTCACTGATTCACTCTTTTGGATGGTCAAGGAGTATCTGCAAATCAGTGTCCCACAGGCCTATAAGACCCTGACAGTTGGCACCACCATAACCTCCGTGGTGGCCCTCTGCATGACCCTCTTGCTGAGCCTGGTGGTCTAAGGTCCTCACCCTGAACAGTAAAGGCAGTTGTCAACAATTGTGAACAAAGGAGTCAAACCATGAACAATGAAATACAAGGCAAGTCAATGTCCGAATGGGTCAAGGACTTCCCTGTGTTGGATGACCTGAGACATGAAAAGGAAACCACCTGGTTCAACAGCCGGTTGCAATCGGCTCAGGAAGGTATCGCCCATGTAGGGTTAACGATTAAGGACGTCGATGATGCAGCTGACAGACTGAAGCGTTTCGCCCCCCTGATCATGGATCTCTTTCCGTCGATCAAAACCTCAGAAGGCATCATTGAGTCACCGCTGGTAGCTGTTCCCGATCAGAGCAAGGCTCTTGGGGAACGGTATGGGCACTCGCTTCCGGGGCAACTCTGGGCCAAGCTTGACAGTGAACTGCCCATCAGTGGTTCCATCAAAGCTCGAGGTGGTATCTACGAGGTGCTGAAACATGCCGAGGATCTGGCCATTGAAGCAGGACTTTTGGAACCTGGCGATGACTACCGTAAACTTGCTACCCCAAAAATGAAGAAATTCTTCGGGCAATACAAAATTGCAGTCGGCTCGACTGGTAACCTCGGCCTGTCCATCGGAATCATGAGTGCTGCCCTGGGCTTCGACGCCAGTGTCCATATGTCAGCAGACGCCAGGCAGTGGAAGAAGGACAAACTTCGTGCCAATGGAGTCCATGTGTTCGAATATCAATCGGATTATTCGGTAGCAGTGGCCTCTGGGCGCAAAGAGGCGGAAGCTGATCAGAAAGCGTACTTCGTCGACGATGAGAATTCGTCAACCCTCTTCCTGGGATATGCGGTTGCTGGCAGACGTCTTGCTGGTCAGTTGCAGACCTACGACGTGCGCGTGAATGCTGACAATCCCCTCTTTGTCTACCTGCCCTGTGGAGTGGGCGGATCGCCTGGCGGCGTTGCCTTCGGCCTCAAGACCGTTTTCGGTGATGATGTCCATTGCATTTTTGCAGAACCTACGCACTGTCCCTCCATGTTTCTGGGGACTTATACGGGTCTGCATGACAAGATATGCGTCCAGGACTTCGGTATTGACAACGTGACTGCAGCCGATGGCCTGGCCTGTGGCCGCCCGTCGCGCTTCGTTGGTAAGGCCATGGAGCATCTTGTTGATGGGTTCTTTACAATTGATGACGATGAGCTCTTCCGTATCGAAGCCAACCTGCACGACAAGGCTGGCATCGATATCGAGCCGTCGGCTGCCGCTGGATTCGTGGGTCCTTGGCGAATTCTGGCAGGTAACGAGTATCGTCAGAAAATGAATCTGGATGATGTTAGCATGGCGCATGCCACGCACATCGCCTGGTGTACAGGCGGATCCATGGTACCTAAGGACGAGATGGCCGGTTATATCAGTAAGGGTGAGAGCTTACTCTAGACCGGAGGTTCAGGTTGGAGTGAATACAGGGTGGGAGCATAAAAACTAAAGCTGTTTCCACCCTGATTTCATGCCGAATTCGATGTGATAAGGTCGTGTCCAAACATGGAGAGGTTAGAGTTATGACTCAAGAAGCTTCCTTCCCTGGTAAAGATTCCGAGGCGGCGGATGATGCAGCCTACCTTCGACAGTTCTTTCCTTTGGTGGATTTCCTGGGTGAAGTGTTGGGTCCGAGGACTGAGGTGGTTCTACACGATGCATCTAACGTGAAAAATTCAATCATTGCTATTGCAAACGGTCATGTTTCTTCAAGGAGTGTGGGGTCTCCAGCCACTGATTTCCTGTTGCGGTTGCTTCGGGACGGGGCACAAGGAGGAAAGGACTACATGGTGGGGTACAGAGGAAAGTCGTCCACCAACAAGAACCCCTTAGTCTCGTCAACCTGCCTGCTCAGACGGCAAGGAAGGATAGTCGGCGCCTTGTGTATTAACAGTGATCGCACCCCGCTCGTGGCCGTTGAGCATATGGTAGGGCAGCTCAAAGAGATGTACTTTCCCTCTGCTGACTATGATAATATCCATCAACAGGAGGAGAACCTGGTTGCCTCAGTTGGAGATATCGTTTCCCAGGTGATTGATGGGGTCTGTGTTGAGACCGGGTTACGTGTGGATCAGCTGGGTACAGAGCGACGCCTCGATGTGATGAAACGGCTTAATGATCGAGGTTGTTTCAACATCAAGGGTTCTGTTGCGCGGGTTGCTAAACAGCTAGCAATATCTGAATCGACAGCCTACCGTTACATCCACATGGTTACTGAATGAGTCACACCGGTATATCGGTTGTCTGATTTCGATGTCCGGGGATTACGTCGGTCCCGGAGACGTCCATGTCCTTGAGCTTGACGATCTTGGTGTGGTTGATGAACTTGTAGCCCAGGTAGAGCACCAGGACCAGGACCACGCTGAAGTAGGTCATGGCCATGTGTGACCAGTTCAGACTTGCCATGGAGGGGATGTCCTGTCCGGCGATGACGATCAGGCAGAGCGCCATCGCCAGGAGAGGGCCCAGAGGGTAGAGCCTGGAGTGGTACTTGAGCTCGCTCACGTCATGCCCCTGGAGTTTGAAGGCCCGGCGGAAGCGCAAGTGGCTCAGGGCTATGCCAATCCAGGCGATGAAACCGGTCAGCCCGGTCGCGGTCACCAGCCACAGGTAGAAGGACTGGCCGAAAATCGAAGTGGTGAAGGTAGCTAGCGACATGCATACCGTTGCGATCAGTGCGGCCATCGGGATGCCGTGCTTGGTGGTGTGGGCGAAGATCTTAGGCGCGTAGTGGTCCTGGGCCAGGGCGTAGAGCATACGCGAGGAGGCGTAGGCGCCGGTGTTGACCGCGGAGAGAATCGAGGTCAGGACCACCGCGTTCATGACCGAGGCAGCCCCCGCCAGCCCGGCCCGTTGGAAAACCAGGGTGAAGGGCGACATGGCGATATTCGCGTCCGAAGCGCCCAGCAGGTTGGGGGAGGTGTAGGGGATCAGGGCGGCGATGACGAAGATGGAGAGAATGTAAAAGAGCAGGATCCTCCAGAACACCTCGTTGATGGCCTTGGGCACGGCCTTGCTTGGGTCCTTGGACTCTCCAGCGGTCACGCCCACCACTTCGGTGCCCTGGAAGGAGTAGCCCGCGATCAGGAAGACCGACATGATGGCCGGCAGCCCGCCCACGAACGGCGCATCCTTATAGGTGAAGTTCCGCAGGCCTTCGGCCGGGTGGAACATGATGCCGAAGATCATGGCGAAGCCGATCACCAGGAAGACGATGATCGTTGCCACCTTGATGAGCGAGAGCCAGAACTCGGTCTCCCCGAAGGCCGAGACCGCGAGCGCGTTGATCAGGAAGACTATGACCAGGACCAGTAGGCTCCAAATCCAACCCGGTGTGTTAGGCAGCCAGTATTGGATCAGGAGGGCTGCGGTCGAGATGTCCACCGCCCCGGAGATGGTCCAATTCAGCCAGTAATCCCAGCCCATGGCGAAGCCTAGGGCCGGGTCCACGAACCGGGCGGAGTACGAGGCGAAGGAGCCGGAAACCGGCATGTACGTGGCCAGCTCGCCCAGGCTGGTCATCAGGAAGTAGACCATGATGCCCATGGCCGCGTAGGCCACCAGACCGCCGCCGGGGCCTGCTTTGGCGATGGTGGACCCGGATGTCATGAACAGGCCGGTGCCGATGCACCCGCCCAAGGCGATCATCGAGATGTGGCGGGTGCGCAGGGAGCGTTGCACGGCGTTGCCGCCCCCTGCGCCCGCCCCGCCCTGGGGGTCGTCGCTTGCTTTAGCCCTGGACCTGCTCTGCTGCTTCATGCTCTTCCACACCTGTCTGTGCCGCTGATACGTCGATGTCTTTCAAGGGAATCAGCTTGGTATGGTGCTTAATCTTATATCCGAAGAAGAGGATGAGCACGAGCGGGACCGATATGTATGTCACGCCGATTTCCTGCCAATTCCACTGGATGAAGGCTTCGATGTTCTGCCCGGCGATCACGACCAGGCACAGGACCAGGGCCAAGATAGGGCCCAGGGGGAAGAGCTTGGCGTGATACTTGAGCTCGGAGACCTTGTGCCCCTGGAGCACGAAGGCCCGGCGGAAGCGGAAGTGGCTGATGGCGATGCCGAGCCAGGCGATGAACCCGGTCAGGCCCGAGGCGGCCACCAGCCACATGTAGACCTGCTGGCCGAAGATCGAGGTGGCGAAGGTGGCCAGGGCCACGATTGTAGTGGCGATCAGCGAGGCCATCGGGATGCCGCGCTTGGTGGTGCGCGCGAATATTTGGGGCGCGTAGTGGTCCCTGGCCAGGGCGTAGAGCATGCGGGTGGAGGCGTAGGAGCCTGAGTTGGCTGCGGAGAGCACCGAGGTGAGCACGATCGCGTTCATGACTGAAGCCGCGCTGGCCAGGCCCGCCCGCTGGAAGACGAGAGTGAAGGGCGACATGGCGATATCGCCGTCGGCCGCGCTCAGCAGGTTGGGGGAGGTGTAGGGGATCAGGGCGGCGATGACGAAGATGGAGAGGATGTAGAAGAGGAGGATCCTCCAGAACACCTCGTTGATGGCCTTGGGCACGGCCTTGCTCGGGTTGTCCGACTCGCCGGCCGTCACGCCCACTAGCTCGGTGCCTTGGAAGGAGAAGCCCGCGATGAGGAAGACGGAGAGGATGGCCGGGAAGCCGCCCACGAAGGGCCCGCCCTTGTAGGTGAAGTTCCGCAGGCCCACGGCGGGGTGGAACATGATGCCGAAGATCATAGCGAAGCCGACGACCAGGAAGACGATGACGGTCAGGACCTTGATGAGCGAGAGCCAGAACTCGGTCTCCCCGAAGGCCGAGACCGTCAGCGCGTTGATGGTGAAGACTATGACCAGGACCAGCAGGCTCCAAATCCAACCTGGCGTATTGGGCAGCCAGTATTGGATCAGGAGGGCTGCGGTCGAGATGTCCACCGCCACCGTAATCGCCCAGTTAAACCAGTAGTTCCAGCCCATGGCGAAGCCTAGGGCCGGGTCCACGTAGCGGGCGTTGTAGGTGGCGAAGGAGCCGGAGACCGGCAGGTGGGTGGCCAGCTCGCCCAGGCTGGTCATCAGGGCGTAGACCATGATGCCCATGGCCGCGTAGGCCACCAGACCGCCGCCGGGGCCTGCTTTGGCGATGGTGGACCCGGATGTCATGAACAGGCCGGTGCCGATGCACCCGCCCAGGGCGATCATCGAGACATGGCGCGCCTTCAAATTGCGCTGCACCCCCGACGAGCCGGCAGTTCCGCTTGAATTGCCCGATGCTTCCTGTTGGGCCATGAGTCATCCTCCTTGCAATACGTAAGAAGGAGCGTGAAAACGACGAAAACCGCAGCCGTAGTGCTGGGGGCGCGAAGCCTCCGGGCAACCGTCGACTGAGGCTAACGCATGAACCGTCCATAGCGCTCCGCAGCGCATCCGCTGCGACAGTCCTGGATTTGTTGAACCCAGTCCCAACCCCCAGGCTCAGCGGCTCCTGGACGTTTCGGCTGACCACCCTTTCGCCAGGTTTCACCGGCGCCGCAACGCCTCCACCTGGCTACTGATGAGCTCAGCGACCTCTTCTGTGACTTGTAATGTGCCCTACACTATACCGCATCCTTGCCGCTAGTGTGTTACGTCCTTCCGCCAATAAGCGGGCGAAGGGCTTTCCCACTCCCGTTTTCACCCGTTCCGATCCTTAAAACCCCCGAAAATCCTGGGCTGGCCTCTTCCGTCGCGGGATTCGGGGCAGGACAGCGTCTTTGAAACCAATCCGAGCAGGCAGGGATTCCTAGGGGCGCTTGTCTTTCCCTATGAGGTTGGTTCCCAGTCGCTCCCCCCCCCAATCCACGGTCCGTGCGACCGGGGATTAGAAGGTGCGGCCGCCGGATACCTCAATGTGGCTGTTAACGCCTGCCGCCCTGGCTACAAGCCGACGTACGAGCGGTTTTCACATAGCAGGATATGGGTGGTGGAACGAAAGACCGCCTAGCGCTTCCTCCGCATGGTGAGCTGGTAGGCGGCCACCAGGGCGGCCAGCCAGATGGGGCCGATGATGACGGCGACGCGGTAGGACGGAGAGAAGCACATCAGCGCTACGACCAGGGCCATGAAAGCCAGGAGGACCCAGGGGGTCACGCGCGGCCAGGGGAGTTTGAAGGCGATAGCGTTCAGGGCCGGTTGGCCGGTTCTGCCGGCCAGCGCCCCAGGCCCGCGTCCAGCGGCCACGGCCTTGCGGAACTTCATTTCGGTGATCATGATGATGGTCCAGTTGATTAAGGTGGCGATCGTGGCCACGCTCATCAGATAGTTGAAGGCGAATCGCGGCCAGAGGAAGACTACGAGAACCGCTAGAGCGGTGATCGCGGCCGAGGTGAGCACTCCCGCGTAGGGCACGCCCCCGCGCGAGACCCGGGCCAGGTAGCTGGGCGCATTGCCTTGCTGGGCCAAGGAGTAGAGCATACGGGAGTTGGAGTAGAGGGCGGAGTTGTACACGCTCATCACTGCAGTCAGGCAGACGAAATTGAGGATGCCTGCGGCCGCGTGCACGCCGACCGAATCGAAAATCTGCACGAACGGGCTAGTCACCACTCCCCGCGCATCCGGCTGACCGATCGAGCGCCAGGGCACGACGGCCATGATGACGCCCAGGGCGGCGATATAGAAGACCAGGATTCGCCAGATGATGTCGTTGGTGGCGCGCGGTATGGTCTTGCGCGGATCAGCGGTCTCCCCGGCGGTGATGCCAATCAGCTCAGTGCCTCCGAAGCTGAACATGACCATGGTCAGGGCCATGAGCAGCCCGGTCCACTGCCCGCCGGGCCCGCGTCGCAGCAGCCCGGTGGGGAAGAACCCGCCGTCGTTGAACCAGTTGGAGAAGGAAGCGCGCATACCGCCCGTGGTAGGCAGGGCCATGATGACTACCGCAGCGCCGCCTATGATCATCGCGATAATCGCTACTATCTTGATGGTCGCGAACCAGAATTCGAATTCGCCGAAGCGGGCCACCCCCATCAGATTGGCCGCGGTGATCACCAGCAGGAAGACGGCGGCCGAAACCCAGGCTGGAATCGCGGGGAACCAGTAGCTGACGAAGGAACCCACCACGGCCAGCTCCACCATGGAAACCAGAATGTAGTTGAGCCAGTAGTTCCAGCCGGAGACGAAGCCCGCGCGCTTGGACCAGTAGCGACTCGCGTAGTAGGAGAAAGCGCCGGCTTGGGCGTCTTCCACGCTCATTTCGCTCAGGGCCCGCACAATCATGAAAATGGCCGCCCCACCAATCAGATACGCCAGCAGAATCGCCGGCCCGGCCAGTTTGATCGACTCGCTGGACCCGTAAAAGAGGCCAGTGCCGATGGCCCCTCCGAGCGAAATCAGCTGGATATGGCGGTTTTTGAGGGTGCGTTGCAGAGCACCGCTGGCCCTCTTTCCTTCCGCCCCTGTCGCTGCCTGTGCTGTTATCGGCCCCGCAGTGTTCTGATGATTCGGGGCATCCTGCTTGTTCATCGCGCTCGCGCTTCCTGCTTTCGGTTCATGGTCACTGCTCGCTTACACCGGCCGCGCGAGGCGTTGTTCGCCGTCCCGTCGCCCGCTTGACGCTGTCCGCCCGCCAAACCTTGTGGGCCCTGGCTTAGGAAAGTCCATCCGCCAGTCTAGCCAGGCCCGCGCCGGCCCGCGCTCTCCGTCTCGCTGGATGGATGCCCCTACCGCTCGTCCCAGATGGGGAGTTACGATAGGTGTCCTATGCGAAATTCAGACGAAGACAATCAGCAGACCTCGGCCTCCTGGCAGGCTGCGGCCGAATCCACGGATGGCGCCGGTCAGCGGCCTGGTGCAGGCAACCAGATGGAGCGTGGCTTGAGCAAGCGTCACGTGCAGTTCATCGCCATCGGCGGCACAATTGGCACCGGCCTCTTCCTTGGCTCGGGCAAGTCAATCGCTCTGACCGGTCCATCGATCATTTTCGTTTATATAGCAGTAGGCCTCATCATGTTCCTGCTGATGCGGGCGATTGGCGAGCTGATGTACGCCGACCCCGACCAGCACACTTTCATCGCGTTCATTTCGCGCTACCTGGGCCCGGGCTGGGGCTCCTTCGCTGGCTGGTCCTACTGGATCGTGCTGATTCTCATAGGCATGTCCGAGCTGACCGCCGTAGGCACCTATTTCGTCACGTTCTTCAACACGTTCGGCATCGACCTGTCCTCCTGGCGCTTCCTGATTGAGCTGGCCTTCCTGCTGGCCATGGTGGCCATCAACCTGATTGCGGTGCGCGTGTTCGGCGAGGCCGAGTTCTGGTTCTCGATGATTAAAATCACACTGATTGTGGGCATGATCGCCACCGCCGTGGTCATGGTGATCATAGGCTTCCATTATCCGGAAATCCACATGTCCGGTTCCGAGCCCGCCTCCCCGGCTGGCCACGCGGGCATTGACAATATCCTGAACGGTTTCTCCTTGGCACCGAATGGATGGCTCTCCTTCTTCATGAGCTTCCAAATGGTCTTCTTCGCCTACGAGATGATCGAATTCGTTGGCGTCACGGTCTCGGAGACCCAGAATCCGCGCAAGGTCCTGCCTAAGGCCATCAACGAGATTATTGTGCGCGTGCTGATCTTCTATGTGGGCGCTTTGGTCGCCATCATGCTCATCGTCCCCTGGCGCACCTTCAAGCCCAAGTCGGACGGGACGTTCGCCTCCCCCTTCGTGATGGTCTTCCGATACGCCGGGCTGGACTGGGCGGCCGCGCTGGTCTTCTTCGTCGTGATAACGGCCGCGGCCTCGGCCTTGAACTCCCTGCTCTATTCGGCCGGCCGCAACCTCTTCCAACTGGCCGGCTCGGCTGAGAACCCTGCCATGCGCTCCTTGGCCGTCATCTCCAAGCGGGGCCATGTGCCGGCTAGGGCCATCCTGGTGTCCGGCTTGCTCATCCTCTTGTCACCCGTCCTGCGCTCGCTGCCGGGATTCTCGTCCGCGTTCGTCCTGTTCGCCTCAGCGTCCTCCGCGGTGATTATTTTCATCTATGTCTTGCTGATCGTGACCCACCGCCGCTACCGCGCTTCAGCTGACTTCGTGGCGGATGGTTTCCTCATGCCGGCCTACCGGTGGACTGGCTCGCTGGCCATCGCCTTCTTCGTGTTCGTCTACGCTTCGCTCTTCCTGGCGCAGGACACGCGAGCGTCCGCCGTCTGCGGCCTGATTTGGCTGCTGGTTTTCGGCGGCGCATGCCTCTGGAAGCATCGCGGAGCGGCGAAGGCTTGAATTCGTGAGTTGCATTTGACGGCGTCCAGGCGTGCCAGGCTGCGGGTAATCACAGGAGCGTAGTTACAAACCCATTACAGCAGTAGGCTTCCTGTGGCTCTTTTTATTTGCCCTTTTGCCTAGGCTATGCGTATAATCAAACTTGCGCGGGGTCTAACCGGCACTGACTGCAATCTTGCATCGTGGCGGTGAAAGATGGGGAACTATCGGTTGGACCTGCACTATAGATAAGGTAAGAGAAAAGGAGCGCATTCAATGCGTATTCAAAACGATAAGACTGGGAGCCGTAGTCTTGCTGCAAGACTGCTTGGCCTCCTAGTGGCGGTGCTCACCACCGCGGCGGCTTTCCTGGTTGCCGCGCCTGGTGCCCACGCTGCTGACCCTGACACCATTTCGGCTGATGACGAGTTCTCCACTTCGGTTGACCCAGCTGCAGGCGAGCATGACAAGGTCACTCTGACCAAGTACCTGGCTAACGCCGCGGGTAATGCCGCCACTGGTTCGTCCTTGGACGCCAAGCCTGGTACCGCTGTGGGAGTTGGCGTTGTGTTCAAGCTGCGTGAGATTGTGGCTACCGGTTCGCATAACCCGAGTGATATGAACCCTAACGGTGGCGCTAATAAAAACTACAACTATGTAGATGGCAAAACCTGGGCCGGTGTTACTGACGCAAACGGTAAGATTGCCAACCTGGCCAGCGGTAATCCAGCTGTCGGTATCTGGATGAAGGCACCGGCCACAGATCCTGTTGACGCCGCAAGCTGGAAGGCTTGGGCTCAGGGTCAAGGCAGCGCCCCGGCTACCAGCGCTGATGTCCTGCCGCTCGAAGCAACTGGCACGCACTACTATGAGCTGTCCGAGGTTGCTCATCCCGTAAGCCTGAATCATTACACACCTGCCGAGACAACCGTCTTCTCCCTGCCTTACATGACCACCGGTAAGTACACCGTGAATGGTACCCAGCAGACCATGACGGGTTACATCCATCACCTGCACATCTTCCCGAAGAACGTTAACACCCAGCAGGTTTCGAAGTCGATTACCAAGGTCAATGGCTCTGATTACGTTCCTGGGAGCGAAGCCGCTGTTGCCGGTAATACGGTCACTTGGCAGATTAACAACAACATCAGTACAGCTAGCCCGGTCAACAACGATAACAACATCTACTGGAATTACATCCAATCTGCTGGAAACACCGGCGAGTACCTGAGGGTTGTTGATCGTGTTTCCAGCGCCTTGAGCGTTGACACTGACACTGCTAGCAACGTTTCTGTAGTGTTCACTTATAACGATGGTACGAGCGACCATACCCGAGGCTTGATGAGTGATAGCGATTACACGATGGAAAAGCTGTCGACTCCTCCCACCCGTATTAATAGCACGGACGAGATGTTCACGGATGACGGTTCCTCGCAGTACCTCGTATTCCACTTCAAGAAGGCCTCGAATTCTTCGCTTAGCGGTGTGACCGGTACCGTGAACGACCCTCGCTTTGTGATTACCATCAGGTCCACGGTGACTCCGAACGGTGCTGGCGATGGTTCCCTGGCCGGCCGTCTGTCCAACTCTGTCGCTACCGATACCTACAACGACAGTAGGCAGAACCCTGGCAGTCAAGCTGACGCGTCCATGCCTTCCGCCGGTTTCCAGTTTGCAAAGGTGAAGACGGATGGCACCGGTCTTGCTGGAGCCAAGTTCGCTCTGCAGAAGAACGATGATACGGGTACTTTCCTGCTGCAAGACGGTACTTTTGGTGCGGATGGACAATCGGCTAACCCGATGATTACCGCTACTTCGAACAACCAGGGTGTCGTCACATTCACTGGCATCAAGCTGCCGGTGGGTGTTTCTAGCGACCAGGGCCAGTTCAAACTCGTTGAGATCGCGGCCCCGGCGAACTATCAGCAGGCTTCTACAAAGTTCAACATCGTCGACTTTGGTGATGTCGTGTCCAAGGCCAGTGTCTCGGATGCTATCGCTGCGTTCCCCAGTGGTCTGCACCCTAACATGTCCAAGCTGAACTTCGGCTCATATGACCCTGCTGCTCACAATGTCTCCATTAGCCCTAACATTAAGGATGCTAACGGTGACCAGATCACCAAGGGTATGATGAACTGGAAGAGTGGTGAGTCCGGTGCGCCCATCAGCCTGCCTCTGACCGGTGGCAAGGGCATCATCCTGCTCCTGATTATCGGCCTGGCCATCATGGGTGGTGTGCTGGTTGCCCGCAACCGCAAGAACGCCTCTGTTGGTCGTCACATCTGATTCATTGAATCAGATTCAATCACTGCCTTGTAACCAGCAGTGATCATGCAGTGGGGCTCCGTCCGCCTTGACGGGCGGGCGGAGCCCCACCTCGACAGTATGGCTTTTGGACTCGCGAGGGTCCGCTTCCCGAGGCTTCTGCCTATTAGGGCAGGGGGCTTGGGACCCACTGAAGGAGAGAGCGGTGGGTTACCAAACGGCTTCCGGTGTAAGAGAAGAGACACTTGAGTAAGAATCCGGAACCGATGAATAGCTTTTGACGGGGAGTATTCAACATGAGGCTGAAGAGATTATCGTCGGCAGTTGGGGTAGGGCTATTGTCCTTCCTGCTGTTGATAGCTATTGCGATAGGGGTTGCCCCTACGCAGGCCAGGGCTGATAGCGGCCAGCCTCACAGTGACGCTGCATTGACCCTCCAAGTGGCAGAGAACGGCACGGGCACTGGCATTGGAGATCCCCGCAACATCAATCAACTACTGCCAGCTGGAGCAAAGCCGGTCGGCGCAGGCTACATATTCAGCGCCACAAAACTGGACTATTCCGTCATGCAGCGCATCGTTGATGATCAAACATCCAACGGTCAAGGTACAGCTGCGAACAAGGCCGTCACCGATAAGGTGATGGAGAAGTTCTCTGATACCGTGGATAAGACGGGCGGCAAAAGCACCATTTACCTCGGCACCACCGATGGCCAGGGCCAAATCACCGTCGGTTCCTCGGCCTCTAACGGCGTATGGCTGCAAGGGGCCACTTACGACCGGTCGCAGAACAAGGTGAACGGTGGTTCTCCGGCAGCCTTCAACTTAGATAGGTACAGCACGTATTGGCTGGTGCAGGTTGTCTCGGGCCCAACAGGCAAGATTGCCTCAGGCGATCCAGTCGTCGTGCAACTACCTGACCATACGGGCGTTAGCTCGGACCCCTACCGTGTGACGATCCGGCCGAAGGTGCAGGTCAGAGACGCTCCCCCTGCTGCCGCGAACGCATCCTCCTCATCGTCCGCCCCCCAGGTCACAGGTCGCTTGGCGGCGACCGGCAGCAATGTCCAAGCTTTGGCTTCGATGACCATCCTCCTGCTTATAGCAGCCGGCCCATTACGCCTTTACGCGGCCCAATCCCGCCGCTAGCATTACCTAATCGAAGCCCTCCAAGCGGAGGGCTTCGTCATGCCAGACAGGCCCGGGTAAGGCGCGAGTCCAGACAGTAGCGTCTCATGGCATGCGAGCCTGAACGAGGAAAGCCCCGCACCAAGTGCGGGGCTTTGCGTTTCGGGCTGGCTGCTGGCTACCGCGTCCACCAGGGGCGCAGCGGGTAGGTGCTAGTGCCGGTGTCTGGATCGGGCTTGATGCACTGGAACTGGTGGACCTGAATCGTGTTGATTTCGAAGTTCAGGCGGGAACCAGCCATGTACAGGCCCCAGAGACGTGCCTTGGGCTCGCCCACCATTGATTTCGCCTGTTCCCACTGGGCTTGGAGGTTCTCGGTCCAGTGCTTGAGCGTGATGGCGTAGTTCTGGCGCAAGTTCTCTTGGGTGATGACCTCAAAGCCATTGTCTTGGATGGTCATCTCGATCTCGGCTGGGCTGGCGAGCTCGCCATCAGGGAAGATGTAACGGTCAATGAAGCTGCCAGCGCGCTTACCGTCGTGCGAATTCGTCCGCGTGATCTGGTGGTTGAGCAAGATGCCGCCAGGGCGCAGCTTTTCCATCATCTCATGGAAGTAGGCCGGGTACTGTTTGAAGCCCACATGCTCCATCATACCGATTGAGCATATGCCGTCGAAACCGGACTCCGGCACATCGCGGTAGTCCATCAGACGGATTTCCGCCAAGTCTTCCAAGCCCTCGCGCTTGATCCACTCCTGGCCCCACTCAACCTGCTCATCGGCCAAGGTGACGCCAATTACGTTAATGCCACGCTTTGCGGCGGCTATCTCCATGGAACCCCAACCGCAACCGATGTCGAGCAGACGGTCGCCCTTCTTCAGGTTCATCTTGTCGAGCACCATGTTGAGCTTGTGGGCCTGGGCGTCTTCCAAAGAGGTCTCCGGGGTGTCGAAAACCGCGCAAGTGTACGTCATCGAGGGGCCCAGGAAGAGCCTGTAGAAGTCATTGGACTGGTCATAATGGTAGCTGACGGTGGCCGCGTCGCCCTTGCGGGTGTGGGGGCGGATGCCTTCGCGCAGGCGCGTCGAAAGGGAAGGGCCTTCGATGGTCGGCGGATCAGGCACGTGCACGCCGTGGGAGAAGACAGCCGCGGCGATGCGGGCCAGCTCGACCTTGCCGGGCTTGCGCAGGTAGGACTTAAGGCCGGTCAGTTGCTTGAAAACCTCGTAAGGGTTGCCGGGCAGGAGCTCAGGGGAATCCAAATCGCCCTGGAGGTAAGCGCGGGCCAGCCCCAGGTCGTTCGGGTTCTCCGCGATGTAGTACATGGCGCGAGAACTCTTGATATCCAAGTGGAGGGGAGCGTCGTCGGAGCCAAAGCGCGAGCCATCGAAGGCCCTCACCTGCACCGGAGCGTCAGGCTCCAGGAAAGCCTCAACCATCTGCGCGACCGTCATGTTGCGTGCGTTCATATAGCCTCTTCCTCTTCAAAGCCTCGCCTGCCTGAGAGTAATTAGGAGCGGGGCCAAATCACTAACACTTCCTACCCTCCACACTACTCCCCGTAGGCTTACCGTGCCGTGCCTTACGGGAAAAGCTGCATCGTTCGGCCATGTAGCCGTCCTATATTAGAAGGCGGATGCCGAGGCGAGGAGAGGATGGACGTGATGGGTCACAGCGGCGAGCCAGGTGAAAGCACAGGTGAGTACGCGGGCCAGGAATGGGTCCAGGAGATGCTCAGACGGCTGGGAACGTCCGAGTTCCGCGCCTCCTTTTCGCTTACCGCCAAGGACCGCGCCTATGCCAGGGCGAAAGGGAAAGCCACGATAGACCGGCATGCCCACGAGATGCTCCGTCAGCGCGTAGGCGCCGCCAACCCTTTGAAGGATGGCAAGCAGACCCCCTACCGCGGGCATCCGGTCTTTACGGCCCAACACGCTACGGCCACCTGCTGCCGGGGCTGCATCGAGCGCTGGCACCACGTGCCCAAAGGGCGCGAGCTGACCGATCAGGAGGTGGACCGTCTAGCTGCCCTAATCATGGCTTGGATTGAACGCGACCTGATCGCCCATCCTGCCATTTGAGTCAATTCCGCTGGACGAGAGAAATCTAGCGTTACTCAGGGTTTCATCCAGTCGGTCTTGTCTCTGCCTGGGACGGGTGGGATTCAAAAGCCGGCAAGGGTCATCGGTCTTCTGAGGGGGATTGGCGAATGCGGGCGCGCAGGCGGGCCCACGGGGACTGCTGGCGGCGCACTGCGGCTGGCAGGATGGGGCAGGAGGCGCAGACCAGGGAATCCGGGTCTGGGTCGCAGCCCGGGCCGGAGCCACAGTTCCCGGCGGCGAGCTCGTAGTAGTTCAGGCGGCCTGAGCGACGGGCCTGCTCGGTGACCAGTGAGACGAAATCGAGGGGGACCCCTACTTTCCGCGCCACGGTTTGGGGAGGCTGCCCGGCTGTCAGGGCGTTGATGATTCGCTCGGCGATTGGGGCTTGCATGTCGCCGCCTACACCGGGTTCGCCCGGCTTGGACGCACCGCTGGGGCTGGTTTTCCTGAACCCAGGCCCGGCGCTCATAAGAACCGCCCGACTTGGAAGACGATGACGGCCAGAATGTAGGCGATGATGAGACCGGCAGCTACGGATTGGGCCGCGATTCTGCCCCCGTACTGGCGGCGCATCTCCGCCACCGTGGCCAGGCAGGGCGTGTAGGCCAGGACGAAGAGCATGAAGGCCGCCGCCGCTGCCGAGCCATGCCCATGACTGGAAGCCTCGAAGGACTCGCGCACCGCCTGGCCCAAGGTGCCGGTGCCCTGCTCCTGGTCGGAGGCGTCATCAGAAGAGTGGATTTGATAGGACTGCGACATGGAGCCGACCACTACCTCCTTGGCCACGAACCCTGTGATCAGCGCCGCGGAAGCGTGCCAGTCGTCGAAGCCCGCCGGTTTGAAGACCGGGGCCACCGAGGTGGCGACCGCCCCGTAGAGGGAGTCGTGCACGTCGTCCACATGGCCGAAGGAGTTAGCGCCGGCCGCGCCTGCCGAAACGGGGATGGCGGACAGGAACCACATGATGACGATCATCGTGATGATGATTGAGCTGGCCCCGGTCAGGAAGGCCCACAGGCGCAGCGCCACCGATTTGCCAAGTTGGATCAGGCGGGGCATCTGGTAGGGGGGCAGGCCGATAGCGAACGGCTGGGTCCTTAAATCGCTGAACTGCGTCTTGCGCAGCAGAAGGCCCACGCCCAGGATGATCAGGATCGAAGACACGTACATCAGGAAGATGGCCAAGCCCGCGTAGCGCCCGAAGAAGGCGTAAGCCAGCACGATGTAGACGCTCAGCCGGGCTGAGCAGGAGGTGAACGGAATCAGCAGGCCGGTCATCAGGCGCTGGCGGGAGTCAGGCAGGGTGCGGGTGGAGGCCAGGGCTGGCAGATTGCAGCCGAAACCGACCACCAACGGTAGGAAGGCGCGTCCGTCCAGTCCGATTGAGCGCATGGCTTTGTCCATCACGAAGGCGGCGCGGGCCAGGTAACCGGAGTCCTCCAGCAGGGAGAGGACGATGAAGATGATGCCCATCGGCGCTATGAAGGTCAGGACGGTGATGCAGCCGTCCAAAAGCCCATCCACCAGCAGCGAATGGGGCCAGGAGTCCAGGGAGCCGGGCCCGGACAAAGCGGAGAAGACCCAGTCGATCGCGCTCGTGGCCCAGCCGCGCACGGTCACGTCGAACCAGTCGTTGATGGGGGCTGCTACCACGGTTGTGGCCTCGAACACCAGGTACATGACGGCTAGGAAGATGACGATGCCGGCCACCGGGTGCAGGAGGACCCTGTCCAGGCGGTCGGAGAAGGTGGGTTCAGGCCCAGTGGCATCCGGATGCGCAGGATTCAAATCCGTCAGCACGCGAGCCGTCCAATCAAAGCGCTGGTCGGCGGTGGCGCGCACCCAGGCGGAGACTTCCTCCTGGCTGGCTTCGCGCCCGGGAGCTGACAGGTCGGTCGCTGGCGAGAGCAGCTGGAGGGAACCAGACGAATCCTCTTGCTCACCGGCGGCGATACGGGCCCCGATGGCCTCCAGCAGGTCCTCCTTGCCGTGGCCGGTGCGCCCGTCCACCGCAATGAAATCCAAGCCAGGCACCTGGCGGCTGAGCGCGTCCACACTGATTGACGAGCCCTGCTTGGCTGCCAAATCCAGCATGGTCACCGCCGCTACGATTGGTCGGCCCAAGTCAAGCAGCTGGCTGAGCAGGTAGAGGGACTTGGAGGGGGAGGTGGCGTCGAAGACGGCGACGATGACATCTGGTTCCGGGTTGCCGGCCCGGCCCATAGCCGCCTCCGAAGCCACTTGCTCGTCGGGGCTGAGCGCGTCCAGGGAGGCTGTGCCTGGGGTGTCGATGAAGTCCCAGCTGGTTCCGCCTCGGTTGAGCTGGCCGCGTTCAACCAGGACCGTCGTCCCCGGCGCGTTCATGACCGAGGCCGATGTTCCCAGAATCGCGTTGAAAAGGGTGGACTTGCCGACGTTCGGGTTGCCGACGAAGACGATGGAGGGCCGATTCTGGGACGGGTGCATATGGTGATGGGGCATGGGCAGCAGGACCGCCAGGCCCCGGCGGTGATGGTGGCCGCCGGCGTGGGCCTCATGCGTCCCCATTTCCATTTCCCGCGATTCCAGCGTCTCCTGCGTCGCTACGCTCGGCCGCTTGGCCTCCTTAGCGAGGTCATCAGCCATAGTGATCCTTCCCTCTTGAACCTGGATCGGTCTGTCTGCCTCAGCTTACTTTCACGACGATGTGCTTGGCAGTAGCCCCGTCCAAGGCGATGCGTTCCGAGCCGTGGGCGATGACGCGACCTCCGAAATTGGCTTTCTGAATGACCCTGACCCGCTCGTGCTCGCGGAAGCCGAGCTCCCTTAGCCGGAACCGATAGGCGCTGCTCAGGTCAATGCGACATATCTCTATGTCCACGCCCAGCGGGCAGGTCCGCAATGTCTCGGTCATACTTGTGAGAGTAGTTCCCCAACCGCCCCATGTAAAGATTCGCCGTCCACTTTTCCCAGGACTTGCCCCATGCTTCGGTTGCAGGTGAGAGGAAGCGGGAGGTTCGTCTGCCCAGGGATGCCTTAGTGGAATGGACCGATACCCATAGCGGGGAATGCTGCGGCGGTGGCCGCACTGTGGTTGTGGATGCTGTACTGTGCGGGTGATTGGCGAGGAGCGCGGGAATTGACCTAGGGGGTGTAATGCGCTACTAACGGAGTATGGACAAGCAACGATTTGAGACGACTCTCGCCGCGGGCTCGCCCGCACCACCGACCTCCCGCGAGCTCTATCAGGCTCTGCAGCGCACATTCGGCCGGATGGATTGGTGGCCGGCCGAGACCAGCTTCGAGATGATGATGGGCGCGGTGCTGGTCCAGCACACGGCCTGGGAGAACGTGGGCAAATCCTTGGACGCCTTGCGCCAGGCTGGGCTCCTGCATCCCGCCGCCATGGCGGAAGCTGAGTACGAGCGGGTCAAGACGCTGATCAACCCGAGTGGCTTCATGACGGCGAAGGCGCGCACCTGCATAGCGCTCGCCCAGTGGCTGCTGGGGCGGGCAACCGATGCGGCGGACGTGGAGCCCAGCGTGGACCCTGGTCTGCGCGACAGCCTGCTGACGGTGACTGGAGTCGGACCTGAGACCGCTGACGTGATCCGTCTCTACGCCTTCGGGCAGAAGTGCTTTATCTGGGACCTCTATTCCCGGCGGCTTCTAGCGGCTGTTGGGTATCCGAATTGGGGCAGCTACGAGGGCGCTTGCGGACACGAACGGGAGTTCATCAACGTGGACGAGTACACCTTGCCTGAGATGCAGGGATACCATGGGCTGATTCTTTCCGCAGGCAAGCGCGCCCGCCGCGAAGGCTCCTGGGATTTTCTGAGGTAGCGACAGGGCTGGTCATCCAGATTAACGGTCCGTGGGGTTTTGGGGCTCCGGGTGCCGTTGGCTTTCCCGTACTCCGTATTAATCGGAGGGGGCTATTGCCGGCATGGGCATGAGCGCTCCCAGCGGCCTCTTCCGGGACCTGTCGAGCAGCTTGAGCGGGGGCATCCCTCTGATGCGGTCCGTAGATATGCCAGGTCGTCGCCCCAAGGTGAATCGTTCGCCAGGGTCGGGGTCGAATGGGCCGATTGCGCGCGCAATCGAGCGCGTTCCATACAGCGAGAGGCCGCCCTTCCGTCTCTTGCGGTGTATTGGGTGGCCTCGCGCTGTCTCACATTTGCTGGGTTTCGCGGATGGCCCGGGCGGCGGTTTTTATGGTTTCGGGGACTTGGCGGGTGCCGTTGGCCTCGGCGTCTTTGATGATGGCCTTGACATCCAGATCCGGGTTCTTGTCTTGGGTGGCGACCAGGTCGCGTGCCTCCTGCTGGCTGGAGACCGTGGGCAGGGTGCCGGGCATGGGCTTGCGCGCCGACTCCTTGAGGAAGAGCACGGTGACCAGGCCGCAGGCGGAGGTGAACATGATCCAGTAGGCCGGGGCCAGGTCACGTCCGGTGGCTGAGACCAGGGCCTCCATGATTAGGGGCGCGGTGCCGCCGAAGATGGCGACGGCCAGGTTGTAGGACAGGCCCATGCCGCCATAGCGGGAGGCGGTGGGGAAGAGGGCCGGCAGCGATGAGGCCAGGTTCGCCACGAAGAAGATGACTGGAATCGCGATCAGCAGCAGGCCCAGGAAGGTGGTGCCCGCGGTGCCCTGTTCCATCAGTTCAAATGCGGGGATGACCAGCGCCAGGCCGGTAAGGGCGCCCGCGAACAGGATCTTCTTGCGGCCGAACTTGTCGGAAAGCGCGCCTGTGAGTGGGATGCAAGCGGCCACGATCAGCAGGATGGGTAGGGTCAACAGATTGGATTGCGCCATGTTCTGGTGCAGGGTGGTCGTCAGGTAGGTGGGCATGTAGGTGGTCAGCGTGTAACCCAGCGTGTTGGCGGCCGCCACGAGCACGAATGCCATGAGCAGCTCCCTCCAGTACCCGCGGATCAGGCTGATGACGCCCTTATGCTCGGCCGCGGTCTTCTCTGTCGTGGCGTTCTGCGCCTGCTGGAAGGCGGGGGTGTCCTCCACCCTGGTACGGAAGTAGACCGCGATCGCGGCCAGCGGCAGGGCGAGGATGAAGGGGATGCGCCAACCCCAGGCTTGCATGGCCTCGGGGCTGAGGTTGAACTCGATCAGGGAGACCAAACCCGCGCCAAAAGCGAAGCCCAAGTAAGAGCCTACGTCGAGGAGGGAGGCGAAGAAGCCGCGGTGGCGGTCGGGCGCGTACTCGGTGACCATGGTGGTGGCACCGGCGTACTCGCCACCGGTCGAGAAGCCCTGGGCCAGCTTGAGGATGATCAGGGCCAGAGGCGCCCAGAACCCGATAGCGCTATAGCCGGGCAGCAGGCCGATCAGGAGGGTTGCGCCCGACATGGACAGGAGGGTGAAGGCCAGGATGCGCTGGCGGCCCAGCTTGTCTCCCAGTTGTCCAAGCACGATGCCGCCCAGGGGGCGGGCTATGAAAGTAACCGCGAACACGCCCAGGGAGAAGAGCCGCTGGATGGCGGGCGAGGCGTCGGACAGGAAGACCACGCCGATCGTGATGGCCAGGTAGCCGTACACGCCCACGTCGTACCATTCCATGAAGTTACCGACCACGGTGCCTGCGACGGCACGCTTGAGCGTGGCTTTCTCGACGACGGTCACATCGCTCACATGTAGGCGCCGTCGCCAATTGCGGAAGCTGTATGGGGTCTGTTTCTTTGGCTTGCGGGGCATCCCGCCCTTACTGTCGGGCTCTCCGTCCGCTTCCGCCGCTGGGCTGTTGGGCTTGGCCCCATCCTCGCGGCTCGTATTCATGTGGGTATTCGTAGTATTCTCGGCTGTCATGTTTTCTTCCCGGCTCCTGCGGCCGTGGTCTTGGTCTTGCTGGCTCTGGTTCGCCTCTGGGCTGTCATCTTTCTTCACAACAATGTCATAATGTGTGAGTTTATCACTGGGGGCTCGCTGCGCCTCGCTCAGGGCTTGCGCCGTCTGAATCGCGCTCTTATGGCCAACTGGACCGGGCTGGGGGCTGGGATTTCCGCGCATGACAAAGCCCGGCGGCCCGTCTTTCCGAGCATTTCGCTGGTGGGGAACCTCGCGCCGGGCTTACGTCTTAGGTGTGTGGGTCGCAGGCCGGATTGGCGGCTGCTGCGCCGCTGCGGCCGGACGGACCGTCAGGCCTTGAGGAAAGCGGGGTCGGCGAACTCGGGGTTGGGGTAATGATAGAAGCCCTCACCCGACTCGCGGCCTAGTTTGCCCTCGTCCAGCATGGCCTTCATCTTCTCCAGGTAAGGCTGGGCCTTAGGGTCGTCGCCCTGCTGCTCCTTGGTGATGTTGTAGCAAGTGCGCAGGCCTACCAGGTCCATGATCCCGAACGGGCCCATGGGGGCGCCCGTGCCGATCATCCAGGTCTTATCGATGGTGTGCGGGTCGGCGATGTCCTGGCCCCAGAGGTAACTGCCGGCATCCAGCAGCGGGATCAGCAAGGTGTTGAGGACATAGCCCGGCTGCTCCTTCTTCAGCTCGATCGGCACCATCCCGATTTCGCGCGCGTACTGCACGACCTGCTGGTATATCGCCGGGTCCGTCTTGGGCGAGCCCATGATCTCGGCGGTGTTGTTCTTCCAGACCTGGTTGGCGAAGTGGAGGTTGAGGAAGCGGTCCGGCCGGCCGGTATCCTCCATGTAAGTGGAGGGCACGTAGGTGGAGGAATTGCTAGTGAAAATGGTGCGCTCAGGGGCCATCTTGGCCAGGTTCTGGTACAGGCCGTGCTTGATTGAGGGGCGCTCGGGCACCGCTTCGATCACCAGGTCCGCATCTGCCACGGCCGAGGCCAGGTCGGTAGTGAACGACAGGCGGCCGAGTCCGGCGTCGAACTGCCCGTCGGTGGCCTTAATGTCGTTCTTATAAGAATCACGTAGGCCATTCACGCGTTTCTTGACCTGCGCGATGGCTTCGTCATTGATGTCGTAAATGATGACGGCCTTACCCTTAAAAGCCGACTGGTAGGCGATCTGGCTACCCAGCACGCCCCCGCCGGTTACGGTCACATGTTCCAAGCTCATCTGTGAACTTCCTTTCGTTGAGCGGCCCGACGTTGGGCCGACTCACTGCTACTGCACTTCCCAATCTATCCGCTCGCCCCCGTGGAAACCACCCCTGATAGCCCCAATATTGTATGGAACCGCACATCCTCGCCGGCATGATCTTCGAGGCGCCTGGCTTAAGGTCGTCACTGAGCCTTGCCGCGCATCAGATGGTCCTCAATGATGGGGGGGGGCGTCGCCCTCTGGAATGGAATGGCCTTCGCGGGCTCTTCCCGTCCCACGATCGCGATGATCGGGCTCGGCTTCTTGGGGTGTGCGCCGGCTCGGCGCCCGCTCACAGGATTTGGCAGAATTCGATGGTTTCCTTGTTGGGGCCCCAGATGTTGAAGTAGCGGATGCCGTGGTCCCAGAAGGAGGGGATCGACTGGATCTCCTTCTCCTTGATGTTCAGGTTCAGCGCCTTGGCGTTGGCCCAGGCGGCCTCGATGTCGGGGGCGTCCAGGGCCCAGTGGTTGATGGCGCCCGTCGTCATCGGCGCGGTCTCGCCTTCCCAGGTCTCGATCGTCAGGTGCCCGTAGCGCAGGAAGGCGCAGCGGTTGCCTCCGTTAAAGAAGGTGTCCACCAGCTCGAAGCCCATCTTCTCCGTGTAGAACTTGATCGTCTCGTCCAAGTCCCAGGCGATCATGCCCGAGTGCTGTAAATCCGTGGTAAACGCCGTCATTGGTTTCATCGCGTGACTCCTTGGTTTTCGTCGGTCCACCCTGACCGCTGATATAGTCCTCTCTATTCTAACCGGATTTTTCGAGCGGTCGCACTTCCGGGCAGGCCTTGAATCTGGTGGATGGAGGGCTCAGCCTAGGAGCTGTTCCAGTTCCTTCTTCGCCGTTTTGAGAGAGGCGGTGCGGCGGGCGAGATCGGCCTGCTGTTGGGCGATGGAGGCAAATTCCCGATTCACTAGGTCCAGGTTGGCTTCCCGTTGTTCCCGGGTGCCGCATTGAGTCTCATGCCTGCCATGGATTTCGACGATGGTGGCTATCGAGAATCCCATGCCTCTTAAGGATTTGTCTTCTTCAAGGGCCTCTTTCTCCGGTGGACCGAAGTCTTAGTTGCGGCCTGCTCGGCTGGGCTGCAGCAGCCCAGCCACCATGTAAAAGCGCACCGTGTCCTTGGTGGTCTGATGCCGGTGCGCGAATTCGCCGATCTGCATGCCGCCTCTTCCTGTGCGCCGACTTTTCTGCGCAATTTGCTGTGGGGGTCCCCCCCCCCATATGTTTCAATTGAAGCACGAAAGGGGCAGTATGAGAATCCTGAATGCCATCTACGTCAGTGCGGTGGTCATATACGCAGGGCTGATGATTATTTCCGCATTGGCTCTTATGGGGAGTGTGCCGGTCTGGCCGCTTCTGGCCACACTCCTCTTCGCTTGCTGCCTCCTGGCCGCCTTACGCTGGGACTGGCTCCTGCCAATCGGCCTGTTAGGCTTGATCGCGGCCGCCGTCGTTAACGGATTCAGCATGTATGGCCACATCAATCCGCCCCACCTGCTGGCCCGGCTCGCTGTTTCGATGGTGTTGCTCGGACTGTGGGCGGTGAAAAGGAAAGGAAATCCCGTAAGCTAATAACGTCTATTGCGCGCGATCAC
The DNA here is from genome assembly GCF_001263395.1 of Bifidobacterium actinocoloniiforme DSM 22766. Classification (NCBI taxonomy): domain Bacteria; kingdom Bacillati; phylum Actinomycetota; class Actinomycetes; order Bifidobacteriales; family Bifidobacteriaceae; genus Bifidobacterium; species Bifidobacterium actinocoloniiforme. Next base: position 1,314,858 of record NZ_CP011786.1, on the reverse strand, counting down.
CTCCATCTACGTGCGCGACTTGGCGAGAACCTGGTGGAGCTTTCCCTGCTATACCGGGCGATGGCCGCTGCTTCCGCCGGGGCAGTCATGCCGCACTCCTGGCGCCAATCTCGGTATGTGCACTGAGGGAGGAGCCTAGGTCGGTCATGAGTTGGCAGCGGCGGACCGGGTTGAAGGCGGTGGCGGGGTCAGACCAGTAGCGGTTTTCGTAGAGCCAGGCGGGGAGGGGCTGGTGGTCGGGCGGTTCCTAATCGTAGCGTGGGTAGGCGTGGGCATGCAGGTATTCGTCGGTGTTGCCCAGGATGTCGTAGTTGATGCGCCCGGGTTGGCAGACCGCCAGTGTCGCGTCTCCCAGGACCGACATGTCCAGCAGGGATTGAGACCGCTCTTCCATGCCGAGCTCATTGAGCGAGCCCACGTGCCGGTGGGGGAGCAGAATGCGCCAGCCAGGCAGGAACCGCATATCCGCAAAAACCGTGAATCCGCTCGGCAACTCAGCGATCGCCGTGGGGTTACGCCTCTGCCGAGCCGCCCCAATCCGGTCCAGCCTTCCAACCCTCGTCCATAAACCCAGCATATAAGGGCTGGGAGCGATCAGTGGGCGGCTTATTGGTAGTGGCTGCGGGCGGAGAGGATGGTCAGTTTGGTGGCGGTGAAGGTGTATATGAGGCGGTTGGCGGAGTCTATGCGGCGCGACCAGGCGCCTTGGAGACCCCACTTGAGCGGCTCGGGCTTGCCGATGCCGGAGTCGGGATGGCGGAGGGTGTCGAGAATCAGGGTGTTGATGCGCTTGAGGGTTTTACGGTCCTGGGACTGCCAGTAGCGGTAGTCCTCCCAAGCGTCTTCGGTCCAGCCCAGAATCATGCCGCCGCCCGGCGCTCCGGCTCGTCGTCGTCGACCAGGCTGTGTTCGCTGGCCTGGCCCTGAGCTACCGCTGCCAGACCGCGGGTGATTTTATCGCGCAGATACGGGTTTTGGTAGATGCGTAGGGTCTCCATGAGGGAGTCGTAATCATCGGCGCTCATCACGACCACGTTGTCTTCTGGGTCGGTGTTGGTCACCAGGAGCATATCCGCGTCCTCGTTGACCTTATGCATGTACGCCTTAAGGCTCTTGCGGAAGTTGCTGTACGCTACGGCCTGCATGTCGTCCTCCTCCCCAGTCCGGTAGACTAGTGTCGTTCGATATTGTACAAAAATCTGTACATTTAAATCAACGAGGAAGAGGAGAGGAGCGCATTACTCCATGAGTTTGGTGGCTTCTATCTTGGATACATACCACTGGTTGAACTTGACTAGGGGCTTGCGTAGGACCAGGCCCAGCAGGATCATGGGCGGCACGAAGAGGAGGAGCTTGCTGATCTCGATCCAATAGTCGTTCATGTAGATGCCGGCGATTGCGGCGCGCATGGCCTGTATTGAGTGGGAGACCGGCAGATACGGGTTGACCGCTGAGACGAAGCCTGGCAGTACTTGCAAGGGGTAGGCGCCCCCGGAGCCGGAAATCTGCATGACCAGGTAAATCACGCCTATGGCCTTGCCTACGTTGCCAAAGGAGGCGACAAGGGTGTAGATGAAGAAGGCGTAAACCAGTCCGCTGATCCAGCCGGTGGCCATGAACAGCCAGGGGTGCGCCGCATGGACTCTGATGAAGAGGAGGGAACCGGCGCAAGAGAAGGTGGACTGCAGGAGGGAAATCACCGCGAACACGCCAAAGTGCCCCAGGAAGAGCTGGTGGGGCTTTGGATCGCCTAGGGCTTCGCGTGTGCGGCGGGAGACCGTGATTTTCAGCGTGACCGCCATCAACAGGGAGCCCACCCACAAGGGGATCAGGGTGTAGAAGGGGGTCAGGGCCGCGCCAAAGGACTGCACCGGGTACAGGGTTGTGCGGCTGAGTTTGACCGGCGCCGCCAGAGTGGCGGCCAGCGTCTCCGGGTCGTTGGAGCCCAGGATTCGGCGGACCGTGTCCATGTCGCCGCTGGTCAGGGCGGCGTTGAGTTTGCCGGTGAAGTCGGTCAGGCGGTCGCTGGTCTTAGCCATCGTGGCTGACATGGAGCTGAGCATGTCGTTCACGTCGGCCATGTCTTTATTCACCGCGCTGGTGTCGGTTCTTAACCCGCTCAAGGTGCTCTTGAGCTGTGAGCTTGCGGACCCGAGCGTGGCGGTGGTCGCGTTGACCGAGGATGCGATCTGCTTGATTTGCGGCCTGAGCTTGGTGTTGAAATCGCTGGAAACGCCGGAGATCGAAGCTTTGGCCTGGGCGGCCAGATCCTTGATTTGCTGCCGCTGCTGGGCGGACTGCGCGTTCCTGTTGCTCACGTTTGCGGCGGTGGATGATAGGGAGGAGCTGAGCTGGCGGAGCTGCAAAATCACCGCGTCCAGGCGCTGGGAGACCGAGTTCTCGCCGGTGGTAGCGACCAGAGCGCCGCGGATCCGCTGGTACTGGTCGGCCTGCTGGCTCACCTGCTGGGACTCGCGGTTGAGGCCGGCGGCCGCGTCCGCCACTGAATGATTAGCAGTTTGGAAGGTGGAATCGATGCTGCTGCCCACCGCATCGTAGGAGGAGGATGAGGCGACCAAGGCATCCGACAAGCTCTTAGCGGTGGAGTCGAGCGCGCCGGACACGTCACTCACCTGATGATTGGCGTTCTGCAAGTCACGTCCGGCCTGGTTGGCTCCGTCCGACAAGGAGTCGACCATCTGGGTGGAGGATGTCATCAGGCCTTGCGCGTCCTGGGAAAGGGAGTCGAAGTTGTTGAGGATGGCGCTGGCTTGACTCAGCTCTTTGGCGACATCGTCCACGTTGCCGGTGAACCGGGTCAGCATGGTCTTGGCCTCAGGCCGATCCATCTCGTCCGCCAGCTGGGAGGCGATGGACAGCGCGGTGCCGGTGATGGTCTTGGCGAACATCTCATTGATCTGCCCGGCCACCTGGTCGGCGCCCTGCCCAGTGACCTTAGGGGCCAGGGCGTTGGTCTTCTCGTTTGAGTAGTAGGCCAGCTTGGCGTGGTGGGCGTCGGCCGAGAAGAAGGTCATCATGTCGTGGCTGAAGTTTTCGGGAATGACGACGGAGGCGTAGTACTTGCCGGATTTAGTGCCGTCGATGGCGTCATCCTTGGAGGTGAAGGTCCAATCCAGCTGGCTGTTGGCGCGCAGCTCGTTGACCACCTGGTCACCCACCGTCACCTTGACCGGGATGAGGTCGGATTTATAGCCTTTATCCACATTTGCTACCGCGAACTTGAGGTTTTTGGTGTTGGAGAAGGGGTCCCAGCTGGCCGCCACGTTGAACCACGCGAACAGGCCTGGGATCACGACGAGCCCTATGACGATGATGATGGAGACGATGTTGGAGGTGATTCGCTTGAGGTCACCGGTGAAGAGCTCCCACATGGACTTCATGCCCGTTCACTTCCTTCCCCTGGTTTGGCATATCCGTTTCACCTGCTTAGGCAGCACTGTTCGCTCCATCCGCTCCGTCAACCTCATCCGCTTCCCACGCTTAATCCCGCTTGGCCGCGGGATTGGTCACGTCCGAAGGCAGGTGGGCCGGCATGGCGGCCCGCCGCCTGCGCCGAATCTTGCGTCGGGGGCGGTCGAAGTCGAAGACCATGCCGCGAATGGTCTGCTCGGACAAAGTGCCCAGACGAATTTGGCGCACCACATGGTCTCGCATCATCTCAATCGCCATCAGGAAGGCGATGATGACCAGAATCCAGATGACCCAGGCCGCCAGGGCGGTCACCATAGTGCCGGAAGTGAAGGAGAAGGTGACCGCCAGGATGGCGGGCACGACGATGCCGGCGATCAGGGCCCCTCGCTTGAGCCGGGGGTACAGCCGGGCGAAGCTGGTGGCGCGCGCCACGATCGCCTGCCGGTATTCGTCCTTATTGGCGAGCACGGCCAGGGCCTGGGCCAAGGAGAATTCGCTGCTGATGCGCTCCACCGGCTCTCCGACCAGCATGTCCGAGTCCTCGATTTCGCGGGCGAACAAGCGATTGAGGTTGTTGAGCCGGGGCCGCCCGTAGATGCCGAGGACGAAGAAGAGAAGGGCGAATACACCGAGCTTGGCCAGGTCCATGGCCCAATCGTTGCGGTAAAAGCCGCCGATCGTCTCGCGCAGGGCGTTGATTGAGTAGGTGAACGGGAAGAAGGGGTAGAGCCGGCGGAAGAAGGAGGGCATCATCTCGATGGGGTAGAGGCCGGATGCGCCGGGAATCTGCAGGATGACCAACACGACGCACAGGCCCTTGCCCACGTGCATGAACGTGGTCGAGAGGGCGTAGGCGATGGACAGGTATATCAGGGAGGTGATTGCGCCGGTCAGCACGAACAGGGGGGCTGAGATGGTCTGCACGCCGATCAGTATGGTCCCGATGGTGGTGGTGACGCCTTGCAGGGCCGCCAGGGGCGCTAGGAGGAGCCAACGGCCCCAGTAGCGCTCCGTGGGCGTGGGGTCGTCCAGGCCTTCGTCGTCCACCTCCAGCTTGACGATGACCATCAGCACGAACGCGCCCACCCATAGCGAGAGGTTGACGAAGAGGGGGGCCATGCCGGAGCCATAGGAAGCCACCGGGTAGAGCACCTTAGTGTCGAGCACGGTGGGCGAAAGCATGAAGTCCGCCACTTTCGCCGCATCGAGCTTTCCGTCTTTGCCAAAAACTTGGGGCAGGGCGTTGGCGGTGTCCAGCGCGTCGATGTCGGTGGAGAGGGTGGTCAGTTTGCCTTGCAGCCCGGAAAGGTAGGAGTCGGTGGAGGCCAGGGACTGGCGGGTTGATGAGGTGGCCTGATCCAGCTGGCCCAGGATCGCCTTCGCTTGCGCGATGGTGGTGCCTTGCGAGCTCAGCCTGGCGCCCAGGCCACCCGAGGCGGAGGAGAGGGAGTTCAAGCCGTTGTTGAGCTGGGGCAGGGTTCCGGCGATGATGTTTTTGCGGGCGTTGCCTGAGGCGGACAGGGAGTTCTGGGTGGCGTGGTTGAGGGTGTCCGCTAGTGAGGCGGTGGAGGCGATGGTGGCGCCGGTGTCCGCGTTCAGCTGCTCCAGGGCCCTGATTGATTGGCCTAGGGACTGGTTTTGAGCCTTGAGCTGGTTGATGATGCCGCTGGTGTTCGGCAGGCCTAGGTCCTCTAAATCCTTGATGATCTGCGCGTTCGACTGGTTGAGCTGTTTGGCTTGGGCGATCGCCGAACCTACGCCACCATTGGCTTCGGCCAGCATGCCGGTCGCCTGGGAGACGGCCACGTTTGCCTGGGCGCTGGCCTGGCCCAGCTGGGAGGACGCTTGATCGAGGTTCGTGGAAGAGGAGTCGATGAACCCGTTGAGCTCGCCTTGGGCCTGGCTCAGCAGTGTGGACATGGAGGAAAGCGACCGGCCGGCGTCACTCTTGAGGTTGTCGGCTTGGTTCAGGGCTATGCGCGCCTGCTGGGTCTGGTTGGGCACCTGCGAGAGTTGGCCGCTTACATCGCTGATGGTCGAGCGGGCTTTGTTGATGTTGCCCTGCAAGGCCGCGAGATCGGATTCCGCCTGGTTGCCGGCCGCTTTACTTGCCTGGTTGAGGTTCTCGTTGGTGGTGTCGACCGCGCTGGAAACCACCTTGGAGACGGTGGAAACGAAGGTGTTATTCACCTGTTTGTCGACCGTGGCGGCGCCGGTGTCGGTCACCTTGGTGGCGATGGCGTTGGCCTTTTCGTTGACGTAATACTGGAGCTGGGGGCGGGCCGATCCGTCGGTCACCACACTGGAGAGCTGCTTGCTGAAGTCACGCGGAATGATGATGGCCGCGTAACTCCTGCCCGACTTGACCTGGTCAAGGGCCTCGTCCCGGTCCACGAACTGCCAGCCCAGTTGCTTGTTCGACTTGAGCTGGGAGACGATTTGGCCGCCCAGGTTCACCTTGCCCATGATTTCGGAGTTGGCGCCCTTGTCTTCATTCACTACGGCCACGCGGATGTTAAGCGTGTTCCCGTACGGATTCCAGAAGCCAAGGACGTTGAACCAAGCGTAGAGCGGCGGGATGAAGACGAGGCCGAACATAATCACCCATGCCGCAGGTACACGCAACAACCGCAGCGCGTCTCTTCTGACGATGGCAAGCACGTTCCTCATGGTTATTGTCGTCTTCCTTCGGGGGTCGTGGTCCGGCTCGTCCGCCAGGCACAGGGTGCTGCGGGCATACCAGGAGCCCAATATTAGTCATCTACTACTACGAAACGCGGGTTTCGCTATGAACGTGGCGACCTTCGACAATGCTCACACTAGGTTGTGCTCTCCACTTAACGCATAGCCGTCGAGTGGGACTGTTGTGGAGAGGTGTTCTCTTGAATCGTGAACCCCATTGAGTTTGGCAACATGCGTCTGCCGTAATGGTCTGAATGTAGCCAAGGAGGGGAGGGCGACCCGAAGATGATTCGGGTTGGATTTCGACCTAGAGTTACTTGATTCGTCGTCCGTCGGGCTTGCGGAGAGCTTGCAGTGTTTTGAAGAAGAAATACGCGGATCAAGGACGGTACGTATGACAGGTCATTCTCACTCCCAAGGGCGGACCGTATTATTAACGCGCAATTACAGCGCTGACGAACTGAATTGACTAATCGTTTGGCAATTCAGTTGAAGTGCCTGAAACGCTGGCGAGTTCTCCACAGCTATTTCAAGGGGAGGAACATGGTTTTGAAAAGACATCTACGCGAACCCGTTCGGCCTTCACAGTAGCCCTCGATACGGTCACCAGTTTAAGGAGACCGAGAACAGGCGCGCACAATCAAAGCAGGTATGGCCACTACTCTGGGTGATCTGCAGGCGCCCTCAATTTGACCACCTATTACCGCTTATCACGTCCTCCGCATGGTCGGTAGGGTGCCGTTAATAAGCGTATAGGCCCGCGTTATCGCCGGAATTTGAATAAGTCGATGGAGACACTCATGGCGAGTGTGGCTTCGGGCAAACCTGCTGAAAGGAAGGTTAAGAAAAACTCGATGCCGAACGCCTACGTCATCCTATTTCTCGTCATTGCGTTCATCGGTGTGCTGACGTGGTTTGCGCCCGGCGGCGCCTGCCAGATGGATAAAGTTGGGCAGGCTCTATCCAGTATTCGCCACCTGACGGCATTCTCGCCTTGCCGAGATTGCTGAATAACCCCAGTTTCTTCATATGCTTTCCCTTACCATGAAGGGGACGGGCACACGTGCTCGTCCAACCTAGCCAGCGGGGCGGGAACCTGCTAAGTATTCAGCCCCGCTGGCACATTCTTAATCAATCAGCCAATACCACACGAACCATCCGGATTACAACCATGATTGCCTATCGGTTTTTGGCTGTTGAGCCTTTCCCTCCAATTCGAGCCTCCGCCTTGTGGCGCAGCAGGCGCTGGCGCTGGCGCGGGGGCTGGCGCCGGAGCGGACCAGCCGCCGCCACGATTAACGGAAGGCCGGTAGGAAGGCGCGTACCCGTCCCCGCCGTAGGAAGGGGCCGACCGTTGGACCGGGGCCGCCTGCTGGACGACCGGGGCCGGCGCCGCCTGGCCGGCGGCCTGCGCGTCCGCCTCGGCCTTCGCCTGCATCGAAGCGTTGATCTGATCCATGGCCGACCGCAGCGCGTTAGCCGCGTCCTGGTAATCCTTTGCCTTATCGCCCTTGACCCCGCCGGCCTGGTCGATGGCCTTGCTCAACGCGTCGCGGGTGGCGTTATCAGCCACCTTCCCATCACTGTCCCCCAACAGCTTGGCCGCTTCATCCCTCCTCCCATTCAAATCCGACTTCGCGTCCGCCAAGGTTTTCGCATCCCGCGAAGCCAACACCGCCTTCGCAGCCCGCTCGATGGACTTGTCCTGGTCCTCGCGCTTGGCGGCGGCGGCGTCCATCCGATCCGCAGCCGACCGCAGATCCGACGTGCCCAGGGAGGCGTCGCACGACGCTGGCTTGACCGTGGCCACGGCTTTCACGGCCCTCTGGTAGCCGGTAACGGTCTTGGCGTCGGCCACCTGGCCGGCCTGCACCCCGCGCGCCTCCGTCAGTTGCTTCGAACCTATAGGTTTATCCGCGCGGGTCAGCCGGCCGGCAGCGTTCTGGCACGCCGCCACCGCATCCTCATGACGAGAGGTTTTCAGCCGGTGAATCCCCCAACCGCCAGCGCACAAAACCACGACGACGAGGGCGGCGACAGGAATGGCCCACCGCTTCCCAGGCCGTTTAACGTTTTCTGTTTGTTGCCCTTCTCCCATGATTGTCTTCTCCCCTTTACGTGAGTAGCTAGGCTTCTCTGGCAGCCTCACAATTCATTTTGGCAGGTGATATGCCCAGTCATGCGTAAACCCACTTCCACACCTCTAGTGCAACATGGGCAAGTCCACTCTAGGCGTGGATTTCGCCCTGGCGTGGTGGGCGTCTCCGCTCGCGTCTCGGTTCCGTGTGCTCAGGGGATGGTTTCGCGGCACGGCGCCGGGATGGCGGGATTCGCGGTATCGAAGGCCTCCGGTATCCTGTGATGCATGGAAATAGGAAATCTTGCCGAGTGGGTCACGGGGTTGGCCGAGATGGCGGCGGTGCTGACCACTCTCTTCTTCTCCTTTTATCAGAGTTATTTTGACAAAAAACGCAAGCGGGGGATCGCAGCTCGCTCCTTGAGGACCATGATTGCGGAGACTTTGGATTCCCTCAGCCGCATCGAGCGTTCGGGCAAGCCGTTGACTTATGAGAGCAAGGCCGAGGACAAAGCTTACCGAGTGTTCACAGAGTGGCTTCAGATAAAGGCTTTGGTGGATGATTCGGATTCCGATCAGGTTGTCGAGGTCGCTAGCCAAATCAAAATCATCCTGGATAAGGCTACCACCATTGATCAGGCCACCCGCGATCAGGTCGCGGATCTGTTGATGTCGCTGCATTACTGAGGCCTAGCTCCCGGGCGCCTGCTTCAGGCTTTTTTTGAGGGGTTTTGCGCGCGTGGGCGCCTTGCAAGACCCGGCCGAGAAGAGTAAGAGGGGGTGTTCCCTGTGTGCCTGCGCCGGGAGCCCTGTGGTCATCGAAATGAATCATGCGCGGGCGTTCGGACGGGATCGTGCGCCTGCCGTTCAATCCTGAGGTTGGCCGGGGCCTTGGTCCGAACGCGCGCCGTTGTGATTCCCGGCCCACTGCTGCCGCCAATGCCGAGGTCTGGGCTTCAAAAGAGCGGTGATTTCGCTCCTTTTGGCACTGCGTTGTCAGTCCGGAGACGTTTCACCTCATCCCTTAGAAGGTCCAATGCCTGACCGTTTTGTGACTGTTCGTGAATGGTCATAGTTCGTGTTAAGGCTCTGGGAGTCATGCTTCTCGTACCGTTTTTTCTACTCCCCGACCCGAAGATAAGGGCACTACGGGGTTTATGGGCAAGATACCGCAAAGTCACTGGAATCTGGGTACATGCGGGCCTTCAGGAACCTTGTACTGGGTCCTACTGTATGTACTTGGTACTTGGATTGGTGATCGGCCAGGACATCTGGCAGCGGATGTTCACAGCTCGAACTCCGAAGATTGCCCGTAGGGGTACCATAACTGCCGGCGTGTACGCCATCTTCTATTCACTGGCCGCCATTATGCTCGGTATGTCGGTGTATGCCGCCGGCATTAAGCTCAGTGACCCGTCGATGGCGTTTGAAGCTGGTATCTCAGCTTTCCTACCGCAGGGAGTCGTGGGGTTGCTGCTTGCGGTGGCGCTTGCGGCTTCTATGTCCGTGGCCTCCGGGACCATCCTGGCTTGCTCGACGGTGGTCTACGACGATTTGTATGTGCGTTTCATCCGTCGTGGACCTTCGGAGGAGATTTCGCATGACTCGCAGAATCAGGCTAATAGCAGCAAGGACGCGTGGATTAACCGCGGGATAGCGCTGGTGGTTGGATTGGTCACAATCGACGTCTCGCTGGCCATAGGGGACCTGTTCAAAGCGCTCGACCTGGCGTACGCTTTTCTGTAGGGTTGTGTGTTCATCCCCGTCATTTTCTCCTTCCTGGTCAAGAGGATCTCGCCTAGAGCCGGTTTCGCCTCGTTGGTCATGAGCGCGTTCACAGTCGCTGGCACGATGGCCTATGGTGGCATGACCCACAAGGCCGACTTTGCTTTGGGGGGCAACTGGCCGATTATGTTCGGCATAGCCATTGGTTTGATTTCCTACCTGCTCGTCACGCTCTTGGACAAGACCAGAATCACTCCGAACGCGGGTGGGGAGGGAGAAACCGCGGAGGCAGTGCACCGGGCATGGTAGCAATGGAACCATTGGTGGCGCGCAATCGCACGTTCCGAGACGCATGAAGCCACAATATTCGATGGCTGAAGTGCTTTTTGGGGAATGTGAACTCAGAACTGAAGGATTAACGGGCTTGCCTTGTTGGTCGTTAAAAGTGTCGGCTATTGCACATTGAGAGGCGTTGCTGTTGTAGATACGCCTGTTTATTGTATTCGCCCGAGTTTGCATACAGCCAGACCTGAGATGATGCATCTGGTGGATGAATTGGCTGCTCGGACCGGTCATCGCCCTCACTTTTATGACACGGCAGGCTGCCGGGACGATTAGTTCGAGGCGCGGAGTGTTGAATCGCTTGGCACAATCGGTGTTGGATGCGTTCAGCGTGGCCTGGGCCTTGCTGACAATGGTTGTCGAAGGAGCTGCACCCATATCGATGAAAGTTATATTGACAGCGGATGTGTCGTAACCGCTATCGGTTCTGTCATCGTTGTCCTTGTAGGTCCGCTGTCGCGAGATATCCATAGGTTCGGAGTCGTCGCTATTGTTGTTGCCGCAGGCGAGCGCTACTCCGGCGATCAAAGCCGCCACCGCCGAAACGATGGACACGCCCTTCCTCGCCCTGCTGGGATTGGTTAATAACTCCAGTTTCTTCATATGCTTTCCCTTACTATGAAGGGGATGACCGTTATGGTCGTCCTCAAAACGCCAGTGGGATAGGTAGCGTCCAAACCAGCCAATCCCGCTGGCACATTCTTAATCAATCAGCCAATACCACACGAACCATCCGGGTTACAACCATGATGATTTGTATCTAATGGAGGCAATCGGCTCTGAGCGCTTGATCCGCCGCCTTGTGGCGCGGCGTGCGCCGCCGGCGCGGGCGCGGGGGCTGGCGCCGGAGCGTACCCGCCGCCACCGCCGCCGCGATTGGCAGGAGGCCGGTAGGAGGGCGCGCTCCCGACGCCACCGTATGAAGGGGCCGGCTGCTGCGCGGCCTGAGCGTCCGCCTCGGCCTTCGCCTGCGCGCTGGCGTTGACCTGGTCGAGCGCGGCCTGGATGGCGGCCTGCGCCTGCTGGTAGTCGGACGGCTTCGAGGAGGAGACCTTGCCCGCCGCGTCCAACGCCTGCAGCAGCCGCTCACGGGTGGCGTCATCGGCCACCTGCCCGTCGGTCTGCGCCAAACGCGCCGAACCCTCGTCCTGCTTCGCTTTCAACGCGGCCTTAGCGTCCGCCAAACTCTTCGCATCCCGCGAAGCCAACACAGCCTTCGCAGCCCGCTCCGCCTTGGCTATGGCCGCCTTGCGGGAGTCGGCTTGAGTGTCCATTCGCTCAGCTGCCGCCCGCAAAGCGGTCTCGTCTTGGGAGGCTTGGCAGGTCGCAGGCTTGACCGGCTCAGCTGGTAAAGCGTCTTTTTGGAAGGCGGTCACCGTACCGGCGTCGACCACCTGGTCCGTCCTCACCATGCGCGCCTCCGCCAGTAGTTTCGTCTCCCCCGTTTTGGCCGTAGTGGTCAACCGTGTTTCCGCTTGCCGGCATTCGGTCAGTGCTTCGTTGTGCTTTTCAACGTTCCAGCGGTATAAGCCCCAGCCGCTTGCGAATGATGCGACGACGACCACCACGGTTGCAGGCGCGCCCCAGCGTTTCCATGCGGATGCTGTTTTCTTGTCCCGTGTCTCCTTGCTAGGCATTCAATCAACCCCCTTTCTCTCACATTTCGAATATTAATAAACAGTTTAAGTGTAACCATATGTTCTTTATTCATTCTGCTATTAGACGAAATCTCTTGCCTAAGATACTTATTCCTCACCAAGAGCGTATTACCTGCAGCCGCTCGCATCCATGCTCAATTTGTTGGAAGTCGACCGTTCAGGATATGACCTGTTTTCGCTTGTTTATAGGTTCGTGCGAAACTGTATTCCCGTGTCGTTGTGCTCCTGGTTTCCGGTGGCGCGACGCTACTTATGTCGTATTAAGTGAATGTAAGGCTTTTGTAATGCTGGCTTTAGCGTAAAGGGACTGCGATGGCTGCGCTTTCCTCAATGCCGGTCTTGGAGGAAGGTAGGGCGCCAGAGGCTAAGCAGGTCGAAAGGAGTATTTCTTTTAACATAGCGGGCGTCTAGGCGTTCGTGACTATAGCTACATGAAGGAGATACCGGATTCCCTACTGGAGGCCGCCCGTATCGATGGGGCCGGGACCTGGCAGGTGTTCTCCCGGATCGTAATGCCGCTTTCTCGCAATACGACGGTCACCGTGGCGACCTATAACTTCGTTTTCATCTGGAACGAGTTCGTCTTCGCCAACACGCTCATGGTGCAAAGTGACATGAAGACCCTCCCGATCGGCCTGAACGATTTTGTCGGCATGTATGGGCAGACAGATCTTGGAGCCACCTATTCCGCCATTGTCGTGTCGATGGTGCCGATGCTGATCCTGTATTTCTTCCTGAACAGGCAGGTTATTTCCGGCATGGTGGCAGGGGCCGTTCGCGGCTGAGGATTCGGCCTACAAGGACAAGGATATTGAAGATGAGTACACAAATGGATCGTATCGCTTTGGCGTTTTTGAGCTATTTGAGAGTGAGCCCCGCCTGTGGGGAATGCCATCCAGCGGGGCCATGCGCGGGTGGATTAGTGCTGTGAATATCTCTGGTCAGGAGACGCGCCCTCTTCAGTTTCCTTCCCAGGGCGGCAGGACCCTGCAGGGCTTCGGACTGGTGACGCGACGCGTTATCGCACGGGCGCCTGCCTTGATGATGGGCACGTAGCTCTCCAGCTGATGTTCGCTGGCGTTGACCACGATGCCGATTGCGGCGATTACTGACCCGGTTTTCCCGAAGATGGGAGAGGCGACCGAATGAACGGCAGCATCTGGGACCTTCAGAAGGGCGACCTGCTGGTGCCGAATGCGTTCCAGATCCTGACGAACCAGACCAGCTGGGGGCCTGGGCGTCTGCCAGGTGGGCCAGGTGAATTGCTCATCATTCAGGATGAGGTCGATTGTTTCCGTGGAGGCATAGGCCAGAAGGGTTCTGCCCACGGCCGTGGGCACCAATGGAAGGCGATCACCGATATGGTAATAAATCGGTATCTTGTGTTTTCCCTCCCGCCTGTCCAGCACGGTCATCTCCAGACCATCCAGGGTGCCCAGCTGTATGTGTTCGTCTGTCATGCTGGCCAGTTTGTCGAGGATGGGTGAGGCCAATTCCCTGATGTTGAGCATGGGTTGGGCGTACTGGGCGATTTCCATCAACCGGGTTCCGATTGAGTAGGCTCCGAACCGGTCCCGCGTCAGGGCCTGGCTGGTGGTCAGCTCTTTGAGCAGCCTGCTTGTGGTACTGGCCGGGAGGCCAGTGCGTTGCATGATCTGGGTCAGGGTCAATGTCGGTTGTTCGGAAGTGAAGCAGTCAAGGATGGCGAAAGCCCGCTTAAGTACGCCACTCCGCGGGACTTTGCCGGAATCTTGAGTTGCTGCCATAGCCATATGCTCCCATATCCACTATGGGAAATGCTAATGAATGGGCATAGGACTTTCCAATGACTTTTCCATTGAGTGGAAGTTGAGTTTTCGACCGGGCCGAGAGGTGGATAAAAACAATAGTAACCCTTGTGAAGTCGGAATCGGAAGGAGCGCTTGGCGAGTTTCCGCACGAAGCCGCGTCGGCTGAATCCTCGTTGAGAATCCCCGTTCGGATGCACCAAGGGGAATACAGGTTTTTACAGTCCAAAGGAGGACCAGCATGACTGAACAAGACAGTCAGACCCTTGAGGCCAGTGGTCTGACAGACCACGATCCGGGCTATCTGCCGCCCGAGTATCCCAGCCCCGGCAAGACCATCGCGTTGGTGCTGATTGCCGCTGTCGGCTTGTACATCATGTGCATGAGTCTGGGAACGGCACTTTCCCTGCGCGTGGCAGCCGTCATGCCCGAACAGAAGGATGCCGTTTACAGTCGTATAACCTCGGTGGGCTCCCTGCTGATGTTGTTCGTCATTCCCCTGGTCGGAGGTCTTTCCGATAGGACCACCAGCAGGTTCGGTCGCCGCCGTCCCTGGATTGTCGGTTGCCTCCTGGTTTCGTTGGTGACCGCCGCCTTGGTGGGTCTGTCGGATAACGCCTGGGTGATGGGTGCCGCTTACGTCATTTCGGTTGTGGCTATGCAGGCCGGTTTCAATGCCTACTCGGTCATTGCCGTTGAGGGTGTGCCGGAGAATCGTCGCGGCACGGTCATGGGGTTGATGGGCCTCTTTGGTGCTCTCGCCTTCTCGGCTGGTACCTACCTGACAGGTGCCCTGGTCGGTAATGGTCTCCTCCTGATGACCGTACCAATCCTGCTGGGTTTGATTGCCTCAATTCCGCTGCTCCTCATGTACCGCGATCCGGTCAAGGACCGCAGCGAGGTTCCCTCGCTCAGCGTGAAGAAGCTCTTCGGTGGATTCTTTGTTAATCCCCGGAAACACCCGAACTTCGGATGGACCTGGTTGTCCCGCTTCCTGGTGGGCCTGGCCATGGCCTCCATGCAGACTTATTTCGTGTATTACCTGATTTCCGGCCTGCACACCCCCTTGAACCAGGTGGGTAACAAGGCGGGTCTGCTCACCCTCTGCTCGGCCCCCATCTCGGTCATCTTCTTCTCCTGCTCTGGTTTCCTCACCGATCGTCTGGGCAGGAAGAAGCCCTTCGTGATCGCGGCCGCCGTTATTATGGCCTTTGCCCTGATTCTGGCGGGCTCCTCCCATAGCTTCACCCAGTTCCTGGTTGCCTGGGAGATATTCTGTGTGGGCCAGGCCATGTATATGACTGTCGATTTGGCTCTTTGCGCTGCGGTTCTTCCCGAGAGCAAGGACGCCGGCAAGGACATGGGCGTCTTCGGGTTGGCCCTGAACGGTGCCAATGTTCTGGTTCCGGCGGTGGCTCCCTTCATCATCAACATGGCAAGCGGCAACAACTACCCCCTGCTCTGGCTGATTGGTGCAATACTCAGCCTCTGCAGTGTTCTGATCATGCCGCTTATTAAGGGCGTCAAGTAGGATTCCGACGGAACGGGGAAGGTAGGCGGCCATGACATCGGTGGTGGTTTCCAAGGCGCGTTTTGGTTTGCACCAAGCTGGCGAACAGGTTTTGGGGTATGAGGATGCAAGGCCCTCCCTGTCCTGGAAGGTTCTTTCGGCCCCTGAGGGTTGGGAGCAGACCAGGGCCCAGGTGGAGATCGCGTCGGGTCATACCCAGGCGGAGGTGTACGACCTGGAGGGTTCCAATCAGGTCTGTGTGGCTTGGCCAGGCAGTCCCCTGGGCTCGCATCAGGCCTGCCGTGTACGGGTCCGGGTCGCGGGTGGTGACGGGGTCTGGTCGGCCTGGTCGGACCCTGCCATGGTGGAGACCGGTCTGCTCGACAATGCCGACTGGGGCGGTCGTCCCATTACCCCTAATCCTGCAGTCGGTCGTGAAGAGGCCTCTCCCATCATGGTGCGTGATTTCATGGTGGGGGAGGACTGCGACCTGGCTCGCCTGGATCTGACCGCAGGGGGTATTTTCGTGGTTTACCTGGATGGGCGCCGTGTCGGGTCCGACCAGTTGGCTCCGGGCTGGACCGATTACAATCACCGTTTGAACGCCCTGACCTATGACCTGACCCACATGCTGACGCCGGGTCGGCATGAGCTGGCGATCATTCTGGGCAATGGCTGGTACCGCGGGCAGCTTTCGTGGACCTGCCGTACCGACGTCTACGGGAGTGCTCTTTGGGTCCTGGCCAACCTGCTCTGGCATGACAGGGATGGGGAACATACTCTGGTGACGGATCAGGCCTGGAACTGGCGTTCGTCCTCGATCCTGGCCAATGACCTTTACGATGGTCAGACCCAGGATATGCGTCTTCCCCTTCTGAATCCCCAGGGACAGACCTATCCTGTCCGAGAGCTCCCCATGCCGTCGTCCCGAATCAGGCC
This sequence comes from Bifidobacterium actinocoloniiforme DSM 22766, assembly GCF_001263395.1. Lineage (NCBI taxonomy): Bacteria > Bacillati > Actinomycetota > Actinomycetes > Bifidobacteriales > Bifidobacteriaceae > Bifidobacterium > Bifidobacterium actinocoloniiforme. The sequence continues at coordinate 1,298,706 of NZ_CP011786.1, read as the reverse complement.
CCAGGAAGCCGCTCCGGCCCAGATCGTCGACCGCCTGCCCGGACAGGAGATCATCGTCACCCCCTCAGGGAAACGAATTGTGGATTTCGGGCAGAATCTCTCGGGCTGGGTCCGCATGCATGTCAGTAGCGGACATGCTGGTCAGCGTGTGGTCCTGAAGCATGCGGAGGTCCTGGAGAAGGGCGAGCTGGGCACACGGCCCCTCCGTAATGCCAAGGCGACTGATTGTTTCATCCTCTCCGGTCAGGAGGAAGACCTGGAGCCGATGTTCACCCAGCATGGCTTCAGGTATGTCCAGGTGGAGGGGATTGACGATTTCCGGGCAGAGGACCTGCAGGCCTGTCTGGTTTCGGCCCGGATGGAGCCCCTGGCCACCTTCCGGTCCTCGGATGCCGATCTGAATCGCCTGTTCCAGAACGCCCGCTGGTCCACCATGGATAACTTCATCACGGTGCCCACGGATTGTCCGCAGCGTGATGAACGGCTGGGTTGGACGGGTGATATCGCCATGTTCGCACCCACCGCGCTCAGTCTTTTCGATGCCGGCGGTTTTCTCTCCTCCTGGTTGGTCGATATGGCCCAGGCTCAGGCGCAGGACGGCGGCATCCCGGTGGTAGTCCCCGATGTGCTGGACGGTCCTAAGCTGACCTGCGGATGGGGTGATGCGGCGGTACTGGTGCCCTGGGCCGTTTACCGGTCTACCGGGGATGCCGGTGTGCTGCGCCGGTTCCTGCCGATGATGGATGGGTTCGTAAACGGGGTGGAGGCTCGATGCGGCGACTCCTACCTCTGGCGGGGAGGTTTCCAATTTGGTGACTGGCTGGATCCGGATGCGCCGCCGGACAACCCCGGGGGTTCCAAGGCCGATCCCGACGTGGTGGCTACGGCCTACTTTGCCCATTCCACCCGCCTGGTGGCTCGGGCCCATGCTGCCCTGGGGCAGACGGATGAGGCCAAGCGGTATGACCGGCTGGCCGACAAGGTGGCTCAGGCTTTCCGCCACGAATACGTCACCGACAATGGAGCCATCCTCTCCGATTGCGCCTCGGTCTATGCCATGGCCCTGGTCTGGGATCTTCTGGAGACCCCGCAAGAGCGAAAAGGTGCCGGTGACCGGCTGGCGGACATCGTGCGGGTCAGCGGTTTCCGCATCTCCACAGGTTTCCTGGGGGCCCCCCTGGTCTGCCCCGCCCTGGTCAGGAGCGGGCATCCTCATCTGGCCGTCCGTCTTCTGCTCCAGCGTCACTGCCCGAGCTGGCTCTATCCAGTGAGCATGGGTGCCACCACCATCTGGGAACGTTGGGATTCCATGCTTCCTGACGGGTCCATCAACCCTGGGGAGATGACCTCATTCAACCACTATGCCCTGGGAGCCATCGTGCATTGGATGCTTGCCGGACTGGCCGGAGTGGCAATGGAGGAGCCGGGGTGGCGGAAGGTCCGCATCGCACCGGTCTTCGATGCGGCCCTGACCAGTATCGACATGAGCCAGCAGACCCCGTATGGGTTGATGGCCCTGTCCTGGCGAATGGATGCGGATACCGTCCATCTCGACTTGGATATACCGGTCGGCGTCGAAGCCAGGGTGTCCCTGCCAGGTGAGGAGGAACGCGCCTGGGCGCATGGGCACCATTCCTGGGACCTGCCCAGTAGCCAGGTCTGCCCAGGCCTAGGACTGATTCGTACCATCCGTGACCTTATCGATTCGGATGAGGCCATGGCCGGTCTGGTCCAGGTGCTGACTGCCTCCGGGTCGCCCATCTATCAGGGCGATCAGGCGGATGTCGCCTTCACCAAGGCTGCAAAACCTTGGTTGGGCGCAAGTCTGGACCTCCTACCCGAGGTCGCTTCCCAGCAGGGGTATGTGCCTGGGGCCGGCGACATCGTTGAGGCCTGCAAGAGGTTTCTGTCCGAAAGGACAACAGGCGAAACCGTATCGCGCGGTTTCCCCAACAAGAAATAGACCCAATCTGTAACCAAACAAAAAGGAGCAATCACATGACAGCAATTCTGCCCGATCATTTTCTGTGGGGTGCCTCGACCGCTGGGCACCAGGTGGATGGCGGCGATACCGCAGCCGATACCACCTTCCTGGAGGGCGTGACCCCTAGCGTCTTCAAAGAGCCTGCCGGCAAGGCCTGCAACAGTTGGGAGCGTTGGGAGGATGACCTCGACCTGGTCAAGGGGATGGGCCTGAATTCCTACCGCTTCTCCGTGGAGTGGGCCCGGATCGAGCCCGAAGAGGGGAAGATCGACCAGTCCGCCCTGGACCACTACGACCGGATGGTTGACGGCTGCCTGGAGCGGGGCATTGACCCGGCCATAACCCTGTGCCACTTCACCCTTCCCAGCTGGTTTGCGGCCAAGGGCGGCTGGCTGAACCATGATGCCCCCTCCATGTTCGCTGACGAGTGCGTACGTGTGTTGGATCGTATCGGTGATCGTGCCGTCCTTGCCGTCACCTTCAATGAGCCGGACCTGCCCCGTATCCTCGACAATGGCAGTCTGCCCCAGGAGGCGGTCGACCTGCAGCGTGCCTGCATCGATGCAGCCACCAAGAAGGCCGGCGTTGCGCGGTATCGTTCCGGTAACGTCGTCATTCCCGAAGAGGTCACCCAGCTGGAGTATGGCTTCATTCGCGCACACCGCACAGCCGTTCAAGCGGTGCGTTCCGTCTGCCCGACCCTACCCGTGGGCCTCTCCCTGGCAGTCATCGACGAGAGTTACTCGACCGAAAGGGGCAAGGAGCTGGCCCTGGACAAGCGTGAGTCCTGCTATGGACCCTGGCCTGCAGCAGTACAGGGTGACGACTTCGTGGGTGTGCAGAACTACGAACGTGAGGTCTTCGATGACAATGGGCCGATTCCGGCTCAGCCCGGCGAGGATGTGAATGAGAGCGGCTCCCCACTTCATCCCGAGTCGCTGGCCAACTCCGTGACCTACATCCATCATCTGACCGGTCTTCCCGTTGTCGTGACCGAGCATGGCGTCTCCACCCCGGATGACGACCTGCGCTGCCGCTTCATCAAGGCTTCGATTCCGCCCCTGGTCGAGCTGGTCCGTGACAATGTGCCCGTACTCGGATACTTCCACTGGTCGCTCATGGATAACTACGAGTGGATCAGCGCCTTCGACGTTCACTTCGGGCTGTGCTCGGTTGAGCGCGAGAACGGCACCTATGACCGCAAGCCCAAGGGAAGCGCCGCGGTCTACCGCGACATCGTGGCCTCCACTGTCCTCTGACGGCCGTTAGGACTCGCGAAAAACCAATGTCGAGTTCCATAGATTTCCCGTGAGAAGCCTGTGGAACTCGACGTATAGGTAGAGCAGCCTGATGACTCTCAGGCTTTCAGGAAGTCGGGGTTCTCGAACTCGGGATTCGGATACTGGTAGAAGCCCTGGCCTGTCTCGATGCCAACCTTATTCGCGTCGATTATCTTTTGGATTTTGTCCAGGAACGGCTTGAAATCAGGGCTGCTGCCCTGCTGTTCCGTTGTGATATTCAAAGCGGTGCGCAGCCCAACCGTATCGAAGATGCCGAAGGGGCCGGTGGAGGCTCCGGTGGTGATCATCCAGGTCCTGTCGATGGTCTCCGGGTCGGCGATGTCGTGGCCCCAGAGGTAACCTGCCACGTTCAGAAGCGGAATCAGCAGGGTGCTGAGAACGTAACAGGGTTGCTCCTTCTTGAGGATGATTGGAACCATGCCGATTTCCTTGGCGCATTCGACGACCGTCTGGAAGACCTGGGGGTCGGTCTGGTCGGTGCCCATGATTTCCGCGGTGTTGTAGAGCCAGACCTTGTTGGCGAAGCGGAGGTTGAGGAACTTGTCTGGTCTGCCGGTGTCCGGCGCGAAGACGATGGGCGCATAGGTCGATGAATTGCTGGCGAAGATGGTCCCTACTGGCGTCAGTTTGGCGAGGTTCTGGTAGAAGTGATGCTTGATGGTCAGTTACTCCGGAACGGCTTCGATGACGAGGTCAGCATCTTTGACGGCTTCGGCCATATCAGCTGTGTAGTTCAGATTCTTCAGACCGGCATCGAACTGTTCGTCGGTGGCATTGGCGTCGTGCTTATAGGCATCCCACCTGGCCCCGATGCGCTTCTCCGCTGCTGCAACGGCGTCGTCATTGATCTCGTAAACGGTAACTTTCTTGCCCTTGAAGGCTGATTGGAAGGTGATCTGGCTCCCCGGCAACACCACCGCCGGCCACTGTGACTTTCGCAATGTTCGTTATGAGGAATCTTTTTCTTGGTTGGTACCCCCCGTTGGGTACACCAACAATGATAGTGGTATTCCAGATTCGAATAATCGTCGCGTTAAGTTGGAAATCCGCTGTTTTTCAGTCTTTTGAGAGTATTGCAGGCGATTATGCGTAGCATTTACCACGCACCGACACGGCTGATCGCGGTCGGGTTCAGAGAATCTGGCAGAATTCGATTGTTTCCCTGTTGGACTCGAAGATGTTGAAGTAGCGGATGCCCTTGTTCCAGAAAGCGGGAATGGACTGGATGCCATCCTCCTTGATCTCCAGTCCCAACTCCTGGGCGTTCCGGTAGGCGGCCTCGATATCCGTGGCATCCAAGGCCAGGTGGTTGATGGCTCCCGTGATCATGGGAGCCTCCTCCCCTCCCGGGTTTCAATGGTCAGATGCCCGTACCGCAGGAAGGCGCATCGGTTTTTTCCTTTGGGAAAGATGCCGGCCACCTCGAAGCCGAGCTTCCGAGTGTAGAAAGCGATGGTCTCATCCAGATTCCGGGCGATTATGCCCGAGTGCTGGAGGTCTGTGGTGAATGCGGACATGGGTTGCATGGGTTCTTCTTTGTATATGCGCACGTGTTGCGCGGAAGCCTGATGCTTTTCAGGATACTGCTATGCGGCCAGATTGGAAGTGCTCGGACAGGGTTAAGTCCGCATGGTGGATGTCGATTGTGTGGAGGCATCCGCATGCTCTAGCATGGTGCCCATGAAGAAAGCGACATCACGGCAGGTCTGGTTGCCCAAGGGTGTCTTTTTCTATGTCGATGCTTGATGGCGTTGATGCTTCCGGCCTGAAGGGCCAGAACCGATTCGGTTCTTCTTCTGATTCGCATATCCGTCTCATTTTTGAGGCTCCCTTTTCTTATCAGCTGCGGGCATGACCTAACGGATGATTCATCCCCTGGAACGCCGTATAGCTGGCTTGGTCTGGGTACGTTCGGCACCGGGTGAAGGTCCATTCCCGTTTTCGAACCGCAGCATCCGACAAAGGAAGTATCGGTATGACCATCAACGCATCCATGGAATCCCGTCGGTTCGCCAGCGACCTTGACGCCCTGGCCATCTACAGGCGTCTGCGAACCAGGTACCGGGAGGACCAGCTCTTCCTCCTGGAGTCCCTGAGCGGCCCAGACCCGGACCGGAACCGTCCCGTGATCGGATTCGAGCCAATCCTGACCCTGAGCGTGACGGACCATGTCATGACCATCGACCCCCTGGGCAATGGTCAGCTGACCAGCGTCCTGGAGCCCTTTGGACAGATTGAGCAGGGGGTGATTCGCCACCCGGTCCCGGACATCCAGGAGATCTTCGCGGTGCTGAGGCGGATCGAGTCCTCCTTCGTCATCAGCGGTGGCCATGCAGGGCCTTTCGGGATGGGCTGGTTCGGCTGCTTCGGGTATGACACCATCTTCATGATTGAGGACCTGGAGGAGCGCATACCCAGGGATGCCGCCCTGCCTGTCATCTCGCTGACCCTCTACCGGGGGATCATCAACCTGGATCTGAAGGCCGGCGGGCATTCCGCCACCGTGATTCACCTGGAAGACGACTCTGATGAGCGAGGCGGACGGGAGAGCGCCTGCAATGGTCAGCAGGACGATGGCCGCGCCACGGAGGGTGAAATGGATGGCCGCAATGCTGTGGAAGCGTGCGACGGATTCGACGCGCAGACCGGCAGGGAGGATTCCGGTCGCGAATCCGATCTGCTTGAGGATGTACTGGGGTTGCTCCAATCCGATGCGCTCGCTGAAGAAGTTGCAGGCTCGCATGATTTCGAGCACGCAGGGGTTGCCGATTTTGGTTTGACCGGTCACGCGAATTCGGATGGGATTGGGCCGGACTATCCATACAGTGCCCATGACACGATTGATCGTGACCGCTTTTATCGGTGGTTCGCCAAGGGCAAGGAGCATATAGCCCAGGGCGATGTGTATCAGCTTCAACTTGGGCATGAGATCCAGGTGGATTCCCGGATTCCGCCCTTCCAGGGCTACCGGTGCCTGCGGCACCAGGACCCGTCGCCCTATATGTATTACTTCGTGACCCCACAGGGTGTGCATGTCATCGGTGCCAGTCCCGAGCTTTTCATCGGACTGACCCCTGACGGCGACATCACCTTGCGGCCCATCGCCGGGACGGTCGGCAATCCTGGTGAGGGGGAGGCGCGCCAGGCGGCCATCAGACAGCTGACCGGAGACCCCAAGGAGCGGGCCTAACGCCTGATGCTGGTGGACCTGGGCCGGAACGATGTGGCCAGGTGCTGCACCCTGGAGTCCCTGAAGTTCGACCGGTTGATGACCACCGAAGTCTACTCCCACGTCATTCATATGGTTTCGGATGTGGTCGTTCGAATCCGGCCCGGCCTGGACAAGTACGACGTTTTTCGCGGCCGCCTTCCCGGCCGGCACCATGACCGGAACCCCCAAGGTCCGTGCGGTGGAGATTACCGAGGAGACCGAGGTCAGCTCCCGCGGGCTCTACGCCGGTTCGGTAGGCTTCCTGGGCTTCGACGGGATGGTCCTGACCGCCCTCTGCATACGGACAGCCTCCTATCCACTCGAGCAGCTACCACCTGCGTGCCTCGGCCGGGATTGTCGAGGATTCGCAGCCTGAGAGCGAATGGCAGGAGACCATGAAGAAGATGAGTTCGGCCTACCTGGCCATCAGTGGAAAGGAGTTGGCCCATGAACGCCTTGCTGATTGACGCCTTCGACAGTTTCGTCTATGTGGTCAAGAACTATGTGGACCTGCTGGGCGTGGATACGACCATCGTTCGGGTCAACCGCCTGGATGGGGTGGATCCGCTTGCCTACGATGCGGTGATTCTGGGTCCCGGTCCGGGCCGCCCCGAGGACTGCGGTTACCTGGAGGTCCTGGAGCGGGTGGCGGGCCGGAAGCCTGTATTCGGCATCTGCCTGGGCATGCAGGCCATCGTCCGGTATGCCGGTGCCGACGTGGTCAGGGCCTCCAGCCGTCAGCACGGCAAGGTGAGTCTGATCAGGAACGACGGGAAGGGTTGCTTCACGGGGCTGCCCGATACCTTCGAGGTGACCCGCTACCGCTCCCCGGTCGCCGATGAGGCTTCGTCCGAAGCCGCATCCGATCTGGAGGTGAGCGCCCGCTCCCTCCTGGACGGGTACGTTATGGGACTGCGGAACACCCGTGTCCCCATGGAGGGCGTGCAGTTCCGCCCCGAGAGCATCGGGAGCCAATACGGACACCAACTGATCGGCAACTTCTTCGACCAGTACTGTAGCCGGTGACCGGGGTCGCCGTCAGCTTTGGGTGGGTGCGTCACCGGCCTCTTGATTCCGGAAGACTTCCCTGGCAACGTTGACGGCGTTGATGACCCTGGGGAAACCTACATAGGGAGCCGTCTGGAGAACGGCCTGAACCACCTCCGACTTGGTGAGGCCCACATGCAGGGCAGCGGCTATATGCACCCTGAGCTGGGGAGTGGTATCTCCCTGGGTCACCAGGCTGCCCAAGGTGACCAGTTCCCGCTGCCGTGCGTCCAGGGTCGGGTCGGCATACACGTCGCCAAAGGCGAACTCGACGATCCACTTGCCCAGGTCGGGCGCAATGTCCTGCAGGGATTCGACAACCGCCTGACCGCCCTCTCCATCGATCGATGCCAGTATCCTTGAACCTCGCTCGAATCGTGACTCCGCCATAGCCTGCTCCTTTTCGGTAGAAGATTGAATGATTCTGAGCGTAAAGTATGAACCATGGTTCAGGGCAAGTGGAGGTGAACATGAGAATCGGGCAGGTATCGGAAAGAGTGGGGCTTCCCATATCCACGTTTCGATATTACGAACGGAGGGGAATCATCCGGCCCGGGCGCTCGCCGGAGTGGTATCGGGACTACATGGAGCAGGACCTGGCGTGGATAGCCTTCGTCCAGAGATTGCTGGCGACCGGTATGCCCCTGGCCCAGGTTCAGGAGTATGCCCGACTCAGGCATGAGGGCGACTCAACCGTTCCGCAGCGTCTGGAAATGCTCTACAAGCATCGTGGCGCACTTGAGGCCAGGATGAAGGAATTGCAGGAGCAGATGGGCTTCCTGGATCAGAAGATACAGGTGTATCTCGGCATGTTGGAGAAGCAGTGAAACACTCGGTTTGAAGATTATGCCCGAGGAAGGCCTGGTCCAAGATCATCTGGGTATTGGGCAAGGCGACGATTGATTACAGCTATTCGGTATCGAGCAATATTGGAGGGTTGCCCGTATGCGGGCCTGAATCGTGAGTTGGACATGATAGGTGACCGAAGAGGCATCAGTCGATTTTTATTCCCCATGGTTTGAGCGCTTGTGCAGTGTTATGAATGACCGAATCCCGATTTCCCTCAAGGCAACAGTGGTATGACGGTGTGTTCAAAATCAGTGCGCAGCCGTTCCAGGCCTGTCTCGCGGAATCTACCGCGTTTGAAAAGACTAGTCCTGGTTTTCCCCTAATCCTCTGAATCGTCCGAAGAATCTGGATAGTTTGTCGATTACCTGTTGCTTCTTTTCGCCATGACCGCCTTGAGAGATGAACCTGGACACAGGTGGAAGAATGGTGGTGATCGCCGTGCCGCTGGTCTGCAATAATCCATCGCGGAATGCCTCGTCCATGAACCGTTCAGTCGGCTGGAGTTTGAGTCCTTCCTCTCTGATGATGGTCTGTAATTCCTCATCGCGTCTATGGTCGATGAACTCCCGCCATTGGTCATCCACGGTCCCCTTCATCGAAACTGTGTCGACGAAATCGTCGATCAGGTCCTTCTTGTTGCGCAGGGAGGGGCTTGCCGAGACAGCCTTATTGATCTCGGTGCCTACGAAGTCATTGAAGCTGTTGAGGATGTCTGCAGCCTGAGAGTGTTCACGAAGAGGTAGATAAAGTACTTCTGCTCCTGTTCTTCTAAAAGTGGTTGACCAATAGAGGGGATAGGGATCAAATAGTCTAGTAACTTTGCCTACTTACCCCTTATAACACTTGAACAGTTTGATTATGCTGAATGGCAGGGGCTTCCATTCCCTCATTGCCCTCAACGTTTGCTTCGTCACAAGATTGAGATGTCAGTATTCTTCTCGTCTCACTGATTGGCAGGCTAGGAGAGATATTACCGATGCTAGGCGTGGAGTACTTTCAGAGTCCGCTGTTTTAACGTGTCCGTTCTTGAGATTGGGGGGGGGGTCTCATAGAGCTCAAGTGAAGCATTCCTCGGAATCCTTCACTTTGGTTAAGCGAGCATTGAGTTTTGGTCTATTTATGCTGTGATAACTCTAATTCGCTTGCTTCCCGCCTGCTTCGGCGGGTCTCAATTCTCTTCTCAGAATCGTTCTTTGGCCGTAGGCGTCTTTTTGCCTTCAGCAACCGTGCTATACGAGTTTACGGGCTCTTGGGAACACCGGTATTTAGTCGGTTTGCCTTTCTACTTGTGGAACGTTGTCCGGCGCTTCGAGTGGTTTGCCTTGCTTGTTGTATGTCTGGTTGAACACCATGTTGGTCAACCATTTCTTGAATGATGAATTGTCTTGGAACTGCTTAAACAATTCCATGTTGTCTGACATGATAGAAAAGATGACATTCTGTAGGGCACGTTCGCTTTCGGTCCGGGCCTCTTGCTCATCTGAATTTCGCATGGCGTTCTGGTACTTCTTGTCTCGCGATACCATGGTCGGAATCTGAAGGATCTGTCTTTGCGCGTTGTCTGCGTCATTCCACTGGATGTTTCCGAACAGGTCGTTGAATTCAGAGATAATCTCCGATAGCGGATCCAACTCCGGTTCGGTGATATGACCCACTATCCCGGCGGGAACCGGGTCTATTTCCGCGTCCTCGTCCTCAAGCTTGATATCTACCGCCCCCTGCGCTTCATTGCGATAGCTGTCCAGGTCAATTGCGGACAGAATTCCTTCTGATAGGTCGCCCTCGCACGGTGACGGAAGCTTCGGAATCAGGAGGTTCAGGAAAATGGACCGCCTCTCCCACTCCACGTTCCCATAAGGGAGAATGGAACCAAGGAATCCGTAAGTGCGCACAAATGACTTTGCCGCGCTCTTGAACTCAATCTGATCATCCACTTCCAGCTCGTTGTATACGGAGACACATGGGTCAAGCAGCGGGTCAAGCCGATCCCGCTCAGCGCCGTTAAGGAACAGGTCAACAACGTGTTCCACGTCATCACTGTCGTATACCTGATAGCTTTCTATGACATTTATCAGATCGTGAAGCTTGTCCGGGTTCGTTTCGCTGGAAAGGATGGTAGTCCGGTAGAACTTCGAGAACGCTTCCTCGATCGTCGCTGTCTTGTTGGCAAAATCCAGCACATAGACTTCATCCTTGCCTGGGCACGCTCTGTTCAACCTGGACAAGGTTTGTACAGCTGCTATATCGTAGAGCGGCTTGTCCACGTACATCGTCTGGAGCAATGGCTCGTCGAATCCCGTCTGGAACATGTCCGCGACAACAAGAAGCCTATAGGGATCCTTCTTGAACTCCTCTGGTATCTTCATGTTAGAGAATCCGTTCATTTCAGAAGATGTCAGAGCGGGCTCCTGCCCGTTGTACTTGCATTCTCCGGAGAATGCAATGATTGCTTTGTATGGGCTGTGACGCTCAGCCAGACTTTTGTTGATAGAGTAATAGGTCTCTATGCAACGGGGAATGCTGGCGGTCACAACCATAGCGCGTGATTTCCCGTTGAGCTTTTTCTTGGCGATGATCTGCTCGTGGAAATGATCCACCATCATGGCGGCCTTCTTGGTGATGACATCCGGATTGCCTTCTACGAAGGAACGGAGCTTCTTCCGAGCGCGTTTCTTGTCGAACATCGGATCGTCCTCGACCTTCTTAGCGATCTTGTACCAGCTGTCGACGGTCGTGTAGTTCTTCAGAACGTCAAGAATGAAGCCTTCCTGGATCGCCTGCTTCATCGTATAGACGTGGAAGGGCCTGTGTTTGATAGCGCCGTCCTCTTCGTATGGGCTGCCGAAAACTTCCTCTGTCTTATTCTTTGGCGTGGCTGTGAAGGCAAAGTAGCTCGCGGTCTTCACAAGTTTTCGCCCCTCGACAATGGCATTGATCTTGTCTTCGTTGTCCACTGTACTGTCAGAAGCCATGCCCGAAAGCGCGAGATTCATATTCGCGGCGTTTCGGCCACTCTGGCCGGAATGCGCTTCATCAATGATGATGGCGAACTTGTTGTTGATGTGATCCTGCCCAATTTCCTGCGAGATGAATGGGAACTTCTCAACTGTAGTGATGATGATTCGCCTGCCATCTTCAATCGCCTTCTTTAGGCCGCCGGAATGCTCCGCCCACACAACGGTGTTCTTTACCTGCATGAACTGATTAATCGTGTCGCGAATCTGCTTGTCGAGGATCTTGCGATCAGTAACGACGATGACCGAGTCGATCATCGGATGACCATTCTGCTCTAGTCCAATCAGCTGGTAGGCAAGCCATGCAATGGAGTTCGATTTACCGGAACCCGCGCTGTGCTGGATGAGATACCGCTTGCCGACGCCGTTCTCTTTCACATCTGCCAGCAGCTTCTCCACGCAATCCAATTGATGGTAGCGCGGCCATATCTGCTTCTCGGTTTTCTTCTTCGTGTCATGGTCCTCATCGTCCACTACCTGCGCATAGTTTTCGATGATGCGCGAGAGTTTACATTTGGTCAGGATGTCCTTCCAAAGGTAGTCCGTCATGATGCCGTCCGGATTCGGTGGATTGCCTGCTCCGTCATTGTAGCCCTTGTTGAAAGGCAGGAACCAGCTGTCCTTGCCTGACAGTTTGGTGCAGAACATGATCGTCTGGTCATCAACAGCGAGATGTACCATGCATCGCTTGAAAGAGAAGAGGATATCTCTGGGATTTCGATCTTCCTTGTACTGCTCCACTGCATCTGATGTCGTTTGCCCGGTGAAATGGTTCTTGAGCTCAATCGTGATGATCGGCAGGCCATTGATAAAAATACACAGATCCAGAGCAAGTTTGGTAGCATCCGAAGAGTATCTGAGTTGTCGTATTACGCTGAAACTATTCTTCTGGAACAGCTCCTCAGCCGTCCCATTGTTCTCGCTCGGTGTCAGGTAGAACAGCTCAATGTGGTTCGCAGGGTACATCTCCATGCCATTGCGCAGCACTTTGATAATGCCTTGCTTGGTGATTTCTCTGGAGAGACGGTTGAGGAACAGCCTCTTTTTCTGGTCACTATTGTTCACACCCAGCATTTCCATCTTCTTTGGCTGTGTGTCATTCAGAAAGCGGAAAAGACGCGTCTCGTCGAGAGCATACTCGTTACTGTAGTCGCCATTCGTCCCTTGCTCATAGCCATTCTGGCCCACGAGCCAGTTCACAATAATCGTCTCAAAGCCTTCTTCAGTTTTATCTGTAAAGGCCATGATTACGCCTCCTGATCAATAGCGTTATTGTTTTCATCAGTATTTCCGTTCTTGATGATATCGTCAGCATGTTCATATTCGGGAACAGTGATATCACGGATATCGATTTTTCCTGTGACGACATCGGTAATGATCTTATTTTGAAGCTCTTCTAATGTTTCTTCTTCTTTTAATACCAATGGGCGCATTTTTATATATGAACGTATCAGTTTACAAAATCTCGAAATTGCCTCTGTGTTATGTACTATCGGAATTTCGACTCTGAGCAACTCATTTATGTTCAGAGGGCGATTTCTGCCTGCTGAACCGTGCGAGCATATTTGCAAATCTGCCAGTCCTTTTTGAGATATAAAATATCCAAATAGGTATTCCACCGGAACATCAGTACTTTGACTTTTCAATAGATAATATCGATGTGAAGCTAGTCCTTGCTCATCCTTATCGTCAGTGACAAAAACCGCATCTTCCCATGCAAATTGTCCACTGATCATCAACCGGTTTCTATAGATGTGTTGAAACTTAGAATCACCCATGTCAGAGCCCTTAACTGGTTTGCGTAAGAAGATTCCCCTTCCGCGGTTATACATACCAGCTTTCTGATAATAATCATTTGGGTCAATTTCCATAAAATCGTTATCAAGCGATACCACTCGCTTCAACCGCACTTTCTCAGTTGACTCAGCAATAAGAGAAGCAAACGCAGTTTTGATTAATTCCGTAAGTAAGTGCAACGAATTTCTTTTAGACAATATTATTTTCCGGATCTCCGAAACCTTCCAGTCGAGAAATCGCACGATCTGGTCCTGTTCCGCGTGGGAAGGAACAGGGACAGATATATTCCTTAATTCGTTGTAAGAAAGAGTCAGTCGAATGCCTGTCCCCATTCCATGGAGCATCTTTTTGGAATCCATAGCTTTGAAGTAATAACAATAGTATGTGGGATTAACTTCCGAAGTTCTTGCCCTCAGGCTGATGTATGCAGAAGTGATAATGCCATTTTCTTTCACAATCGCGACCCGCTGAGAGGCAAAATCGTAATTCAGGTTCAAACAATTGATAATGATGTCACCGGTATTAACTTTTGTATACTTGGAATAAGTGTCCACGAGTGAAGCATTAATCTTATATTCTGGTTTTTCTTCTATCGATCCATAGACGAATTTTAGTGCAGTCTTCCTTGAAAAGTCAGTGTTCTTTTCTTTCTGCTCTTGAAACAGTAATCCAAGCCTTTGAGAAGACCATCTGTCCGTATGGGCGAATGGTGTCATCACTTCAGCCCCTTTATGATCTCGTCAATTACACCGTCCGATTCCTTTTCCAGTTCAGCAAGAGAAGCGAGGATGTCTTTCATGTCACGCAGCTTTACCGGCTCGTAAAAATACTTCGTGAAGCTTATTTCGTAGCCGATCTTTGTCTTGCTCTTGTCTACATAGGCATCTGGAGCATAGGGTTTGACTTCTTTATCGATGAAGGCCTCGATGCCGCCCTCATAGTTGAACGGAATAATCTCAGAGTCGCGGAGTTCCTGATCGGATTCCCCTTCTACCTCTTTCGCTCTGGGGTCCGTTTCCGTGATATATGGGCGGATCTTCTTCAGCTGCGTTTTCTTAAGCTCTGTTGCGTCAGCAAAGGTATCCCAATCATCATGTGGTGTACTTACAGGAACACCTGATATAGCTTTCCTGATAGTGTCCAAATCAGCTTGTTTCTTGAAGGCGTTTTCCGGAATCTCTCTCTCCGGGAATACTCGGAGGCGTAGAGGCCGCTCAACTGTCACGTTCCAGTAGCCAAACTCACTGTTGTCGAAGATTTTACTGATGTTGCTTTCTTCCATGTCGAGAAAAATGCGGACGATTTCCTTGCGGATCTCTGGTGTAAACTCGCAGTTCTTGTTGCCCATGTTCTTGCGCAACGAGGATTTCATGTTTGTTGCGTCGATAAGCTGGATCTTTCCCCTGCGGCGGTCGTCTTTCTTGTTGGAAAGAACCCAGATATATGTACCGATGCCGGTGTTGTAGAACATGTTGTCCGGTAATGCGATGATTGCTTCGACGAGGTCGTGCTCAATCATGTACCGACGGGCGTTGCTCTCACCGCTCCCGGCGCCACCGGTGAACAGGGACGAGCCGTTATGGACTTCGATGATGCGGCTGCCGAGTTCTGTGTCCGTTTTCATCTTTGACACGTTATTCAATAGGAAGAGGAGCTGCCCGTCGCTTGTGCGCGGAATCATCTTCAGTTCTTCGCCATCCGAAAGATATGCGTCGAAGCGGGTGTCGAGGATCTCGTTCTTTCCACCCATCTTGTCAGCATCCGTTTTCCAACTCTTCCCATAGGGAGGATTGGAGAGCATGAAGTCAAACTGCCGTGAAGGATTCCCATCGAACGACAGTGTTGATCCATAGATAATGTGCTCGGCTTCCTCACCGTCGCCTTTCAGGAGCATATCCGCCTTGCAGATTGCATATGTCTCCGGGTTGACCTCCTGCCCGAACAGGTGGATCGAGACGTTCTTGCCGCGATTGCCCGCGAGCGTCAGGAGCCGTGACTGCGCTACCGTGAGCATTCCACCTGTGCCGCATGCCCCGTCATAGCAAGAATAGGTAGCGTCCTTGATCTTATTCTTGACCGGATAGAATGCCAAATCGGCCATGAGTTCGACGACGTCACGCGGGGTCCAGTGTTCGCCCGCTTCCTCGTTGTTCTCTTCATTGAAACGGCGGATGAGTTCCTCAAAGATGGTTCCCATGCCATGGTTATCGAGCCCAGGGAGCTTGACGATCTTCTTCTCCGCGTCCTTATAGATTGGATTCGGACTGAGATTGATATCTGCTGAGGTGAACTTGTTGATGACCGCGCCGAGGATGTCCGCGTCGACCATCGTTCTGATCTGGTCGCGGAACTTGAACTTGTCGAGAATCTCTTGAACATTCGGGGAGAACCCGTCCAGGTATGCCTTGAAGTCCGCTTCGAGTGTCTGCTTCTTTCCCCGACTTGTGAGGTCCTTTAGCAGGAATGGAGATGCGTTACAGAATGCCTGCCCGGCTTCATTGCACAGTGCGGGCCACTGATTGTCGATCTTCGCGGCGTCCAGTTGTTTCTTCCTTTCAAGCACCGCTGGTTTCGTTTCCTTGAGCATTGCGTCAAGGCGACGGATGACTGTCATCGGGAGGATGACATCACGGTATTTGCCGCGAACGTACACATCGCGAAGGCAATCATCCGCGATTCCCCATATGAAGCTGACTATTGAGTTGTACTCCTGATTGTCCATTAAGTCTCTCCGCACCCGCTGTACAGTTGCAACGGCTTTCCATTTATTCAATATTGTATAACCGACAGTATTACCATCTGTCTGGGCCAACTGGTCAGTTGTAGTTTTCCTCAATATCCTCTGTGTTGTTGCCGGGGGTGTTCGTCGATCTCGCTGAGCTTGGACTTCCATAGACGTCCGATTTTGCCGGCAGGCAAGTTACTTTGTTCCATTGCATATTGCTCTCGCGGCCTGCTTTGAGGTCTTCCTGCACTTCTTTCATTGGCGGCCACTCCTCTATATTCTTATCCACTTCCTTTCCCCGCCATTTTATGGAACTTCTCTCATATCTTTAGTATTGGAATCCCACCCGTTGCTCGGAAAGCAGCTCTCGCCATTGATGTCCTGCGTCTTTCATTTACGATTGGAGTCTCTCTCGGACCCACGAGCATCAGTGTCTGTAGGTATTTGCACACAATTTTCGGCAATGTCATTTCTGAGATCCTCGGTTCCGCAATTGCCATTCGTGACGGGCGATTTCATCGGTCTGCCCCTTGCCGACTGCCTCGTATTCGCCTAAGACATAATCAGCTAGATACTGCGGACTACTGAGCCCCCTCTCCAATGTTCTCTGAGGGCCATTGAGAAGTAACTGAAAAACATCTATATTATATTGGTACATCCTCAAGGGGTATTTCGGCAGGCCATTGAATTTCATGAAGAAATTGAATGAGTATCTTCTCAATCTTTAGTAGTGCTGAAAGGTAATTCGAATCGACATAGCTAGTGGGAAAGTGCCGTTACTGAGATTATTGTGATAAAAGCGATGAGGCTTCAGAATCTATCGGGGAGGGGAAGAATTTTTATCCAATTAATTATTTGACGGTCATTTTCGTACCCTTTTTTGGTTTTGAAGTTTCGTTAGTTTGACCTTGATGGGGATAGGACATCGCGAAACGGCTGTTTTCCTTTACGCTGAATAACTTGATGATAAATACGCCCGTTGCTTTTGATGGCGACCACTTTTATGTCTAATTTGGTACCGACGGTATCTGGTTTGCGCGTTCTCTCAAGTTTTCCAGTGCCTGATGCCCCCCCCCCCCTGGCAACAAAGGCAGTTGATCAGAAGAGACCTGAAGATAGCTAACATACACTTCCAACATTGATGAAATTGACTTGCAAGAATCAGAGCACCTTTTATCAGCTCTAGGGTGTATTAAATGGTAAAACAGGTAAACTGTTGGAAGTTAGTGCATGAACTACAACGATGCGTAAATCTGGCAGATCAAAATTGAGAATGGCTCTGCCACGTTTGTGCCCTGTATGTCTATGACGTAGTTGAGCCTGTTTTCCACAGCTGTGGGATGGATGTGTTTCGATGATTTTAATCCTTGCTATTACGTGGAGATTTTTGGGCTTTCGACATAATGATTGGTGACAACTAAAGTTTGAACTGATTCAAGCATGCCGGTAAACTGCCCACCCTTACGGTCATTTACACAAGCGCACAAAGGTGACTCGTGCTGCTGTAGTGATGATGGCTGAGCAACGCCTGTCCACGAGAGCGGCTGCTTGTGACAGAACCGATTTCCCGTTCTGGACGATCGGCGGTGCTCTTTCGCACGGTTGTGCCTCTGGTTCGGGAGAAGCGCACGGAGGAATCGAGCATGACAGACAACGACAATTGCAGCAAGCAATGCCGTACCTATTTCAAATTTACTTATCAGAAGGTGATATTACCTAGGGAACCTACAGGGAGCACTACTGCTTAACTATGATCCATTCCGCAAGTGTCATCAGCTGTATGAACAGTGTGCTTACTCAGAGAACAAGTTCTGGCTCTACGGCAGGGACAGCCTTGCTTGCGAGTTCCGCCGAGCTGGAGACATGCTTCCCCTTGATTATGAGAGCTAGAATGAGAACGGGCACCTGCTCGCATCAGGATTCTATCTTGGACAATGTCCTCTCATATAGAAGGTCATTGCAGCCAAGGCTGAGCTGGATCAGTTATTTCGGCATCTGAATGAGCTCGTATCAGAGGCAAAGTAGATCGGCGAACTTTGCAAGGACGGCTTTTATGAAGAAGCCACCGCCTACTGCGATGCAACAGCGATTTATAAGTATGTGCAGAACTCACTTCTGTATGGGTGATTCTTGAATGCAATGTGATTGCTAATGTCATATGCATACATGTGAATAGAGAGACTATACAGAACAAAAGCAGAATATGGTTCGCAATGTTGATTGTGTAAATTTCCTAAACATATGCAAGAACTGAGCAGAAAAAAGAAGGGGCCCTGTTCCTATTTGTGCCGGTTTGAATAGTGCGTTGGTTCAGGGCCCCATGCTTTGAATTTCTCTGTCAGCCACTGTTTAGTGTGGGGTAATGGGGGGTAATCCAGAAGGTCTGATTTTAGGCGATAGAGCACATGACCATCACGATGGTTCACCTGCCCATGGGCAGGTACTTCTTGATCAGGTAGACGGGGGTGCAGCTCCAGGCGTGGCAGTAGCTGTTGATGAGGGTGCTGCCGTAGGGGGAGTACTCCGGCTGGTCGGGGTCGAAGGCCTCCCAGTAGGTGTCGGCGCCCAGGGTGATCATCTTGCCCCAGTAGGACTTCAGGAGCTTGATGGCCTCCTCCTTGAGACCCGCGATGAAGAGCGCCTCGACGATATGGTGGTACATATAGGGTGTGGCGATGCCGGTGACCGGGAAGAGTTCGCGCACCGCTGCGGTCATGAGGTCGTGGTTACCCTGGTTGTCCAGGACCCGGGCCAGGACCATCCAGGTCTGGCTGGCGATGTTGAATTCGTGCTCGGGGCCGGAGGCGAAGAGTCCCCTCTCCTTGTCGAAGAGGTGGTCCTGGGCGTACTGGACCAGGGCGGACAACTTGGCTTCGTAGGGCTGTGCGTCCTCGCCGGCCTTGACGGTAAGGTCGATGAACTGGCGGAGCGCATAGACCAGGATCCCGTGGATGGCCGTGGTCTTATCGAAATCATTGGACCAGTCCACGAAGACCGGGGTGTCGCCAAGCTTGAGTTCACCATCATCGCCTACCAGATCCAGATCCACATCCATCTGTTTCTTGGCGATCGGATACAGATCGTGGAGCACCTCCATGTCCTGCTCATGGTTCATGAGGTCGCTCAGGGTGGAGATGAAGAAGAGACCATAGTCGAAAAGGAAGGTGTCATCAGGGGTGTTGGGGTCGACGAAGACGTTGGCCGAGATGCGTCCATCCGTGGTGTTCATGCCGGCGAAAAGGTAGAGGCAGCGCTTGATCAGGGTGGTGTCGTTGAAGGTGACATAGTCGGCCAGGGCCTGGAGGCGCAGATCGCCGGTCCACAGCCTGCGATCGCGTTTGGGGCCGTCCTCGAAGACCTCCTGCATGCAGTCCTGGAGGGTTTTGCAGCCAACCTGGTAGATTCTCTGGATTTCCGGGTCGTCACTTACGGTTTCCCGGGGCATGGATTCGACGGCGCTGACGGTCTGCACCCTGGCATCGCTGAAAACGGCTTGCCACTTGGGGGAGGTGTCGACCACCTTGATCTCCGCATAACGGAAGCTGTATCGTCTGGGCATTTCGAGGTCGACGGGAAGGGTGTCCAGGTGGATGGTTTCCTCCTGGATCCAGGACTTGCTCAGCCAGCCGTCGTAGGTTGAGCTTTCCTGGGAGAGCTCAACGGGGAGCTCGGCGAATTTGAGGCGCAGGGTCAAAGGTGCGTCCATGGGGGAGCCGACCGACTCGATGTGGATGGAGAAGTGTCCGACCATATGGTCGCCGAAGTCCAGGATCAGCGAATTCCTTCGCTTCATGGGCTTGGATTGTCTGGCTGTGGAGGTGTCCGTTGTCACGGTCACCCCGCCCAATGATTCGGAGTTGGCGGTCAAGGTGCCTTCGCCTACCGGTTCCATGGTGCCGGTACGGAGCTTGGGGCGCAGTGCCTCGGCCTTGGCGAGCAGACGCTCGTCGTGATTGAATGTGACGTCGTTGTTGATCTGGAACGTGAATCCCATTGTCTTACCTTTCAAAAATGCAGGGGCGTAGGGAGGTGGTCGAAGCGGCCGCCTTCACACCCCTGCATGGCATCGTCCCGTCAGACTTCCGCCTCGCGGACGCCGTACTTCTTCTGCATGGCAATCATGATCAGACCGCCGATCAGGCCGACGGTCAGGAGGGCCGCAAACCCGAACATGGTTACGCGGATGGCCGAGGGGACGACCAGGGCCGGGGTGATCAGGGCGAAGAGACCACAGCAGAAACGGGAGAAACCGTTGATGAAGCCCTGGACCGAGGCGCGGACCTCCACCGGGAAGGACTCCTGGGTCCAGACCTTGTACATGGCCTCGCCGGCGAGGTTATTGCCGATGTTGTAGAAGCCGATGGCGATGACGATGGGCCAGAGGGAGGAGCTGCTCAGGGCCAGGCCCAGCATGGCGGCGATCTGGATGATCTGGGCGATGACGAAGACGGTGTTGCGCCACTTGCCGCCGGAGATGGAGGCGAAGATGGAGGTGGTCACCAGACCGAGCAGGTTGAGAACGATGCCGGCACCGGTGGCGAAAGTCTGGCTGGCGTGGGCCTGGACCAGGGTGAAGGTCTGGAACTGGCCGAAGGTGTTGGCCAGAAGGTTCCATGCCAGGTAGAAGACCATGATGCAGGTGAAGAAGAGGACATACTTGGAGCTGCCTTTACTGAAGAAGACGCTGCGGATGCTGACCTCGCTGCCTTCGCTGACCACAGTGTGACCGCTGGCTGCCTCGGCCTCGCGCACCTGGGCGATGCGTTGGTCGGCCTCTTCATGGAAGGTGCGGAACCTGGCGGACAAAAGGCGCCAGAGCCAGGTGGCCACGGCAACGATGGCCAGGAGGGTGAAGACGATCCGGGCCCCGGTGGCGCCGCTGACTCTGGAGACCAGGAAGGCGGCCACGTAGGAGCTGAGCACGCCGACCTGCCAGAAGATCTGGGTGGATGAAACGAGCTGGGCAGAGGTCTTCTCGTTGGGGGAATCGTGAGAGACGACGGTCAGGCTGATCGGCAGATCGGCGCCCGATGCGAAGCCGGTGATGATGACACCCACCAGCAGCATGGCGTAACTTCCGGAGAATACGCAGACCAGTGCACCGATGGCATAGAGGAAGTTGAGCCAGTTGAATGAGCGGATGAGGCCCACATACTTGGTGATCTGGCCTGAGAGCAATGATCCGGCTGCAATGGCGAATGTTAAGGCACCGGAAATGATGCCCACCTGGCCATTGGTAAGACCCAGCCCTTGCTGCCAGACGGTGATGGTGGCCGAGAGGCCCACGATGATTCCTGATCCGAGAATCGAGCCGATTCCCGCAGCAATGGCCAGAGGCCGGTACTTGCTGAATTCCGATATCTGTTCCATGTTCCCTTTCCTCGTTGATTGAGAAACTGAATTTTCAAACGTAGATTCATCGTAACGGCGGAGAATCAGGGCTACAAGAGGCAGCCAATCGCTCTTTAATTGCAAATCCACAGGTTCTTGCCATCGTGGTATGGTCGGCTTAGACGAATGACAGGATATTGATTCAACCGGCTGTCCCCGTATGCCTGATTCCGGGAGGGTGTCATGTTTTCACAGCGACTTGATTGCATCCTGCATGAGCACAATGATGTTGAACGCCAGCAGCTCAGCACGGTCAGCAATTTTAATTACATGAACCTGGATTTCTCCAACGATGCCGTGCCGCAGATGCCGGAGTGGATCTTTTTCAAGGATGGCAGCATCGCCGTAACCAAGAACAACCGTTTTTCATACGTGCCCGAGCATACCCACAGCTTCATCGAGATGAACTACATGTATTCCGGGCGGTGCACGCAATACATCAACAACGAGCTGGTCGAGCTGCATCAGGGCAGTCTGGTCATGCTCGACAAGGCAGTGCCCCATAGAATCTCCTATACCGATGAAGACGATATCCTGGTGAACATCCTCGTTCAGGAGAATGCGGACATCGCCTCCATGTTCACCATGGCTCCAGAGTCCCTCAATGTCATCTCCCAGCTCATCGCCAACGTGGGCAACGCCTCGACCCTGCATGACAACCTCATCGTCTTCGACCTGCAAGGGCACGCCGTGCCCACCAACCTGATTGAGGTGCTCATCGAGCAAGGGTTGGCTGGCCGGCCGACCGTTGGCCGGAACCGGGCCATGGAGCTGGTGCTTTCCGCACTGGTCATTGAATTGAAAGCATTGATTTCCAAGAGTGTCATCGATTTCGGCAACATCCAGGCCGAGCAGGTGGCTCCGATTATCTCATATATCAACCGGCACTATGCCACGGTGAGTCTGGTATCCGTCGCCGACCGGTTCGGTTACAACCCCAACTACCTGAGCAACAAACTGAAAAAGGCCACGGGGGAAGGTTTCCAGGAGCTGTTGGATCGCCGCAGACTGATCGAGGCGCAGAAAATGATGAACGGCACCGACTGTTCGAACCAGGAAATCAGCGAGGCGATCGGCTACCGCAATGTGACATCGCTCTTTCGGCTGTTCAACAAATATCTGGGTGCGACCCCCGATGATTACCGTAGCAAAAACCGCCAGCTCTAGTATTCCGGTTCCTGCCCCTCTTGTGGGCAATTGGATCCAACCACGGATATGCGTGAATGCCGATTTCCGCTGCACCGCTTCAGTGAGGTACCAAACATGTGGAACGAGGAGCATCAAGCCACCCCACCATAAGCGATGGTGCCTGGCATGTGGCGTGAGGAACTGCACTCACGGGTGTTTGACAATACAGGCCAAAGGCATCTGATGCGCTTGCAGACCTGCGACAAATCGATTGCGTCAATCGCTAATGCCGGAACCCCGGTGCCTTCCTGATCGTAGATTGGTGAAGGTAGCTGACCCTGTGGGCGATGTATCAGCCTCGCAGGTTTCGAGGACGGTTTGTCCGAAGGGAGGGCATTCTGGCTGTGAATTTTTTCGGTGCCGGTTTTCTCGGGGGGGGGGCATCGGGGACTCAATAGGGTATGAAGAGCCTGTCCATAATGACCGGACCGCATACGGAACACCGACAGGTGCTTATCAAGGATACCCGGGGGGACAACAGCAAACTGAAGGGTACGGTAAGCGCCGCCTACTCGCGGTCGAATAATCCGGGCTGCACAACCCTGGTCGACATATCTGGCCTGTTCAAGGAGAACGTCGATGGGCGAGGTGTGGATTCACCGCCGATGCAGCTGCGTCTGCGGAGCATACCCATACTGAATTCGCCGTAAAGGACGCCGACCAACACGGGGGGACAGGTAAGGGCGAAACAGCTGCCATCAACAATAATGGAGACGAGCTTGACACCGATTCCGCACCCAAGCCCATCTCCTGAAAAGCCTCGCCGATTCCGTATTGGAGACATGTCCTGGTTTATCCTGTGGGATTAGCGGGCTAGGATACGCCTCCAGAATTTCGATGAGGTGCACGTGTCGGTCAATCGGAGAGTTACGGGTATGCTCCAAACGCGTACTGGTACAGATTGCAGCTATCAGAACGGTGAGAGGCGCGACCATCCATACGTTCGACCACAGCTTTTTCAGGCTCTTCATGGGAATGCGCACCATGACGGCTGATCGGGGGTTCCAATCGCCTGTCACCGCCATTGGCGAAGACCACACCTAAACGTGACTTCGGCTTGCCAAGGTCAGTTGCCATAGGGAAGAGACGATGGTCGGCATTGGTCTTGAGGAGTCGGGACAGGATTCTTGCGATTCTTGAGTAGCCCACGATGGTACCGAAGCTGATATGCGCGGGGAATCTGGAAATGTATCGATCTGTGCTGGTGGGGCCACAGTGCGAAGCCGTCGCGGCGGCCCCTGCGAAGGGCAGGGTACCGCCTGATGTCATCGGTACGCACCTCCGATAGGCTCTATATCGATGCGTGAACCTCTACGTCGGAGACGGCAATCAAGCGTAGCGTTCATGTCGGTATCAAGCTCAAGGTTTCCTACACGGTCTGGTGGCCTCTCGTGGGGCTCGAGCCCATAACCCATGATTCACAAGGAAACGGTGGCAATTATGTCCTGCTGGATGCGGGATGTTGTGTCTCTGCCCGCTTCTGTGACATTGATGATTCTGCGTCGGCTCTCCGTCGGGGAGGGGACCCGGGACCGCTGAGCGGTGTCGGGTTTTATGGGGCTGGGCGTATAACCGATGTCTGTCTGTATGGAGGAGGGCCGGTTACCGTTCTTCTACTTGGCGGAGGAGCCGTGTGCGATCCTTCGTCCTGTGCGAATGCTCGCCAGAGTCAGGATTCCCGCGGCCAGGATGGGGGCGGTGTCGCTGCCCGTGCTGGACAGGACACCGGACGGATTCGGGTTACCGGTCGGGCCGGTCGGCTGCTGTGTATGGTCGATTGGCTTTTGTGTGGGGTTGGTCGGTTTCTGTGTGGGGGTGGTTGGTTTCTCGTCGGCATTGCGGGTCCAGTGGGCGGTGAGGTCAGGTCGCCGGTGACGGGCTGGTCGAAGCCGTAGGGGCCCGTTCCGTTGAACCAGCCGTTAAACCGGTGACTGTCCCCGGTCGGGTCGGCAGGTCTGACGGCCTTCTGCTCGTCCGTGACCCGTTGGGCCGAGAGGGCCGAACCGCTGTCCGGGTCGAAGGTGACGGTACGGGTGGCCACCGGGGCCTCATACGTGTAAGTCAGGTGCTCGTCAGGCTGGGCCATCCCGTTCAGGGTCCAGGTGACGGTGACGGTGACGGTGACCGCGCCGGCCGCATGCGCGGGGGTGGACACGCTCCAGGTGCCGTCCGTCTTGGCGGTCAGGTCCACGCCCGCAATTCCGTCGAACCTCACGCCGGCGAGCCTGACCTGATCGGGGAAGGCCACCCGCCCCGACCTCCCATTCGGGGAGACGCTGTCGGTGTCGCGTCCCAGCTCGTCGTAGTAGTTGTTTCCCCAGGTGTAGAGGTTGCCGTTCGAATCGATCGCCACGGGGGTAGTTTCTGCCAGCGCTGATCTGTGTGATTCGACCGGTTTCAGGTGGGGTGAGGGTAACGGTAGCGCCGCCGGCATCTGGCCCGTGGTCGAGATCGATGGCCCATTGCTGGCCTGCCGTTTGCGTCTGAATAGTCGAAATGGATGGCGGAGATTCGCCCGTAGCGGCGGAGGCGGCACTACCACCGGTCGGACATAAACCGACCAGTAGGGCGGTTGCCGTCAATGAGCGGCCGGGATGGATGAAACTAGATATTGACTACAAATCCTGTCCTTTTGTTATACGTACCACAGTGTGCTGGGTTCCCGCCCTTCCCTCAAATGGGCAATGCGCACATACACATCGTAGAAAAATACAACGAAAACACAACTAAAAGAATAGTAAAGAATACGAGAACAGTTTGTATCGTTCTCATCTGGTTAAGATATGTGTGTGACATTATGAGGATAAAATCTATGAATACCTCGACAGAGGGATGGCCCTGATGTCCGGGGCGGAGCAGTTGCCGATGGCGTTCTGATGAAGCAGATGGCGCACAAGAATACTGAAGGCACCTCGATTGGTTCCGGACCGAGGTGCCTTGTTCAGCCTGTGCCCCCCCTGGGATTCGAACCCAGAACCCACGACTTAAAAGGACGCTGCTCTAACCATTGAGCCAGAGGGGCAACTTCATATCATTCTACAACCAGCCTGACACAAGGCAAGTCGCGTTTTGGGGATGGCGGTTGCCGGAGGTGGCCGGGGTTGCTAAAATGCAAGCACTTTCGTGAAGGGGATTGGCATGGGCGAAATCGGTGGGGGCGCGATGGGCGAGGTCAGGATCGAGCAGGTCGGGGCTGACTCACGGCGTTATGCGCGCTCGGCTTGGGAGCACATGCGCGCCTGTAAGGCGGCGGATGGTGGCCACACTGCGGGCCTGGGCTGCCTGGAGGGCTTCGCCAACGCCGATGAGGCCGAACGGGGTTGGGCGGGTCAGGCGCTCGCCGAGGCTGCGGGCGAGGGCCTGCCTGAAGGTTGGGTGCCCTCCGTTGAGTTCTGCGCGCTCGGTCCAGGCGACCAAGTGGTGGGCATGGCCCAACTGCGGTTGGCGCTGAACGATGCCCTGCTCGACCGTGGTGGGCACATAGGCTACTCGGTGCATCCTGATTTCCGTCGGCGCGGTTATGCCGGACTCCTGTTGCGGCGGTGCTTGAGCCAGGCCCGCCAGCAGGGGATGAGCCGGGTCTTGCTCACCTGCGACGGTTCGAACGAAGCCAGCCGGAGGACCATCCTGTCCTGCGGAGGGGTCTTGGAGGACACCCGGGTGGACTCGGATGGGGCGGCGTATGAGCGCTACTATGTGCAGCTTGGGCACTGAGGGGCCCTGCCTGCCCGCGCTTGTGAATGAGCTTGGGATGTTTGCGGGTGGGGCTTACGCGAATGGGCGCTCCCTGCGACAATAGATATATGGTCTGGGTCATTCTGCTTGTGTGGATAGCCGTGGTTGTGGCGCTGGTGGTCTTCGTCCTGCGCTTGGCCAGGGGTGAGTCCCACGACCGCGCCTTCTCCGAGGCGGTGAATGAACGGACCCGACGGCGGGCTGCCCGGCGGGATCGCGCTGGGCAATCGAAGGAGGCCACCCCGAAGCTCCTGCCGCGAATCGCCGGGACGGCCCCGTCCTTCACCCCTCAAGAGCCCCGGCAGCCGCTCCGGCGAGCCCAACCCTACATCGACGATGAGGACACGATGGAGCACCCGGTCTATGTCAACGACTCCTCCGTCGTTCAGATGCGTTCCCTCCTGATTCCGGGCTCGGGCGCGCAAGCAGCTGACGGACAGGGCGGACAGGACGGGAGCGACGAGGATGAAGTGGCTCGGTCATCCGAAGCGCCCGGCAAGGAAACGGTTGGCGGTCAGGCGACTGAACCCAAGGCCGCGACGTTGGATACGCTGTCCCGCCAGGGGGAGTGACCCGCTCGTCTTCTGGCCCTTGCGGCCGTAGAGCGCTGCGCGGGGGTGTCCGTTAGCGACTTTACTCTTGAAGGTATGAACACTTACGCCATCATCGCCCTGATCTGCGTCGTTGTCGTCCTGATAGCAGCGGGCATCTTCATCGGTATGCGCAGGCGCGGCAACGATTCGCGTCCTTCCGGGCAATCCCAGGCGCAGGCAAAGTCCCAACCGGCCCAGAGGGAGGCGGAAGAAGGAGGGCAAGCCGCGCAGCTTGGCTCTTCCGGGTCCGATGAACGGCAGGCGGAGCCCGTGCAAGCCGGGTCGGTGGCATCCAAGGCCGCGGAGAAGCCGGAGTCCTCGTCATCTAGCATGACCCGGCTCAAGGCGAAGCTAGCCAAGTCCCCGAACCCCTTCGGCAAGGCCCTCTTCTCGATCCTGACCAAGGACCACCTGAGCGAGTCCGACTGGGAGGATGTCGAGGACACCCTTCTGCGGGCGGACGTGGGCGCCGAGGCTTCCGAGCAGCTGGTGGACGAGCTCAGGGCTGACGCGCGCGTGCGGGGTGAAAAAGACCCTCAAGCGGTCCGCGCCATGTTGCGGGAGAAGCTCTTGGCCCTGGTCGACACCGGCCAAGACCGCTCCCTGGCGGCTTCCCGGCCGGGTGCGGCCAAACCGTCGGTCATCATCATGGTAGGGGTCAACGGCACCGGTAAGACCACGACCGCTGGCAAACTGGCCCGCCTGTTCGTGGCCGAGGGCAAGTCCGTGGTCATGGGAGCGGCGGACACCTTCCGTGCGGCGGCCGCCGCCCAGCTACAGACCTGGGCGTCGAAGGTGGGCGTACAGGTCGTGCGCGCCGAGCGGGAGGGTGCGGACCCGGCTTCTGTGGCTTTCGAGGCCGCTCAGCAAGCTAAGGAGTCCGGCGCCGACCTGCTGATTGTCGACACCGCCGGGCGCTTGCAGAACAAGGCCAACCTGATGGATGAGCTGGGCAAGATCCGGCGGGTGGTGGAGAAGAACCTGTCGGTGGACGAGGTGCTCCTGGTCCTGGACGCGACGACCGGGCAGAACGGCATGGTGCAGGCCAAGGTCTTCGCGGAAGCTATCGGCGTCACCGGCATTGTGCTCACCAAGCTCGATGGCTCGGCAAGGGGCGGCATCGTCGTGTCCGTCCAGCGGGAGCTTGGCGTGCCGGTCAAGCTGGTGGGACTGGGCGAGGGGCCGGATGACCTGTCATCCTTCGACCCCGAATCCTTCGTGGATGGGATTTTGGGCGGCGAATAAGCGTTGCCGCCCAGCCCTGCGTCCCTTGCGCAACAGCGAGAAGGGGCGCAGGGCTTTTTTGACGCCCGGAGCGGTCCACAAACCCCAGGCCAGGCAGGGTCAGACGGAAGCCAAGGCTCGGTCCATCCAGGCGTCGCCCCGGGCGCGCAAGCCGTTGAAGATGGCGCGGGCGCCGATGAAGAGGAAGTTGATGGCGGACCAGAGCATGACGATTCGCCAGGTCTGGCTGGCCCAGGTTTGGGCCCACAGGGTCAGCGGGGTCAGCGCCGCCACATAGATGAGGGCGGTGGACGAGCAGGTGGCCGCCAGGTAGCGGTAGTCGCCCGCACCGATCAGGATGCCATCCAGGGCCCACATCCAGCCGGCGATCGGCATGAAGACCCCCTCCACCGCCATGCCCACGGTAATCAGGGAGCGCACGGCGGGCGTGGGGCTGAACAGTGGAGCGGCGAACAGACCTAGCGCGATCATGACCAGGCCGACCAGCACGCCCATCACCATGCCGGCCTTGGCGGACAGGCCGGTCATCATGCGGGCCCGGGGCTTGTGGCGGGCGCCCAGCTCAGTGGCCACCAGCGACTGCCCGGCGATGCCCACCGCGTCCAGCATGTTCAGTCCGAAATTCCAAGCCGAATTCACTCCCTGGTATGCTGCCAGCACCTGTTCGCCCAGGTGCGCCGCCGCCACTACCGTGCCGGCCAAGCACACGCGCAGGGCCAGTGTGCGCAGGAAGAGCGGCAGGCCGTCGCCCGCCGAGCTGAGGATGCCGGCCAGGCGGGGCTTCCAGGAGGCGCCCTCCCGCTTGGCCCAGACCAGCGCCGGTATGGTTAAGAACAGTCCCATGTACCATTCGGCGATGAGCGTGGCGGCGCCCGATCCGGCGATTCCCCAGCGCAGGCCGAAGACGAGCAGGACTTCCAGGACGGTGTTGAGCACGGCGCCGGAGACCGCCGCGAATAGCGTGATTCTGACCTTTTGCAGACCGCGGAAGATGCCGTTCGCCGCGTAGACCAGGAGCATGGCGGGCAGGCCGAAGATCGTCGCGTTCAGATAGACCCGGGCCGCGGCTAGCACGGGCCCGCGCGCCCCCATCAGCCAGCACAAAGGTTCGCTCGCGGCTACCAGGGCCGCGCAGACCAGGATGCCGATCGCGAAAGCCAGCCACATGCCATCGACGCCGACCTCCATGCCCTCCTTGCGCTTGCCAGCGCCCATGAGCCGGGCCACCTGGGAGGTCGTGCCGTAGGCCAGGAAGACGCACAGGCCCACAGTGGTCAGCACGACGGTGGAGCCGATTGACAAGCCGGCCAGGGCGGCGTCGGATATGTGGCCGACAATCGCGGTGTCGATCATCACGAATGCTGGTTCGGCGATTAGCTGGCCGAAGGTGGGCACGGCCAGGGCGGCGATTTGCCGGTAGACCGAGCGCTTGTCCGCTCCGGTCCCGGTACCGGCCTCGGTGACGGCGCCCGGTCCGGCTGTGCCCGCGCTCGCTGCCTGATTCTGTCCCTCGCCCGCCTGCTCCTGCATCCCGCTCTCCTCTGTCCGGGCGCAGCCGCGCCCCTGTCGTGCCCTCGGCGCCGCGCGCCGCTCAGTTGATTCTATATAGGGGAGGCATCGCCGCTGGTGATGGTCGTCGAAAAGCGGAGTCTGGCGTCGTCTTTGTGCACACTTGTGAAGGGAGGACGCTCGATACCATAGAGCGCCCGCTGACGCAACCCGTCCAAGTTGCGCCTATGTCTGTCCCCAGGTTTTGCACATAGTTGTACCCACCGTGTGGATAAGTCAGTCGGTTCTCCCCGCAGACACGCCTATATTGTGGATAACTTTTTTCCTCGTCCACATACGGGGGCGACCTCGTTCCATCGTGAATGGGTGACCGTCAAACGTGAAGATGTGAAGAAAGTGCCCGCGCGACCCGGAAGCGGCCCTGTAAACGCCTTGGGCGGAAACGGTCGGAGGCTGGGCTGCAGATACCGACCAGCCTTTAGAATCGGGCGTATGGCTTCAGATGATTACAGGGACTTCTCGCACCCAGAGCGGGAGGACGGTCGCGGCGGCCAGGGCTCGCGGGACATGCTCTTCGACCGCGTGCCCCCGCATGACGACGATGCGGAGATGGCCGTGCTGGGCGGCATGTTGATGAGCAAGGACGCGATCGGCGAGGTCTCGCAGATGATCGACGTGACCGACTTCTATCAGCCCAAGCACCAGACCATCTACGACGCCATCATCACCCTCTTCGCGGCCTCCCAGCCGGTGGACGCGGTCCTGGTCGCCAACCAGCTGCTCAAACACGGCGACCTGGAGAAAGTGGGCGGCACGGACTACCTGCACTCCCTGGTGGCCTCGGTGCCCACGGCCGCCAACGCCACCTATTACGCGGACATCGTCCACCAGCGGGCCGTCCTGCGCAATGTGATCGCCGCTGGCACCAAGATCGCCCAGATGGGCTACTCCGCCGAGGGCTCCCAGGCCGAGGAGATCGTGAATCTGGCCCAGGCCGAGGTCTACGAGATGAGTGTGGGCAAGGTCCGCCAAGATTATGAGGCGATTGGGCCGGTGGTCCAATCCACCCTGGAGCAGTTGGACAAGATGCAGTCCGGGGACCTGCAGAAGGGCGTGCCTACAGGGTTCAAGTCCATTGACGACGTGACCCAGGGCCTGCAGCCGGGGCAGATGGTCGTGGTGGCGGGCCGCCCGGCTATGGGAAAGTCCACCCTGGGCGTGGATTTCGCCCGCGCCGCCGCGCTCCACAACAAGATGACCACCGTGATCTTCTCCCTGGAGATGAGCAAGACCGAGCTGGCCCAGCGCATCATCTCCGCCGAGACCGACATACCGCTGGTGGCGCTGCGCCGGGCCGACGACATCACCCCGGAGCGGTGGAAGGTGCTGAACAACTTCTGGGGTCAGCTCCAGGACGCCCCGCTCTTCATCGATGATTCGCCCAACTTGAGCCTGATGGAGATCCGCGCCAAGTGCCGTCGGCTCAAGCAGACCAACGAACTACGCCTGGTGGTCATCGACTACCTGCAGCTCATGACCTCGGGCCGGCAGGTCGAATCTCGCCAGCAGGAGGTCTCCGAGTTCTCCCGCGCCCTGAAGCTCCTGGCCAAGGAGTTGGAGGTGCCGGTCGTGGCGTTGAGCCAGCTGAACCGTGGGCCCGAGGCGCGTAACGATAAGCGCCCCATGCTCTCCGACCTGCGAGAGTCCGGCTCGATCGAGCAGGACGCCGACGTGGTCTTTCTGGTCAACCGCCCGGACTTCTATGACAAGGAAGACCGGCCCGGCGAGGCGGACATCATCCTGGCCAAGCACCGCAACGGCCCCACGGACACCTTCACCCTGGCTTTCATTGGCGAGAAATCCAAGTTCAAGGACATGCCGCAAGACCAGCAGGGAGGCGTGTGAGCATGGCATCCGGCGAAACGACGCGAGGCGGGCACCCCAAGCAGGCGGCGGCCCCAAAGCCCCGGCGGCGGCCCTGGTATGGCTTCCTGGCCTTACCAGCGGGCAAGGCGGCGCGCGCCCTGTCCCGGCTGACCCACCACGGCGGCTCGGCCCTGCCGGGTAAGGTGGTGGAACGCCTGGACCCCACGTTCTTGGCCCGCACCCTGGCCCAGCTGCCGATGGGCGTGGTGCTGGTCTCAGGCACCAACGGCAAGACGACCACCACCCGTATGGTGGCCTCCATGCTGGAGGAGCTGGGGCTCAAGGTCTTTACGAATCCTACCGGCTCCAATTTCACCCGGGGCGTGGTTTCGGCCCTGGTCACCGAGCTGGGATCCGGCGCGGGCGGTGGGGGGCTGGACGCCGATATAGCGGTGCTCGAGCTTGACGAGGCCTACGCGGTGCATTTCGTGCAACAGGTTCGACCGCGTTACGCGCTGCTGCTCAACGTGATGCGCGACCAGCTGGACCGCTTCGGCGAGATAGACAACACCGCCCGCCTGCTCGGCTCCGTCGCCAAGGCCACGAGCGGCACCGTGGTGCTCAACCGGGAGGATCCACGAGTGGCTGGGCTTGCTGGTTTGACCGCCGCCACCGCCTCAGTGCGCTACTTTGGCTTGGCTGATTCCCTCCTTTCCTACTTCCCCTCGGACGACGAAATGCACGATGCGGATCTGGCGGGCTCCGGGGCGGGTACGGATTCGACGCAAGCTCTGGCGGCGCGTCTGGCCGCCCGGCCCGAGCACGCTCTGGCGGCCGATGTCGTGCTCACGGCGGTGGGTGACCATACGGCGTCCTTCCAGGTGGACGGTCAGGCGCTGTCCACCCAGGTCAAACTGGAGGGCGTCTACAATCTCTACAATGCGGCGGCCGCGCTGGCCCTGGTGCGGGCGGTGCTGTCCGACCGGCAGGCGACGGGTGGCCAACCCATGCCTTCGGACCAGCGGCTCATGCGGGCTTTGGCGCAGGTGACCCCGGCTTTTGGGCGGGGCGAGGTGATTGAGTACCAGGGCGCTCCGATCGAGCTGGTGCTGGTCAAGAACCCAATGGGATTCCGCTTGGCCTTGTCCTCCTTCAATCCCGCTGGAAGCGACACGATGATCGCCATCCGCGACGAATACGCGGACGGGAGGGACATGAGCTGGCTGTGGGATGTGGACTTCGCCTCCCTGCGCCCCGGCGGCGTGGCCATGGTGTCCGGCACGCGCGCCTGGGACATGGCCCTGCGCCTGGATTATGACCAGGTGCGGGTGGGCGCGGTCGAGCCTGACTTGGAGGAGGCCCTGCATCGGTTCGCGGGCGCCCACGCGGGCACCCCCAAGCGCGTCTACTGCACCTACACGGCCATGCTGCGCCTGCGGGCCGAGCTGGGCAGGATGACGCAGGTGGCGGACGCTGGCGTGGGGGCATAAGGCGGCAAGCTCAGGTTGGAACCGCCGGGAACACGAGCCGGCGGCCGGCGGTTGGTGAGGGTGACGAATGACGGAAACGACTACGGAGGAAGACCGGACCAGCGGGCGGGAAGCCAGCGGGGCGGCTGCGAATAGGAAGGGCGTCGAGATGGTGAACGAGGCTGCTGACAGGTCCGAAGCGGCGCAGGCTGGTCAGGAAGCGCCTGAGCGCGCCATCGACCTGGTCTCCTTGTACCCGCAGGATATGAACATTTACGGCGACTCAGGCAATGTGCTCACGGTCAGCCGGCGATTGGCGCTCTACGGCTACCAGCCGCGCATCCACCGTATCAACCAGGGCGACGCCTGGCCCGACCAGGTGGACATGATCCTGGGCGGAGGCGGCCAGGACCACGGTCAGGGGCGGATTATCGACGACCTGTTCGAGCGGGCTGACACACTGAGGGCGGCGGCGGAAGCGGGCGTGCCCATGCTGATGGTCTGCGGGCTCTACCAGCTCTTCGGGCATTATTTCGAGACCATCGACGGCGAGCGGCTGGACGGCATCGGCATCATCGGCGCCTACAGCCTGGGCCGCCCGGTGCGCATGATCGGCAACCTGGTGGAGCATACGGACTCATTCGGCGACGCGATCGGCTACGAAAACCACTCCGGGCAGACCTTCCTCGACCCAGGCGTCGAGCCCCTGGGGCGGGTGGACGCGGATGGTTGCGGCAACAACGGCGAGGACCGCACCGAGGGCGCTCGCGTGCACAACGTCATCGGCACCTACCTGCACGGCTCCCTCCTGCCCAAAAACCCCGCCATCTCCGATTTCCTTATCCGCACCGCCGTGGAGGCCCGTTACGGTCAAGGTTCCTTCGACCCTGCCGCCGCCCCCGGTTCCGCCGAGCTCGCCCGCCTGGACGAGGCCGCCGCCCAGGCTCGCCAGGCGGCCTCCGCCCGTCCGCGCTGAGCGCGCGGGTCGATGAGCTGGCTCCGGGCGGCTGTTGGAAGATTTGCTTGTGCTCGCCGGCGCGCGGCGGCGCGAGAGCCCTTGAACGCCGCGTCTCCATGCCAGCGAACATGTCCGTTCATTACCGATAGAACCATGTGAATCTGTCATTCATGAGGCTCTTACGCGCGCATTGCCCGCGTGCTTCAAGCGGCCATTTGCCTGCGTTCGACTGGTGGTCGGTTCAGGGCAGGCAGGAGAGTAGGGGCGCGTCCAGGGCTTGCGTAAAGCGGGGGAGAGCCCGCCCATGCGGCTGGTCTGCCGACCTCGGGGCCTAAGGCCTCACCCGTTCGGTCTGCGTCAAACCGGTAATCGTACAGGGTCGTCCGGGGGGGTCGAGCGCGCCGCCGCCAACGCGCGGGTGGCGGGAAAGCCGTTGTTGGATCTGGCGATTGGGCCGACCATCCGCAGGTGCCGCGACGGTTGAATCTGCTCGTCCTCGACCGGCGGGCCGTGGTTCAAAACGGTAATGTCCCCTTGCGGCGGACCTGTTACATACCCTCGTGCCTTGGACCTGGCCCGGGTCTTTGTCCGCTTTTGTCGAGTCCCTATTCATTTTCACCGACGGGCGGGTGGAATCCGTTTCCCGCTGGATTCCACTCCATGCAGCCCATACGTTCACGAAATCAGGGGTTTGAATCCGGCAAATTTTCACGAAATCAAGGGTATGGGCTGGTGGTGAGGATGGGGAGGGCTGAAACGGGTGAGGGGGTTGGGAGCGGCTAGACTGGAGGAACGGGCTGCGGGTCTAAGGCGCGCGGCGGTAATCGAGGAGGTCTGTGATGAGCGAATTGAATTTAGGGGATGGGCTGCGCAAGGTGATGCTGGCGGGCATCGGCGCGCTGGCGACCGGCGTGGAAAAGAGCCAGGAAATCGTGGACCAGCTGGTCGAAAAAGGCGAGCTGACCGTGAACCAGGGCAAGGAACTCAACACCGAGCTCAAGCGCAAGGCAGCGGCCAACCGCCAGGAAGCCAAGGACGAGCGGGCCGCGGCTGACGCCAAGGCCCAGGCGGAGACTCAGTCCGGGGGTTCGATGCCCACGCCGACGCCCGGCGCGGTCTACAACATCAAGACCGGGTGCTGATAACCGAGTACTGACAAGAGCGTCGGCTGGGGCGCGGCGGTTCGCGCGGCCAGGAAGGGCGGGCCGCGCGAATGAGCGCTGCTTGAAACGGCCGGGAGCCAGACGGAACCCGCCAGGCGAGCCCAGGCCGCGAACCAGTGGCAGGTAGTAGGTAGTGAACGTAGGCGGCGGCTACGCGTAGGAAGGGGTCAAGCCATGTCTCAAAGCGGCGAGGACGCAGGCTTCCCCGGCCCTAAAAGGTCCGGCCAGGGGCTGGACCGAGGCCAGTCGGTGCCCACAATCGGGCTCTTCGGTCTGAACGCTGGCAGGGGGGAAGAAGGGGTGGACGGCATCAAGCCCAACCACCGTTCCCGGCTCAAGCGCTTGCGGCAGATTGGGCGCATCGCCGCCCGCTTCGACGTGATTCACGGGCTGACGCCGGTGACCATGAGGCTCATGTTCGAGGCGCTGGGGCCCACATTCGTCAAAATGGGGCAAATCCTCTCCATGCGCTCCGAAATCCTGCCCGAGGCTTTCTGCCGGGAGCTCTCCAAGTTGCGCGCCGATGCCGACCCCATCCCCTACGCCACCGTGATGGATACGCTGGCGCAGGAATACGACGAGCCGCTCGACCGCATTTTCGCCTCGATCGACGCCACGCCGCTGGGTTCGGCCTCCCTGGCCCAGGTGCATCGGGCGCGGCTGGTGACCGGCGAGGATGTGGCGGTCAAGGTGCAGCGGCCCGGCGTGCGCGAGACGATGGTGCAAGACATCGACATCATGCGCTCCTTCGTGAAGTGGGCGGGGCGGCTGGCTCCCAGGCGGTCCCAGGTGGTGGACATCAAGGGCATGGTCGAGGAGCTGTGGCAGACCTTCCAAACCGAAACGAACTTCGTCGACGAAGCGCGCAATCTGGTCCAGTTCCGCGAATTCTGCAAGCCATACGCCTATATCGACTGCCCTAAGCCCTACCCGCGCTACTGCACCGAGCACGTGGTGGTGATGGAGTATGTGGACGGCATCTCCGTGGCCCACCCAGCCCAGCTGGTGGCCGCCGGGTACGACTTGGGCGAAATCGGCACCAAGCTGGTCGACAACTACGCCACGCAAATCCTGGACGCTGGCTTCTTCCACGCCGACCCGCACCCGGGCAACATCATCATCCGCGAGGGCAAGATCGTGCTGATCGACCTGGGCATGGTCGGCCGCCTGGACGTCAAGACCCGTTCGGTCCTGAAAGACATGATTTTCGCGGTGGGCAAGGAGGATTCGCCCGCGCTGGCCGAAGGACTCCTGCGCTTTACCGGCACCGCCGAGACCAGGCCCGACGACTACTCCACCCTGCTGAGCGACCTGGACGCGATCGTGGAGGAGTTCGGCAAGGTGGATCTGGCCGACCTGGACATAGCCGAATACATCAACTCGCTCATGCAGTTGGCTCAGCGGCACAACATCAAGGTCCCCAGTTCGGTGACGATCGTGGCGCGTTGCCTGGTCACGCTCGAAGGTCTCTTGGATGAGTTCCTGCCCAATGCGAACATGGTGGAGATCATCGCCCAGCACCTCACCTCCTCGGTGAGCGTGGAGGACCGTCTGAAACAGGGCGGTAAGCAGTTGGGGTTGGAGTCGAACGCGGCCCTGCATGGGCTGCTGGGGGCGCTGTCTGAGTCGCGCACCGCCTCCCGGATGCTCACGCGAGGCCAGATGCGGCTCAATATGCAGATCGTCGGCTCTGAAGAGCCCCTGCGGCAGCTGTCCGATATGGTCAACCGCCTGGCTATGGCGCTGATTGTGGTGGGGCTGTACGTGGGTTCGTCCATCGTCTATTTCGCTCGAATCAAACCGTTCGTCTTCGGCATCCCGCTGGTGGGGCTCCTGGGCTACGTGGTGGCCTTCATCCTCTCCGTCTGGATCGTATTCGACATTTTGATTAAGAACCGCGCCTCCAAGCGCCGCCAGACCCGCCACAAATCCAGCTGAATTCCGGACCGGGCCAAGCGGCCTGCCAGGTTGCCGGCTGGGCTGCCGTCGCCGTTCGCTAGGATGGGAACGGAGGTGCGCAATGGGGAGTGTTGCACGGATCGTCTCGGCGGGGAAAGCATTAGCAGGGGTCGGCTTGGCTGTGGGCGCGGTCGGGGTGTGGGCTTTGGCCCCCCGGCCCGAGGCCGCGCGCCGGCTGCAAGGGGCCCTTGGGCTGCCTCAAGCTTGCTACGCCCACCGGGGGCTGCACGATGCTGGGTCCGGGTTGGAGGCTGACCCGTCCAAGGACGACGCTGGTGAGCGTGAGTACGTGGCTCTGGCCCGCAGGATTGTTGGTGGGGATGGGGCGAGGCGCGTCAGCGGGCATAAGGCGGTGCCCAGGGGGCTCGCTGACCGCAGTCCGCGCGGGGCGGGGGCGCGGAGGACCTCGCAGTCCGAGGCGGTCACTCAGGAATTGGCCCTGGTTGGATTGAACCCTGACGCGGCTCATGCCCGGAGCGCTGATGGGACAGCAGCTGGCCTGGGCGTTGACCCTGAAGCCGGCGGTGGCCCGGCGGCGCAAGCGCCCCTAGCGCCGGAGAACTCGCTGCCCGCCTTCGCGGCTGCCTGCCAGGCCGGCTACGGGATAGAGCTGGATGTGCGCCTGACCAAGGACAAGCAGGTGGTGGTGGTCCACGACGACGATTTGCGCAGGGTGGCCGGCGACCAGCGGAAGGTCGCTGATCTGACATATGCGCAGCTTCGGGAGGTGACGTTGGGGCCTGCTCCCGTTGCTTCCAACGCTTCCGTCGGGTCGTCCCCCATGCGCGCGACGGGGCACCGCTACCACGCCAGGCATGCGGGACGGTCTGAACCCATTCATGTGCCCTTGCTGTCCGACGTGCTGGCCCTCGTGGATGGCCGTGTGCCGATTTTGGTGGAGTACAAGATGGGCAGCGCGCTGGACTGGGAGCTGATGGAGCGGACGGATGCCCTCCTGTCCGCTTACCCGGGTCCGTACCTGATTGAATCCTTCAACCCGTTGGCGCTGGCATGGTACCGCCGCCACCGTCCCACCGTCTGCCGTGGGCAGTTGGCCGTCCCCTACCACGGCAAAGTGCGGTCATCCGCTGATTTGGCCCGTGCGCTGGCTGGAAACCTGTTGCTGGACTGGCTGGGCCGTCCTGATTTCGCCGCCTACGAGTGGCACGGCGGCGCTGCCCCGCCCCTGCGCCTCTTCCGCGCCCTAGGGGGCGAGTCAGTAGCATGGACGCTACGCTCCGCGGAAGCTCAGAGCCAATCCCGCGCCAATTTCGATCGTTTCATCTTCGAGTCCTACGTTCCTGCGCGCCCGCTGCCCCTTGCCGGTCCGCGTTAAACGCCCCAGATTGCAGCGGCTTCAACCTGCCTTAGCCTCCCCTTTCTCCCTGTTCGAGGCCAGCTATTTTATCGATCTTTGGCCACGGTGAAACTGTACGTAATCTTTACCAAGGGAGGCGGCATGTTGTTACTTGGTTTTGCCTATAGTGAAGCTACTCCGCGAGGGGTGCCACGAGTCAACCGATTGCAGCGAACAGGTTGGGCGTAGATGAGTTTTCAATCAGGCGTACGGATTGTCAAGAGCGGTATGCGCGCGCTCCAAGGGGATGGGACCGGGATGGGCGGACGCTACCGCCTGCTGAAAGCTGGTTTTCGCAAGCTGTACCGGTACGTGCTCCTGTCTTTCCCGCCTAACTTGGCGCGGGTGCTGCTCATGTGCTGCGCGGCCTTGTGGGGCGGCTCCTACCTGATGGCCAAAGTCGCCATTCGCGCCATATCGCCCCAGTGGCTGATGGGGCTGAGGATGACTGGCGCCTGTCTGCTGATGATGCTCCTCTTCCACAAGCGGATCACCCCCCGCCTGACGCGCGCGATTATCCTGCCTGCGCTCGCGGTTGGCGGTACCTATTACGTGAACATGCTTTTGCAGACCGAGGGTTTGCGCATGATCGAGCCCGGCCGCTCCGCATTCCTGACAGCCTCTTACTGCGTGCTGACGCCATTCGCCATTTGGGCCATGTTCCGTCGTCGGCCCCGGCTGGTGAACCTGGTCGCGGCGGTGATTTGCCTGGTCGGCGTGGGCTTCGTGGCGCTGAAACCAGGTTCGGCCTCCCTTTCGCTGTCCTCCGGCGATTTGATGACCCTGGGCTGCGCGGCCTTCTACGCGGTTAACCTGGCGCTGATGGGCCACTTCACCCGCGTGTTCTCACCCTTGTCGATGACCTTCATGCAGTTCGCTGTGGCTGGGGTTTGCTTCCTGGTCGGCGCCCTGTTCACCGAGCCGCTCCCCTCGGCTTCCTGGTTCCAGACGCCGGTGGTGCTGAGCTTCGTCTACCTGCTCTTCGGCGCGACATTCGCTGCGCAGGTGATGCAGAACGTGGGCCTGGCGCATGTCTCCGCTTCATCGGCTTCGATTATCCTGTGCACTGAATCGCTCTTCTCGGTGGCCTTCTCGGCCCTCTTCATGGGCGAGCGAATCACTTCCACGTCTATGGTGGGCTTCGCGCTGATTTTCTGCGCGATTCTACTCTCGGTGGTCCGCTTCAGCCACCTTGTGCCCAAGCGCAAGCCCCGGCCTCAGGTTGTCTCGGTCGGTTGAGGCGCGGTCCTGTGCGCTCAGGGCGTTTTCGGGCCGCAATCAAGGCCTGGGGTGGCACGGTTCCAAGGCATAGGCGGGGAAACGACAAACGGGCCTGGTCTCCGCTGGGAGTCCGGGCCCGCTCAAGCCCCGCGCGGGGGCGGGTTGGTCTTACTGAGTTCAGTTGATGACGCCGTAGAGGCGGTCGCCGGCGTCGCCTAGGCCGGGCACGATGTAGGCGTGCTCGTTGAGCTTTTCGTCCACCGCGCACACCACGACCTTCAGGTTGATCTTCGGGTCCATCTCGGCTTTCAGGTGCTCAAGGCCCTCAGGGGCGGCCAGGATGTTGATTGAGGTGACGTCCTTGGCGCCGCGCTCGGCCAGGTAGTTGGTCGCGGCGATCAAGGTGCCGCCGGTGGCCAGCATCGGGTCGAGCAGGAAGCACTGGCGGCCGGAGAGGTCCTCGGGCAGGCGGTTGGCGTAGGTGATGATGTCGAGCGTGGATTCGTCTCGCTTCATGCCCAGGAAGCCGACCTCCGCCGTTGGCAGGAGGCGGGTCATGCCATCGAGCATCCCCAGTCCGGCGCGCAGGACCGGCACGACCATAGGCCGGGGGGCGGCAAGCTTCTTGCCGACCATCGGAGCCACGGGGGTTTCAATCGCCGCGTCCTCGATTTCCAGGTTGCGCGTGGCTTCATAGGCCTCAAGCATGACCAACTCGCTGGTCAGCTCGCGGAAGGTGTTGGAAGGTGTGTTCTTGTCCCGCAAAACGGTGAGTTTGTGCTCAATCAGCGGGTGCTGTAATACGTGGAGTTCCATACCTCCCAGCCTAGCGCACGGCATGCGCTTGGGACACAGCCCCGGCCCGGCTTGTGGGAGATCCAGGTGAAGACGCTGGTAATAAGCCAAAACCCCGGCCAGTCCGCCTGGTAGCGGACCGCCGGGGTCTGGGATCGGCTTGGGTTACTCCTCGCCACCGCGGTCGTAGTACTCCGAGGAGCACACGCGGCCGTGGATGGTGAAGGCGCCATCCTGGTAGGTCAGCTTGGTGACCGTGGCGTTGGTGGGGTCGGAGAAGTCCGTGCCGTGGTCCACCACGTAGAGGAACTGGCGGATGCTCAGGCCGGAGCTGATGACCAGGACGTTGCCCCAGCCCTCCTGCTCGCCCTTGCGCGCGATGCGGGTCATGGCCGCGTTCATGCGCTCCTGCACCTGGGCGGAGGTCTCGGCGCGGTCCTGGGCGGCCAGCGTGGTCTTGAGCACGTCCGCCTGGTCCATCTCATACAGGGCGTCCTGGATGTCGAGATGGACCTTGCTGCCGCGGTCCGCCTCGCCCTCCTCCATGGTCTTGTACCCCATGTGCTCGATCGCCGCCTGCATGGAGCCCGAGGTGCTGTGACCCTCGAAGGAGCCGAAATTGTCCTCACGTAGGTCCGGGTCCATCTGGATGGACACACCCTCGTTGCCCGAGCCGTCGAGCACGCCGCGGGCGGTCTCGTAATGGCGGGGCAGGGTGCCGCAGTAGGCGGCGGAGAACTCGATGCCGCGCATGCCCCGGCCCAGGCGGCGGATGATGCCCCGCCCCTCCTGGGTGACCGGGAAATCGGACCAGCCCTGCATGATGTCCATGATGTTGGACGTGGTCTGTGTGTGCCGGGCCAGGTAGATGGTGACCGGCTGGGATGCTGTAGTCATATTGGGTGACCCTTACTTATCGGTGGCGGCGAGTTTTTTGCGGGCGCGAATCTTCTTCTCCTCGTGGATGGCCACGAAGATCTGCAACACGAAGGAACAGGCGACGGCCAGGTAGAGGAGGGCGAAGGTGTCGTTCCAGCCGTGGAAGTTGTGTCCGAACAGGGTGATGCCGGAGGCGGTGGAATCGGCGATGCGGGCCAGGACCAGCTTTCCGGTGGAATCACCGAGCAGGTAGGCGAACGCGCCCAGGATGCCGCCAGCCAGGGCAGCCGCCTTCTTGGGGACGACCGCGAACTGGGAGATGGCGATCAGCACCTGGGGGCCGAACGCGAACATGCCGAGGAAGAAGAGGGAGACCATGACCGTGAATGGGGTCTTGGCGGCCTGGTAGACGGCCAGAGGGATGGCGGCAAGGCCCAGGTCGATCAGGGAGACCAGGCCGGGGCGGCCACCGAAGGCGTCGGAGATGGCGCCCCAGATCAGGCAGCCGACCAGCGAGCCCATGCCGAAGTAGAAGATTGCCTGGGCGCCGACCTGGTTGGAGAAGCCCAGCTGCTCGGTGACGCGCAAGGAGGACCAGTTGTCGATGCCCACGCGCAGCACGTAGGCGAACACATCCGAGAAGCACAGGACCCACACGAGCGGGTTGGTGAGCAGGTACTTGCGGAAGAGCTCCCAGGTGGAGTCGTTGGTGGATTCCTCGTCCTCGACCTTCGGCGGTTCGCCGAAGATCTGCTCGGCGGTGCCCCAACCCAGGTCCTCGGGCCGGTTCTTGCCTACGAAGAAGCAGATGAAGGCCACCACGAATGCCACGATCGCCGGGGCTATGAACATGCCGTAGACGTGACCGCCGAAGAAGGTCTGGGCGCACCAGAGGGAGAAGATGCCAGCCAGGCCGCCGCCGATGTTGTGGGAGGCGGACCAGGCGCCGTAGTAGCGGCCGTAGTTCTTGGAGGTGGTCCAGTTGAGGATGGTGCCGGCACAGGCGGGGCCAGCGGCGCACTGGATGACGCCGTTGACCGCCCACAGGGACAGGAACCAGCCGAACGGCACGCTGTTCATGGTGAGTAGGAAGCCCACGCACAGCACCAGGATCGAGGCGGCCAGCAGCATGATGGAGGCGACTTTTTTGTTGTCCTTGTTCGTGACGATGTAGCCGACGATGATCTTGCCGATGCCGTACGCCACCGAGAAGGCGAAACCGATGAGGCCGAGCTGCTGGGTGGTCAGGCCCATCTGCTGTTTGAGCAGGGGCTGGGCGGCTTTGAAGTCGTCGCGCACGAAGTACATGGTGCTGTACAGCAAGGTCACCATGAGGAAGGGCTTCATGAACTCGGTGAACCAGCGCTTGCGCTGGTCCGACAGCGGCAGGTCCACCTTGGGGACGTGCTTATCGAACGCCAAATCGAACGTGTATTTTGACACGGGGGTCAACCTCCTTGTAAACACCAATATCTTGGGTACATGACG
Organism: Bifidobacterium actinocoloniiforme DSM 22766; assembly: GCF_001263395.1. Classification (NCBI taxonomy): domain Bacteria; kingdom Bacillati; phylum Actinomycetota; class Actinomycetes; order Bifidobacteriales; family Bifidobacteriaceae; genus Bifidobacterium; species Bifidobacterium actinocoloniiforme. Next base: position 1,255,962 of record NZ_CP011786.1, on the reverse strand, counting down.
GGCTTCGGCGTCCGACTGTGGACGTCTGCTGGCCTTCGGCTCCCTAGTCGATTGCAAGCGCTGTGAATCCAATGCCTCCGGGTTCATGGGGATGCGAGCCTGTCAATAGCTTTTAATGATAACGCTTGCAACATATCCGTCAAACCGGTGTCCAGGAGGGACCGCGAACGTTGGAAAAAGGGGTGAAACGTCGGACCGCGAAAGCGCCTGTCGGCGCAAACGCCGCTCGCGGCGGCAATAAATGGAGCCCGGGGCTTAAGCACGGCCCGACGCACTACCTATTCTACGCGGCCGCCAGTTGTGTGGGGTGTTACGCTCAGCGCCGCAAGCGCTGGGGCGCGGTAAAGGTGCCGGATGAGGTGGAGCCGGGGCGGTTGGCGAGGGTGGATGGGGTGGGTTTAGTCGACTTAAGTAACGACGTTACTCTAAGCGGCCCTGACGCCAGAGTCCGGCGGCTCGGGTGAAGTCCCGGGAGGTGGTCATGAGGGAGGAGACGGTCTTGCGGTCGGCGGACTGGGCCTTACCGGCCTTGCCGGCTGACTGAGCGGCCTGGAGGTGCTGGACCGACTGTGGGGCCTGGTCGAAGGTGGGAATGCCGGCTTGAAGGCCGCGGGCGATGACCTCGCAGAAGGCGGCGGCGCGCTCCAGGGCCAGGGCGAAATCGCCGGTGAAAGCGCCGGAGAGGATAGAGTCGGCGGTGCGAGCCATGGCGGCGGCATCGGGGGCCGCGTCCACGCCGGCGATGGCGGAGGCGGCCGTGTCCCTGGGCTCGCCGATCCGCCACAGGCGGCTGATCTGGTCGCCCTGCCGGCGCATCCAGGAACGCAGAAGGTAGAGCCGCCAAAGGGTGCCGGGCAGGGTGTCCGGGGCGGAGTCGGACCAGAGCTCGGCCACGATGTCCACGCCCTCGCGGTCGATTAGCGTCACCACCCGCTCCACTACTTCCGGATCGGTCGTGTGGTGGACTTTATCAAGTAATGAGGCGGCGGAGACATGGCTCATCTCATTGACTTCCTGAGGGTCCACGCCGCCGGAGACCTGCTCGGCGATCGCCGGGTCCAGCTGGCCGGGCCGGGAGGGGCGGGAGGCGCCGTGCGCGGCTACGAAGCCGGTGCGGGAGGGCAGGATGGAGGAGGAGCCGAAGCTGGAGCCGTTAGTAGACAATGGGTATCGCCTTCTGTATGTCGATGATTCGTGGGCTGTCCGCTCCGCGCGCGAAGTGGAGCGCCAGCGCCGTGCCGGTGGGCATGTAGGGGGAACTCTTGGCGAGGAGCCGGGCTATGCTCTTGGAGGCGCACAGGCCGCGCAGGTGGTCGAAAACGCCGCCTAGCACCGGCCGGTGCATACACACCAGTTTAGTGGACCTGGCGGTCAAGGCGTCCTCTATCAGCGCATCGAGCCAAGCGTAAGCATGGTCTGGCTGGGCGGCGAAGGCGGTCTCGGTCAGGCAATCCACCTCTTCTATCGGCTGACCGGTCTCGGCGGCGTAGGGGCGCACGGTCTGCAAGCAGCGGGTCCAGGGGGAGGAGAACAGGTCGTCCGGGGCCCAGCAGGCCAGCTCCCGATTCAGCGCATAGGCGGCTGCCGCGCCACGGGGGGTCAGGGGGCGCTGGGCGTCCTCCCCGCTCCACTCCTTGCGGGAGATGGACTTGCCGTGACGCACAATGATCAGGGTCGCGCCAGTCAGAGCGCCCTGTTCAACTTGGTCGACGAAGAGGTCCAGGATCTGCTTGTCGGACGAGTGGGTGAGCCAGGAGCGCGCCTGCTTGGGGCTCAGCCAGGCCACCTGGTCGACCTCGTCCGGGTCGGGGATGCTCACGTGGCCGATTACGGCCTGGAGGCGGTCGGCTCGGGCATGACCAGCCAGGCTGGCCATCCAGTAGACGATGTGCTTGCGTCGGCCGAGTCCGTGCGACCCCTTGCTCTTGCCCTCGTTGGACAGCGGGTATTCGGATTCGCCCAAGTAGGGGCCCAGGCGGACCACTCGACCGGTCTCTTCGCTCACCTCGCGGGCGGCCGCATGGGCGTGGGTCTCATGGGCTTCGAGCTTGCCCTTGGGCCAGGACCAGTCGTCGTATTTGGGCCGGTGGACCATGCACAGCTCCAGGCGCTTGAGCAGGGCGTGGGGGTCGGCCTGCACGCCCTGCCCGCTTGAGGGGTCACCCTGCCGCCAACGGTAGAGGATGGCACCGGCTGCTTCGACTGTCTTGCTCATCGGTCCTCCCAACCTTGCGCGTCCGCTGTAGTCGCTGCGCTTGAGCCTGCGCCTAGCGGTTCCTGCCGCCGCGCGAATGACGGTCTATCAGGTACTCCTGGCAGTCAACCAGCGGCCGCCCTTGGTCGTCGCGCGAGTGCCGCACGTAGGTGCCGTCCGCCTGCATATGCCAGGACGCGGTCGTGTCGGCCATTTGCAGGTCTAGGTACTTGATCAGCGAATCCACCTCGTCGGGGGCGGTGATGCGCACCAGGGCCTCGACTCGCCGGTCCAGGTTCCGGTGCATCAGGTCGGCCGAGCCAATCCATACCTCCGGGCCGGATATGGGGCCCTCGCCGATTTGCGGACCCTGGGAGTTGGCGAAGGCGAAGACGCGGGAGTGCTCCAGGAAACGTCCCAGGATGGAGCGCACGCGGATGTTCTCGCTCAGGCCTGGCACCCCGGGTTTCAGGGAGCAGATGCCCCGCTCCACGATGTCCACCTTGACCCCGGCCTGGCTGGCCCGGTAGAGGGCGTCGATCGTCCGCTCGTCCACAATGGAGTTGACTTTGATTTTGATCCACGCCTCGTGGCCTTCGCGCGCGGCCCGCTCCTCGCGCTGGATGCGGGCGATCAGCCCGGTGCGCACGGTGCGGGGGGCCACTAGGAGCCGGTGGAAGCTGGACTTGGGCGCGTAGCCGGAGAGCTGGTTGAACAGGCGGGTCAAGTCCTGACCCACCACCGGGTCGCAGGTCAGCAGGCCCAAGTCCGTGTAGGAGCGGGCGGTCTTCGGGTTGTAGTTGCCGGTGCCCACGTGGCAGTAGCGGCGCAGGCCGTCCGTCTCCTGGCGCACCACCAGCGAGAGCTTGCAGTGGGTCTTGAGGCCCACGATTCCGTAGACGACGTGGACCCCGGCGCGCTCCAGCTTTCGGGCCCAGGCGATGTTGGCCTCCTCGTCGAACCGGGCCTTGATCTCGACCAGGGCCAGGACCTGCTTGCCGGCGTGGGCCGCGTCCACCAGGGCGTCGATGATCGGCGAATTGCCGGAGGTGCGGTAGAGGGTCTGCTTGATGGCCAGCACTTGCGGGTCGGCGGCGGCCTGGGCCAGGAAGGCCTGGACCGAGGTGGAGAAGGAGTCGTAAGGGTGGTGCAGGAGGATGTCGCCCTCGCGGATCGAGGCGAACACGTCTTGCGCCTGGCTGGACTCCACTTGGGCGATTTGGCGGTTGGTGGTGGGGACGAAGGGGCGTAGCTTCAAGTCCGGGCGGTCGATGGATTGGAGCTCGTACAAGACGGTCATATCCAGGGGGGTGGGCAGGCGGTAGACCTCTTCATTGGTCACGCGCAGCTTGCTGGCCAGCAGCTGGGAGAGGAAGGGGGAAGCGGTGTCGGAGATCTCCAGGCGGATGGGCGGACCGAAACGGCGCTGGAGCAGCTCCTTTTCCATGGCGTTGAGCAGGTTCTCAGCGTCGTCCTCCTCCACGTCGATGTCCTCGTTACGGGTCACGCGGAAGGAACGCGCCTCCTTGATCCTCATGCCGGGGAAGAGGGACTCCAGGTGGGCGATGATCAGGTTCTCCATCGTGATGAAGCCGTAGCGCTCCTCGCGTCCTTCCTCGTCCGTCAGATCGTCCACGGCCACCAGGCGGGGGAGGTTGTCGGGGATTTTGACCCGGGCGAAGTGGGTCTTGCCCGAGGTCGGGTTCTCCACCAGCACGGCCAGGTTCAGTGAGTTGCCGGAGATGTAGGGGAAGGGATGGGCCGGGTCCACGGCCAGCGGGGTCAGGACCGGGAAGACCTGCCGGTGGAAGAAGCGGGAGAGTCGCTCCTGCTCGGGGGCGGTCAGGTGGTCCCACTTGAGCAGCACGATGCGTTCGGCGGCCAGGGCCGGCAGGATCGTGTCGATCGCGTAGTGCGCGTGCTCGTTCTGGAGCTTGTGGGCCTGCTCGGAGATGGCTCGCAGCTGCTGGCGGGGGCTCATGCCACTGGGGGCGGGCACCGCGATGCCGGTGTCGACGCGGCGCTTGAGGCCGGCGACGCGCACCATGAAGAACTCGTCCAAGTTCGAGGCGAAGATGGCAGCGAAATTGGCTCGCTCCAGCAAGGGGAGGGATTCGTCCTGGGCCATTTCCAGCACCCGCTTGTTGAACTTGAGCCAGGAGATCTCCCGGTCGAAGTAGCGGTCTTTGGGCAAGGGCTTGTCGTCGCCGGGCTCGGCTGGGCTTCGGCTGGGCTTATCGCTCTCCGCTATGTGCTCGGCGATTTGACGTTTGAGAATCGCCTGGGAGGGCGCATCGAATTTCTGAACCATACTATTGTACTGTATGCCCTGGGCTCCCGGCTTGCAAACACAAGGGACCACAAAGAGAAACGGCCCCCGAAGGAGCCGTTCTCACAAGGCTCGTATCCCTGAGCGGAACTCTTCACAACTTCATCGTTGCAACGGTAAGTGCCATTCTTCACATGCCCCCGTTCAACGTATCGGTCCTTGTGACCATACACTTTTGTGGGCTTCCGCTCTGTTCAATTTGCCTTGCAACTCCTATTATCGCAGGCTTTTCGGGCTTGGCAAGCGGGGCGGGGGAGCGTGCGCGGCGGTGCGGAAGTGTGCGGTGGCGTGCGGATGAACAGGGGGCTTTGCGGGTTTTGTGCGCTTGGGCCGGAGAATTGTGCGCACATGTTGCTTTTGGGGATGGGGCCGGAGGGAAAATGGCGGAATTCGCGGCGTGTCGCGGTTGGTGCCCACATTCGACCACATTGCTCGCGTAAGTTGGCGGCGTCAGAGGCGAGCGCGTGTAATCAAAACATGACATATACGCATGAACAAAGCGGGCGGGCCGCCCGAATGCCTGCGGGGCAGCAGCCTGCCGCCCGCCACGGGCGGCCCGACCGCCGGATGCTCTACATGGACCCGGGCAGGCGCGGGCAAGAGGTTTCAGACGTCAGGCCGCCGGGGGAGGGGAACGTCCCGGCGGCCCTGGTCTTCTTGTCGGCTTGCGGGGGCGTCGGCTTGTCCACCTGCTTGGCCCTGTGCGCCAAGATTCTGGCTGGGCGGGGCTGGCGCTGCGCGATTGTGGACGCGGATCTCGCCGCCGGCGGCATGGATGTATTGCTGGGGCTGGAGACCGATCCGGGCTTGCGCTTGAGCGAGCTGGAGGCGCCGCTAGGGCGGATGGACCCGGACGCGCTGACCCACGAGCTGCCTAAGTGGGAGGGAATCGCCGTGCTGAGTTCCGACCCTTGGAAGGGTGCGCCGCCGCAGGCTTGGGATCTGGATGCGGCCCTGGCGGCGATGGGCGCCCGGTCCGACTTGCTGTTGGTCGACGGCGCCGGAGGGCAAGGGCTGGAGGGGTTGGAGGCCCTGGCTGGGCAGCCTCGCCTGGTGCTCGCTGAGCTGAGCGTGCTGGGCGTGGCCCGCACAAGGGCCCTGCTGGGGCGCGTCGAGGAGGGGTCCAGCGGCCCTGTGGAAGTGGTTGGCGTGGCGCCGCGAGGGGTGAGGGGCGCGCCGCCGGTCAGTCAGGGGGAGGCCGAGGACTTCTTGGGGCGGCCGCTGCTGGCGGTCCTCAAGCCGCGAGCCAAGCTGGCGACGGGCATATTAGAGGGCTTGGGCGTCGAGCGCATCCCCCGCTCCTACCGCAAGCCCTTGGCTGCTATAGGGGATCGGGCAGAAGCCTTGGCTGGGCTCGGCTCCCCCAAGGGGGTTTGGACATGAGGGCAAGACGGACGGCGGGGACGGACGCCGACCGGGGTCTGGCGTTCGGCTACTTGCAGGCGCTGGCCGCTGACCCTGCGGTCACGGATATCGCGGTCACCGGCGACGGGCGGGTCTGGGCGGACACGGGCTCGGGCATGCAGGAGCGACGGGTGCGGCCGGGCTTCACTGGGCCCGCTATGGTGCGCGAGTACGCGGTTCAACTGTGCTCCCAGTTAGGCAAGCGCTTGGACGATTCCTGCCCCATCGCCGACGCTTCCACGGAGGGCGGGGTGCGTGTCCACGCGGTTATCCCGCCGCTTGTGGCTTCGGGCGCTTCCATCTCCATCCGCCTGCCTGATCGGGCCCGACCTGGCCTGGAGGGGCTGGCGGCGGGTGGGCTGTGTCCCGCCGGCTGGGTGCGCGTGCTCAAGGCGCTGGTGGCTGGGAGGGCCACGTTGATGATCACCGGGGGCACCGGCTCGGGTAAGACCACGCTCCTCAAGGCGCTCCTGGGCCAGTGCGGGTCGGACGAGCGGATCGTGTCTGTGGAGGAGGTGCGCGAATTGGGGGCTTTGCAGGGCCATGGAGACCACGTCTCCATGGCGGTGCGTGAAGCGAATGTGGAGGGGGCGGGCGCGGTGGGGCTGCCGGAGCTGATCAAGGCCACGCTGCGGATGCGGCCTGACCGAATCGTCTTAGGGGAATGCCGGGGGGAGGAGGTGGCCGACCTGCTGCGCGCCTTCAACTCCGGCCACCACGGCGGCATGGTCACCCTCCACGCTGACAGTGTGGGGCGGGTGCCCGCGCGCTTGGCCACCCTGGGCTTGTTGGCGGGGTTGGACCCGCTGGCGCTCGCTGCCCTGGTTGAGGGGGCTTTCGACGCGGTCATCCATCTGGAGCGCGTCGGGAGTCACCGACGCATAGCCCAGATCGGCCTGCTGGGTCTCGATGGGCGTGGGCGTTTGCGGGGGCGGCCAGTGTGCGTCTGGGATGGCGGCGGGCCGGCCCTCTATAGCCCTCTATGGCCCGGTTTCGCCCGGCGTTGGGGGATTGAGGGGGTCGGGCCGACGGGTCAGTGTCCGGGCAATCCGGCGACCTTGCGTCAGGTGACGAAAGTGCCTAACGGAGTTGGGCTGCCTGGTTTGGAGAAGGCGGCTGGGCCGGCCCACTCGGCTGAGGCGCAGGAAATGGTTCGTTCGTCCGCGCCACCGCCCGCTGGTCCGTCGTCAGGCCCTGCGCGAGGCATGGCCCGTCCGCGTCCCCATCCGCCCGCGCAGACCAGTCCGATTCGCATGCAAGTCGGGCGAGCGCGATGATGGGCTCATTAGCGCCCTTCTGGGCCGCAGCGTGGACCGTTCTGGCCCTGGCCCTGCGTCAGCCCGCCCGGAGCGCCTCCTGCTCCCGGCTGATGGGCCTGGGCGCCAGTGGGCAGGGAGGGCTGGTTCGCATTGGCTTGGCGGCGGTCATCTCCTCCCTCTCCGCTTACCTGCGCAACGGCGGTGGTCTGGTGGGCGCCTTCGAGGAACAGGCCGGGCGGTCCTTCGCTACGCGCAGGGTCAGCTATGCCCGGGCTCGCGCCATGTTAGATGAGCGCCGCCTTCCTCAGGAGACGAACGACCAGGTCGAGGCGGTCGCTTATGCGCTGGTCGTCGCCTGCCGGTTGAGCGTGACCTTAGGCTGCGAAGCCTCGCGTTGCCTGGAGGCGGTTGGGTCGGCTTATCGCAGGATGGCCCGACTGGCCCAGGCCAAGGCGGCTGCGTTCGCCATGCCTAAGGCCACGGTTAAGCTCCTGACCGCCTTGCCCTTGCTGACGCTGGCCTTCGGTTCCCTCCTGGGCGCCCGTCCCCTGTCCTTCCTGCTCAAACCGGGGGCCGGCACGCTCTGTCTGGCTTTGGGAGGGTCATGCTACCTGCTGGGTCTGCTCTGGATGCGGGCCCTGCTGAGGGACTTGGACGATAAGGCGGCGCAGTGAGATGGTGAGCCTTCCCATGTCCGCCGTCTTGTGCGCCGCCTTCGGCTCCACCTCCCTGGGCTTGGTCCTATCCCGCCCGTCTAGGGCCTTGGACGAGCTCGACGCTGCGGAGCGGAATCTGGACATACCGTTGACGCTTTTGCTGGAGATGCTGGCGGTCTGCGTGCGGCAGGGGGCGTCAGTGCCCCACGCCTTGGACCGGATTGGAGCGGTGGTCCAGCCGGGCCTGGGTACCCCTCTGAAGCAGGTGGCCCGTCTGCTCAACCAGGGGACCGACTGGTATTCCGCCTGGACCCAGGCCTGCTCCCACCCCCGCTATGGGCCCCGGTTCGCGCTCATGCGGGACTGCCTGGAGTCCTCCTGGAGGCATGGCGTCTCGCCGCTGGGGCGGATCGAAACCACCATAGAGCAGGTGGACCAGACCCAGCGTCGGCGTTTGGACGAGGCCTCAGCCGGGCTGACCGTCAAAATCCTCCTGCCAACCGGCCTGTGCATCCTTCCGGCCTTCATCTTGATTGGGGTCCTGCCGTGCATCGCTTCTTTCGCTGGAGGCTTGTCTTTCTGATGCGCCTGTGGGGCCGCCCCGCCCCGGTTCGTGGCACTTATCCACAAGTACCACGTTCGACCACATGAGATGGTACGGCTTCGACCGAAAGCATCCGAGGGGCACAGTTGGAAGCACCCCGCAACGAGAGGCCCTGTCGGGCCGCTGCACCTGGGGGAGGCGTCGGCGGACCGCGTGGCCCGCCCGGGCCGGAGGAATCGGAGTGAACCATCTGCCGCATCGCGGCAGGCAAACGGAAAGGTATTGCACATGTCAGTCTCGCATTTCATCCCAGTTGCCATCGCAACCCAACCAGCCATGACCCTCGTCCCCATGCATCGTGAGCAAGCGGCTCGGGAAACGGTCTGGGCGGGTCTCCGCTTCGTCGCTATGACGGTTTACCTGGCCTGCGTCCGACCCTTGCGCAGGATCTCCATCCCGCTGCGCAGGCTGGGTCGCCGGCTCTCGGACAAGGCCCTACGGCTGGTCTGCTCCCTCCAATCCCGCGTCCATGCGTTGGCTGCCGAACCTGAGTCCGGCGCCGCCACCGCCGAGTACGCGGTCGTCCTGATCGCCGCCACAGCATTCGCTGGGCTCCTTCTGGCCATCCTCAAATCCGGCACCGCTCGTGAGCTTCTGCTGGCTTTGGTCAAGCGGGCGCTCAGTGTGGCCTGATGATGGACCGGTTGCGGTCGGGAGCTTTCGAGCGGCTTCGCCCTACCTGGCTGGGCTGGCGGCGGCCGCCCGACGGACGCTTTGGTCTCCTGGGAGGTTGGCGGCGGGTCCGGGCGTGGTTGAGCCGTGGAGACAGCGGGTCGGTGACAGCGGAGTTCGCGGTGGTCCTGCCGGCGGTCGTGGCTGTCGCCGCCCTCCTTCTAGGCCTCACCCAGACGGTCTGCGTCTCGCTGAGCTGCCAGGACGCGGCCCGGTCGGCTGCCCGGGAGGTGGTCATCCACCGGGGCGAGGGGGATCCCTCAGGCGTGGCCAGCAGGGTGGCGGGAGGTTCGGCGGCGACCTCCTTGGAGCGTTCCGACCAGCAGGTCAAGGTATCCGTCTCCTGCCCGGTCCTGTCCACCCCGCTGGGCGTCCTGCCCGGACGGGTCAACGGCTCAGCGGTGGCGATGCTCGATGAGTAGCGCCAACCTCCCAACCGGCCGCCTGCCCGCCGTCCTGCGTCGGGCCGACCGGGGCTCCGGTACCGCGATGGGGGTCATGCTGGTCGCCATCGTGGCGCTGGGGTTGGTTTTAGTGGCTACGCTGGGCAACATCCTGGTCTGCCAGTCGCGGGCGAGGACCGCCGCCGATGCCTCGGCCCTGGCGGCCGCGTCCGCCCTGGACGAAGGTTCGGGCGCGCCATGCTCCGCTGCGACTACAGTAGCGACGGCCAACAAGGCCAGCTTGGCCTCCTGCCAGGTGGAAGGGCAGGATGCGCTCGTGCGCGTGGAAGTGGCCACCCAGGTGCCTTTCGCCACGCAAGTGTCCAAAGAGGCCAGGGCCGGGCCGCGTGACTGCCCGTGAACGCGCCCTTGGGGCAATGGGCCGGCGCCGCCGGACCTGTGGGAGGGGCGTTGGCCTGTGTCGCAAGAAATGGATACCTTAGAACTATGGCACTAGCACTGTATCGCCGGTATCGCCCGGACACCTTTGACGGGGTAATCGGCCAGAAGCAGGTCACCGTCCCCCTTTCCCGCGCCTTGGATGCGGGAAAGCTGACCCACGCCTACTTGTTCTCCGGGCCCCGGGGGTGCGGTAAGACCTCCAGTGCCCGCATCTTCGCCCGCGGCGTCAACTGCGTCAAGGGACCCACCAGCCATCCGTGCGGCGAGTGCGATAGCTGCCGGGACCTGGCGACCGGCGGTCCAGGCTCCATCGACGTGGTGGAGATCGACGCGGCCAGCCACAACGGGGTAGATGACGCGCGCGAACTGCGTGAGAGGGCCGGATTCGCCCCGGTGCGCGACCGCTACAAGATTTTCATCCTCGATGAGGCCCACATGGTCACTCAGCAAGGATTCAACGCCCTGCTCAAGATCGTGGAGGAGCCCCCCGAGCATGTGATGTTCATCTTCGCCACCACCGAGCCGGAGAAGGTCATCTCGACCATCCGCTCCCGCACCCACCACTACCCCTTCCGCCTGGTGCCCCAAGAGGTCATGGAGCCGTATCTGGAGAGCATTTGCGAGGATGAGAAGATCGAAGCCGAGCCTGGCGTGCTCAAGTTGGCCATGCGGGCCGGGGGCGGTTCGGTGCGCGACACCCTCTCTGTACTCGACCAGCTGATGGTGGGCGCCGACCAGGGCGAAATCACCTACGACGCGGCCGTGACGCTCCTGGGGTACACGCCCGAGAGTCTGATCGGTGAGGCCATCGACGCTGTCATCGAGGGGGACGGTCCCAAGCTCTATGGGGTTGTACAGCATGTTGTGATTGGTGGGTTCGAGCCCAAGCGCTTCGTTGAGGACCTCCTGCAACGGGTGCGCGACCTTCTGGTCCTGACCTTGGCTGGGGCCAAGGCCGAAGGCGTGCTGAGCGAGGATGCGGGCGTCGAGGGAACCGGCGACATGGAGCGGCAGGCCAAGGCCCTCGGCATGGGCAGGCTCACACGGATAGCCGACATCATCGACGACGCGTTGGCTTCGATGTCTGGGGCAATTTCGCCACGTATGAGGTTGGAGCTGCTGGCGGCCCGCCTCTTGGTGCCGGACTCGGAGCTGGCGCCTACCGCGGCTAGTGATGGGCGGGCGGGCACTTCCATGGTTGGGGCTCCTGCTGGCGCTGGCTTCATCGGGGCGAAACGGCAGAACCCATCTGCGCCTCGGGGCGATGGCAGGCAAGAGCAAGCGCCTGGGCCAAGTCCGGTGGCCCAGGGGCCGACGCAATCCGGCGCACCGCGGCCCGCGCCCCAGGTTCAGGCGCAGCCCTCCGGCCACGCGGATCAGAGCGTTGACCAGCGCTGGGACGCTCTAGTAGCGGCCCTGCCTGATGGCGTCAAGGAATACGTGGTTCGGGAGAAAGTGCCCCGGGTGGCCCTGCGTCGAAATCCGAAAGGGCGCTTGGTCCTGGCATTGACCTTCGACCAGCCGTTGAGCCAGCACGCTTTCGCTCTGGCCGTCGCCGCACGAGCGGTGGACGGTGAGACCAAGGTGCCCAACATCGTGATGGTCCGGGCCCGCCAGGAGTTTGGCCCCGACACGATGATCGCCCCGTCGGGCGTGGCCGCAAACGGTGAGAAGGTGGAGTCGGTGGCCAGGATGAGCCCCGAGCGCCGCTCTGAAGTGAAGAAGCGGATAGCCCTGGCCCGGACCAACATGTCCGCGATGAACCTGGGCGTCGGCGTCGCTCCCCACACAGCTAGTGAGGCCGCCGGGCAGCCCCATGCCAGAGGCCAGCAGCACTCAAGCCAGGGTTCCGCGCAGGAAGGGGAGTCCGCTGGAGACGCCTCCGACTCCGACGCTCACCACGCCAGTGGTCCGGGTTCGGACGCTGGCCGTAATGCGTCGGGCAGCGAGCCGGTAGATCAGGGTGCAGGCCCTTCCGGCGGCCCCATCCAGGGGTCGTCGCCCTTGTCTGCCGCTGGTTTCGCTTCGACCGAGTCGTATGTCAGGCCGGACGAGCTGGATGATGATGACCCGTGGGCCACCCCTTCGTCACCCACCGTGGATTTAGGGCCTCACGGCGGTGCTGACGGGTCGCAGAGCCAAGACCAAGAGGAGGCTGAGGCCGAGCGCAAGGCCCGCAAGATGGGCTTGCCCGACCTCAGCGACCAGGACGATCCCTGGGCCAGTCACTTAGCATCGAACCCTGCCTCAGTCCAGACCCAAGCCCCGGATCAGACCCCGGTCCTAAGGCAAGACTCAGCTCAAGCAGCGGAGGCCTCGGCCGAGACGTCGAGGGTCGTCGACCATCCAACGCCTATCGAGGACGCGCCGCAGTCAGCGCCGGTCGAGGCGCCCGCCGCGCCCGTGGCGGACACCCCTGCCTCGCCGGGCCCCGACGGCGATCACGGGAGCTTCGTGCCGCCGGATCGTCCCCAGTCCGACCCGCAGGTGCCTCCTGACGAGGATGAGTATTCCCTCAATGACGCCAGGCAGGGCGAGGAATCGCTGATGGGGCCGAAAGAGCTGGCCAAGATGTTCGATGTTAAAAAAGTGGAGGATTTGAGCGCAGACGATCCAAAGAACCCTCTGAACATTAACAAACGCAAGCGGCAGCAAGGATTTGAGCAGTAATGGCAGTGGCATATGACGGAGCGATCCAGGACCTGATCGACGCTTTCGCGCGCCTTCCAGGGATTGGGCCCAAGGGCGCCCAACGCATCGCTTTCTACATCCTGGGAGCGGATGAAAGCCAGGCCCAGGAGCTGGCTGACGCGGTCATGACCGCCAAAGCGAAAGTGCGTTTCTGCGAAATTTGCGGGAACGTGTGCGAGGTCAGCCCGTGCCCCATCTGTCAGGACCCCCGCCGCGACCGCTCCATCATCTGCGTGGTGGAGGAACCCAAGGATGTGATGAGCATCGAGCGCACCCGCGAGTACCGGGGCCTGTACCATGTGCTGGGCGGCGCGATCAACCCTATGGCCGACGTGGCGCCTTCGGACCTGCGCATTCCTGGCCTCCTGGAGCGTTTGAAGAGCGACGAGGTCAAAGAGGTCATCATGGCCCTGGACCCCAACATCGAGGGTGAGGCAACCACCACCTATCTGAGCCGCCTGCTGGGGCCGCTCGACCTCAAACTCACCCGTTTGGCCTCCGGGTTGCCGGTCGGTTCCGACTTGGAATACGCCGACGAAATCACCCTGGGCCGTGCTCTCACAGGCCGCAGCGAGGTGTAGGACGCGCGGCGGGTTCTCGTTGTTCTCCCGCCGGGTTCATCGCTCATCGTCGGCGGTCTTGCCGGTGTTATCCAGGGCGAGGATTTCTTCGGCGGTGGAGCGGTCGGTGGCCAGGGCGGAGATGAGGCCGCCGCGCATGCAGGCCCGGATGGCCCGAACCTTGGCATGCCCCCAAGCCACACCGATGACCAGCGGTATGCGCTTGAGCCGGTTGAAATCTATCGACACGGTCCGGTCGCATAAGCTGGTGCGGATATGCCGTCCGTAATCGTCGATGTGATGCCCGCAGATGTGGCCGACCGCGCCCAGGGAGGTGATTTCCTCGACGACGCCGGCGTCTTCGTAGTCGGTGAAGATGTGCCCGCTGCGTCCGTTGTTTACGGCTCCCACGCCGACGATGGCCGCATCCGCCCGTCCTCCTAGGGCCAGGGTGGCGGCGATCTGCTTCTCCTTGAGCATGGCCCTGGCCATCGGCGCTGAGGAAAGGATCATCGGCACGGGCAGGGTGGTGTAAGAGCCGCCGAGGCGTTGCGCCAGCATGCGGCAGATCTCCGGCGAATCGGTCATGGGGTTCGCGGGCGAGAGGGACCCGATCATCTGGGCCACGGTGCTCTTCTTCCAATCCTGGACGGGCACCTCCCTCACCGTGGCGGCCACCGCCCGTCCGTTGGAGACGGTGACCAGTGAGTCCGACGAGGCGTGCTCGACCAGGATGGAGGCGGCGCAGCGGGGGATTACGTCGATGGGCCCTCCACCGGCGGGAGGCTCGGCCACCCGCGCGTACATCAGGCCAAACCGGCTCACCAGCTGCGATTCCAGATTCTGCAGGCGCTCCAGGGGGTCGGAGATGGTGATGCGGACGATTCCACGGCCCAGGGCCTCCTGGAGCATGCGTGAGACTGTGGGCCTGGAGTAGCCCACGGTCTTGGCGATTTGCAGTTGGGTCATGTTTCGCTGGTAATACATGCGTGCAACGTCGAGGATCTCGGAGATTCGCTGGCGTTCGTCCGATGATGTCAGCGAGGCGTCATTGTTGAACATATGTTCATGTTATATCATGACCCAACTGATGCGTATTTGTTTCATGTTTGTTCTGACATATTGCTCGAAACAATGTTTATTCTCGCATGGGATCGAATGATGATTTCCACTTTCTGAGCATATGTTCATAACGAAGCTATACTTTTTGCTAGAACTCCCCTAGGTTTACAACTACCAAGGCCGCGAGCGCCTACCTGGGTCCGCGGCATGGTGGCAGACCAAGCACAACAAAGGAGTTCACATGGCAATCGCACGTACAATCCTCGGTGACGTGGATCCTTCAACCCTCGGTGTCGTCGACAGCCACGACCACCTGATCCGCGTGGGCGCTGGCGAGGTCTACATCGATGGCGACCACCAGTTGGATTCGGTCGAGAAGGCCGAGACCGAGGCTGGCTACTTCGCGCAGGCCTCCCTGAATTGGAGCAAGAATGGCGGCACGGTCGTCGATATGTGCCCGATCAACTGCGGTCGTGATCCCCGCAAGCTGTCCGAGGTGGCCCGTTCCGTGGACCACCTGCAGGTCATCGCGGCCACCGGTTTCCACCGCGAGCATGTCTACCTGGAGACTCAGTCGCACTGGATCAACCGTTACACCCCCGACCAGATCGCCGAGCTCGTGATCGCCGACATCCGCGAGGGCATTGACCAGAACGATTACTCCGGCCCCATCGTCGAGCGCTCCCCCTACAAGGCCGGCGTCATCAAGGTCGGGACCGCGTATGGCGAGATCACGCCCTTCGAGCATAAGTGCATGGAAGCGGCCGCCATGGCCTCCATCGAGACCGGCGCCCCCATCAACACCCACACCACCTATGGCACTTGCGGCCTTGAGCAGGCCCAGACCCTGATCGACATGGGCGTGCCCGCCGACCAGATCGCCATCGGCCACATCCAGCGCAACGCCGATGTCTACTACCTGGAGCAGATCCTCGACCTGGGCGTCTACCTGGAGATCGACGGCACCAACCGCATCAAGTACCAGCCCGACTCCAACCGCTTCATGGAGCTGGCCGCCTTCAAGAAGGACGGTTTCGAAGACCGCATCCTCCTGGGCACTGACTCCGGCAAGCGCTCCTACCAGAAGGTCTATGGCTCGGTCAGCGGCGTGGACTACAATCCCGCCGTCGACGGCCCCCGCATGATCGCCGAAGGCTTCGACCCCGCATACGTCGACAAGTTGCTGATGACCAACGCTCAGCGCTTCTTCACCCTGCGTAAGGAGGCATGAGACCCATGGCGGAGCAACTTGAGCGTCCCCAGCTGCAGATAGCGCTCGACACCTTCGACATGCCGTCCGCCCTGCGTCCGCTTAACGCGGCGATTTCCAAAATCGACGTGATCGAATGCGGCACCGTGCTGATCATCGCCGAAGGGCTCAGGGCGGTTCGCGAGATTCGCGCCCTCTACCCCGATAAGACCATCCTGGCCGATGTGCGCATCGCCGAGGCCGGAGCGGTCATCTCCCGGGCTTGCTTCGAGGCTGGGGCCAGCTGGGTCTCGGTCGTGGCCGGCGCCAGCATGACCACAGTCGAGCAGGTGGTCAAGGTCGCCAACGAGTTCGGCGGCGAAGTCCAGATTGAGCTGGGGGAGAAGTACGACCCCGAGCAAGCCCGGCAATGGCGGCGTCTGGGTGCCACCCAGGTCATCGTCCATCGCTCCCGCGACGCCGAGGCGGCTGGCAAGCTCACCTGGGGCGAGGATGACAAGCGGCGCATCCGCGAGCTCCACGATATGGGCTTCAAGGTCACCATCACCGGCGGCGTCAAAGCCAAGGACATCCCCTTCTTCAAGGGTGAGCCCGTGGGCGTCATCATCTCCGGCCGTGGCATCGTCCAAGCGGACGATCCGCTGGCCGCCGCCACCGAGCTAAGCGATACCATAGATCAGGTCTGGGCCCAATGAGCGCCGGATCCGTTACCCTCGGCATCTATGAGAAAGCCCTGAAGGCCGTGGCCGACCCGAGCGATTGGGGCCTCTTCATGGCCCAGGCCGCCCGCGATGGTTTCTCTTTCATGGACTTGTCGGTGGATGAGAGCGCCGAACGCATGGCCCGCCTGGACTGGACCCCAGCCCAGGCCCGTGCCTTCCGCGCGGCCGCGGACCGCCAGGGCGTCCAAATCGGCGGCATGTGCCTGTCCTGCCATCGCAAGGTCGGCCCAGGCTCGGCCGACCCCCAGGTGCGGCGGGAAGCCGCCGACATCTTCCGCAAGGCCATCGACCTCTCCCATGAGGCCGGCATCCCAGTCATCCAAGTGGCCGGCTACTACGCCTACTACGAGGAGCCGGACGCCGGTCAGCGAGACCGCTACCTCGATACCCTGGCCCAGGCTGCGCAGTACGCGGCCCAGGCGGGCGTGATGCTGGGCATCGAGAACGTGGACGGCAACGACATCACTTCCATCTCCAAGGGGTTGGAGATTTGCGATCAGGTGGGTTCCTCCTGGCTGACCATGTACCCGGACATCGGCAACCTCTACGAGCAGCGGTTGGATGCCGTCTCCGAGCTCAAGGCCGGGCAGGGCCGTATGCTGGCCATCCATGTCAAGGATGTGCGTCCGGGCGAGCCTCGCCGGGTGCCCATGGGCGAAGGCAGCGCCGATTTCCCGACAGCGTTCGCCGAGTTGGCCAGGCAGCATTGGTCGGGTCGCATTATGATCGAGATGTGGAACGACGACGATCCCAACGCGGACCGCATCGTGACGGACGCCCGGAGCAAGGTATCGACCTGGCTTGAGGCGGCTGGCATCGAGGTGATTCCCAGGCGGGCGTGAGCGCTACGGCGGCGCGCAACCGACAACAAACGAACACTGAATACCGAATATCGAATACCGAATTGAATATGCAGGTCCCGGCGCGGGTGGTATCAAAGATGGGCCTCCCGCACCGGCTCCCCCCAACCTATGCCTGCCGGACCGGCTCTACGACGAGCGGTCCCGCGAACTGCATCCGCTTGTTTTAAATAGGAGAAGCAATGCCAACACCTACCTATGATTTGTCGACCATCGGCGAGGGCCAGATCCGACTGACCGTCAACCGCGGCGAACGCTTGATGAACGCCCGCTCCGTGCGCATGAACCCCGCTTGCTCTGAGGCCAACGTGGCCGGTTTGCTGTCTGAGCTCAAGCGCAAGACCTTGTGGACCTCCTCCCTGCCCGAAGGCGATCTGGGCGAGTATGTGCTCAGCGAGTACCGCTCGGTCGGCGTGGACCTGTCCACGATGGTGCGCAAGCCCACAAGCCGCATCGCCCTCTACTTCATGGAGCCCGGCGAGCCTCCGATGCCGGCCAACGTCATCTACGACCGCGAGTACACGCCCTTCCGCACCACCGGCATCGACGAGTACGACTGGGATAAGATCCTGGACACGCGTTTGGTCTTCCTGACCGGCATCACCGCGGCCCTGACCGACACGACCGCCTCCGTGGTCAGCTTCGCCGCCGACGAGGCGGAGAAGAGGGGCGTCGACGTCGCCCTGGACGTCAACTTCCGCTCCAAGCTCTGGTCCGGCGACCAAGCCCGCAAGGTCCTGGAGCCCATCGCCGAGAAGGCGCGGATCCTCTTCTGCTCCATCAAGGACGCCAAGGCGGTCTTCGGCATCGAAGGCACCGGCGAGGAGGTGGCGGAACAGCTCTACCAGCGTTTCGGCAACGAGTACGTGGTCTCCACTAACCATCTCGACGGCCCCTACTTGCGCGACAAGAACGGGCTGCACAAGTACACAACGACCACCGTACCTGTGGTGGACCGTCCCGGCGCCGGCGATTCCTTCGTCTCCGCCACCCTGCACGGCTTCCTCTCCGGCGACGTGGAGTGCGGCGTCAAATGGGGCCAGAAGGCCGCCGAGTTCGCCCTGACGCACATGGGCGACCTGACCCGCATGCGCCCCGAGGAGCTTGACATCCCCATGGGCGACGACATCAACCGCTGACTGCCCTAGGGCGCAGTTTCCCTGTCCAGCAACCTTGAAAGAGTGCAATAATGAGTGATTCCAACGCTTCCGTGGCGCGACCCCAGCAGACAGCCTATGAGCTGATCGACTCCCGGCCCCTGACCGGGCACCAGAAATCCATTATCGGCCTGGCCATCGCCGGTAACATCTCGGAGTTCTTCGACATGTTCCTGATCGGCTTCGTCGTTTCCCTGCTCACCTCCGCCTGGCATCTGACCGGCACTTCGGTGGGCATCATCCTGGCCTGCTCCGGTTTGGGCACGGTCATTGGCTCCATCGTCTGGGGTCGCCTGTCCGACAAGTTCGGCCGCAAGCACGCCTTCCAGTGGTGCGTGATTTGCTTCGTGATATTCACCGCCCTCTCGGTCTTCCTGCCGGACGGCGCCTGGGTCCTCCTGGCCATCCTGCGCGTGGGCGTGGGCATCGGCGTGGGTGGCCTGAATATCATCTCCATCCCTTACGTCCAGGAGTTCGTGCCCGCCAAGCAGCGGGGCGTGCTCTCCGGTTTGGCTTCGGTCTTCATCCCCATGGGCCTCCTGCTGGGTTCGGTGGCGCAGTCCCTGATTGGCGGCAACTGGCGCTTGCTGGTGGCCTTGGGAGTCATCCCGGTCCTCCTCCTCTTCTGGTTGGCCACCGTGCCGGAGTCCCCGCGCTTCTACCAGTCCATCGGCAAGGATGACAAGGCCCGCGAGGCCCTGGCCTGGGCCCTGGAGATGCCGGCCAGCGAGGTCGGCGCCCTGCCCGAGGTCAAGGAGGAGAAGAAGGCTTCGTACTCCCTGCTCTTCTCCAAGAGCCTGAAGCCGCTGGTCATCATCTCGCTCGGTTCCTTCTGCTTCATCCTTGGCTCCTTCGCCATCCAGTCCTGGGGCCAGACCCTGATGAAGGACGCCTTCGGCTTCTCCACCCAGATGGTCGCCTACCTGTTCATGGGCGTCTCCGTGGCGGATTGCATCGGCCGCTTCGGCTCCGCTTGGTTGGCCGACGTGATCGGCCGTCGCTGGACCATGTTCTCGTTCGGCATCATTGGCGCGGCCGGCTGCTTCTACGCCGCATTCTTCCATAGCTCGGGTTGGCAGTTCTACATCGCCGTGTTGATCATCATGACCTTCGCGGATGGCGTTTTCGGCATTCTGAACGCCTTTGGCGGCGAGCAGTTCCCCAACGACGTGCGCTCCACCGGCCTTGGTTTGGGCTACGGCATTGGCGCCATCGCCAAGATCGTCGGCCCGATCGTCATGGGCGCCCTGGTGGGCGGCAGCTACGTTGCCCAGCACATCGACATCTCGGTCATCACCAAGGCCTTCACCTTCTTCGGTGTCTGCCTGGTCATCGGCGCGGTTACCTACCTGTTCGCCCAGGAGACCAAGGGTAAGGACCTGGAGAGCCTGTAGGGTTCAAGCATCGAATGATAAGGAGTTCATGTTATGGCTACATTGGCTGATTTTTCGCCTGAGGTGCGCGCTGAGGTCAAGCTGGTGCGTGAGCAGGTGGCGACCCTGCATGAGCAGTTGTTGAAGTGGAATCTGGTGGTGTGGACCGCGGGCAACGTCTCGCAGAGGCTGCATTCCGCCGATTTGATGGTGATTAAGCCGTCTGGCGTGCGTTATGAGTATCTGACGCCGGCCTCGATGGTGGTCACTGATTTGGAAGGGAACCCGGTGGATGGGGCTGAAGCGCCCAGTTCGGACACCGCTTCGCATGCGTATATCTACCGTAATATGCCGGATGTGTACGGGGTGGTCCATACGCATTCCACGTATGCGACCGCTTGGGCGGCGACGGGGCAGAACATTCCCTGTGGCCTGACTATGATGGGTGACGAGTTCGGCGGTCCTGTGCCGGTCGGCCCCTTCCGCTTGATCGGTTCGGAGGCGATTGGCGAGGGCGTGGTCGAGACCTTGAAACGCTACCCCAACTCGCCGGCTGTGCTGATGCAGAACCATGGGCCTTTCACGATTGGTGAGGACGCTGAGTCGGCCGTGAAGGCCGCTGCGATGACGGAGGAGGTGGCGCATACCATGTGGGCCGCCCGCCAGTTGGGCGGAATCATCGAGATCGACCAGTCCGACATCGACAAGCTCAACGACCGCTACCAGAACGTCTACGGTCAACACTGACCCAAATGCGCTCCAATAAGCCTGCGTCCAGGCGTCCCGTCAGCTGTTTTCGCTCACGGGCCGCCTGGCGCAGGTTTTTGGGTGGTCTGATCAGATATCGAGGTCTTCGATGGGCCCTGTTTCAGCGGCGGCGGCGACTTCGGCGGCCAGGGCCGGGGGAAGTTGGGCGGTCAGTTCGCTCAGGGTGTCGAATATGGCCATGGAGCGGGAGACCGACTGGTTGGGGGCGGGGCTGGTCCACTGGTCGCCGACCCGGTCGCTGGCGGTTCGCCACAGCAACATTGAACGTTGGTGGAGCACATACTTGCCCTTGCGGAAGGTGAAAATCTCCGTGACGCTCTGCCGGCGGTCCGCCTGCTGGTCGAAGCGGGAAAGTCGGCGGCCGACGAAGCGCTTGCGGACGGTGCGCCCGTGGTCGCTGACCTCCAGCTCGACCGCTTCCAGACTGGGCTCCGCCGTCCTTCTGGGAGCGCGGGTAGAGCCTGAGCCCTGCCATGACGGAGCCGGACAGGCTCCCCGCTCGCTTGGTCGCCGCCCGCACGAGATGCAGATCCTGATCCAAGATGCACACGTTCTTAGCAGGCATGACTATCACTATGCGCACAGTATCCAGCAAGACGATTGATGGCGCGGCGCGCGGTAACGCCGTGAATTAGACTGGGGGCATGACTACTTCTTCGCAGGAGGCCGTCCGCCAGCTGGACCGCATCGTGGCCCTGGGATACCCGGATGTCGCCGATTTGAGCGCGGCGGCATTCCGCTCCCTGGCCGCTCCTCTCATCAGCGTCTTGGAGCAGGTGGATTTGGGCGACAAGATCCTGCTGGTGCCCACACGCGAGCTGGTCACCCCCGAATCCCTGATTGCCCGTACCTCGATAGGGCGCATGGCCGGCTTCACCACCATGCCCCCCCGGGACATCGCTTCCTTCCTGCCCCAGGATGGGTTCGAGCCGCCCGAAGGACCCTTCTACATCGTGGTTGAGCCCCACACTGGCAGCCGCTACACCAATCGTGAACCGGACGTGGCCCGCAAGCTGATCGACTCCGACGACTGCCTTCCGCTCACCCTGGAGGAAGGCCTGGCCATCGCCACCCAGCACCCGGATTGGCTGGTCAAAAAGAACGGTTTCAACCTGCTCGGATCGCGTTCGGCCGACGGCCGCGTGCCTAGCATCTGGATGAGCCAGAACGCTCCCCGACTGGGCGCGGTCTGGCCCAACTCCCGCCACACTTGGCTGGGCAACGCCTTCTGCGTCGCTCGCCGGGGCGTCTCCCTCTTCCAATAGCCCCCCGTTCGTCGGTGGCCGCTATCGCGCCGCCACCGGTTGCGGCGGCCGTACTGGCCTACGCAAGCGGTGGCGGGTATCTATGGCCCGACGGCTGGCCGGGCCAAATTTATTCACTCGTCGATGTCGGTGGAGCAGGCCAGGTCGGTCTCGCTGCGGTATTCGCCCAGGCGGTCCTCAAGCCGCTGGATGGCGTTGCGCAGGGCCTCGGAGCCTAATACGACATGCAGGGGGGGTCTCGGGGTCGGCGGCGCACTCGATGATGCGGGCGGCCATCTCGGCGGGGTCGCCGGGGGCCAGGCCGTTAGCCGGGTCGAGCATCTTCAGGAAGGCGTGCGTGGGGCCGTCGTACTCGGGCATCAGCTGGGCCACCTGGGCGCTCCCGTAGCGGAATTCGGTCCGGGCGCCACCGGGCTCCACGATCATGGTGCGGATGCCGAAGGGCTTGACCTCCTGGGCCACCGACTCCACGAACCCCTCAATGCCGAACTTAGTGGCGTGATACATCGAGTTGCCTGGGTAGGCCACCTGCCCGCCGTAAGAGGATATCTGCACGATGATGCCCGCGCCCTGCCTGCGTAAGTACGGCAGGGCGGTGCGGATGACCTGGATGGAGCCAAGCAGGTTGGTGGCGATGATGTGCTCCACCTGCTGGTCGCTCAGCTCCTCGGCCGCGCCAAAGAGCCCGTAGCCGGCGTTGTTAACCACCACGTCGACGCGGCCCTGGCGCTCGAAGGCGGCGCCCACCACTCGGTGGACGGCCTCCACGTCGGTCACATCCAGGTTCGGCGTCTCCAGGGTGTCGGGGTACTGGGCCTTGAGCTCGGCCACGGCCGGGGATTCGCGGCGGATGGTGCCGACCGCCTTGTGGCCCGCAGCCAGTAGCTGTCGGGTCAGTTCCAGCCCGAAACCGGAGTTGACGCCGGTAATGAGCCATGTTTGCTTGTTCATATTGCTCTCCTTGCTGAGACGGATACTTATCGAAGTGGGTGCGCCCTAGTGGTCGGTCCGGCTGGGCTGCCGTTGATCGACCGCCTTGCGCAGGCAGCGCAGGGCGTTAAGGCAGCGAGGGTAGCCGATGAAGGGCAGGAGCTGGTAGATGGCGGCGATAAGGAAGTCCTTGTCGTTGCCGATGCGCAGGTTGGCCACCGCGTGGGAGGTCAGTTGCGGTTCGACCCCGCCCTGGGCCGCCAGGAAGCAGAAGGTGATCATCTCCCGCTCCTGGCGGCTCAGCCCTGATCGGCTGTAGTAGTCGCCAAAGCAGTTGCTGGTCAGCCAGTAGTTCATCTGCCTGCTGTCCTCGGGCCCGGATTGGGCGAATCCGCGCATATCCTCGCCGAAAATGTCCACCTGGGCCCGTTCGCCGGCCTGGAGGCGGCTGCCCTCGTCGCTGGTCGTGCTTGCCTGCGGCTCCAAGGGCAGCTCGACGCCGGCCTCGGACAGGGCCTGGTTGGCGGCCTTCAGGAAGGGGAAGACCCGGCCGATGCCCAGGTAGGCCACGGCCTGGTAGACCACCTCCTTGAGCTGGACCGGGCTTAGGCCGAAGTTCAGCGCGGCCGGAATCATGGCTCTGAACTCGTCGATGCCCTGGCATCCGATGAGGCTGGCGAGGATGGCTATGAACCGGGTGGGGTCGGGCAGGTCGCTCTGGTGGATCACTTGGTCGAAGGCGAAGCTGCCGAATCGCTCGATGAACTCCGGGTCGGTCCGCAGAAAGTCGGACCGGTAGCCCGGGAACATCCTCTCATGAAAGTCATGGGCGAAGTCGGTGATGGGCATGGGCCGTCTCCTTTCGCGCTGGCGGCCGGTCTGGTTGACCGGCGTTCATGCTGTTACGCTAAGGCTTGGAGAGGGTCGAAACAATCTCGATTATGGGCCTGATTGATAAGTTTTACTTATATGTCGCCCGCCCGTCAGACGAGGGGAGCCAGCGGTGGCCAGGGCTTGCTGATATCGCCGCAACCGCGGCGAGGAGCGCTCTGCGCCTTATTGAAACTGGGATTTGAGCAGCTGGGCGAAGGCCTCCACATAATAACCCGAGTTATCTCGGCTCCAGAAGGCGTAATACTTGCGCACCAGGGGCTCCCCCTGCCGCGTCAAAGCCAGGGCCCGTCCCACCTGTGGATCCACCTGCGCGCTTTCGCCCTCGTCCATCAGCAGGTAGCCCTGGTTGGCCGCCATCAGCAGCTGCGCCTCCTCCCGGGAGCTTGCGAAGATGCACCGGCTGGTCAGTCCCAGGGCGCTGTGGTGAAAATCCTCCTCGGCCGAGCGTTGATCGTCGCTGGCCAGCAGGATGACGGGCAGGTCGGCCAGTTCGCGCACGTCCGCGCTGCCTGTGGCCCGCTGTGGGGATTGCCGCGAGTCCCGCTGCCGGCCCTGCCTCGCCACGACGGCCACGAGTCGGCTGGAAGTCAGGTACAAGTTGACGAAATTGCGGGACAGGTCCCGTCGCTGGTCGCTGAAGACCAGGTCCGCCTGGCCTCCGGTCAGCAACTGGTAGAGGCGTCCATGGCTGCCGCCGCTGATGTCCAGCCCGATGCGGGGAAACCGCCGGGAGAAGGCGGCTACCGCTTGCAGGAATTCAGTCGAGCCGAAAGATGGAGGTAGCCGACGGCCAGCGAGCTATGGGCCTGGTCGCCAATCTCGCGGGTTCGCTTGGTCAGCGTGTCCACCGAGCGCAAGAGGGAGCGGCTGCGGTTGTAGAAATATTCACCGGCCTCGGTCAGCTCGAAACCGCGGCCGGATCTCCGTAGGAGCGGTACACCCAGCCTCCCCTCCAGGGCTTTGATCTGCTGGGAAATGGCCGATTGGGAGATGTTGCAACGCTCGGCGGCTCGCAAAAAGGTGCCCTCTTCTACGACGGCCACGAAATAGGTCATCTGCTGAAGCACGAGCCGCATCCTTCCCCCGACGAGCGGTTGATCAACCCGCGGCTGTTGGACTTACTGACCGGAGTTTGGCTGGGTTTGCGGCTGGGTGGATTGCTGGCCTGGGTTGGTTTGCTGGTTCGGGGTGGTTTGGGTGCCACCCTGGGTGTTGTTGTAGTTGTAGTTGTAGTTGTAATTCTTGTAGCCATTGCCATAACCGTTGGTGTTTCCGTAGGAGCGCTGGTAGCCGTAGCTGTATGAGGCGCGGCCTGTGCCCCAAGTGCCATCGGGACCGCCCACCTTGCCTACGTCCTTAGCGACGGGGAATTTCTCGTCGGCCATGCCGGCTGTGGCCTGCTTCATGTACTGGGTGAACAGGTAGGTGGGGTAGCCGGAACCATGCGGGTAGCCGGCGAAGTTCGGGACCTTCTGTGCCGAACCGTCCGGTCCGGGCTGCCAGATTCCGAAGGTGGTCAGCACGGAGGGCGTGAAGCCGGCCATAGAGGCCGCGGTGTCGTCGTTAGCGGTGCCGGTCTTGGCGGCGATGGTCTTACCCACCGCGCGCGCCTGGGTGCCGGTGCCGTACTGCACGGTGCCCGTCATGGCCTTCTGCAGGAGGGCCACCTGCTCGGCGTTGAAGACCTGCTCGCCCTGGTTGGAGGCTGTGTAGAGCTGCTGGTCTTTAGTGTCTTTGACTTGGCTGACCAGGTGCAAGGGTATTTTCTTGCCCCCGTTGGCGATGGTCTGGTAGCCCTGGGTCAGGTCCCAGTCGGTCAGCGCGTCCACGCCCAGCGCGTCGAAGGTGGTGGTGTCGTCGATCTTGCCTTCGATGCCGGCTGCGTGCGCCACCTGCGCGGTCTTTTGTGAGGTCACATGCTCGTTCAGGTCCATGAAGACGGTGTTGACCGAGTTCGCCAGCGCCGAATACAGGTTCACGTAACCGTAGCTGATGCCCTCCGCGTTGGCCACGGATTTGCCCACGGAGTTGAAGGTGCGCGGCGAATTGCCGTTAAAGACCGTGTTCAGGTTCACGCCCGATTGGATGGCCCCCAGCAGCGTGAACACTTTCATCGTGGAGCCCACCTGGAAACGGGCCTGGCTCACGTTATTCAGCTGGTGCTTAAGGTAATCGTCACCGGCGTAGAGGGAGATGATGGAGCCGTCCTTGGGGTTGACGGACATGCCGCCCACCTGCAAGCCGTCCGGCAGCCGCTTGCCCTCCACTGAAGGCGAGGCCACCTGGTACATGAGGTCCTGCTTGCTCTTGTCGATTGTGGTGATGATCTTGTAGCCGCCGGTGTCGAGCTCGTCAGCGGTGAAGGGCGCTTTTTTGCCGCCAGCCAACTCCGTGCGCACCATGCGCAGCAGGTAGCCGTTGGGCCCCTGGTAGACGTTCTGCGGCGAGTAGTCGATGGTCTTGGGCGGCGCTTTCAGGGCTTCGCTCTTGTCTTTGGCCGAGATATAGCCATCCTCTTGCATGATGCCTAGCACGCGCTTGTAGCGGGACTGCGCCTGCTGGGGGTTGACCGCCGGATCCCAGGTGGTGGGCGCTGGGATGATGCCCGCCAGCATGGCCGATTCGGGCAAGGTCATGTCCTTGGCGTCCTTGCCGTAGTAGGCCTGGGCCGCCGCTTGGATGCCGTAGGCGCCGCGCCCTAGGTAGATCGTGTTCATGTAATTGCACAAGACCGTGTCTTTATCCTCGGTTTGCGCGATCTTAAGCGAGAGCATGGCCTCCCGCAGTTTGCCGGTGTAGGAGGTGGTTTCGCCCAGATAGTAGCGCTCGGCGTACTGCTGGGTGATGGTGGAGCCGCCCTGGCGGGTGCCCTTGGTCACGTTGTTGAACAGGGCGCGGCCGATGCCCTTCAGGTCGATGCCGTTATCGGAGTAGAAGGAGCGGTTTTCCGAGGCCACGATCGCGTTGCTCATGTGCTTGGGCAGGGTCGAGCAGGGGATGATTTCGCGGTTTTGCTCCGCGAAGGAGCCCACCGGCGTCACGCCGTCCGCATAGTAGACGGTCGTTTTCTGCGCCAGGGCCTGCTTCTCCGGCGGCACCACTTCGGTGGTCAGGTACAGGTAGGCGAAGGCGGCCACCCCGGCCAGGAGCAGGAATCCCAGGATGCCTAAGGTCCACTTGAGGATCAGGTGACGTTTGCGGGGTTTGCCGTCGCGCCCCAGCTTGGGCGTCTTGGCTGGCCCGGAGCCGCCCCTGCGTTTGGCCCCGTGGCGGCTCTTGCCCGCTTCCGTGATGGGGTCGGTCCCGCGGGGGGCGCGCAGCTTGGGGCCCCCGGATGGGCGGAAAGTCGCGGCCCTTCCGCCGCCTGCGCCTGGGCGGCCCGCGGAGGAGGCCGAACGGGCCTTCCTGGGCGGTCTGGGCGCGGAAAACGATGACCGGTTCTCAAATATCATGCCAACCAGGCTAATCTCTGGCTATGTCAAGAGTCCGCTCAAAGAGTAAGGTTCCATACTTTTAGTACGTTTACGCGCCCGTCACCCCTTGCGTTGCCGCTGTGAAGCATTTGCCCCCACAGCGGTCGCCTCTCGCCACCAAAGGCTATGCTGGAATTGGTATTGGTTATTATCAGAGGAGTTTTGTATGAGTATCCGTGTAGCTATAGCTGGCGTTGGCAATTGCGCTTCGTCGCTGGTGCAGGGAGTCGAATATTACAAGGACGCCAAGGATGACGCGAAGATTCCGGGCATTATGCACGCCAACTTTGGCGGCTACCGCATCCGCGACGTCGAATTCGTCACCGCGTTCGACGTGGATGCCAAGAAGGTGGGCAAGGACCTGTCCGAGGCGATTTACGCCTCCCAGAACAACACCTACAAGTTCTGCGATGTGCCCAACCAGGGCGTTGAGGTGCTCCGCGGGCCCACCGGCGACGGCCTGGGCGAGTACTACAAGCAGATGATCGAGGAATCCGACGCCCAGCCGGTGGACGTGGCCCAGGTTCTGCGCGACAAGAAGGTGGACGTCCTGGTCTCCTACCTGCCGGTCGGCTCCGAGCAGGCCGACAAGGCTTACGCCCAGGCCGCGATCGACGCTGGCTGCGCGTTCGTCAACTGCCTGCCGGTCTTCATCGCCTCCGACCCGGAATGGGCGCAGAAGTTCCGCGATGCCGGCCTGCCGATCATCGGCGACGACATCAAGAGCCAGGTGGGCGCTACCATCACCCACCGCGTCATGGCCCGTCTGTTCGAGGATCGCGGCGTGCGCCTGGATCGCACCTACCAGCTGAACGTGGGCGGCAACATGGACTTCATGAACATGCTGCAGCGCACCCGCCTGGAGTCCAAGAAGGTCTCCAAGACCCGCGCCGTCACTTCGATCGTGCCCCACGAGATGGACGCCCACAACGTCCATATCGGCCCCTCGGACTACGTGGCCTGGCTGGACGACCGCAAGTTCGCGTTCGTGCGCCTGGAAGGCACCACTTTCGGCGATGTGCCGCTGAACCTGGAGTACAAGCTGGAGGTCTGGGATTCGCCTAACTCCGCCGGTATCGTGATTGATGCGGTGCGCGCCGCCAAGATTGCCTTGGACCGCCACCTGGCGGGTCCGGTCCTGGCTCCCTCCTCCTACTTCATGAAGTCCCCTGCCGTGCAGCACGAGGACAACGAGGCCCACCAGCTGGTCGAGGATTACATCACCGGCAAGGTCGAGGCCGACGAGGCCTCCCTGGACGCCGACGTGAAGGCCGCCCAGGACGGCGGCAAGGACGTCTGGCACGCCTGAGCCTGAGTCCGGTTCTCCTCGGTTCCGGTTCGGTTGAGTCGGTAACGAGAGACTGTGGTTCTTAATGCATGTTGAGGGCCGCCCCCCAAGTTCCGGGGGGCGGCCCTCAGCCGTATCCTAGGGGCGCCGTGCAGCGCCCCGCGTACCGTCTAGGCCAGCGATAGGGTCAGGGTGTTGACCGAAGCCGGCTCCAGATGGGCAGTGACCTCGCGGCCGATCGGGGCGTCAAAGGCGTTCCTGCGGGCGCGCAGAAGGTCCGGATTCTGTTTACTGTTGAACTGGTGCGGGTCTTCGCCCACCAGAGTTCGCATGTCCTCCACGCGCACGTCCACCGGCAGGGTCAGTGTCTGGTCCACCGCCGCGTCCATGTCGGCGTTGGTCAAGTCGACCAACAGCTTGCGGTTCTTGACCGATGCGAATGCGTAGACTCCGGTCTGCTGGTCCTGTCGGGGTGTTTCGATCGCCTGGGCGCCCCGATGTCCTTGGTACATCATGAAGACGTCGTAATTGGGCGTCAGGATGGTGGCGTCGCCGTCGGTGAGGATCAGCGAGTTGAGCACGTTGATAGTCTGCGCGTTGCAGGCCATGCTGATCTTGTCGCAATTGCGTTGGAGGATGTCCAGGGTCAGCGCCGTGGTCACGGCGTCGCGCATGGTCACCTCCTGGCGCAGGGCGGGCCGGACCTCAAAGGCGTCTCGGTGCCAGTTGCCCCATTCCCCGATGACCAGATCCACGGACTCCAGCCGCGGGTCCTGGGGGACCTCCGGCCTCGGCATGGCGGACAGCCCTGCGCGTATGAGGCCCCACTGTTCATCGATGATGTCCTCCAGCTCCAGGCAGCCTTCCACCACCCGCCGCCATCCGGCCTGGTCGAACTGTGTGGAGGAGTCCTCCTCATGGTCGATGTTCCAGTTGTAGAAGTGCAAATCGTAGGCGCTGATGGGCGGCTGGCGGAAGGAGGCTAGTTCGCGGAAGAACTCCCGCGTCCACTCCACCCGTTCCACCGGCTTATTGCCGTCCGGTCCGCAGGCGATGGGATACATCATGCCGGGTTCGTCGTTGGAATGGGTGAACGAGGGCATGGAGGAGGCGAACAGCCGGTAGAGGTCCATGTAGGTGGAGGGCGTCATCGTGCCGCCGCCGGCCCAGGGCTCGTTGCCCAGACCCCAGTAGCGCACGCCGTATGGTTCGGCATGTCCGTTGGCGGCCCGCGACCGCGCCAGGTCGGTAGGCTCGGCGCGGTTGCAGTATTCCATCCAGTCGCGCATCTCGCTGACGGAGCCGGACAGCATGTTCACGTTCACCCATGGCTGGGCGCCGACCTGTTCGCACAGGCGCAGGTATTCGTCGGTGCCGAATCCGTGGCGGTCCAGCTCATAGGTGCCGAAATTCTCGTTGTAGGTGGTGCGGCGCTGGTCCTGGGGGCCAACTCCATCACGCCAGTGGTAGGTGTCGGCATAGCAGCCGCCGGGCCAGCGCAGCAGGGGTGGTGCCAGCCGTTTCAGGGCCTCAAGGGCGTCTGTGCGGATACCGTTCTGGTTGGGGATGGCGCTGTCGGGCCCGACCCACAGACCCTCGTCGATGCACTCACCTAGGAACTCGATGAACTGTCCGTGCAGCAGGGGGCTAATCGTACTGGTGGTGTTGCCGGGGTCCAATGCGATGGTCATGGTACTTCCTTTCCTGTTGAAAGTCTGCCTTACTTGACGGACTTGATGCGGCTGATGAAGAAGCAGGCCAGGATCACCAACACGATGGCGGTGGGGAAGACCAGCTCATAGGACTTGGTGACCGAGACGATGAGCGAGGTGGCCAGCGGGCCGACCATTTGACCCAAGGTGGTGGCGATGTTGAGGATGCCGAGGTCCTTGCCGGCTTCCCTGGCGTTGGGCAGTACGTCCACATTGAGCGCCTGGTCCACCGAGCCGTACATGCCGTAGCCGAAGCCGCCGATAGCGGTGAACAGGATCATGCCCATGGGGCTGTGCAGGATCCAGGGCATGGCGTAGCCGATGGCCAGAAGCAGGGATGCGATCACGACGGGGATTTTGCGCCGGCCGAGCTTGTCGGAGATGGGGCCTGCGCCCAGGGACGCGATCATGGAGACCACGATCAGCACCATCGACATGGTGGACATGGTGGCGGCGGAATCCTTGACCGACTGGCCCATGTAGTCCTGGAGGATGAAGAGCTGGTAGTTGAGGACCATGTAGTAGGAGAAAAGCAAGAGGCTGCGCCCGGCGAAAGCCAGCCAGAAGTCGGGGGCGTTGCGGGGCGGGCGGAAGGATTCGAGCAGGGACTTCCAGGAGGCTTCCACCTGGGGCAGGTCCTTGGCCGAGGGCTCCTTGGGCCAGATGATGATGGTCACCAAGCCGGAGATGCCCATGACGATGCCGGAGAGGATCCAGCCGGGGACCTGCATCGTGATGAAGTGGGCGCCGACCAGGGTGCCCAGGGAGTTGCCGACCATGTTGCCGGCGGAGATGAAGGCCGACATGGTGGCGCGCTGCGTGTCCGGCACGCGGTCGGACAGGGAGGCCACCACGGGCGAGATCATCATGTTCAGACCCACCATAGCCAGGCAGTACACGATGCCGATGGCCCAGATGTTGCTGAAAACGCCCATCAGGAAGAGGGAGACTCCGGCCAGGACGCCGCCGGAGACGATCCACGGGGTGCGGCGGCCGAAGATGGAGCGCGTACGGTCGGAGAGGTTGCCGACGATCAGGTTCGAGACCAGTGAGGTCAGGGCCGTGGTGGCGTTAAAGACACCCGAGATGGCCACCTTGGAGCTTGGGGCGATGTCGGTGAGCCGCTGGGGAAGCAGCACCGAGGCGACGATGGACAGGGCCATCATCCAGAAGAGGTTGAATACGAAGAAAGCGATGCAGTAACGCGACTTTTCAAGTGGGCCAGACTTGATCTGCCCGCCTGATGGGCTGGCTTGCGACATATCAGAACTCCTTTGTAGTACGACGCCGTGCTGCTGTGCACGACTCTGAAGCGCTATGCTTCACCTTTATTTTATATATTATAAATATTAAATAAGCAAGCTGCGTGGTTGCCGGATTGTATGTGTGCAGTCGGGCCGGGGCGGCTGGCGCGCCACTCTTCAAGCCCGGAACGATTGGGCTGGTGCGCTAGTATCAATAGTGATGAGTAAGTCAGACGAGGGGCTCGACACCCCGGAGAACAATGCGGCGAACCACGGCCCGATTAACCGGCATCGCAGGATGTCACCCGACCGGCGCCGGCGGCAGATAGCGCAGGAAGCCGCCAAACTCATCGCTTATTATGGCAGCTATGGGGTCTCCATGCAGACCATAGCCGACGCCGTGGGGCTGACTCTGCCGGGGTTGTACCACTATGTGCGTAACCGCGAAGAGCTGCTGGCGCTCATCATCGAGACATACTACGACGCAGGCGCGTTCTCCTTTGAGACCAGCCTTCCGGCCAGCGAGCTCACAACCCTGGAGGTGGGCAAGGATGGGCAGGGGCGGCAACTGTATAGTCTGCCGCGCTACCTGGCTGGCATTGTCAAAGTCAACTCACAGCGGTTGGAACTGGTCATGCTCTTCATGCGGCTGGCCATCGAGGCCCACGATCCGCGGCATCCGGCGCACGATTACTACCAGGCGCGGCACGCCAAGATGCTCGATTTTATGGACTCGATACCCTGGAAGCTGCCGGAGCGCTATCAGGGTGAGCAAGCCTTCCATGGACTCATCCGCACCGTTTACTGCACGATGGATGGGGTGCAGGTGCAGGCGCTGACCAACCCGGACGACGACATCATGGGCCTGTGGGCCAATGCGGAGCCGGTGCTCTTCCCCTCTCCCGAGTGGGACGGTTGCTGCTAAGACTGGCCCGTGCCGACTCTGTAACGGAGGGCGGCCCGGGCCGATGCGGAGCTCACTCGCCCAACAGCGGCTCGATTTGCTTGTCGAAGGCGACCAGGGCGGAGTTGATGACCTGGTGCATGTCGTAGTAGGCGTAGGTGCCCAGGCGACCGCCGAAGACGACCTGGGGCTGGGCGGCTGCCAGCTCCTTGTACTGGTTGTAAAGGCTACGGTCGTCGGCCGTGTTGATCGGGTAGTAAGGCTCGTCGCCCTTGCCGGCGAAGCGGGAGTACTCCTCCCAGACGACCGTGGAGTCGTGGGACTGCCGGTCGTAGCGCTCGGGGTTGAAATTCTTGAACTCGATGGCGCGGGTGTAGGGCACGTCCGGGTCGGAGAAGTTCATGACCGGGCAGCCGAAGTGGTCGTCCTCGTTGTAGCGACGCTCCTTGAACTCGACCGTGCGCCATTTGAGCTCGCCCAGCTGGTAGTCGAAGTAACGGTCCACCGGGCCTGTGTAGACCACTGGCACCTGGCCCACCAGGGCGTCCCGGTTCCAGGGCTGCGAGTCGTCGAAGAAGTCCGTGGAGAGCTTCACGCTGATGCGGGGGTCGTCGATCATCCGCTCGAACCAGGCCGTGTAGCCGTCTTTGGGCAGGCCTTCCCAGGTGTCCTTGAAGTAGTGGTTATCGTAGTTGAACCGCACCGGCAGGCGCTTGATGATGGAGGCCGGCAACTCGCTGGGGTCGGTCTGCCACTGCTTGGCCGTGTAGTTCTTGATGAAGGCCTCGTATAAGGGCCTGCCGATCAGGGAGATGCCCTGGTCGTTCAAGTTGGCTGGATCGGTGCCCGCCAGTTCCCCGGCTTGCTCCTGCACCAACGCTTGAGCCTGGGCTGGCGTGTAGTGGGCGTGGAAGAACTGGTTGATCGTGCCCAGGTTGATTGGCAGCGGGAAGACCTCGCCCCGGTGGGTGGTGTAGACCCGGTGGGTGTAGTCGGTGAACGCGGTGAAACGGTTGACGTAGTCCCACACACGTCGGTTGGAGGTGTGGAAGAGGTGGGCGCCGTACTTATGAATCTCGGCCCCGGTCTCCTCGTCCATATAGGAGTAGGCGTTGCCCCCGATGTGGTCGCGCACGTCGATGATCTGCACCTGCGCCCCGGTCCGCTCCACCGCCTGCTGGGCCACGGTCAGCCCGAAGAGCCCGGCCCCTACTACCACTAAATCCGCGTCCATGGTCAGAATTCTCCTTAACTGCATCCGTTCCATTCCTGCATAACCGCTGCCATCGGCGGTTCGGCGCTCGTGACTACCGTATGCAGCAGCCGTCAAGCGGCGAACTTAATCCTATCAATCCCCCTCGCGCCTCCTCCAAAGGCGCCTGCTGGACGAAGGCATGATCCTCGCGAACTTGCTCAGGACGCTTGTGAGCGTGGTTGCTGAAAATGCGCGCTGCGCCCGAACCAGAGTCAGTGTGTTCGAGGTTGTTGACGGGGATGGCTCGCCTAAGCTCCAGCCGATGAAGGCGATGGGACTGGGGAGGGCTGATGCTTCGGAATCTGTGTTCCACCAGGAGCAGGGCGTGGGAAGGGGAGTGTGGAGCAGTCTCTTAGGGTCTGGAATCTTGTCGTGCGCCGATACCGATGATAAGTGCTGGCATCCTAACAATTGGTATGTAGCTCATCCGCGTGTATACCAACCATTCATCGGTGTTCCGGTAAAAGCCGTTGATCGTGCGCAGGGGATGCGGGCCGCCGATTTGCCGGTGGAAACGCTCTGGTTCTGGGCATGCGGTGTTGTGCAACACGCTCTCTTACTGGATGCGCCGACGGCTGTCCCCTGGGTAGTGGCCGCTGGCTCCGGTTTAACGCTTGGCCGGCTTTTCGGTAACCCCTTTTGCTAGGCTGTAGCCACGGACGGTTGGGCCGCAGCCTGGCCGACGTACGAAAGGGCAAGGGCTATGATCCCTTCGGTAGTTTTCGATTACGACGATGTGCAACTCATTCCGAACAAGTGCATCATCGAAAGCCGTTCCGAGGCTGACACCTCGGTGAAGTTCGGGCCGTGCACCTTCAAGATACCTGTAGTGCCGGCGAACATGGAAACCGTGATTAACGAGGAGTTGGCGCAGTGGTTGGCCGCCAACGGATACTTCTATGTGATGCACCGGTTTGAGCCGGGCGCGCGCGCCGGTTTTGTGCGGGACATGCATGAGCGAGGGCTGTATGCCTCGATTTCGGTGGGGGTCAAGCAAGGCGAGCATGACTTCGTGGACGAGCTGGCCGCCGCCGGTCTGACCCCGGAGTACGTGACCATAGATATAGCGCACGGCCACTCGGACCATGTGATCCGTATGATCCGCCACCTGAAGGAGGCCCTGCCTGGCGCTTTCGTGATCGCTGGCAATGTGGGCACGCCCGAGGCCGTGCGCGAGCTGGAGAACGCGGGCGCGGACGCCACCAAGGTGGGCATCGGGCCAGGCAAGGCATGCATCACCAAGCTCAAGACCGGGTTCGGCACCGGCGGCTGGCAGCTGGCTGCGGTGCGGCTGTGCGCCAAGGCCGCGCGCAAGCCCATCATCGCTGACGGTGGCATCCGCTACAACGGGGACATCGCCAAATCCATCCGCTTCGGCGCTACGATGGTGATGGTCGGCTCCCTGCTGGCAGGCCACGACGAGTCGCCCGGAGGCACAATCACGATTGACGGCAAGACCTACAAGCAGTACTGGGGCTCGGCCTCGGAGCGGCAGAAAGGCGCCTACCGCAATGTGGAAGGTAAGCAGATGCTGGTGCCCTACCGGGGCTCAATCGCTGACACCCTGCATGAGATCGAGCAGGATCTCCAGTCCTCCATCTCCTACGCGGGCGGTTGCAAGCTGACGGACATCCGTCACGTCGACTACGTGGTCGTCAACAACTCCGTCTTGAACGGCGACAACTATTAGCGGTTCGCGGGTTGAGCCGGCGGCGAGACATACGCTGGCTGCAATAATCCTCGCAATCGGTTAGAATAAAGAAAGCTCTCACGTGGCGTTACGTCACCCAATCCCCCCAGGGCAGGAATGCAGCAAGGGTAAGTGGCCTCTGACGGGTGCGTGAGAGTTTTCTTATGCCTGGTCGTCAGCGTCGGCGCGGCCGCTGGGCCGGTCCAATCCGTGGGGTTTGATATTCCCGCCTCGTGATTCAATGGTGAAGAATCGCCAAGACCGATGGAAGGTCTTGGGAGGGGACTGTCGAGGAGATGAGGGGACAATGAAGGTATGCGCCGCGTGCAATGCCGAGAACCCGGATTCGGCTAATTTCTGCCGCAAGTGCGGCACATCGTTCGCTAAGGACGCTCAGCCCGAGCCCGCAGCGGCCCCGGAGCCAACCACCGAGCCGACGGCTGAAGGGCGGGACGTTCAAGACCAGGCTGACCGGCAGCAGCCCCAAAAGTTCCAACAGCCTGCCAGCGCGGGAGCTTCCCCCGTCCCTGTCATGGCGCAACCCCAGCCCATCGCTGCGCAGACGGCTCCGATTCAGGTCCAGCCCGCTCCCGCAGGTCAAGCTTTCGCCGGTCAGCAACCCCAGTCGGCGCCGCAACCCCAGCCGGCGCAGGTTCCCACCCAAGGCGCGATGCCCGGCGCGGTCCCTGGGATGGCTCCGGCCCAGCAGACCGGCCCCAGCCAGTTCAAGCTCTTCTTCGACTGGGTCCTCGCCGCTTTGAAGAAGCCCAGCCTCCGCATGGCCACACCTACCTGGTGGGCCTGCGTGCCCATGTTCGTGGAAGCGGCGATCGTCTCGCTCCTGGTCACGATCTGGGCCGCGAAGGCGGCTTCGGCGGTCTTGTACCCCGCTGAATCCATC